>NZ_LT934425.1:2517801-3147252 GCF_900232105.1 Candidatus Kuenenia stuttgartiensis
TAAGTATTACCTAAATCCTGCAAACAAGGCAAAGCCTTGTTGCAGGAATAGGATTGAAATGGTAGGATTTCCAAGGTATTCGGCGGTATATTGATAACAAAAAACACCTGAAAGGAGATTCACCATTTCGATGAAGAATATAGCAAAAAAATACAGCAAAAGACAACCGAAAATCAAGGCAGAGATGAGCGGGAAAGGCTTAACGGTACATGCAGGGCTTTTACCGGTATTGAATTTTATGGGTAAGCTGATGTTCCGGGAGAGAGTCCATGAAGCGGTCCATAAGGATCGTGGAGCAAATGCCCGGTATCAGTTTATCGATGCGGTACAAATGGTAGTGATAGGGTTGATAGCAGGGGCGACATCGATGGTAGAGGTGATGAAGGTGTGTACAGATGAGGTATTGAAGAAGATGTCCGGGTGGAAAGAGGTACCTGTAGATACTACGATAGGACGTATTATGAAGCTGGCGAGTCAGGGAGATATAGTGGAACTGACGGGGGTGATCCACCGGTTTAGGGGAAAGATATGGAAGCGTGCGGTGAGATCAGGCCATAAACTCAGGAGTGCTCTTTGCGAAGTATGGATAGATGTTGATTCTACCGTAGATGGTGTATATGGGAAACAGGAGGGTGCAGAGGTAGGATATAATCCGCACAAGAAGGGGCAGAAGGCGTATCATCCCTTAATGGCATTTATTGCAGAAACAAAGGAGGTATTACATAGTTGGTTCCGCTGTGGAAGCGCCTACACGAGTAACGGAGTAGTAGAGTTCATGAAGGAATGTATGGCGTACATGAATAAGGGGGTAAGGGTGGTATTTCGGGGAGACAGCGGTTTTTTTACCGGAGAATTACTTGAATACCTTGAGTCAATATTGGCGGGATATCTGATTAAGGTAAAGCTGAAGAATCTGGAAGGATTGCTTGAAGGGCAGAAATGGAATGAGGTGAAAGGGGAGCCAGGATGGGAACAGGCTGAATTTTGGTATCGATGTGCAGGGTGGGATCGTGCGAGACGTTTTGTGGCAGTGCGGCAATTGGTCAAAAGAGAAAAGAAATTAGTAGAAGTGTCCGTGTATGAGTATTTTTGTTACGTTACAACGGAGCGGTTAAGTCCGATGGAAGCGCATCGTTGTTATGGAAAGAGGGCTACCTGCGAGACTTTGATAGAAGAGAGTAAAGGACAGATGAATGCGGGGCACATACGTACGGGTGAATTTTTGGCCAATGCTGCGCTATTTCAGTGTGCGGTGTTAGCGTATAATCTTTTGAAGTGGATGGGATTGCTCAGTGGTGGAGTGATACAAAAGTGGGAAGTAAAGACGATGAGACTGTGGTTAATCCGTGTGGCAGGGAAACTGGTGGAGAGAAGCCGGCAGATGACATTAAAATTGCCGGAGAAATTTCTCCATCAGGAGGAATGGGAAAAGTGGGAACGCATGTCACTGGATGTAGTTTTTCAGTAGAAAACCGACGTTGTATTTCGTTTTTTTAGTCTTTTGAGAGTGGTAAGTATACCGCAGATGGAGACAGTACATCCCTATCTTGATTTTCATTGCATCAGAGAGCACGTTTCCGACAATTTCCCATGTCTTTTTGTTTAAAGTAGTACAATAGCGCTACCACAATTGCTAAAAAACGGATATCTGTTATCGCTTTTTGCCAATCTTGGTAGTGGAAAATACTGATTTTCGCATTGCGAAAATCGTTTGCAGGATTTAGGTATTATAGAACTGATTGAGGATGGAAGGATTGACCTGATTACCTCATCAGTGGTAGAATTTGAGTTAAAGAAAACACCTGATCCGGAACGAATATCTTCTGGATTAAAAGTAATATCGTTACATTCAGAAAGAATTACTTTGTCTGATAAAATTGTTAAGAGAGCCAAAGAATTTGAAATGCGAAATATAAAGGCAATCGATGCGCTACACCTTGCGATTGCTGATGTAGAAAAAATAGATTATCTTTGCACATGCGACGATAGGTTTCGCAAAAGTGCAAGCAAGATCAAAAAGCTAGATAC
Organism: Candidatus Kuenenia stuttgartiensis; assembly: GCF_900232105.1. Taxonomy (NCBI): domain Bacteria; kingdom Pseudomonadati; phylum Planctomycetota; class Candidatus Brocadiia; order Candidatus Brocadiales; family Candidatus Brocadiaceae; genus Candidatus Kuenenia; species Candidatus Kuenenia stuttgartensis. The sequence goes on from NZ_LT934425.1 coordinate 2,519,830, forward strand.
AAAAATTGTTTCTCCTATAGAATTTATAGAGGAGTATGAAAATGATTACGATAACAAATAATGAAATAAATAAAGAAGCGTTTGAAGTTCTTTTTAAAGAACTTGGCGTTAGCAAAACGATACGGTTTATAAACCAGTTTAGCGCTGGAAAAGGAAACTATACTGAAATGAAAGATAAAATATTTAAAGGAATGACGGTGGATGATATAGTTTCTGAAATCGAATCAAACAAAGATTTACCATAAAATTTATGAGGAGATTCGTAACGCAACGTTTTTAAAAGGAGAGAGAGGATGCTATGCCAGAGGAAGAATTTAAAAAAATCTTCGAAACACTGGAATGTATTATGGAAAAAGACAGTAATGAAGCGTGGTCAGTATGGGAAGAACTTGGTAAAGGCGCTGCTGAAGGCAAATGGAACGATGCTTCTGAAAGACACTATTTCTGTTTGTACGGAATAAAGAAATGAAAATCTTTATTGATACCAGCGCGTGAGTTGCCTTAGAAAACAAAAAAGACATTCACTTGATAAAGATTTTGAACAAATGGGCTTTGCAAAAAGACCTTAGCTAATATGTATATGCCATGTGAAATATTTTTCAAATTCTTTTTAAACAAATTTGGGAATCAGAGAAAAATTTTTCCACTTTCGTATCCGGGTTTATAATAGGAGCATTTCCGATTTTTTGTAACCGTTTGTGTGATTGGGGCAAAACAACGCAGCAAGGGGGATGTGGCAAGCCTGTCCCCCGCTGGCGGGGGATTAAGGGGGTGGAATTGTCTGCGGAGGAAATCTGGGAGGTTTATAACATGAATAGCCATAAATTTTTCTTCTCATTCCTACGTTCTGCGGGAATGCATGTCACGAAGCAGGATAAAATTGTCCATTTGACCAGTCTGCGGAGCGTGGGAAAGAGGGTCAAATTTGTTTTCATAATAAAGGGGTAGTTGAATCGATGGAGAAATCCAGTCCACCCCCTGCACCCCCGCCAGCGGGGGACATAGTTTGAACAACAGGCGCATTCCCGATTTTTGGTTAACTAATTGTACATTGTAACACAAGCATCCTGCTTGTGGCATTTTACCCTCAAACAGGAAGCTTGTGTTACTATTCCTTTCCCTCTCCCCGCTAATGACATTTTTACAAAAATCGGGAATGCTCCCGTTCATAATAAAGAAACAGGCTTGCCCACAGGTATCTGAACTTTCGCTGACAGGCAATGAAGTTTTACAGCAATAACAAGACACTTAGTCAAAGATTTATCTGATAGATTGTGTATAAAATTTATGTATTGTATGACAAGGTGAGAATGTTGCATTTTTTTGAGAGAGGCGTACAAGCGCTGCAAATCCAATGGAGGAAGCGCCGGGGCAGACGGGATTACATTTGAAGATGTGGAGTCATACGGGGTGGAGAAGTTTCTTGGAGAGATAATAGAGGAACTTGAAAACAAAACCTACGAACCACAGCCGGTACTGAGAGTGTACATACCTAAAACCAACGGTAAGACACGACCATTGGGAATCCCTGTGATAAAAGACAGGGTAGTGCAGATGAGTGTAAAGCTTGTAATAGAGCCGATATTCGAAGCAGACTTTGAAGATAGCTCCTACGGATTCCGACCGGGACGTTCAGCGGGCGATGCTGTGAGGAAAATCAAAAGAAAGACTGCGAGAAGGGAAAACAGAGGTATTTGACGCAGACCTTAGTTCTTATTTTGACACAATACCGCACAAGGAATTGTTACTGTTAATAGGGATGAGGATAAGCGACAAGAACGTACTGCACTTGATAAAAATGTGGTTAAAAGCACCGGTGGTAGAGGAAGGCAAACCAGGTGGCTGGAGGAAAAATAAGATAGGAACACCGCAGGGAAGCGTAATATCACCATTATTAGCAAACATATATCTGCACATGCTCGATAAAGCAGTCAATAGAGAGAATGGGGTTTTCTATAAGTATGGGATAACAAATCATACGTTATGCGGATGATTGGGTACTGATGGCAAAGCGAATACCTCGTGAAGCATTAGACTATCTCAATAGGAAACACAAGAAATACTGGAACATAGAACCAAGCAAGAAATCACAAAAGAAGGTTAGGGAAAAGATAGGAAACTACCTCAAGGGCAATGGGCATAAAGCGGCGGAAAAAGTAGCTAATGAATTGAATGCAATAACAAGAGGATGGATAAATTATTTCACAATAAAGGAGTAACGTATCCAAACAAGGTGAAAAGAGACCTACGATATTATCTTTTCAGGAGATTGACGAGATATTATAAGAGGAAAAGTCAGCGCAGGAGCAAGCTCTATAATCGGGGAGCGTTTAAGGAATTAGTCAATAGATATGGACTAATAGACCCGACAAAATATGTTCCTGTCAGACAACCTGTGAAAGCTTAAGAAGAAGACTGTCCGGAAAGCCGTGTGCGGGAAAATCGCATGCACGGTTTGACGAGGGGGGCAGATGATAAGTATATGGCGGAGATATGGTGGCACTGGCGGAAAACCAGCCAGCAAACAGAGAAAACAAACTTCTGCCTAAATTCTCGTCGTCTGTTTCTACCTCTACCGTTTATTCGTGGCTAAATAATTAAATGGAGAGAAAATATGTTTGATAGAATATACATTTGATTCTCAGATTATGGGTGGAAGAGCGTGTATTAGAGGTATGAGATTCCCGGTTTCTGTAATTGTTGGGCAAATTGCACATGGGGCTACCTATTGAGGAGGTACTGGTTGACTATCCAGACCTGGAACGTGAAGATATACAGCAGGCATTAGAGTATGCAGCGTGGTTGCAGCAGGAGGAAGTCCATACGGTATAAGTGGTTAAAATGAGATTTATTGCAGATATGGGTATTGCCATGAAGGTTGTTGAATGGCTAAGGGAAAACGGACACGATGCAGTGCATCTTCGGGAAGAAGGTTTACACAAACTTTCGGATAGGGAAATTTTTAAAAAAGCTGGCCTCTGAGGGGCGTATTATTTTGACTTTTGATTTAGATTTCGGAGAAATTATTGCCCTTTCTGAAGGAATATTAGTTAGTGTTATTCTTTTCCGACTTCGAAATACTCGCACACCACATGTCATGAACGTCTTGAACATGTATTGATGAATCTTGTGATTCGCTTAAAAGAGGGGTCAGTTGTTGTTGTAGAAGAGACACGACATCGTATCCGTAAATTACCCATAAAGACTGAAGAGGATTGGCGATAACAATGAAACCAATTATTTCTGTGGAGATCGGATTTTAGAAATGGTTTGGACACAGATGAACACTGATGGACACGGATTATCGGCATATTAATTTAAAGATCTGACCGAGAAGATTATCGAAATCTTCTTTAAAGTTTATAATAACTTGGTTACGGTTTTCTGGAAAAAGTTTATGAAAATGCAATGATGATAGAATTCAAAAAAGAAGGCATTCACGCTGTATCACAATAATTATTTGTTGTTCGTGTAAATTTAGAAACCGTTCAAGATTACTGCCAAGCTATAGGACACAGATAACGCAGAGACGACACGGAGAAAGTATTTAAATGCACCTGTGAAAGATGGGATTTAGAGATTTGTCCCTTGGTTTTTGCATGTGCCTCTTTGGTTATGTGGCACACACTATGAAGAAAGGAAACGCAACCAATCTTCCCCTTTTGCCGTTGATTTCACATAATGATTTTGTTACTTTTGTGTTATGTATAAGTCTTCGACCTTATAAAAACCCTGAACCCAAAATCGGCGAAGAAGAGGCCCATAGAGTTCATTGAATCATTTATTAATCATTTAAGGGCGATATTGCTACGAAAACTGACCTTCAATTGCTAAGATAGACATCGAAGGTAGCTTGACAAACTCGATACAAAGATTGAATGGGTAAAGAGCGAGCTTGAGGGTAAAATCTAAAATTCCAGGCTTGATTTAATGGACAAATCGGGGCGGCAAAGATAGATATGCTCAATGGCTTTTTGGTTTCTGGATTACACTCATGGGAACTATTATTGCCCTATGGTTATCCAAATAGCATCCTGCCTGAATTTTTTTGAGAAAATAACTAATAATGCCAACAGTTCTTAACATAGCGCCAAGCGCCTAAAAATCTGCCATAGTCAGAACTCTTACCGATGCACATTGCATGTTACTTTAAGATACGGAGGTTTTTATGCCCATTATAAACACCCTTGAGATTTACGAAGACTTAAAATCACAATTCAAAGAAGATGAGGCGCGCACTTTGACAAAGGCATTAGAAAAATCTTTGGAGGAATACCAAAGAAAGCAGGAAAGTTTTTTGGCAACAAAGGATGATATTGCTAAACTCCGTGAAGAGCTGAAAGACGATATAATAAGTTTAAGTTTAATAACAAAAAATGATATTGCCAATTTGCGAAGTGAACTGAAGGATGATATTGCCAATTTGCGAAGTGAACTGAAGGATGATATTACCAAATTCCAAATAGAAACGAAAAACGATATGACTAAACTTCGTGAGAGCTGAGAAAGATATTAATAAGGTAAGAAATGATCTTGCTAATGCAAAGGCCGAAATTATCAAGTGGTTATTTATATTCCTGATAGGTCAGGGAGCGACAATTATTAGTATTTGAAGTTTATAAAGTGAAAATAAGGAGGTTCGCCATGACACCGGTTCTGGAAAATAAAAGTACACCTATGAAGATTATTTGAAAATTTCTGATGATAAAAGGTACGAACTGATTGATGGAGAATTAATTATAACACATTTCCGAGCACGAGGCATCAAAGGATTTCGAGGAAGATTGAATTTGTTATTGAGAAATTTGTAGCAGATAATAATCTGGGAGGTCTTTGATGCTCCCTATGATGTTTATCTTGATGAAGAAAATGTTGTTCAGTCGGATATCCTATTTGTTTCAAGAGACAGGTTGAGTATCATTGGTGAAAAGAATATCAGGGATCACCTGACATGGTAATTAAGATAGTTTCTGAAAATAGCGCATATAGAGATATTGTGCAAAGAAAAATCTTTATGCGAGATTTGGTGTAAAGGAATACTGGATCGTGATACCGGAGACCTAAGAGATAGAAATCTATATGCTGGAAGAAAACCATTACGGTTGTATAAGACAACGGGAAAAACGAATCTCTTGAATCGCCTGTGCTAAAGGGCTTAAGAATGGAGTTAAATAATATACTTTAGAAACAAGCATATGACCAGTTGGTAGGCTAGCGTTAAAACCTCCAGCCCCCAATCGTCGCCAGGTATATTTGTTACCAAACAACATCCCCTTTTAAACCATACGGCTTTCCCGTAGTTAGCGACCCCTGCAGAGTTGCGCTATAGCAGAGAATGGACGTTAATACCATGCAAAGCATCTGGCGATCTCCAATTGTCATTAGAATTTGTTTCGGTTTCGCGTTCGTGAAGGTTGCAGTTTAATTCCAGTTGCAGGGTTTAATTATTTGGGGTGAAGTTCCGTTATAGGGAAAAATTGAAAAGGTCTGCCTTCCGGATCGGAGAAATTTATTCGGGAAAAAAGATTGCAGGCAGACCGCCGTTACGCCACGCCATGCAGTCTGTCCCAAAAATAAAAATGACAGGTGTAAGAGGTAGTTCCCATTCCCTCTCTTTTGTTTTTTTCTTGCTTCAAGGTAATTAATTATATAAAATCTTCAAATTTTGCAAAAAAGCAAATGTACCTATTTTACCGAAATACCAACAGGCTTGTTTTACGGCATTTCGATAAAAAATACAGTGTTTTTATTCTTTTTTTCTGTAGTTTACAGCGTAGTAAATTTTTCGGGTATGTCGCAAATTTTTGACTTTGTTGTGTTTGCGGTTTTTGCGCCAGTAGCTCAGATGGATAGAGCATCGGATTTCTAATCCGGCGGCCGAGGGTTCGAATCCTTCCTGGCGCGCCATATTCATTTCAGCTAAGCCTTATATACATTTGTGGTGAGCGTAGCTCAGTTGGTTAGAGCATTAGACTGTGGCTCTAAGGGTCGCGGGTTCGAATCCCGTCGCTCACCCATTTTTTTCAATTCCTGATTGATACATCTTTCGTTATTCTTTAATAATAAAAGAACAGCGTATTTAAATACATTAAGTGTCTATTAGCGGTTTTGGACGCCATATTTATTTCGTGATAGAATTTTTGCGGGGTGAAATCAGGTTGACATTTGTCCTATCTTCTATAATAAATTGCTTGGACTTTATTTTATTGTCCAATTTTTGATGTATGAACGACTGCGCCGACATTGCGTTTTTTTTGCGCTCGTAGCTCAATTGGATAGAGTGGTGGACTTCGAATCCAAAGGTTGCCAGGTTCAAGTCCTGCCGGGCGCGCCATTCTTAAATTTTTTCAATAAATAACCTTTTGCGCCCTTAGCTCAGATGGTAGAGCAACTGACTCTTAATCAGTGGGTCGGAGGTTCGATCCCTCCAGGGCGCACCAATAAGATTGTCGTTTTTAGTACGTCGGGCATATCGTTTAATTGAAATTAAAACAGTGCCATTACGATGAGGGCATTGAAAACTCAATACCTTGCAAATGTAAGATTAAAACTGCTCAGTCGTTGTTTATGATGGAAGACAATAGGTCTCTGTTTTAGTAAAACGCGATACTGGCTTAGCAAAATTGCAAGAAGTATTTAAACGTAATTGCTGTTTATTCGGTTGATATATTTTTATGCCGCAATTGTAATTTTAATTGAGAAATTTTATTTCTTGATTTTAAACAGAGGTCTGCGAGGGTGGCGGAACTGGCAGACGCGCAAGACTTAGGATCTTGTACCTTAACGGTGTGGGGGTTCGATTCCCCCCCTCGCATAAATATGCGAATATAAAAAGCGGGTGTAGCTCAGTGGTAGAGCATCACGTTGCCAACGTGAATGTCGTGGGTTCGAGCCCCATCACCCGCTCCAATTTTTTAGCAAGTGTTTAGAATACGGAATGATGAATCATGAATATAACAATTGAAAATGCAGGGCCTTGTAAGAAACTTTTAAAGTTTGAAATTCCCAAAGAAGCAATAGAAAGCGAATTAGAGAAAAAGACGTTGGAAGCCTGTAGTACTGTACAGCTTCCAGGTTTTCGAAAAGGACACGTACCCAGAAAACTGGTTGAGAAACGATTCGAAACCCAAATCAAAGAAGATGTGAAGCAATCCCTCATAAGCGAATCGTATGAAAAGGCATTAGAAGAAAACAAAATCGAACCTGTAGGCGAACCTAAATTTGACCCTGAGTTCGGAAATTTGAATCTTGAAATCGGGAAACCGCTCACCTTTGACGTTACGCTTGAAGTTTTGCCTGTATTTGAAGTAGGCCAATATAAAGGTTTACAGTTAAAGAAGAAGGCGATCGATGTGTCTGAAGAAGAAATTGATAAGCTCCTAAAAGAATTGGCGCTGCAAAAAGCGCAATTTACTGTTGTGAGTGGTGGAGGTATAGAAGAAAAGGATCTTATTATTTGTGACTGCAAAGTTGAAGTAAATGGTATAACTGTTTTTGAAGACAATGACATAGAAGTCAGTGTTGTAGACGGAAGCAAAATTGCTCATACGGAAATCCCTGAGTTGGTAAAATATTTAAAAGGAAATACAACTGGTGCCACATGTACGATTAATGTTGTATTATCTGATACGTTCAATATAAAAGAATATCGTGGAAAAGAAGCAAGTATAAAACTTGTGGTTAATGAGATAAAACGTTTAAGCCCTCCGGAAATAGATGAGGATCTTGCCAAAACCTTAAATTTTAAATCACTGGAAGACTTAAAATTAAATGCCAGAAAGCGCCTGGAAATAAATAAGAATATCTGGGCAGAAAACGATTTGAGGACGCAGATTCTTGATACACTTTTGGCTCAAACACAATTTGATCTGCCGAAGGACTTTATTAACAAACATGCAGAAGAAAGGGTATATAAGCATCAGCTTGATTTGGTAAAAAGAGGCGTTCCGTTTGAAGAGGTTCAAAAACAAACTGAATCAATGAAAAGCGTTTCAGAAGAATCCGTAGTGAAAGAATTAAAGGCATCGCTTATAATTGAGTATATTGCGAAAAAAGAAAAAATATTTGTAACTGAAAACGAAGTTGAACAACGAATAGTGGAAATTGCATATTCTTATAACACAGATAAAAAAGTTGTTCGAAAACAACTGGAAACACAGGGAAACTTATCTTATTTACGGAACGAAATGCGGGAAGATAAGACATTGGCTTTTTTGTTAAAGGAAGCAAAAATTGAACAGGAAGCAGCGAAATAATTTCTGATTTATTAACCTAAAGGAGTTTTTGTGTATAAAGATTATTTGTCGCGTTTAGAAAATGGTGCGTTTCCGGATGTTTCTCCACAAATGAAACAAGGGGCGCTTTTTGTTCCGTATGTTGTGGAAAAAACGGGGCATGGAGAAAGACATTATGATATTTTCTCGCGGTTACTTAAAGATCGTATAATTTTTATCGGATCAGCCATCGAAGATACGTTAACAAATTTAGTTATAGCACAGATACTCTTTCTTCAGAATGAAAACAAAAATCAGGATATTAATATTTACATTAACTCGCCCGGAGGATCCATAACTGCAGGTTTAGCCATTTACGACACGATGCAATTTGTACAATGCGATGTTGCTACTTTCTGTATTGGGCAGGCATACAGCATGGCTGCTATTCTCCTTGCAGGTGGCACAAAAAACAAAAGATTTGGTCTCCCCCATACACGTATCATGTTGCACCAACCTTGGGGAGGAATGCGGGGTACTGCGACTGACATTAGCATCCAGGCGGAAGAAATTCTGAAAATGAAAAAGTGTTTAAACGAAATCCTTGTAAAACATACAGGACAGCCTTTGGAACGTATAGAGGCAGATGTTGACCGCGACTTTTACATGTCATCACATGATGCAAAAGAATATGGTTTGATTGATGAAGTAATTGAATCGCTACGAGATAAGAAGGAGAAGGAATAAGTATTTTGCAATGCAGAAATATTTTGACAAAACACAAGTATAGATCGTGACTTTTATTTTTAAGTTTTTTTAAAGGAGGAATGTTGATGCATAGAGTGCAAAAACGCGTAATGGTTGTTTTGTTAATGTTTGCAGTAGCCTTTATCGTAGGTCAGGGTAACGTTAGTTTTGCAAAGGCGAAGCTGCAAGGGCATGTAAATATTAATACGGCAACTGAGGCACAATTGGCAATGTTGCCGGGCATTGGTGAAAAACTGGCAAAAGAAATAGTTGCGCATAGAACAAAAATAGGACCTTTCAAAACAACCGGAGATATTATAAAAGTAAAAGGACTAAAAGATAAAAAGTTTGAAAAATTTAAAGATTTCATAGTTTTGGAAGGCGAAACAACGATAGAAGAGATAAAAGAGAAGAAGTGATTGCCTTTTAAAGAATAAATACAATACGAATCTTAGATAGTAAGAAAAGAAGGGGCGTCCAAAACAGGCGTCCCTTCTTTGTTTTAAAGTGTAAGGTTGTTGTAATTAACAAATAGTCGTAACTATTCAGCGTAATCTATTAAACTACCGAAGCACAACTCGTTCTCAAATCTTGTACTGAACATAGTGAAGTATATGATTGGGTACATAATGGCAATGGAAACTTCATTCGTTGGTTCAGGTTTGTAAACTGAACCAAACGTTTTATACTTTCAATCCCGCCTTCTATTAGCAGAACAAATTACAAATAAATTCCGGATTCCAACCAGTCATCATGTTTCATTTGCAACACCCGGAAACGATCAAAATGGTTTTATAACCATATCGTGTTGTAGTATCTGTGCTTAAACTATTTTTTGTAGTCTTACTTTTGAGTCGGAAACATCCGGCATTTCCGTTTCTGTACCGGTTCAAATGTATAGGGCCATCCAAAGGGCCTCAGCTTGTCATTGCAGGTGTTATTTGCAAGGGTCTCGGCTTTGTCATTGCAGGGGGTCTCCGCTTGTCATTGCGAGGGTCTTTTCTGAAGCAATCAGTATACTACGAGATATTTCGTGACGTAAGAAACGTCATATCCCGGGAGAAGCAAATTAAGGGTGGCTCAAGGGCTAAAAAAATAGAATTAATTAATGGAATGAATGCAGGATGGAAGGATCTCTATAAAGGTTTATGAGATTGCTTCGGAAAAGACCCTCGCAATGACAAAACGGATACCCTCGCAATGACAAGCTGATGCCCTTGTAATGACAAAATAAGTCACCTCATCATGTTGCATTTGCAATACCCAGAAACGATGAAAATGGTTTTATAACCATATCATATTGTGGTACCTGTGTTGGGATTTGGGCATTGGAATTTTACCGCAGTACATGGCCCCATTATACACATAAACTCATAGGCTCAGGCTGCAAGCCAATGTCATTAAGTTAAGCAACCTGCCTGAAGAGCCTAAAAAACAATGTAGCCCCTTTAGAGGCAGTCTGTTTGTAGCACAATAAAATTCAACAGGTAAATAGCTCCGTAGGAGCGGCCTGTATATGATTGACAGGAAGACCGGCCGCTCCTACGGAGCTTATCGGTAATACGTTTTTTTAAAAAACCAAAGTGTTACAATAATTCTTAACTTAATGACATTGGGTTGCAACCTGAACCCGCCGGGAGTCGTGTAATGTTTACGCTGAATAGTTACAAATAGTTTACAGAAGCGCTTTCTATGCTGATTATATCAATGTGTGTTTTTGGATCGCATGCGTGTCTTAATACTGCCTCTTTTTTGGTACAAATGGTCCTATATTTACCGGAGCATAATCAAGCCTGACTCCCTCTTCTGTAAAATAGGACAACGTATGTTTTAGCCAGTTTGTATCGTCTCTTCCGGGAAAATCCGTGCGAAAATGAGCTCCGCGGCTTTCTTCCCGTGCCAATGCGCCCATTAGGCATGCTTCCGCTACATCTAAATTCCCCTTTAGCTCCAATGCCCAAACCAACCCTAAATTTACTCGCGATCCCGTATAATCTAATTTAATTTGTCGATACCTTTCCTGTAATGCTTTTATTTCACATACTGCTACCCGCAAGTCAGGGGCATTGCGAAAAATTCCCACCTTAGCATCCATTATTTTATTTAGTTCATTTTTAATTGTTACCGGTTTTTCGGCGCCTGTCGATTTACCAATCTTGTCGATGTTTCGTTTTGTTAGCTTTAAGACATCATTGAGGCGATTTTCACTTTTTTGCCTCTCTGAATTTTGCACGTATTTAGCGGCATTCCCTCCTGCGATTGCGCCAAACACAATAGTATCCAACAGAGAATTTCCACCCAATCTGTTAGCTCCATGGACACTTATGCAGGCGCTTTCTCCCGCAGCGTACAATCCCTTTATTTTCGTTTCACATTCGATATTGCAGTCAATCCCTCCCATAGTATAATGCTGACCCGGTTTAATTGGTATAAGGGAATCAACAGGATCTATACCGATAAATTCCATGCATATATCTCTTATGCCGGGTAATCTCTGTAAAATTTTCTCTCTTCCCAAATGTCTTAAATCCAAAAACACATAACTATCATCATAGCCATACCCCGCCATAATTTCTCTTACGATATTTCTTGCAATAATGTCCCTGGGCGCGATTTCCATATCTTTTCGGGAATCATCATATTTTTCAAGAAATCGCTCGCCTTTATTATTCAGCAAAAATCCACCTTCTCCACGACACCCTTCTGTGATTAAAATATTTTTCCCCAAAGTAGTTGTGGGATGAAATTGAATGAACTCCATGTCTTTCAATGGCACGCCAGCCCAATACGGGATTGCCATGCCCAGCCCTGTATTAATCAAAGCATTTGTTGTATTGCCATATATCCTACCGGACCCTCCCGTTGCAAAAATTACTGCTCCGGCCTGTAACGCCTCAATCTCCCCGCTAATGATATCCATCACAATCACACCGACACAAACGCCTTCTTCGATTACCAGGTCTGTAACCAGCCATTCATCATACATCACCATTTCTTCCCGTTCTGATGCATGTTTCAATTGAATGATTTGTTGATACAGGGTATGTAACAATGCATGTCCTGTCTTGTCTGAGGCATAGCAAGCCCTCGGGAATCCTGCTCCGCCAAAAGGCCTTTGTGCGATCCGCCCCTCCGCTGTCCTGCTGAAAGGACATCCCCAATGCTCCAACTCATAAATACGATCTGCCGCATCTTTTGTCATCCGTATTACTGCATCCTGGTCCGCCAGATAATCACTCCCCTTTACGGTGTCAAATGCATGTTTTTCCCAGGTGTCATAAATCCCGCGGAAATGGTTTCCCAAAGGGGCGTTTATTCCCCCTTGTGCTGCGATAGAATGAGATCGCAGTGGATGTACCTTGGAAATTATTGCGATCTTAACGTTGTGGCGATTTATTTCAATGGCCGCCCTTAAGCCTGCTAATCCCCCGCCGACAACAATAACTTCATATCGTTTCATGGCAACCCCCCGCCCCAAAAAGGTGCGGCAATACTGTATTTAATTTCCCGCAACAATGTAGTTTTTTGAAAAGAAACATCTAATGCATTCGTTATGTATTTACAGGACTACTGAATAAAAACCAATAACTGCTATTATAAAGAGAATGAAGATGGCAAGTCTCAGCATTTGTTTCTGGCTGCGGGTAAACCCGCAAAAATCCATAATGGTAATCCTTATTCCATTAAGCAGGTGAAATGCTATTGTTAAAAGTAAAATATATTGAAAAATATAGCCAAAATCTGTGTCGAACTTACTAATTGTGTAATCATACGCATCTTTACCGCGAAAGACTGCGCTTAGTGTCCATATGTGGAGAAATAAAAACAGTGTCAGCAATATGCCTGAAATACGATGTGCCCAAAAGGCAGCCATGCCAATGTTTTTATTTCTCCAAAGATCATAAAGGGTTTCTTTTAATTTTTGTGTAATCATCAACAAAACTCAAAAAACAGTGCAAATGCTACATGTCACGGTAATTCCATGTAATTGCATTATTTGTTAATTACCCTGAGCTGGCATAGCCAGAGACAAACAAGACAAGCACGAAAACAGTCCTCAATCTGCAATCTGCCGACTGCAGAAGTGACCCTTAATATTTTGTCAAAAAATGCAAAGAAATTACTGCTAAGGTACTAATCCCTCAGCTTTTATTTTAGCAAACCAAATAAGTATATACACTCCTGTGCCAAATAAAACCATTCCCATAAACCATAAGGCTTGTTTGAATAGACCACCAGACCTCCTTTTAAAGTTGTAATCTGCAAAAATCCCCCAGATTCCATTCAAACCATGGAAGATTACCAATGCAAGCAAACAAATGTTAAAGGCAATCCACCCAGGAGAACAAAAGCGATTGACAATCTCATCATAGTAGCGGGAAGTATAACGACTCGGACTAAAATGAAATAAAAAGAAATGCACCGATATGCCCAATACCAGCAACAAGGCAGTGACCCTTTGTAAAAACCATGATAAAAAGCCCTTATTTTCCGTATTCATTTAAACTAATATTCCTGATAAAGCAAAAGGTATGTAATTTTTCTTAAACGAAGAATAAGTCGTATTTATATACACAGTTTAAAAAGTAACGTTTTATAAACACGGATAAACGAGATGAGCTTATGACATAACCATTGTATTATTGGATGGTTAACTACATTCTCTTGCCAAAGAATCATATGTGTGCCTTATTTGGCATGTACGTTGCGCATTTAACAAATTAAACAATACTACAAAAACCATGCTTTAATTTTATAGAATATACCGGAGTCATCCATTATGAAAAACAGAATATTACGTTTTGCAAGTAAGGGGAGTTTTAGAGAAGTTTCAGTTAAGTTAAATCCATCAATTCAAAAAGATTTGGAATATGTAGTTAATTCTTTACATATTTTTGCCTTGCTAAAAAAAATGCCCACTCATCATAATCGAAACACACTCAATCTTTGAGGTACAAATTAATTTTGTATAGTAGATATTGGGCAGATAAACGTTAGCCTTGCACTAAAATATTTTCCTTCAAAAAGATACTTTTCAGCAATACGGCATACTTTTCTGAAGTGTATGCAAGATCTCGTGACAGAAGTCGGTCAAGGTGTTATCCCTTGCGCCCATTACCAATATACAGTCCCCCTTTTCTACTGTTCTTACTATCTCCGGTATAATATCCCCTCTTTTTTCTACAAAGAATGCATTTCTGCCGCTTTTCCCTATTTCACGGATAAGGTCTGCAGAGGAAATCTCTTTGCTGACAGAACCGCCAATATAATAGATTTCAGGCATAAAAAGTACATCTTCAGGGGAAAGTGATTGTATAAATGCATTTATCAGTTCCTCTCTCATAAAACGAGCGGGAAAGAATCCATGTGGCTGAAAAACTGCAATTACCCTGTTCCCTCCAATTTTTACTGCGCGTATTGCCGCTGCGATTTTTTCAGGATTATGGGCGAAATCGTCTATCACTTTTATGCCATTGTATTCCCCGATATTATCCATCCGCCGCTGTACGCCTTTATACTCATACAATGCGGCGGCAATTTCATTATCCTTTATGTTCATATGCCTTGCTACGGAAATTGCAGCCAATGCATTTGATACGTTATGAATTCCAGGCAGTTTTAATTCAAATGATTGTCCATTAATGTCAAATGTCGAGAGGCATGGTCTGTTTATTATGTTGGAAGCATAAATGTCTGCGGATTTTCTTAAGCCAAACGTTATGGTATTCTTGTGTCTGAAAGGTATTTTTTTTAGTTCCGGACAATCATCATTAATAATAAGCAAATCCCGGGTATTTTGAGAAAATGTTTCAAACAATTTTGAGATGCTTTCAATTGGTTTGTGGTCTTTTGACATATTTGTAATGATGGAGATTTTTGGTGTGTAATTGACGATACTCCCGTCGCTTTCATCCGCCTCAATAGCAACAATATCAGAATCGCCTACCTTTGCATTGCCAGGAAAGTCAGGAGTAAGATAATTTTTAATACACCCGCCCACGATTATTGTGGGAGACATTCCCGCATGGTCGAGCACATAGCCCACCATACTGCTGACGGTGGTTTTACCGTTTGTTCCTCCAACGGCAATTCCAAATTTAGTATTAAACATTTCAGCAAGAATGTTCGAGCGTGTTGTAATTTTTTTATTGAGGGAAAGCGCCTTCTTAATATCCGGATTTTGCTCCTCTATTGCGGAAGAAACAATTACAACATCCGTTGTCTCTTTAATGCCTGAACCATCCTGGGGGGTCAGGTTGATGCCAAGGGAAGAGAGTTTTGAAAATATATTACCTGCAATTTGATTATCAAAATTCCTGTCAGAGCCGCTGACATGGTGTCCCATTTCTTTCAATACCTGTGCTATAGCACTCATTCCAATGCCGCCAATACCAACTAAGTGGTAGTAGCAAGGATTTTCGATAGGATTTTTCTTTAATGGATGTTTCATGGGCGCATTAGAATATATCTTGCAATGTTTTGATAGTCAAAATATTTATTTTGTAAAGAGGTCTTTTTGCTTTATATTCGTTTCTTGACAACGGAAATGTATCCATTTAAAATAGAACTTTTTACAGATTTTCCTGCATTTCACTTAACGCTTAAACATTGTCTAATCGGGGTGTATCCTGACATAGTTGATGATAAAATGGGGAAAACAGGATAGCAAAAGTACAAATAATTTATACCAAAACCAAAGAGCCTTTTCCTGAAAATACCGTTTTTGTAAACTATTTTTAAAAGCCGTTTATGCAAACAATAAACCACCATGCCTGCAAAAATCATACAGGGAAAGGAGATGTGACCGTTGGCTCTATTGGGGAAACATATTATTCTGGAAATGAAGGGTTGCTGCAGAGACATTATTAACAATGTCTCCTCAGTGAAAAACATCCTTGAAAAGGCAACCGAGATTTCGAATGCAACATTGGTCGACGTGATATGCCATCATTTTAGCCCTTATGGTATTACCGGAGTTGCTATTCTGGCTGAATCACACATATCAATTCACACATGGCCGGAGCACGAATATGCAGCGGTGGATATTTTTTTGTGCGGGAGCACTATGAATCCTCATAACGCGGCCTCGTACATTTCACAAGCATTTCATGCAAAAGAAACCTTTACTATGGAATTAAGAAGAGGCGATTTTCTTCTCCATGAAGCCGAAAACAGTTTGCCGTCAATATACCCTTGATCAATATCAATCTTTATTACAAAAATAACCATGGAAAAATTACCCTTAAACTGGATAGATGATTATTTCAGCGACTATGAACTTCACAAACTGGCATTCAAAAACATTGTGTACGAGGCAGAATCAAAACATCAAAAAATAATTGTTGTTGATACTTATAGCTTTGGCAAATGCCTTATACTTGACAATGAATTCCAGTCGGCTGAGTCAGATGAGTATGTGTATCATGAATCCCTGGTGCAACCTTCCCTTATAATGCATCCGGAGGCGCAAAGCGTCCTTATTATTGGCGGAGGCGAGGGCGCAACCCTGAGAGAAACGCTTCGCCATAAATCGGTAAAAAAGGCGGTAATGGTTGACATCAATGACGAGGTAATCTCGTGTGCGAAAAAAAGCCTCCCCTCATTTCATGAAGGGGCTTTTGATGATGAACGAACCTCGCTTGTTATTGAAGACGGGAGGAAATATCTGGAGAATACAGATCAACAGTTTGATGTTATTATTATTGATGTAAATGACCCTGTTGGCGGCAGCCCTTCTGCCATGCTTTTTACGAGGGAATTTTATCAGATCGCCGCAGGCAGGCTAAAGAAGGACGGCATTGTTGTTGTTCAGTCCGGCGCGGTTTCTGTTACGGATAATGACCTGTTTTCCGGTATATTCCATACGCTAAACGATGTATTCCCGCACGTATTTCCATACACCACCTACATACCGTCGTATGCATGTCTGTGGGGTTTTACCATAGCAACGCACAATCTGGGGGATTTAGACATCACCGGAGAAGAAATCGATTTCAGAATCGGGAATCGGGTTAATTCAGCATTGCGCTATTATGACAGCATTACCCATCATTCGCTTTTCAACTTGCCAAAATATTTGCGTGAAGAGTTAAAGAAAAGCAAACACATCATACGTGACAATGCACCTCTCATTAAACAATACCCCGGCGTTTCATCGGAAAAGATTTAGCGCCTTGTTCCATTTCCAGCAACCATTGCTTGACGTGAATCCCCGTTGCATATCCCGTTAATTTGCCATTTACCCCTATAACCCTGTGGCAGGGAATGACGGGCGGCAAAGGGTTTTTATTGTTTGCCATCCCTACTGCCCGCGCTGCCTTAGGATTACCAATCTGTTCTGCCACCCATTTATAGGAACGGCATTCACCGTAAGGGATTTCCCGCAGTTTGTCCCATACCTTCCTCTGGAAAAGAGTTCCGATGCTTAAATCAAGCGAAAAATCAAATACAACCTTTTTCCCTTCAAAATATTTTTTTAAAACAGCGATTTCGTGTTTCAGGAAAGCATCATTTTCGTGAAGTCTTGTATAGATTGCACATTGGTCATGGAGGGGCAAATCATCCCCTGAGGTGAGCGGAAATGCTATTCTGCAGATACCTTTTTTTGTTTTTGCTATGTACACATATCCAAGGGGGGTGGGGAATGTGCTAAAATGAATCTCTTTATAATTATTTGTTCGACCCTTTTTGTCCAAACGTCAACCGGTACCCTTTTATAAATCCCATAATGATTAAAGTAAAAAAAAGTAGTGTCGCAAGTACGGAAATGGAGAGCGTGGTTATTGTCCACAGCTCTTTTATAAAATAACTCCACCATGAATTTTTTAGCAAAGATACACCAAATTTTTCAAGAAAGAAGAGTATAGCAAAAAGGATGGCGAATCCGGGTATCAGATATTTAAAATCCTGTTTATGCGGGGACATTGATACGGTAAATACAATAATAGCAAAAAGGAACAGTACATGCCGCACTTCTTCTATATGAAACTGGCTGCGAAAAGAATGAAAAGTAATCCATACCGAATCAAGCAAATACCGGATTAAATTGAAAAGTCCATTAAATGAAAGAGGAATTTTTTCGGGAAATGCATTGTTTACGCGAATGGGATTGGACAGAATACCTGATATTAATAAGATGGAAAACGCACAGCCAAAAAGAGGCGCAGATGTGATAATAAAGTCGAAAACAAAGGGGATCTTTGGTTTATCATACTTTATCCCCGTGTTATCCGTTCGAAACAAATTAAGTTCGCTGATGGTGGTTCCCGTAATAAGACATAAAAGAGCATGGCTAAGTTCGTGAACAATAGCTCCGGGTAGGAGAAATCCTTTAAGAAACTTGTTATTGATATATTTAACCCATAGCTCATTCGTGGCAAAACTTAGGAATAGTACCAAAATAATGCCTATTGCAAGTGAGAAATATATCATAGTGCACTTTTACGAAACCGTTTTAGACGATAAGGATAACAATGCCAGTCAAAAATCATGATCTTCAACAGCATTCTTCACACCTTGCTCTACATTGTCATCTCACGGCTTTTCACAAACTTACCGACGTTGATAGTGGGCACAGGTGAATTTCGATATTATTTGCGGCATAGAGTATCAGAGCTTTTGTTCTATGTCAATCCAAAAAAGAAATCAATATAAGTAACTGAGGTGAAAAAATGTATAATGTATAATGTATAATGTTTAAAATTATCAAAAAAATAGTGAAATTGAATCAAGAGATTGTTATATTGAGAAAAAATATACCTTCTTTTAAGCTGTATTGAAATAGGGGCGGGGGCATAGCTCAGTTGGGAGAGCGTCTCGTTCGCAATGAGAAGGTCAGGGGTTCGAATCCCCTTGTCTCCACCATTTTATATAATCATCACTACAAGGAGCGATTGCATGAAAATTTCTATTGAAAGCCCGTCAAGAATAAAGATGACTCCGGAAACGGAACATGAAAAAGAGAGCCTTGAGGCGTTGTGGAAGATTCTTATACGATGTGAAAAAGAGAGCAAGACTCTTTGCCCTATCGGTGAATACATCCCCTCAAAGAATGATGGCGCCAATTTTGTCATACAGGAACACTAATTGGTTCTAAAGCAGGTGAGGTTTTTAAAACATCGCTTGTTTTATAGCCGGTTTAAATTATTTCATCTCTCGTTTCCATTTTAGCCATCAAGGGCAGAGGTCACAACGAGGCATGAAAGTAGTCCTGATTGTGATTAATACCGTATTCCCAGTGGTTTCAAGTTTTTTTTGTAACATAATAAATCCACGCGCTATGGTTATCGCTATCGCCAGGATGTAATGTATTGCCAAAGATATCGTACATTTCCACCGTTTCTAGTCCAATATCTTTGTTTTGTAATAGTTGATTATTTTTATTTATATAGTAAGTTAATAAAGCATAACTATGTGCCTTATCATTAATAATTGCGTATGTTTCGTTAAACTGTTCCCGCCTTTTATTTTTTAAAAAATTAATCACTGAGCTAAAATATTTTGCAAAGAGTTTTGCCTGAACGTATGGGCAGGGTGCAAAAGACATCCTGGGAAAGGAATTTTCAAGGCGGTAATTTCTATTATGAGAAGAAAACACAAATACCCCATCTTTTTTTAGTATTCTATGAATTTCCTTTAAGGTTTTTAGCCGGTTATTATTGCCCATAGAATCTAATCCATTATATGAAAATAATACAAAATCAAACGTGTCATCCTCAAAAATTTTCATATTTCTGACGTCATGATGGAGAAAAGTTGTATTGGCGAATTTTTCCTTGCAGAGTGCTATCATATCAAGAGAAAAATCCATCCCAATGTAATGCTTGCTTAATTTCGCCAGCGGTAAAGTTGTCCTTCCGGCGCCACATCCGATATCAAGTACCTGTCTGTCGGCAATATATTCCTTGTATTTTATAAAAATCATTACTTCGGCTATTTGCAATGCTGTAAGGGCATACTCTAGCACCGTGCGTTTCTTTTCATAACATCTCTTGTTTATAGCTTCGTAAGGCATTTTTCCCCTTTCAAAGAATCCTTTTCGTATCCTCTCAAAATTTCATCGTATTAAGATAGATATAGATATAGATTATAGATAAAGAATCCCTGATTTTTATAAAAAGTGACAAAAAATTAAGTTGAGAAACGAAAGACAGCAAGTTGTTTTCTTATCATAAATCAGGATAACGATAAAGCAAAAATCTATTTCTGTTATCACTACTGCTTACTGCTTGCTGCTTTCGCATCACTTATCATCAGGCTCTTTCGCGCATTTCTCCAACTCTTGGAAACATGTCAATGTGGATTTTACCCTCCCATGTGGCGAAGTGCATCGGCTTAATTTCCTGCTAAAGCAGATTTTATTATTTCCCCCCCCATGCGGCAGCATGGAGCTTGCACATGGAATGATTTTTCAAAAAATTAAAATGGTACATGGTTTTTAAATTTTAACGAATGAAGAATATATCGATATGACCGACTTCCGCCGGACAATGACCATATATAGACATGGTTTAACATGTTGCTGTCGCATTGTTTATTATACTTGCATTGCTATAAGATAGATATCCGGTGACCGTTTCGCGTCTATCTCCGTAAGTGATATTAATTTAAGAAAATCCGTATGCCGTTATTCACCAATAGGTTATAAACTAATAAACATAAAAATAAAGACGGCATAGATGTTGCTTGCCTTTTGTTCAATCTTTTGCAATAGGTTGTTGCAAAAATTATGGGCAATTTTCAAATGGACCTGGAATTCAGTCTTAAACTCAAAAAAAGAAAAATTTTGAGGCCTTGCCTCAGAAATAGTTGTTGTCAGCGCGTAATTGTGCAAATTGACAATCATAATTTGCACAAGGTAAAGCAGGGTGTTTAGGCTATATTCTGATGTGCAGGCACTATCAATTATTTTTGCAATCAGACATCCGTCGGCAAAATTCAAAGAGTAAAAATTATTCGCTTTTTGTATTGACTTGAAAAGCAGATTAAGTATAATAATCTGTCCGAAAAAAACGATGGTAAGGAAGTTCAGTCTACAGTTAATTTTAGAGATAGCGTTTAACAGTTTAGGTTTAGTGTTTCGGAAAGGGGGTGGTTTGAGGGGTTCCAAGGTGGTGAAGTATGTTTATTGTTCCGCAATCAAACGTGATTGTGGTATGAGAGAAATGCGAGAAAGGAGGAAGATAAAAAGTATCATGCGTAAATTTTTGAAAGTTACATTGGCATCAGCGTTGATTGGTTGTGGCGTTATAGGTACTGTTTCAAGCCTTATGGTGAAAGAAGCTAAGGCTGTAGAAATTATCACTCACTGGGTACCACACGAAGTTTATGGTATGCCTGGGGAGCCTGATAATAGTGGTAAGGTATTTTTCTCTGGTTTGAAAGCAAAATATATGGGTTACCCAAAAGATGCACAGAGGTCGCCATACCCGGGAAAATACAGCAAGTTTTGGAAGACATTGCCTGCGTACCGTTATTACATCCCGGATTATATGTACAACAGGGATGAGGTAAGGCCTTCAAACCCGATTAAGGGCACATTTAAGCTGGAGCAGTGTGTTGCTTGTCACTCAGTTATGACTCCCGGCATTGTAAGGGATTATAATAAGAGTGCTCATTCAAAGGCAGAGCCGGCACCAACTGGTTGTGATACCTGCCACGGCAACAACCATCAGAAGTTAACTATGCCTTCATCAAAGGCTTGCGGGACAGCGGAATGTCACGAAACGCAGTACAATGAGCAAGGGCAGGGAGGAATTGGTTCCCACGCATCTTGTTCCAGTTTCGCTCAGGTTGAGTGTGCATGGTCAATTGAAAGGCCACCCGGAGATACAGCGGGTTGTACTTTCTGCCATACCAGCCCTGAAGAAAGGTGCAGCACTTGCCACCAGAGGCATCAGTTTGATCCGGCAGTTGCAAGACGCTCTGAGCAATGCAAGACCTGTCACTGGGGTAAAGATCACAGGGATTGGGAAGCTTATGATATAGGTCTTCATGGTACAGTATATCAGGTTAACAAGTGGGATACGGAACAGTTTGACTTCTCAAAGAAGCTTTCTGATGCTGATTACGTTGGTCCTACCTGCCAGTACTGTCACATGAGGGGCGGGCATCATAACGTGCAGAGAGCAAGTATCGTATATACCAGTATGGGTATGTCGATGGCTGATCGTGGTGCACCACTCTGGAAGGAAAAGAGAGACCGTTGGGTATCTATCTGTGACGACTGTCATTCACCAAGATTCGCCCGCGAGAATTTGCAGGCGATGGACGAGTCTGTTAAAGACGCTAGTTTGAAGTATCGTGAAACATTCAAGGTAGCGGAAGATCTTCTTATTGACGGTGTACTAGACCCCATGCCAAAGGATCTTTGTCCTGATTGGTCAGGTCAGCACATCTGGAGTTTGAAGATTGGGGCTTACCACGATGGAGAAGCTTACGGTGGAACTACCGGCGAATCCGGAGAGTTTAGAATGTCAAACTGTACTGATGTGGAGAGGCTTTGTTTTGAAAGTGTTGGTTACTTCCAGACATACATTTACAAGGGCATGGCGCACGGCTCCTGGAATGATGCTACCTACTCAGACGGTTCATTCGGTATGGATCGTTGGTTGGTCAACGTAAAGCAGAATGCTTCACGTGCAAGAAGGCTTGCTGCTTTGGAAAAGAAGGTTGGTATTTCATGGCAGCCTGAGCAGTTCTGGAAAACAGGCGAATGGCTGGATCAGTTGACCGGGCCATATATCGTAAAGAATCACCCTGGCAAGACGATCTTCGATCTTTGTCCAGATCCAGGCTGGTTAGACACACATCATGCACCTGCTGAAGAGGTTGAGTACATTGAGAGAAAACTCAAGGAACTCGGCATTACCGCTGGTTCACACAGTGCGCATCATCATGAATCTGGCCATGATCCAGCTGCAAGATCCATGAAAGAGCATTAATAACGTAACTTTTTTCATTAGTATAAAAGATGTTTATGAAAGGAAGCTGTGCAGTAATGCACAGCTTCCTTTTTTATTATAAATGAGTTGAAATACAAGAAATTTTACCTATACTTTCGTATACTTAAACATAAGCGACAAATATTCTACTTTTTATTTTCGTTGGAGATTCCGGCAATGAAGTTAAAGTTTTTTTACCTGTTACTATTACTCTCTATGGTTTGTATCTCATTTGCATGTGGCAAACGGGAGAAACATATTGAGCGAGCAAACACTTTGGCAAAGGAAAATAAATTAGAAGAAGCACTTAGTGAATATACGAAAGCTATTGAGTCGGATAAGTCTTCCGAAATAGCATACTATGGCAGAGGTGATGTTTACTTTAAGCTGGGGAAATTAGAAGATGCTGCTAAGGATTTTCGAAGTGCTATTGATATAAAACCGGGCTTTATTGAGGCGCACAAAAAACTAGCAGAAACTTTTGATAAAATAGGCGCACCGCCAGATGAATTCCAAAAAAGAATTATTGCAATTGAAAATGAACCTGATAATCCGTTAACGCATGTGGAACTGGGCCTTTTTTTACATAAATTAGAACAAGATATCGATGCCATAGAAAATTATAAACATGCGCTGTCACTTGATCCAAATAACCCGTATATAATGTTTAACCTCGGCGTTGGTTATTTGGATATGGGCTTATATGAAGATGCAGAAAAAATATTTAGCGATGCCACTAAAATCGACGAGAATTATGATAACGCCCATTATAATCTTGCGATTGCATTGCATAGGCAGGGTAAAATTGATGAGGCGATAAAAGAGCTAAATACCACTCTTGAAATCAATCCAAAATATTCCAACGTTTATGTTGTATTTGGTTTAATGAGTTTAAGAGAGAAAAAATTTGAAGAAGCCCTCGTCCATTATAATAAAGCGATGGAAATAAACCCGGAAAACATAGAAGCCCGGTATCAGAGGGCAATTGTCTATGCATTACAACAGCGGTACGACGAGGCCTTGGAAGAAAACAGGGAAGTATTGAGAAGAAATCCGAAACATGCTAATGCCGCATACAATATCGGTACGATTTATCATAGAATGGATCGGATGGACAAGGCAATGGAATGGTATGATAAGATTACAAAGAAAATCGACCCTCTTTATGAAGACGCCTATTACAACAGGGCGCAAATTTATAGTATGCAAGGGGATCACAGTAAGGCATATAGCGACTATATGTCTTATTCTATGATTACAAAATGGAGAACGGGGAAAGACCCTGCTGTCGTTTATAATCAGGATGAAATAAAAGAATTATTCACGACTGCCGTACCTGCTTTGCAAGAAGAAGTGCGTGATCAAAAATTAGAATTGAAAACGAATTAAATAGACATCATCTGTTATCGTTCAAATGCATAATTGAACGATTCTTCAGTTAAGTGTGGTTGGTGTTTCAGCATAAAACAGTCGAGTTCTTTTAATAATGTCATCTTCTCTTTTGCAGTCTGGAATGTTGCCTGAAAGGAATTCCTGGCGAGCCGGTAAATATCGTTATGATCTAAACGCAAAGCTTCCTGGACAGCAAGGAGGTTTTCATTTATGTATCCGCCAAAATAAGCGGGGTCGTCAGAATTGATGGTGACATGCAGCCCCATATCAAGCATCTTTTTTAAAGGATGCATCTTCAAAGAATCAAATATATGTAATTTTATATTAGATAAGGGGCACACCGTCAAAGGGATGCTCTCTGCCTTTAACAGAGCCACTAATTGCATATCTTGTATGCAGGCAGTTCCATGGTCAATACGCAATGCTTTCAAATAATGTAAAGCCTGCCAGATGTATTCAGAAGGGCCTTCTTCTCCTGCATGCGCAACCGTGAGAAATCCTTCCTGCCTGGCTCTTGCAAAAACAGAAGCAAATTTTTTGGGAGGATACCCAACCTCGTATGAATCCAGGCCAACGCCAATAATCCATTCTCTATAGGGCAAAGATAACAACAGTGCTTCCATTGCAGACGCTACACTCATACAGCGTTGAAAACACATTATTAACCTCGCAGAAATACCAAGTTTCTTTTCTCCATCCATCATGGCTCCTAAAATACCTATAAATACGGACTCAAACGATATACCTCTTGTTATGTGCGCTTGCGGGTCAAAAAACATTTCTGTATGCCGTATATGTTGTGAGGATGCTTTTTTCAGATAGTTCCATGTTATTTCATAGAAATCCTGTTCGGTTAATAGCACCTGGATACCGCTGTAATATATCTCCAAAAAAGACGAGAGGTCTTCAAATGTATATGCCCTTCGCACATCTTCTACCGATTTATACGGGAGTTTTATTTTGTTCCTCTCTGCAATGGCAACCATAAGTTGGGGTTCTAATGTGCCCTCTATATGAACATGAAGCTCCGCCTTTGGCATACCGCAAATAAATTCATTCATACGTTTTCGAATTAACTCTCCACTATGAGGGAAAGAATCTTTTTTCCCCAATATTTAGTAAATAAAAATGTATGCCTTTTTCGAGTCCTTACCGAAAAAGGTGATGCTTTAAATGCAGACGTAATTATTGCAAGAAACAGCGTATTACAAGACATTGACAAAAATTTACTACTGTTTTGGTGTCGTGTGTAGTCAACAAAAACAGGAGCTATTCCAATACCTATTCCTTTTTATATTTTTCTATCAAATAAGGTTTTTGTTTTTCAAACTCCATTGCCTGTAATTCTATGATGTCTTCTGCTTCTGTGGAATCCATTTCCTTCACTTCACGGCAATATGATGCTGTTCGTCCGAAATAGAGGGGCGTTAACATGTCAACAAGCCGCCTTCTGTTCCTTTGCCAGTGGTTATACGTAAAGGCAAAGTCGCACAATATCCTTGCCCAAAGGTCTGAAGGGAAATGTATCTCTCCGGTTTTGTTGAAATCTATTGAAATATCATATAAACGGTTAAAATTCTCAGCATCAAGTATCTGTTCATAAAAGGGTTCAAATTGTTCAAACCCATCGCTGAATTCTGCCAGTAATTTTGTAAAATTAACCGATACAGGCTCAACCTTTGCCGCCTCGCCGGTAATTCCAACGGTTTCTATATCCACAGTCTTTTCCGCTTGTTTCCACTTTGATTCATATTTACTCATCAGATAATATAAAGTACTGATAACCTGCTGAAACATGGGGCCAAGGTCCGCCGCCGGGTCTTTTGCATTATGAACCTTTGTTCCCAAATGCGCCTGCACGATTTTAAACCCTTCATTAAGGGCAGTAGTAGTCATCCAGACGTCTATTCCGAAACGGGCAACATCTGACTCCCACACATCCTCGTTTACATAATATGCCGCCAGGTCGCCGCAAAATCCAAAATCTCCGCCAATGGGCTGCCGGATTTTTGCGCCATATAAAGCACGGGTAAGCGGATAAACAATGTTGTTTGTAATGGTGCCATCATATTTATGGCGAAGATATAAAGGGGCAACAAAACCTGCCTGTTTGTTTATAATGGGGTCAGCAAGCATCTTAATCCATTCCGGTGTAATGCTCCTCAAATCAGCATCAACAACAACGATGGCGTCTGCCTTCAATAATTGGGCAACCTCGAAAATTGCCCGGAATGCCGTTCCCTTTCCAGGAGTACCCCGGTAAATCGTTACGCGGCGCTCAATGCCGTCAGGAATGGTTGCGGAGTAAGCCTTTTCTCGTGTATCGTCAAGGGAACCACCATCGGAAACAAATACAGCGCATTTTTTATCGGGGTAATATTTTTTTAAACCTTCAGCGGATACTGCCACAACATGCGAAATGGTGTCTTCACAATTATAGCAAGGAATGCCGACAATTATATCCACCTCCTGCATTTTACTTATCCACATGTGTACATTTTGACGAACGGCTGATGAGTACTTCTTTTTTAAATTGATCATGAAAATCCCCCCCCTTCTTTTTGTTTATCCCCGGTTAATTATAAAATTACTCTGTATCGATGCACAATCTTTACCCTACTCCATATGTCCGAAAATGTAAGGTATATTTTTCAGATTAACGCGTTTTTGTATTATCAGCTTCTACTGCAGCAATTAATTTATTAAAGAAATCGGGGATTGCAGAAATAATCCTGTTCCAATTTGGAATAAAAGGTATCCCCGATGGGTCATTTAGAAATTGTTCTCCTGCTATGCCAATACTTTTGACGAATGCGTCAACGGCATTCATTTCCTGATGACGGTCAAAAACAAGCCCGTTAATTGCAGAGTCGTGGTTGTATTTTTCAATGAATTCATGACCTGCCCTTTGGTATGTAGCCCTCAGCGTTCTGAAGCATTCACCTGAAAAAACAACACCCATACTAGCCAGATTTTTGTAAATGGACTTAGCGATGTCAATGCTCATTTTGGTAAGCCCGGTGGTTGGGTCTTCGTCAGATAACGGTTGATGTTTGTGTTCATACGTTTCACACAAATCAACCTGGCAAATCCTTCTCATCGAACAATTTCTGTAAACTTCAGCCAAAACACCCACCTCCAGTCCCCAATCTCCCGGTATTCTGTTAATACGTGCAAGGTCGGTTGCCATTGAAAATTCTCCTGCAAGCGGATAACGAAAGCTGTCGAGGTATTCGAGGAAATCGTTATTGCCTATTATTTTTTTCAACGACCTGATGAAAGGAGTCACAAATAACCTTGTGACACGGCCGTGCATCCGATCGGTAATACGGTGATAGTATCCTTTGCAGAATTCAAAATCCAAATTGGGATTTACCACAGGATAGCATAATCGTGCCAAAAGTTCACGGCTATAGTTTGTAATGTCGCAATCATGCAAGGCAATTACTTTTGATTTTTCTGTCGCCAGCACATATCCATAAGCGAGCCATGCTGACCGTCCCTTTCCGTCAATGCCCGCAGATATCTTCTCGTCCGTTAAAAGCTTATACAGATTTTGAATATTTTCTCCGTCATTCCAGATTAATTTTGTTTCCTGAGGGAGAACCGAAAAAAATCGTTTTGCTTCGGCAAATTCGCTTTCATTAAACCGACCAAGCGTCACAACAACCTGGCTTATATACTTTACCTCCTTAATCTGTTCAACGATTCCCCGTAAAGCAGTTCCTTTCAGTTCAACGGGCGTCGCCGGCAAAACAAGCGCAACAGGCCGTGAATAGGCATATTTTTCAATGCCATGCTCTATCTTTTCTATTGTGGTGGTGTCAAACCTGTGAATTGTGGTAATCTCACCATTTTGAAAAAAATCTCCCATGTTTTTCCTCTTTTTATAGGTCTTCGAATATCCTTAATATCTCCCTATTCCAACCTGCCGGGCCAATTCCATCGGCATAAACAAGATTTGGAAGCTGAATCCTTTTATCATAATCTCCCGTTTTTTTCCGGACAATAACGGGAACATCTACCGCGGCTAACATAGGCAGATCTATATGGCTGTCGCCAATGCCAATTGTGCGTATTTGATCATGATAATGATCGCAATACATATTGATTAGCATTCTTACTGCTTTCCCTTTGTCGGTATTTAAGCTAAAAATGTGATGAAAACGTCCTCCTTCCATAAAATTAAAACCCAAAGCATTAAATATTTTTTTGATTTTGTTAATATTTTCATGACCACTTTCTATAAAAATTGGTTCAGAATAAAGACGCTGTTTCGCTCGTATCGCGGAAGAAATATCGATTCCCGTAATAGCCGAAATTTTCCCGGGCGTTAAATCGGAAAAACCTGTTATGGCAATACCGCAAGATTCCCTTATCTTGTGTAATGCAGCTACAATTTCCTTATAGGGGGTTCCAAGCCTGACTATGCTATAGTTCCCGTTTTTTTTATCAATGACAGATTTGAAATATCCGTCCGGTATAATAATAGCACCGCCATTTTCAGGGATAAAAGGGTCTTTATTGTCCAGTTTTTCACGATATACCTCAATCTCGGCCTGTGTTTTACTCGTACAGATTACTACAGGAATGTTACGCGCACGAACCAACGCCAGGGCCTCTTTTGCCTTTTCGAAGGAATAGGTGGTATGGTCTAACAACGTTCCGTCCAGATCAGTTATTATGATATACTTCATGGTTGATTTGTCTCCGTCTTTCCAAAAGACTTTTTCATGTAAAAATAGCTGAACCCTGCGACCAGAAGCAAAATAAATACAGAAGCTGCAGCTCCCTGTCCGAAATCGCCTTTATAAAAGAAAAGTCTGTAAGAATATACCGATAACGTTTCAGTAGCTCCTCCTGGCCCGCCGCCTGTCAAAACATAAACAAGATCAAATATCCTTAAGGTGTCAATTGCACGGAACAAAACGGCCACCCCCAATATGGGTAGTATTAATGGAAGCGTTATGTATCTGAAAGACTGCCAACTGTTTGCCCCATCAATTATGGAAGCCTTGTATATTTCACGCGGTATGGCAGAAAGGCCCGCCCATACAATTATAGCTACAAACGGAGACGTCTTCCAGACATCTGCCATCACCAGGGATAAAAAAGCGACAAATGAATTTCCGAGCCAATTAATTCTGCCAATTTCAATAATTCCTAAAAGATAATTCAAAATGCCAAGGTTGTAATCCAGCATCCATTGCCACATTCTGGCCGTTACTACAGTCGGTATTATCCAGGGTATTAATATAAAAATTCTCAAAAACCCTTTTTTTTCAGAAATAAGATTGAGCATAAGCCCAAAACATAAACCTACTATTGCCTCAAGAGATATCGAAACAAAGGTGAAAAGAAGGGTAAAAAAAAGAGCATGCCAAAAGCGTGAATACGATACTAAAACTTTGTAATTATGAAAACCATTAAATGTTTCGTCAGGCAGTATTGTTTTTGAGTTTTTGAAAGAAAGCACAAGCGTATCAATGAACGGGAATAGACTAAACAGCGCCACTAATACTAATCCTGGGATTAAGCAGAAATAGGGGAATCTATTCCTTTGCAAAATCATCCTTAATCCTTTCTATTTTATCCTGCATGATCTGCAATGCCTCCTGAATTTCCATTTGACGGGATAATACCTTGCTGAGATATTTCTGCAAGACGTCGCTAATCCATTGATAATACGGGACATTTGGCCGCATTTGTATATTTTCAAGCGACTGTTCTACTATTGGGAGGAAGGGCAATTTTTCAATCAACTCCGCATCTTTATACAAGGAACTTCTCGTGGGCGCCCACGATACATTTTCTGCCAGTCTTTTCTGAACTTTGGCGGAGGTTAAAAATTCAATTAATTTCCATGCCTGTGCTTTTTTCCCGGAGTTTGCATTTATTGCCAGATGCCATCCTCCACATACGGAAGCAAACGATCCATCGGGAAACTTTGGTAACAGGGCAACACCTACTTTGTCTTTCAGTGTTATGTCTTCCTGGCATAAATCCCACACATATGTCCAATTCCGCAAAAAAAGTCCCTTACCCTGTTGGAACAAATGCCTTGAAGATTCCTCCATTAGCTCGCTATAAGTATTTTGTGGAGAGATTTTATATTTCCAGATTAAATCATGCATAAGCTGGAGGGCTGTTTTGTTTTGTGCAGAATCTATCACAGTATTTCCGGTATCATCAATTATTTGACCATTGTTACTGCCAATAAATTCTATAAAATTGCAAACCAAACCCTCATACTGCTTGCCCTGCCATAAATATCCGTAAACATCCTCCTTTCCTGAAATCTTTTCACATACTGCCACAAACTGATCCCAGTCAACAGGCAGAGGAAGATGATATTTTTCCAGTAAATCTTTCCTATAATAGAGAAGTCCTATATTAATATTCCAGGGAATTGCATAAAGGGTATTATTGTAAACATTCGTTTTTTCCGTTACAGGAATGAACGCACCTCGTTCTTTGC
Organism: Candidatus Kuenenia stuttgartiensis; assembly: GCF_900232105.1. NCBI lineage: Bacteria > Pseudomonadati > Planctomycetota > Candidatus Brocadiia > Candidatus Brocadiales > Candidatus Brocadiaceae > Candidatus Kuenenia > Candidatus Kuenenia stuttgartensis. Next base: position 2,550,603 of record NZ_LT934425.1, read on the forward strand.
TGTTAATATAGGCATTCAGAGGCTCAATCCAATGTGCTGATGCGAACTCAGGGATCCAAATGGTATCGATTCGCATAACATCTACATACTTGGTTCCGGCGTCTAAAGTGGAGAGATAATAGTGGTGTTGTTGATCTGAGGGGGAGGGAAGGGCATTTAATTTTACTTTTATTCCATGATTTTCTTTTTCATACGCAGCAATTATTTCTCTGATAAAGGAAATTTCTTTTGTACCTGCGCCAACACTAAAAACAATTTCATCAGTTTTTTCCTGTTTTAAAAATGTATAAACAATCCAAGTCCCTAACAAAAAATATACTGATAATACGGCAATTAGTCTTATATTGAATTTCAACTGAAATCTCTGTGTTTACCTATAGACATAGTAGTTTTATCTTTGGTCTTCTCTCTTGGTGATACTTGTCCGTTCCAACATTTTGAAAATTTAAACATTTGTTTATTGGAGAAAAGAGGCGTTTTTATCCTTAAATTACCATTACAGCGACATTTTTATTTCAGAATTGCAGCAATTTTTTGGAAAGAAACAACCCTGTCAGAGTTAATATCCTGCCGGTTTTCGTGCAGAACGTAAGAATAAAATGTCACAGAGGTACTACCTACTATGCCCGGCAGGACTAACAACCTCTCTCGCCTCCCGATTCCATGCTTTATGTTTTTTAACTAATTCATCCAATTCTTTTACGTTTAAAATATTTTGTTGCAGGAAATATTCGCCGAAAGGACGCTGAAGCCTCCGCTGTCTTCCCAGAAGTGCCAAATACTGAAAATGTGTTATAAAACCGTTCCGGCATGCGTATTCAGCGAATTTTTCACGATGGTTTCTTGTTGTCAAGATGTTTCGTATATCTTCAGTCGTTAAAATATTCCAATCTCTTGCAAGCTGCCCGATAAGCGGTCTTTGCTTCCTCTGCCAAAAAATAGCGGATAGCAATGTCCTCCACGAAATAGCGCCTGAATAATACATATATTGACCAATCAGTAGTTTCCGCTTTGGAATGCTGCCTTTGTAAAAAAATTCTGTAACATTGTTTTGCTTTTTAGAATGTGCCGTATGCCTTACGGTCTTTTGTACATCCTCCCTTTGTTTTGTTGTTTTGTTTCCGGCGATAAGCACGTTCGCACTTTGGCTCTTTATGAAAAGATTTAGTCTTTCATACGCCAGAACTATCTCTTTAAAATGCTGTATCATATCGGATTCTAACCTTCCCAGCATTTTAGCCCTGTCCGGGTGGGTTTCCAGCACCTTCTTCCTGTAAACCATCCTGAGTTCGGAAGGCAACATGTTTTGCAAGAAACTGGTGATATTTACAATGTCAGGGCCAAATAACAAACGGCAATCATTGAGAAGTTTTGTTCCGGATATAATATCTGGCATTATTTCCCCTTTATCATATTATCACTGCTTGGTATACAGGAAATAAAAAACATACAGGATTTTGTCGTTACAATAAAAGAATTTTTTTGCCTTGTCAAGCCATAAAACATTTTACTTCATATGGCCAGGCACTATTAAATTGCAGGAACGCGTGCGTCTCTACTTTTTGGTTGCGGCCTTGCTGCGCTATGCATTATGCCTTTGACGTCCGACAATTATTCCAGAGCTTCGGAAGGGAAAGATATGCTTCGTATCCCTTTATCTTCCGGTCGTTTTTTCCATTCCTCTTTTGCGGCAGAAATTGTTGCCCCTCGGCTTCTAACCGGTTAATTATTCTGTACAGTGTCGGTAGCGAGATGATAATGTTCTCCTCCTTCAGCAAGTCCTGTATCTCTTTTTTACCGGCTCGAAAATAAGACTACAAAAAATAGCTCAAACACAGGTACCGCAATATGATATGGCTATAAAACCATTTTCATAGTTTCTGGGTGTTGCAAATGCAAAATGATGAAGGAAGACTTATTTTGTCATTACAATTGCATCAGCTTGTCATTGCAAGGGGTCTCAGCTTGTCATTGCGAGGGCTTTTTCCGAAGCAATCAGTATACTACGAGATATTTCGTAACGTAAGAAACGCCATATCGCGGGAGAAGCAAATTAAGGGTGGCTCAAGGGCTAAAAAAATAGAATTAATTAATGAATACAGGATGGAAGGGTCTCTATGACGGTTTATGAGATTGCTTCGGAAAAAGCTCTCGCAATGACAAGCTGAGACCTTTTGGATGGCCATATATATTTGAACCGGTACAGAAACAGAAATGCCAGATGTTTCCAACTCGAAAGTAAGACTAGAAAAAATAGTTTAAGTACATATATTACAACATGATATGGTTATAAAATCATTTTCATCGTTTCTGGGTGTTGCAAATGCAACATGATGACTGTTTACAAAATATATTTCGAGTAATACTTTTATCCTGTCAGTTGTTTCTCTGGGTATCTATAAGCACCTTTTCTGCTTTGGCCTGCGGGATTTTTTCATCCTCAAGGGAAGAGGGGTCGCCCGGACGATAACGCTTCTTCCTCCGGTAAAACGTATCGGGAGAAATACCAAAATGCCTGCACGTTTTTCTCGCATTTGTCCCGCATTTTTCGTAATACTCAAACCATGCATGTCTTTTTTTGGGCTTCTTCTGACATTTCTATGCTTTTTCTAAAACCCCTGTTTTCCTCGGTCTGGCAAAACATCTGACCATACCGGAGTTTATAATGTATAGGCTTAATGCACACAAAGAGAAAATAATTTGACTTATTTCTTCAAATATACTAGATTAATCCCCTAATTTCCTGTCAAATAAATACTTATTTACTTCCTTTACCGTTAATATCGAATAGCATTTTGCCGGCATTGTCTATGAAATCCTGTACTGCCAGTAAATCCGAAATAACGAACCTGCTTGCCCCATTAAGAAAATGTTTAGGGGAAAAAAACGTCCTTATTGCCCTTGAAGACCGGATATGCTATGCATACGACGGCTCAAAACAAAAATACCTTCCCGATATTGTTGTGCGGCCGCAGACGACGCAACACGTTGTGGAAGCGGTGCGGCTCGCAAATGAACATGAAATTCCGGTTTATCCGCGTGGAGCCGGCTCAGGACTTACCGGCGGCGCGGTTCCTGTCTTTGGCGGCATGGTATTAGACTTTGCCCAAATGAACCGTATCCTGGAAATCGTTCCGGAAGACCTTGTTGCCACCGTAGAACCCGGCGTTGTTACACAAACATTACAAACAGAAGCTGCCAAATATAATCTTTTTTATCCCCCTGACCCTGCAAGTGCAGCATTCTCTACTATCGGGGGTAATGTGGCGGAATGCGCTGGTGGGATCACCGGTTTAAAATACGGCGTAACAAGGGATTACATCCTTGCACTGGAAGTGGTTCTTGCCGACGGAAGTGTTATTAATACCGGACGCAAAACGCTTAAGAGCGTTACCGGATATGATATCACCCGGCTCCTTGTTGGTTCTGAGGGTACGCTTGGTATTTTTACAAGAATCACAGTAAAACTGATTCCATTGCCGGAAAAAATTGAAACGCTTCTCGTTTTTTTCCCTACGCCAAAAGACGCCGTGGAATCAGCAAGTACCATCATCTCTCACAATATTCTGCCCCGTGCACTTGAATTTATTGACAAATCAAGCATCGATTGCATCAAAGGATACCGGCAGGAAATCGAATTGCCGGAAGATGCAAACGCAATCCTTATCATAGATATTGACGGGGAAGAAAAAAGCGTTCAAAAAGGAATTGCACGGGTAAAAACGTTTGTTTCAGAACACCGCGCAATTAAGATTATCGCCGCAAGTGATGCGAAAGAGCGCAATGACCTCTGGGAGGTTCGGCGCATTCTTTCGCCCGCTCTTTATAAAATCGCACCGTATAAAATCAATGAGGACATTTGTGTTCCCCGAAGCCGGATATTAGAAATACTTCACGCTATTAACGACACGAACTCCCGTTACCCTCGCCTGAAGGCTGCAAATTTCGGACATATCGGGGATGGCAATATCCATGTAAATGTTATGTATGAGGAAGAAGGGGACCGTCCGTTTGCGGAAAAAATGATTGATGAAATTATCCGCAGCACTATCAGGTTAGGTGGAACCATTTCCGGAGAACACGGCATTGGAAATGTAAAATCAAAATTCCTGCCGCTTGAAATAGCGCCGCAGGAATTGCAGATTATGAAAGATATCAAACGCTTGTTTGACCCAAAAGGAATATTAAATCCGGGCAAATTTTTTTAATAATTACACTGCCCATTCCCGGTCTCCGGTTTAGGACCTCTGATTTCTGTACATATTTAGATTAATTTGGCGTTTTACGTTAGCGCTTATGGGGCGAAGCTACCTGCTATACTAAACTGATTCACTACTTATAAACACTTCGGGTTGAGCAGTGTCTTCCATTTTATATATGTTTTCATTTTTTGTTTAGAGAAGGAGTCTTTTTTTTTATGGTATTATCAAGAGTTGCGCGAGAGATACAAGCATCAGCCACCCTTGCCATTACCGCCAAGGCAAAACAATTGGCCGCTGAAGGCAAAGATGTAATTGGTTTTGGCGCCGGAGAACCGGATTTTGACACGCCGGAAAATATTAAAAACGCTGCCATAAAAGCTATTAAAAACGGCTTTACCAAATATACCCCCACTTCCGGTGTGCCAAAATTAAAAGAGGCGATCTGTGAAAAACTTTTTAACGACAACCACCTGAAATACGCCTCATCACAAATTCTTGTTTCCGCAGGGGCAAAACAATCTATTTGCAATATAGCACTCGTTCTATGCGATACCGGAGACGAAGCAATCATACCCTCCCCTTATTGGGTTAGTTATCCGGAAATGGTGACATTGGCAGGGGCAAAGCCCGTTTTCCTGGAAACGACTGACAAAGATAGTTTTAAGATTACGAAGGAATCCCTGGCGAAGGTTATTACGCCCAAATCGAAACTACTTTTTTTGAACAGCCCTTCCAACCCTACCGGCATGGTTTATACAGAAGAGGAATTGCGGGAAATAGTTATGTTTGCCGTTGAAAAGGGACTATATGTAATTTCCGATGAAATCTATGAAAAAATTCTTTATGATGGTGCTGCGCATTTCAGCCCGGCGGCGATTAATGACGACTGCTATAATAAAGTTGTAACGGTAAATGGGTTTTCAAAAGTCTATTCAATGACCGGCTGGCGTCTGGGCTATGCCGCGGGACCTGAAAAAATAATTAAAGCGGCAACCAATATTCAGGATCATACCACTTCCGGTGCAAATTCTATTACCCAGCTTGCAGGACTTGAAGCCCTTCGTGGCAGTCAGGAGTCGGTAACCGTCATGGTGAAAGAATTTGACCGGCGCAGGAAATATATCGTAGAAAGACTTAATACCATAAAAGGCATTTCCTGCTTATTGCCGCAAGGGGCTTTTTATGCCTTCCCCAATGTATCCCGTCTTTGTGAAAACCTCTCCTTAAAAGGTTCTTTTGATCTCGTCTCTCTCCTGCTAGAAAAGGCACACATTGCATTTGTTCCCGGTGCTCCTTTCGGTGCTGACGCACACATAAGGATTTCATATGCAACGTCAATGGAGAATATTGAAAAAGGGATGGATAGGTTTGAGAAATTCCTAAATACCTAAACCGGGACAAACAGAACCAAACAAGCACGAAAACAGTCCTCGGTCCTCAATAGGCAATCGGCCGACCGCCGACTGTAGGAGTGTCAACAACAAATAGTAAAGGCCTTTGGTGTTTTAGCAATAAGTGTGAAGCTGAGTGTAAAGCGGCTAAGAGAACATGGTCCGAAGGGATTTTTTCGTCAGGCAGTGCGAACAATGTCCGCCCACCTGCTTACACCTGAGGTAAGAGAAAAGGTATAAAAGCGACTGGACAGAGGGCAGGGTGTTTCTGAAACAGGCAAGAAATTAAATATCAATTCAAGTACGATTCACAAAGCAATCCAAAGCAGACAGTTAGAGAAAAAAAACGGCAGAAGGCTTTCGGGGGCAAAGAAACAAAAGTGAACGTGCGGTGATCTATAGTCGTGCCGGTATGGGTATTGGATGTATGCTGGAATAAGCGTAAGCCGCAGGATAAATAGCATGCGAGCGGGTATGGAAAAGAATCTAAGGCTTAAAATGACTTTTGATATGCTGAAATCACGAACCAAGAGGTGATACAGACCTACTGCGCCTACTCATTCGCAGGTGTTCGTCAAATAAATATCCCTATCGATCCGTACTCCGGCAGTCGGACAAACATTAACACACTCCTCGCAACCATCGCAGTGAGTCTCGCCTAAAGGAATATTTATCATGGGAGTAATGCGTGTTGAAAATCCCCTTCCCGCATCGCCCAATATATAGCATTTTTTAACTTCATCGCAGGCCCTCACACAAGCATTGCAATTTATACACTTATGTATTTCCATCTTTATTTTTTCATGGGAATAATCGGTTTTGTAAGTTCTTCTCTCACCTACATATAAGTTCTGATCAGCCTGGTATTTCTGAGAATGCTTCTTTAACGAACAAATGTCCACTACATTACATCCACATTCCAGGCATCTATTCGCCTCATTTGTCATCTCATCTCTGGTAAAACTACATTCGACTTCTTCAAAATTGCCAAGGCGTTTTTCAACCGGCAGCAAATCGATTTCTTTTCTTGTAACAGGTTTAAAAGATTCAAACATTTCAGCGGGCAAAGTATCCAGGTCGCCCGGATAGGAACTGAAGCGGATTTTTTCTCCCACCACCTCTTCCCCGTTAAGAAATTGATTTATTGACTGTGCGGCCTTTCTTGCATCTGCAACTGCACGAACGGCAAGATCAGGCCCTTTGTAACAATCTCCGGCAACAAAAATTCTTGGGTCTGCAACTGTTTGGTAGCTGTTTCCTTTTGTATCGAACATGCCCCATTTATTCACCGCCTTGTTTTTAACAAAAGAAAAGTCCGTTTTCTGGCCAATGGCCATAATAATCGAATCTGCCTCAATTGCAAATTCACTGCCTTCTAAGGTGACGGGGCGCCTTCTTCCGCTCTCATCGGGTTCACTCAGTTCCATCTTTACGCAGATTATTTTAAGGCCTTTGCCAGATTTTTCTATTTTTATGGGATTGGTTAATACCTGAATATCCACCCCCTCGTCATAGGCATCCCGGACTTCGGCATGATGGGCGGGCATTTCTTTTTCTGTACGCCGATACACAATAGTTGCTTTTGCTCCCAACCTCACAGAAGCCCTTGCGGCGTCCATTGCTGTGCTTCCTCCCCCAGCAACAACCACACGCCTTCCAATATTTACAGGTTCATATTTAGCAAGTTTTTCCAGCAAATCTATGCCAGAAAAAACTCCTGGCAAATCCTCTCCTTCTATATTCATATACGATGCCCTGGAAGCCCCCACAGCCAGGAGGATTGCGTCAGAATCCTGCATGATTTTTTCAAAATCAATATCCTTCCCTACCTCCGTATTATAATGAATAGTGACGTCTAGCTGGTTTATTATGGCGTCTCCTTCCAAATCCATAACTTTTTCTGGAAGCCTGTAGTATGGGATTCCGTAACGTAACATTCCTCCATGTTTCGGATGGCGTTCGTAGATAGTTACTTCATGCCCTTGTAATCTGAGATAGTATGCTGCGGAAAGACCGGCAGGTCCCGCCCCTATAATCGTTACCTTTTTGCCTGAAGATTTTTGAGGTGTTTTCGGCAAAAAGGGGCCGCCTTCTTTTTCTTCCATTTCAGAAATATAGCGCTTTTGAATGCCAATTAATATCGGTTTATCCACTTTTTGACGGCGGCAAACTTCCTCGCATGGCCTTGGACAAACACGTCCCAAAACATTTGGGAAAGGTGCCTTTTCCCGAATAAGATTCGCCGCTTCTTTATACAGCCCCCTTGCTTCTAAAAAAAGGAAACCTTGTATATTGATATTAGCAGGACAGCCTTTTTGGTTGCATGGCGCATAACAATCGCCAAAATGATCTGAAAGGAGTAAATCCAGCGCAGCCTTCCGTGATGCCCGGACCTTTTCGTTTTCCAGTTCCACCACCATGCCATTTTCCAATTTAGTGGAACAAGATGGCACCATACCCCCACGACCGCTTTTCTGCTCTACCGTACAAACCCAACAACTTCCGTAATGCGATATTTTATCATTATGGCAAAGAGTCGGGATTTCCACCCCCAGCGATTTCGCCGCATCATATATGGTCATACCAGTATCAAACTGGTAATCCTTTCCATCGATAGTAACGTTGACTTTGTTTGACATAATTATCCTTTTAAAATAGCGTCAAATTTGCAGACTTCATAACACATCCCACACTTAATACAGATTTTCTGATCAATATGGTGAACCTTTTTCGTCTCTCCGGTTATAGCGTCTACCGGACAGTTTTTATAGCATAAGTGGCAACCAGTACATGCCTCCTCAATAACCGAAAATTTGATGAGTTCTTTACATACGCCAGCCCTGCATTTATTTTCTTTAATATGTTCTACATATTCATCTTTAAAATATTTGAGTGTGGTCATAATAGGATTAGGGGCTGTTTTTCCCAATCCGCACAGTGAAAGATCTTTGACTTTTTCTGAAAGGCTCTCTAGTTCATCCAAATCAGCCATACCCCCTCTGCCTTCTGTTATCTTTTCCAGTATCTCAAGCAACCTTTTAGTTCCAATACGGCAGAAGGTACATTTACCGCATGACTCGTTTTGCGTAAAAGTAAGGAAAAATTTAGCGACATCCACAATACAGGTATCATCATCCATAACTACCATACCGCCGGATCCCATAATTGCACCTGTTACAGAGATACTTTCATAATCTACCGGCGTATCAAGCAACCTTTCCGGAACACAACCACCTGAAGGCCCGCCTAATTGAACTGCTTTAAAAGGTTTACCTGAAGATGTCCCCCCACCAATGGTGTATATGATATCTCGTAAAGGAGTTCCCATATCAACCTCAATAAGTCCACCTCTGGCAATTTTTCCCGCCAGTGAAAAAACCTTCGTTCCCTTGCTTTTTTCCGTTCCGTATGAGGCATATATTTTCGCGCCATTATTGATAATCCATGGTACTGAAGCCAGTGTTTCAACATTATTTATATTCGTAGGATACCCCCACAATCCTGATCCTGCAGGAAAAGGTGGTTTTAATCTTGGATGTCCGCGTTCGCCCTCTATAGAGGCAATCAGCGCTGTTTCTTCTCCACAAACAAAGGCGCCTGCACCTTCTTTAATCTTTAAGTGAAAAGAAAATTCACTATTTAATATATTGTGACCTAAAAGGTTTTTTTCTGTTGCCTGACTAATGGCTAATTTTAACCGCTTTATCGCCAGAGGATACTCGGCGCGAACATACACATAACCATGTTCTGCACCAATTGCATATCCACCAATTATCAATCCCTCAATTACCTTGTGTGGGTCGCCTTCCAAAACTGCCCTGTCCATAAATGCGCCGGGATCACCCTCGTCTGCATTGCAGATCATGTATTTTTTTTCTCCGGTGCTATTTCTGGCAAATTGCCATTTAAGACCTGTTGGAAATCCAGCACCGCCCCTGCCCCTTAATCCGGAAGTCTTTATCTCCTCGATAACCTGTTGCGGAGACATAGTTCCCAAAACTTTTTTAACTGCCTCATAGCCGCCTTTTTTAATATAGGGCGCAATATCGTCAGGATCGATAATACCGCAGTTTTCTAAAACAATCTTATGCTGTTTCTGCCGAAAATCTTCTCTTCTGTCTGGCTTACTTGAATCTTCGATGATGAATTTTTCATCAATTGCGCCCTGATTAAGGAGGGGATCCAATATCTTGTCTAAATCTTTTTTATGAACGTTTCCCATCATCAGATGGTTGCCATCGGGATAAAAAACTTCCAGGATTGGTTCTTTAAAACACATTCCATTGCATGATGTGTGGCTTAAAGAAACATCGGGATTGTTTTCAATTTTTGAGGCTAATTCTCCATAGAGATCCTTAGCCCCTGCTGCTATGCCACAACTTCCTAAACCAATTACAAATCTTATGTGCTGATTATTCTTTTCCATATTTCTTTAGCGTCCCCCGCACTTTTGCTGATGAAAATCCACCAAATACATCTTCATTAATCATAATTACAGGGGCAAGAGAGCAACACCCTAGACAAGCCACCGTTTCCATGGAAAACGCTCCATCTTCCGTTGTTTGGTCAATATCAATGCCCAGTTGGTCTTTCATCGCTACAATGGTAATATCAGCGCCTTTCACATGGCAGGCGGTGCCTTTGCACACTTTAATGGCATTTCTCCCTTTGGGGGTTAATTTAAACTGTGCATAAAACGTGGCTACGCCATAGAGATGGGATTTTGTTATCTCCGACTCCTCACAAACCTGATCTAAAACATCAAGAGGAAGGTATCCATACTCTTCCTGAATCGACTGTAAAATGGGAATAGAAGCTTCTTTTGTATTGCCGCAGATTTCTAAATATTTTTTAACATTGGATTGGGACATTTTTGCACCATTATGCCTTTACAGGATGACAGGGAAGTTTGGTTTTGATCGATAAACTCTATTATTAAATCACAAAATTATAGAATTACAAGTGTTTTAAATTGTCTTGACAATTATGTCCCAATGTATTGACATTAATTGTTATCTTGATATAATTAAAAAGTTTTAGGATAGCGCAAACAAAATAATTCATCTTACCTATCTCCAATTCAATGGTACATTTTATTCCACAAGAAAAGATTGCGGAAATTCAGTTTGCCGCAGACATAGTTCAGATCATTTCAGAATACATTCAGTTAAAGCAAAGCGGAAAGGCGTTTATTGGCTTGTGTCCTTTCCATTCAGAAAAAACACCTTCTTTTTTTGTTAACCCGGATAAGAAACTTTTCAAGTGTTTTGGGTGTGGGGAAGGTGGTACCGTTTTTCAATTTGTCATGAAACAGGAAGGGATGGATTTTGTGGAGGCCGTGAAACTGGTAGCCTCAAAATCACGTGTCGACCTTACCCAAATATATGCGAAAGAAACGTCCCTTTCATCTTCAAAAAAGACGCATCTGTACGAAACAACCAGGTTTGCCGCAACCTTCTATCAGAAGATGTTGCTTGATGCAATGAAGGGGAAAAAGGCCAGAGACTATTTGTTGAAACGGAAGATAAATGACCACTCCATCAAAAACTTTTGCATTGGTTATGCTCCGGCAGAATGGGATTCGTTAGTAAAAATGTGCAAAGGGGGCAATGTTTCGATGTACCAGTTGCAACAGGCAGGATTAATTATACAAAAAAAGGAGCGCGATTCTTACTATGACCGTTTTCGGGACAGACTGATATTTCCAATACTGGATATAAGAAAGCAGGTGGTGGGTTTTGGAGGGCGGGCGCTGGATGATTCCCTCCCAAAATATTTAAACTCCCCGGAGACGGTTCTTTTTAACAAGAGTAATATATTGTACGGCATTGATATTGCGAAAAGTGCCATCTTAAAAAAACAAAAAGTAATTCTCATGGAAGGGTACACCGATGTAATAATGGCGCATCAGCATGGGATAGAATGGGCTGTGGCGGTTCTTGGGACTGCTATCTCAAAACAACATCTCAGGAGTTTGAGACAATATTGCAGTCGGGTAATACTCCTTTTAGACGCAGACAGTGCCGGCCAAAAATCTTCGGACAGAAACCTGGATATCTTTATCGAAGAAGAATTTGATGTAAAAATTGCCCAATTGCCGAAGGGATATGACCCATGTGATTTTTTGCTGGCGGAAGGTCCCGAAAAGTTCTTATCATATATTGATAGTGCAAAGGACTTTTTTCACTTTAAAATAGAATTTGCCGCAACTAAATGGGACATGTCCACCGTACATGGCAAGGCAAATGCTCTTAACAATGTGCTTGCTACAGCCATGAAGACGCCTGATGCTATAAAACGCAACCTGCTTATCAAATTAATTTCAGAAGAAATGTCTATCGATGAAGCAGCCTTGTGGTCACATATAAAAAATGTTAAAAGGCCTCTTTCTGTTCCTGCCAACAACAATAACCAGAAAACAAAGCAGAGGCTGGATGCTTCTTCTATGGCTGAACGGGAAATTTTATATTTGATGTTATCTTGCAACAGCCTTATACCACGGATAATAAACGAAAAGATTCCGGAAGAGTTTGATAACAAAGATTTCCTTGAGATAGCGGGAAGAATAGTAGAAATATATCAGAAAAACAAGGCCGTCAAAGAAGAAGATGTACTGCATTCAATTGGCGAAGCGCGGCTGAATAAGTTGCTGGTTGACATTGTTACCACCCGGGAATTTCAAGACATGACCGATTACAGAGATAGATTGGAGGCATGTATTCTTTTCTTCAAAAGACGAAACAGAAGAAAGGATATTCATATTACAAAGAAAAAGATGCTGGAAACTGCACGGTCTTCTCATAAAGAAGAAGATATTGTTATGCTGCTGGAAGAATATCATAAAAAGAGCAGAAATATTCACGCGTTAAAAAATAAACCCTAGTATCTCGTTTCTGTAAAATGCATACACCAAACAATGTCATTGCAAAGAGTGGTACGGCGAAGCAATCTCTTGTTTCTCAAAAGACTTAAGAGTGCTTTCATGGCGCTTGCAATGAGGGTATGGGTAAACATTTTGCCGAAGCGATATACGAGCGTCATTTTTAATTGCATTAAAATTATGAAATAAAGTTTAAGTGGGCAGGCTAAATGAATATTTCCCCGCTTTATTTTATAGGATGAGATGAATAGTATAGGGAGGTCTAATCTCTGAATGGAAAACTTGAATCAAAAAATCAAACTACTTACGCAAAAGGGTAAAGAAAAAGGGTATTTAACCTACGAAGAACTCAACGATATGTTGCCTGATGATGCAGAGATTCCACCAGGAAAAATAGACGATATATTGATGATGCTGGACGAACTGGGAATCGATCTGATTGACGAGGCGGATATTGAAGGTCGTGAAGTTGTTGATTCTGAAGAAGCAGAACATTATTCGGAAAGCGAATTCGGATTTGGCGAGGTTTCCACTGTTACGGAGAAGATAGATGATCCCGTTCGGATGTATTTAACCCAGATGGGAGAGATTCCACTTCTTACGCGGGATGAGGAAATCATGCTTGCAAAAAAAATAGAGATTACACGTCGTGGGTTTTTGAAAAAGGTTTTGCATTCTGACCTTTCTTTGCAGACCTGTTTGAAGATAGTTGAGGATGTAAACAATGGGGAGCTTTCCTTTGACCGTACGCTAAAAGTTGACGCAATGGTGGAAAATTACAAAGATGACATTCTGGAGGAGTTTCCCAGAAGCGCAAAATATTTACGGTCAATTATTCAAAAAAATAAGGAAGATTATCAACGGCTGAAACGAAAACAAACACCGGAGAAAGAAAAAATAAAGCTGTTAAGAACGATCCGGAATAGAAGACGGAAGGGCATCCGCCGTCTCGAAGAAATTAATATTCGAACAAAAAGAATACAACCGATGATGAAGCGACTCCAGGAGATCGCGCTCGAAATGGAGCAGCTTGAACAACAGATTGGAGAGAAAAATGGCCGCTCAAAAGCTAATAATCATTATAAGGAATTAGAGGAACAATATCTGGCTCTGGAGAATACCGTTTTAGAGACGGGCGAACGTTTGAAACGGCGCCTGCTTTCTATCGAAAGTATTTACAAGGAACATGAGTCAGCAAAAAGAAAGCTTTCAGGGGCAAATCTTAGATTGGTGGTGAGCATTGCGAAAAAATACAGGAATCGCGGCCTGAGTTTTCTCGATCTTATTCAGGAGGGAAACACAGGGCTTATGCGTGCAGTGGACAAGTATGAATACCGGCGCGGATATAAATTCAGCACCTATGCAACGTGGTGGATACGGCAGGCCATTACCCGCTCCATTGCGGATCAGGCGAGAACTATCCGCATTCCTGTACATATGATCGAGACCATGAGCAAGATACGTAATATTTCAAAAAAACTGTTACAGGATAAAGGACGGGAACCTACAATAGAAGAGATTGCACGAGAGGTAAAGATTTCCGTGCCAGAGGCGAGAAGGGTACTGAAAATATCCCGGCATCAGATTTCGCTGGACCGTCCCGTTGGCGAGAGCGAAGACAGTTCTTTCGGAGATTTTATTGAAGATGAAAAGGCAGAATCGCCGGTTGCCGCGGCAACACAGGAAATGCTAAAAGACAAGATTGAATCGGTGCTGGAAACGCTGACATACCGTGAGAGGGAGATTATAAAACTTCGTTATGGCATAGGGGATGGTTATACATATACACTGGAAGAAGTTGGAAAGATTTTTAAGGTAACAAGAGAAAGAGTGCGGCAAATAGAGGCAAAAGCGGTGAGGAAATTACAGCATCCGATCAGAAGCAGAAAGCTGGAAGGGTTTTTGGATGGCATTGGCAGTACTATTTAAAATGTGATTTAGTAAATCCAATATGGACTATTCATAAAAGTGATGGGAAATCAATGAGTGAAAAAATAGAGACGCTTCGCAGATTACAATCAATAGATAGCAAGCTGAAAAGGTTGGAAGGCGATAAGCTATACAGAGCCCATGATATAGAGAAAAAGAAGGGCGAAATTAAAAAAAAGAGGGACGAGCTGGCAGATATTGTGCGGGATATAAAGAATTATCAAAAGAACATTGGCATGAAAGAACTCGAACTGAAAACGAAAGAGGGAGAAATTGATAAATTAAACGTACAGATGAATCAGGCAAAAACGAATAAAGAATTCAGTGCGTTTAAGACGGAGATCGGGGGGAAGGAAGCGGATAAATCTCTCATAGAAGACGCCATACTTGGAATGATAACAAAGCTTGAGGAAATGCAGCAACGGCAAAGCACGTTTGAAAAAGAAATTGAGCATGAAGAAGTTCTTTTAATAGAACTTCAAAAGAAGGTAGAAACTGATATGAAAGCAATGGATGCAGAAATTGTAGCGCTCAAAGAAAAACGGAATAAATTCGCAGCGCTCCTCGATAATAATACATTGCAACAATATGACAGATTGACAAACAATAAGGACGGCATTGCTGTAGTGGGTGTCGTAAATAAGGTATGCCAGAGTTGTTTCATGTCCGTTACCTCTCAAACAATCAACCTGCTTATGTCGAATAAAGATATCACGTACTGCCACAGTTGCGGCCGCATTTTATATTTGGATGACGGCAGCAATGATCGGGAAGAATTATAAAAAAGTATAAAAGTAGACGAGGTGATCGCCGGTTATAATGAATCTTCGGATTTATTATTGGACGGGAGGAAAGTCCGAGCTCCATAGGGCGCAGTGCTCCGTAACGCGGAGTCCCGGCGACGGGAAGGAAAGTGCAACAGAAAATATACCGTCTCATCTTTTTTTCGATGGGATAAGGGTGAAATGGCGGGGCCGAAAGGCTTAATGTAAGAGCCCACCGCTCCGGCGGCGACGTTGGAGGCATGGCAAACCCCACTGGGAGAAAGGCCAAATAGGGAGGGATGAAGCTGCCCGCTTCGCTATACCTTCGGGTAGGCCGTTAGATCTCGCTGGCAACAACGAGGCTAGATGAATGATCACCCACGACAAGACTCGGCTTATTGTCTACTTTTACCAATAAATCCCCTGCGGCGTGAAACTGCCGCAGGGGATTTATATTGTTGTGATGTAAAAACCTCTTTTTTGCATATCCTTACCAACATTTTTCATATTCTGGCAAGGTATGTTGATGTATTCAAAATGTTCATGGGTTTATTTTTATAGATGCATGTATACCACCGATGTTTATGTTGTCATCCTCTCCTTATTGCGATATTCTTTCCGATTAAATACTCTTTTACTTCCCGCATAGAAATTTCTCTGTAATGAAATATCGATGCCGCCAGGGCAGCATCCGCCTTTCCCACGGTGAAGACATCATAAAAATGTTCTCGTTTTCCGGCGCCACCAGATGCAATAATCGGTATGTTTACTGATTCCGAGATCGTTTTGTTCAACTCAATGCCGTATCCGTCTTTCGTACCGTCATGATCCATACTGGTAAGAAGTATCTCTCCCGCACCCCTCTCCTCCATTTCAATTGCCCAGCGAACGGCATCTAATCCGGTTGGCGTTCTGCCGCCATTGATATATACCTCCCATTTTACGTTATTTGGTACCTGCTTAACGTCTATGGCAACCACGATGCACTGCCTTCCAAATCTTCTGGAAGCTTCCGTGACAAATTCAGGATTTTTTACCGCAGCGGTGTTAATTGAAACCTTGTCAGCGCCTGCATTTAATAACCGGCGAATATCCTCAATGTTTCTAATCCCTCCCCCTACAGTAAAGGGAATAAATACCTGTTCTGCCGTCTTTCGGACAACATCCAGAATAATATCCCTTTTCTCATGAGACGCAGTAATGTCAAGAAAGGTTAATTCGTCAGCGCCTTCTTTATCATATAAAGAGGCTATTTCTACCGGGTCGCCTGCATCCTTCAGGTTTACAAAATTTGTTCCTTTCACGACACGCCCGTCTTTGACGTCAAGGCAAGGTATGATTCTTTTCGCAAGCATATTTATTTAATTGTCCCTATTCATAATAGGAAGGGAAGTAGTAATTGTTTTTTGAGGGTTAACAATGTTGGAGCACATGAAAATGATCTGACGGGAAAAAGATTAAAAATCCTTTTCTGGACTGCTTGCATTTGCGTAAAGTTTTTTAGGGATACGGCCGGCAAGATAGGCAAAACGACCCGCTTCGCAGGCCAATTTCATGGCTATTGCCATCTTCACAGGATCTTTTGCATGGGCAATGCCTGTATTCAACAGCACGCCTTCACAGCCAAGCTCCATCGCCATTGCAACATCTGATGCAGTACCAACACCTGCGTCAACAATGATGGGGATTTTGGCGGATTCAAGAATAATCCTTATATTGTTTCTGTTAAGGATGCCCTGTCCTGACCCAATAGGAGAACCTGCAGGCATAACGCAGGTAGCTCCGGCATCTTCCAGTTTTTTCGCAACAATAGGATCGTCAGAAGTGTATACCAGTACGGTAAAACCTTCATTGACCAATACCTTTGTTGCTTTCAGTGTATCTATAGGATCAGGCAAAAGCGTTCTCTCGTCGCCGAGAACTTCCAGCTTAATCATGTCGGATAGCCCTGTTTCACGGGCAAGGTGTGCAACCCTGATTGCTTCATCGGCAGAATAACATCCTGCCGTGTTGGGCAAAATTGTGTATTTATTTGTATCAATGTAATCAAACAGGGATTCCGATTCGTTGATTTTTGCTCTTCTGACAGCAACTGTAATCACTTCAGCGCCGCTAGCCTCTAAAGCCTTTGCCATTATATCAAGAGTGG
This sequence comes from Candidatus Kuenenia stuttgartiensis, assembly GCF_900232105.1. Classification (NCBI taxonomy): domain Bacteria; kingdom Pseudomonadati; phylum Planctomycetota; class Candidatus Brocadiia; order Candidatus Brocadiales; family Candidatus Brocadiaceae; genus Candidatus Kuenenia; species Candidatus Kuenenia stuttgartensis. The sequence continues at coordinate 2,567,918 of NZ_LT934425.1, forward strand.
GGTATTTCCCAGTGCCAACGAAAAGCCTGGATGTAAATTTACGACTGCCGATCGTTAACCTTTTATCCATGTTCCCTCTTTTTTTTGTATTAACCGCCGCCTACAAAAGTAACCACTTCCAGCACATCTGTATCTTTTACTATTCGGGAAGAATGCTCCTTGCGCGGGATAATTTGTGCATTTAACTCTACCGCAGTGCGATGCTTATCAATAGTATACAACTCCAGCAGTTTTTCGATAGTAGTCCCCGCAGGACATTCTTTTATTTCACCGTTTAAGGTAATTCTCATTCTTTCTTCCTGGCCGCAGATGTCTTTTTTATCCATCACAAATTCTCCTCCCACCCCGCTATAAAATGGGGAGTTTCCTATAACACTACAATAAATTCTCAGGCAAAAATGTTAATGTATATAAAAATGAAATGCAAGTGAAAAGAACGGCCTGAAAAGAAGTTTTGCAAAGGGTTTGACAATAAGTTGCAACTGTTTTAAAATCCGGTTTGTTCATTATTTTAAAAATACCATATATGAAAAATGAAACCTTCCGACACGACCCTACGTAAAGACGAAATCGTCAAAATAATCAATCAGCATAAACGTTTCTATATTACCACGCATGTCCGTGCAGATGGAGATGCGCTGGGTTCAGAAATAGCCCTTTTTTATGTCCTTAGACAATTGAATAAATCTGTTTACATTGTGAACGAATCTATCGTTCCCAATATTTATAAATGGATCGCCCCTACCTCCGGAATGTATATTTATCCGGATATTCCTTCAGAAAAACCAGAAGTAGTTTTCTGTCTGGATTGTCCTACGCTTGCCAGAATTGGAAAGATTGCTGATTTCGTGCCAAAAGACGCCGCCATAATAAACATCGATCACCACATATCAAATGAGCTTTTTGGTGACATCAACTGGGTGCTTGAAGATATGAGTTCCACAGGAGAAATGATATTATCCCTTATTAAAGAAATGGATATTACCATTACCCCTGATATTGCCACGGCGATATATATTGCTATTGTGACCGATACCGGAAGATTCACCCATAGCAATACGACTCCGGCTGTCTTTCTGGCGGTGGCATTTCTTCTGGAGCATGGGGCAAGACATGCGGAAATATCTAAAAATGTTTACAACACAAATTCCTTTCGCTTATTGCAATTGTACGCGCAAGCGCTTAATACAATAGAACTGCATTTGGATAATAAGGTTGCTACCGTATTCCTTACAAAAGAAATGCTGGAAGAAGCAAAGGTTGATCCTATCGATACACACGAATTTGCGGATATCCCCGTTTCAATAGATGGGGTTTCTGTGGGGATATTATTCCGCGATGTGACGTCATCTCATTTTGTCAAAGTAAGTATGCGGAGCAGAAACGGTTTTAATGTAAACAAGATTGCAATGAAATTTGGCGGAGGGGGGCACAAATACGCTTCAGGCTGTGAAATAGAAGGAAGCATTAAAGATGCGCAGCGATTAATACTCGGGGAAATTAAAAAAGCTTTACAGGAAGGCTCTTATTAGAATCAATGCATTTGCCGGATTTAAAAACCGAATTAGCAGGTATCATAAAAGACCTCAAAGCGAGACTGGCATTTGAAGAAACATTCGGGGTAGAGGTAATTTCCCTTAACGCACAAAACAATCGGGTAAGATCCACCACAACAATTACACAGAAAAATGATATGCCAAAAACTTCTGCACCCCAAACAGAATCGAACGATAAAAAACCCTTAACGACACGCCCAAAAGAAGGCAAGGCAAAATTGCTGGAAGAACTCAAAAACGAAACGCTGGTTTGTCACAAATGTCCTCTCGGCGAAACGAGGACAAATCTGGTGTTTGGCGCAGGAAACCCCATGGCCAGTCTCATGTTTGTTGGCGAGGCGCCAGGGCGTGATGAAGATCTTCAGGGAGAACCATTTGTTGGCAGGGCAGGCCAGCTCCTTACAAAAATAATAGAAGCAATCGATATGAAACGCAGTGATGTTTATATTGCAAATATATTGAAATGCCGGCCTCCGGGTAATCGCAACCCGCTTACTGATGAAATTGCCCTGTGTATCCCCGTGCTTACGAAACAAATTGATATAATAAAACCTAAAGTATTGTGTGCCATGGGTACTTTTGCTGCCCAGACGTTACTTAACACAAAAGAACCTATCGGTTTCCTTCGCGGTAAATTCCATGATTATAAAGGCATTCCCACCATGGCTACTTTTCACCCGGCATATCTCCTGAGAAATCCTGGCGAAAAAGCAAAGGTTTGGGAAGATATGAAAAAGATTCGGGATCTTTTAAAAGAATTGAATAATAAGTAAGTCGATAATGAGATAAAACAAAATACCGTTTTATTGTCCCACAAAATCGTGAAAAACATCTTCCAACTCTGTAATAGTTCACCACAGAGGGCGCCGGGAACGCTGATAAAACAAATAAAATGGTGGAAATTAGCATAATTTTCTGTTTTTATCCTCTAATAAATAACCTCTGTGATCATTCGACTGAAGAAAAGAGGAAAAGAAAGAGTCGCACCTTGATTAGTGATTAGTATGTATGGTATTCATCATTACTGCCAGATAATCACAGATCAAGGTGTGACTTCATGCCTGCTTTATAAATGAAACAAGCCGCAGGGACATTGTTTGTCCCTGCGGCTTGTTTGTGGTATTTGATTCTTTGTCGAGGCTTTTGCGCGGTCGTCTGCTACCCTTGGTGTTTTTGGCTTACCAGTAATTGTATTATAGTGTCTATCCTTTGGTTAAGCTGCCCTATATCGTTTCTCAGACTTCCTATTTCGCCTCTCAGACTTCCGATCTCACCTCTCAGACTTTCTGTCTCGCCCTTGATCTCGCCTCTCAGACTTCCGATCTCACCTCTCAGACTTTCTGTCTCGCCCTTGATTTCGTTTCGCAACTGCCCCATTTCACTTCTTATGCTGCTTATATCGGTATCTATCTTTTGGACAAGATACCTGAAATCATCTTCCTGTCTCTTTCGTACTTCCTCTATTTTTGCCAGTATCTCTACTGTCCGCTCGTCAACTACCTGGTATATTAACTCTAGTGTTACTTTTTTTATAGCTGATGCGAAGAATCCCTTCACCATAGGAATAACCCTCCTGTGAGAACAAAGTATTATGTGTTTTACAATCCTGCACATGTTAACAATCCCGAGGGAAATATACAATAATTATTCCCTATACGCCGTTCCGGTTCCAGCCAGACGCTCCATTAGCTCTCTGAATTGCCGCCCAAGCTCTAGCTGGTAGGCTGGAGGCCATTAGCCTCCAACCCCCACTCGTCGCCAGATACTTTGGACAACGTGACAAAGCATCCTTTTTAAACCATACGTCTTTCTCGTAGTCAGCGACCCCGAAGTGTTGCTCTATAACAGAGAAAAGTCAAACATCATGCTTTAGCACACGCCTTAAGAAATTCTCTTTCGAATGAGAGTAACCCCATTTTAAAGAATCGGTGAACAGGGAAACGCTTGTTGTCTGTTCTCCATTTTCTTGAGAACTTGAAACATCTCAGTCTCATGCGTACCCAACAGTCTAATGAGCGATATACCTTTTGTACATTGCCCAGCCGAAAATAGTTGACATGCCCACGAATTACGGGGTTTAATGTATCAACGATGGCTTGCAGATTGACGCCCTGTGTACGTCTGGTGATGTCTCTGATGTTGTTCCTTCGGCAGGCTCAGGACAGGCTCTTGAGTTTGTTCAGTGATTTCGTGCTTATACCCTTATACTTGCCCTTGAAATCGTATCCGAGAAACCTGAAACCTCTTTTGAAGTTGGTGAGCTTGGTTTTATCCTCGCTCAGCTTCATTCCAAGTTTCCCTGCAATGATTTCTTTGACATAGCTGAGGGCGGCTGGGAGTTCATCTTTTGTTTTAGTCATGACAACGAAATCATCGGCGTATCGGACAAACTTATATCCAGCCTTTTCAAGTTCCTTGTCGATGATGTTACCGATAAGGTTTGCAAGCAAAGGGGAAATTACACCTCCTTGCGGAGTGCCTTTGTTTGTCTCATGCACGATGCCGTCCTCCATGACCCCTGCCTTGAGCATGTTCTCAATACTGTTCAAAACCCATCCATCAGCAATTTTCTCACGTAAGGAGTCCATAATAAGCTTATGGGGTATGGTGTCATAGAATGCCATTATATCGGCATCAAGGACGCTGGTATACCCTTCCTGCTTATACTGTTCAAGCCGTTTGATAGCATCGTGACAGCATCGTGACAGCATCTGTCAGGGCGAAATCCAAAGCTGTTATCTGAGAATCCTTTCTCAAATATTGGCTCTATGATTTGCCTGAACGCCTGCTGTACAATCCTGTCCTTAACAATGGGAATGCCAAGAGGTCTCTTGTCATGCCTGCCTTTGGGGATGTATACCCGCAGGACAGGCGCAGGGTTGTATATGGCAGTCTTGAGTTCCTGATGGATACTCATGATATTCACATCAAGATTGGACTCAAATTGCTTAATACTTACCCTGTCAAGACCAGCTTTGCCTTTATTCTTCTTTACGTGTTTGAAAGCAGCATAAAGGTTTTTCAGACTAAACACCTTGTCTCTTAATGAATGATACTTAAGCATCTCTCGATATATTCCTTTCGATTGATTACGGATAATAGATTTGTCAATCGTGTTTCCTGGGTACGGATTCTCCCAAACATAGGCAAAACAAGAGAGGCTCTTGTTACTGCTTACCTACGCAAAAGAGTTTCTTTTCTCATTGAACGTATTCAATCTGCCACTTTCATCAATTCCACTACGGTTATGCCCCTTTCATTTCCGATTCACACCGGAAACTATTATGAGCAATGCTGACGACTTCAAAGATAGACTTGTGAGAGAAGCTTGTCTATCACCATCTCATACAGCTCGGACTTCGGAATTTCCTTATACCTTGCTGTTAGGGAATTTTGCCCAAGGCGTAAGTCCTCCCCCGGTCATATGGATTACCCCTTTTCCCTTCGTGATGTATGTTCAAACGCATTAACCAGAGATGGTTTTACTTAATCTGTTTATCCATCTCCAACAAAGGACATTGTCAGTGCTTCGCTGAGAAATGGCAGTTGGCACGGAATAACACGCCACACTCATACACCCCAAAAGGTCGTCTGTACCTCGTAACTCCGTCATACCCCTCACGGGTATATGCTATCTTTCTACGCATACGGATTGCTCCATTGTGTGCGCATAGGCACAAACTTCTCTACGAGGATTAGGCTCGCAGAGGTGGTATTTTCAACCACTCAGGTATTCCATACTTCAAGGCACACATGAGCTCAGGGACAACCTCTTTTTCGAGGTTTCGGATTATATCAGAGGCGGACTTAACCGCCTCTCTTATGTCCTCGGTGTTGAAGTCTTTATGTACCTCTTTGATTTCAACATCTTGTTCGTGGGTAACAGGCAATGCCTGGCACGAAAGTGATGTTGCCGCTATTATTACCCCTATAATAGCGAATAATAACCAGTATTTTATTTGATACTCCCCATGTCTGAAGACAGAGGAATTATAGGGACACTTCCCTTATTTCCCCACCAGATCAAGCAGAAAATATGGGATGTATCTCTGATTTTCCCGTTTTGTTAGGTCCGCCAATGATAATACTTTCTAACATTACTCTTTTAGTTTTTTCAATTTTTTGTATCTAACAAATTATTCCTTAAATTATACCGTTAAACGCAGTAATAAATTACAGATGTTGCAAGAAATATTGGAAGTGTCCCCTAATTCCAAAGAAGCTGTGTTTGTTTGCATTTCCATGAATTTGAGTACTCTCGTAAATATACCTTGCTGGTTTACAAAATGTGAAATGTAGAGCGAAGAGACTCTTCGCTCTACAACTACAGTCTTTGAGAAATCACAATTTGTGAACCCGTAAGGTATATCAAAAACGTTTTTGGGAGGAAGCTAAGAGGTCTTCCATTAGAATATTCTTACCCGCTTATTTGACTCCTTTTGCATTTGTAAGTGATTATAATGCAGCGAAACAACATTCTAATCAATTGTTTTCATGAAACCGATACAACTCATTGGTCAACAGATGCGGTTTTTTTAAATATTTATGTATGGCATTTTTATTATTGTACCGATAAATAATTTTTATGAGCGGTAAATAGTACTTACCAAAGGTGGTGAAATAAAGCCTGTTGAGCCAACGCAGGTATTTCTCCCAATTTATTCCGTTCCTCCGGAATGTAAGGCGGATAACGTCATTCATATCCATGTCAAAAAAGTTTTTTGGCGGTCTTGGCGGCACGCCTTCGATCGGATAATATTCCTGAAGAAAAGGAATCAGCCTGAGTTTTCTCATAAGGACAAACCGTTCATAGTCTTCACTCAGGCGTGTATCAAAACCATACATTGCAATTACCGTAACCCTGTCTTCTCCAAAACTTTTTAAAATATCTTTCCTGTCTAAAAAATGTTTGACAGCCTTAACACTATTGCAGCTAAAGTAAAACATGGGTTTTGTAAATTTAGAGTTTCGTGAATCGATCTTATACAGAAGTTGAGCAATATGTTCATCTACATATTGTATATCAAGAGATTGGCTGAAATTAACGGCATATTTTTTGTTGATTATTTCGTAGAGTATGTCTTCAGAGCGTGGATATGTTAGCAGGTTATCGTCAAGCAGCATTATATTCCGTTGCCCGGAGGGAACGAAGTCTTCGAACGAAGACGTCTTTTTGATTTTCCCTTCTTTTTTTGGAACGAGACAAAACGCACACCTTTTACTGCAACCCCTTGTTAAAAAACCAATCGCATATGCCGTATGATTGTACAATTTGTAATCGGGAAAGCAGGATTCAATTTGCGGTGGCAAACGCGTATTGAGACATATTCCGGAACCGCCAATATCTATGTTATTGTGGTATATCTTTTTCAGAGTAGCAACTTTTTCATGTGAGGATTTGATGGAAAAGACCGTGCTGGCGTAATATCTGTCGGCCTTACTAAATCCAATATCTCCGGATAAAGCAACGCGATACCCTTGCTTTTTATAGAAGGCGCTGATCTTCATGAGCGCAAGGTTGGGTATGGTACTGTCTATATCGTAAAGGACAATGCTGTTTTTCAATCTACCTATGACCTGATTCGTTCAATTTAGCCAATACGTTTATGGTTACATCAAGCATAACAGCATTCCCTTATGCATAATAACATTGTCTTAGTTGTACTTCTGCCTCATTGCTGCAGAAATTTCACCCGTTAATTTCATTACCTTTTCAGCCTCTTCTATCGTTAATGTTCCGGCGCCGCAGCTTGGCGTCACCATTGACCGCTCTTTAATCAACGTTTTCGATAATCCCTTATTGACGAGAAATTGAATCCCTTCCTCCAATCTTTTTACCAGATCATCCAATGATACGTCCGCTATCTTTGCTGACGTAGGAACAATTCCCCATGCCAGATAACCGCCTCTTTCCATAAATGCAATTATTTCACGCCAATACATCAGGTACTTATCCATAAACTCATACGCATCAAAACTTACAATATCAACATTCGATTCCATAAGCATTGCCCAGTCGGTATTGCCGCAGCAATGAGAGCCTGTTAAGCCGCCGCGAGATTGAATACCTTCATATACCTCATTTAGAGCGCCAATGACTCTCTCCCGGCTGATATTCATAAATGAAGATCCGAAGCTGGTTAAATACGGTTCATCAACAAACATTAACACCGGAAGTTTATATCGGGCTAATTTAGTAAATTGCCAGTATGCCTTCATTGACAACAATTTAACAATCACATCAAAGAATTCGTCGCTATAAAGCGCCAAAATGCCGGAAGCAAGTTTCAGAGAACCTGCCAAGGTAACAGGACCTACAACCTGCCCTTTTACAGCACGAAGAGACGCCGGAAGCGATTGGTCAAGACGCTCCAGCATAGCATAAAATCCCACAGAACACGCCCTGTTTATTTGAAACAAATCAGGATCGTTTTTTAAATACGCCTCATAGAATTTTTCCAACCCGGATGCCGTATCGTTCGTGTCATCAATACTTACCGTCTTTTTTTCTGCATCTATTTTAATGCACGGAAGCCCTTCTGTATATTGAATACACATATCTTCCCTGCGGTCATATTTGGGCAACTGGACCCAGCATGGAATTTCACGGAGCGTTTCAAACATAAGGTTGGTGGCGCATTCAATATCAACATGGGGAAGACTTCCAATTGCGGTTGCCGCAAAGTTGGCGTTAAAGGTATTTGGCATCGTTTTTAATCCCTCTTTCTACAAAATAAGGTAAAAATAGTTAGTCTAACCTGACATGGCCAGAACAGATAGGTAGGGTGAGCGGCATGGACAAGCAGAGTTTATCCATGCCGCCCACCCTTGCAATGAATTTTATTTAAAATGTGCAAATCCTTAGCATTCATCCATCTTTCGAAAACCTCAATTGTTGTAACAATTTAGTTCTTTGAAAAAGTAGGGGCGAAGCATTTGCCCGTTTGGGTATGAATGCATTTATGACAATTTACAGCAAATGCTTCGCCCCTACGCTATGCGGCAAACATCGATATTATTAGAGTTTTTCAAAAAACTAAATTATTACTATCTATTTGACTATAAATATTTTGCCCAAAAATGCAAAGAAATTACTTTTAAGGTACTGACTCTTAAATTCCATTAAATTGCGGTGAGAAAACTACGCTATTGAAACCATGGGAAGAAGTATGCCAACTGTTTTTAGGGCAGGGTGTTTCTCTTTATGCCTTAATTTGTCCTTGACTTTTATTCCTAAAACGTTTAGTTTTTAAAAAAAAATTTAAAGAGGAAAAAAATATTGGCACAAAGTAATTGGCAGGAATTCTCAAAAGGTCTTTTTAAGTATAACGCATTGTTTGTGTTGGTGTTAGGTATTTGTCCCAGCCTGGCAGTAACAACTTCATTAAAGAATGGTGTATCAATGGGGGGCGCTGCGACCTTTGTTCTTGTGTCTTCCAATTTTATCATCTCTCTCATCCGCCCGTATGTCCCCCGCGAGATTAGAATCCCTTGCTTTATTGTTGTTATTGCTTCGTTTGTAACGATTGTTGAATTAATGATGAAGGCGTATTTGCCAACAGAGATAAACGCCTCGTTGGGAATATTTATTCCTCTTATCGTAGTCAATTGCATTATTTTGTATCGTGCGGAGGCCTTTGCTTATAAAAATAAACCCTTTGTTTCCATATTAGATGGTTTGGGTATCGGTTTGGGATGGACTTTATCCCTCTGCCTTGTTTCCGGTGTGCGTGAAATGCTTGGAGCGGGCACTCTTTTTGGATTAAAACTGTCCGAGCGCTATGAGCCTGCTTCTATAATGATTATGGCGCCGGGCGCGTTTATTATTACAGGTCTTCTCATGGGTTTATTCAACTGGAGAAAGCAACTAAAGATTGAAAAGTCGATGAAGGCTTATCAGAAAAATGATTAAAGAGTTAGCGATAATAATTGTTAGTGTTGTTTTTGTAAATAATTTTGTCCTGGCAAAATTCCTGGGGCTCTGCCCATTCCTTGGTGTTTCTCAAAAGACCTCCTCGGCGCTTGGCATGGGCGCCGCCGTAACGTTTGTAATGACGCTTGCTTCCGCCATTACGTGGATTTTATACAATTATATTCTGTTGCCGGGTGATGCGAACCTCGTGGGTATGGTTTTCCCTTCTATTGGGGAAACAGGGCTTATTGAGGTGTTAAAGACGATCAGCTACATACTTGTGATTGCAACGCTCGTACAGTTAGTTGAAATGATGCTTCGCAAGATGGTTCCTGCGTTGTACGACAGTCTGGGCGTCTTTTTGCCGCTTATTACCACAAACTGCGCCGTGTTGGGTGTGGCGCTTTTAAACACTACGGATTCTCCGCAGCATTTAGGGTTTATAGAAGCAATCGTTCAGGGCTTTGGTGCGGGTATCGGTTTTACGGTAGCCATATTACTAATGTCTGGTATCAGGGAGCGCCTGGCGTTGCTTAGCATACCAAAACCTTTACAGGGGCTTCCCATTGCGTTTATATGCACAGGCCTTATGGCATTGGCTTTTTTCGGATTTTCAGGGATGGTACCATAGATATGCGTCACGTTATTTCTGTGTTAGTAGAGAACAAAGTTGGGGTTCTTGCCCGGATTACCGGCTTAATCAGCGGCAGGGGATTTAACATCGATAGCCTTGCCGTGGGCGAGACCGAAAATCCCGATCTTTCCAGGATTACGATAGTTGTCAGGGGAGATGACGCTATTCTGGAGCAGGTAAGAAAACAGATCAACAAACTTATTGACGTTATTAAGATCACCGATTTTACCAATGAAGAGTTTGTCGAACGGGATTTAATGTTGCTGAAGATAAATTGTCCTATCGGGAAACGCGGCGAGATTATAGAGATTGTGAATATTTTCAGAGGAAAGATTGTAGATGTTGGCCTGAGAGATCTCGTTATCGAGATTGCCGGAATAGAGGATAAGATTGAAGCAATGCTGGCGTTATTGCGTCCTTATGGAATAAAAGAACTGGTGAGAACGGGGAGCATTGCTATCACAAGGGGAGCACGGTAAAAGATCAAGCGTGATTGGTATTGTTTGACTGAAAGACAAAAGGAAGGGTTATGATAAAAATATATTATGAAAAAGATGCTGATATCAGCGTTTTAAAAGGAAAGAAGATCGCCGTCATAGGCTATGGCAGTCAGGGACACGCTCAGGCGCAAAACCTCAGGGAATCCGGTATGGAGGTAATTGTTTCTACCAGAGAAGGTACGGCTAACTATCGGTTGGCCGTTAAGCATGGGTTTAAGCCGGTGAGTGCGGAGGCAGCGGCAAAAGAGGGCGATTTTATCCAGATACTTCTTCCTGATGAATCCCAAAGGGCTATTTACGAAACGCAAATCAAGCCTCACGTTACGAAAGGAAAGACATTATGTTTTTCCCACGGGTTTAACATTCATTTTGGACAGGTAGTTCCTTCCGGCGATGTAGACGTAATTATGGTAGCGCCGAAGGGGCCAGGCCATCTGGTTCGCTCTGAATTTGAAAAAGGCGGCGGAGTTCCCTGTCTTATGGCAATCCATCAGGATGTTACGGGAAAAGCAAAGGAAAAGGCATTGGCATATGCGCATGGGGTTGGTGGCACAAGAGGAGGGGTGATAGAAACTACCTTTGCCGAGGAGACGGAAACCGACCTGTTCGGCGAACAGGCGGTACTATGTGGTGGGGTATCTGCATTAGTAAAGGCAGGGTTTGAGACCCTCGTTGAGGCTGGTTACAAACCGGAGCTGGCTTATTTTGAATGCATGCACGAACTTAAACTGATAGTGGATCTTTTCTATCAGGGCGGCCTTAGTTATATGCGGTATTCGGTAAGCAATACTGCAGAATACGGTGATTTGACCCGTGGCCCCCGCATCATTACAGAAGAAACAAAAAAAGAAATGAAACGTATATTAGGCGAAATACAGTCGGGGCAATTTGCCAAAGAGTGGATATTGGAAAATCAGGCTGGTCGTCCAAGTTTTAACGCCCTGGAAAAGAAGGATAGAGAACACCAGCTTGAAAAAGTTGGCAGAGAATTGCGAAAAATGATGAAATGGATAAACGTTAAAGAGGTTACATAATGGTTTTTGAATAGGAGAAATAAATGTTAAAGTGCCGTAGCAAGGTTTTGGGATTTGTCTTATGTGGAATAGCAAGCATCTGTTTTAGCTATTCCGCCATGGCGTCAAAAGAGAAAGAAGCGACTGCCCCAAAGCAACAAGAAAAAACAACGGAAGCAAAACAGATAGGTGATTCAAAGAAGGTGGTTGCGACTATCAATGGTGAAAGCATTACGAAGGCAGAGGTGGAACGAGTGCTGGAGAGATTTAAGAATCAGCTACCTCCGGACAGAATTGCTTCTGTTGAAAAACAGATAATTGATGGCTTGGTGGCACAGAAGTTGTTTTTGCAATTTATTAAGAAGAATAAGATTGCAATAGGCGATGATGCGCTGAAGACGGAATTGGATAAAGTTCGTGAGGATATAAAACTGAATCCGGGGTTGCAAGGAAAGTCACTGGAAGAAGTGTTGGAATCACATGGTAGCAATATCGAAGACTTAAAGAGGGATATTACAATTTCTTTGTCTTTGGAAAAATACTTTGCTGATACCGTAAGCGATGCAAAAGTAAAAGACTATTTTGAAAAAAACAGACAGATATATGATGGCACTGAGGTTCAGGCCAGCCATATTTTAGTAGATACGCGTAACCTGCAGGGTGAAGAAGATCTGGCAAAGGCAAAGCAAAAGATAGAAAAGGTAAAAGCTGAGATCGCTGAAGGGAAAAAAGACTTTGCCAAGCTTGCCGAAGAATATTCTGATTGTCCGTCCTCGAAAAAAGGCGGAGATCTTGGCTATTTTGTAAGAAAGGGCCAGATGGTGGAACCATTTGCGGAGGCGGCTTTTGCTTTAAAAGTGGGAGAGGTGAGCGATGTTGTAACGACCCAGTTTGGATATCATATCATAAAGGTTACTGATATCAAAAAGGGCGGGGAAATTGATTTTAATGAATTAAAACCTGAAATTAAACTGGACATATTAAAACAAAATGCCGATTCCCTGCTGGACAGATTAAAGCAGCAGGCAAAGATTGAAATCAAGTAACATACGTAAACAGTAAAATATTTTCGATGCATTTTGGAGGTCTTTTAAACAAAAAGCTTCCCTTCCGGCAATTAAATGAATAGGAAGGGAAGCTTTTTTTATCTGTAAACAGTCTTAAAGTGTCTTTTAAAGCACAAGGGGAAAACAATAAATCAGGCTGCCCTTGGCACCTACTTTATGCTGCTGCTGCTGCTGTTGATGTTAATGTAGAGACGCATGCAATGCGTATCTACAAAAATATTGAAATTTCTAAACTGGCATAGCCAGAACCAAACAAACAGGAAATAAAAAATACGAAATTCGAAGTACGAAATCCAAAACAAATTCCAAAATCCTCCCCCATCACCCCTTCCAAGGCTAATCTTTACCCACAAATTTCAAGAGCACCGTAGTTGTACGGCCAATTGAGCTGAAGGCTAAGTGGTGTAAAGTTCGTAAGCAACTTCAATATCAGCCAAACGTGACATGCCTCGCCAAAGTACTTCACTTCCGGGATGGCCATCACCACGGCGACCCAGATGACCGCCAAGTTTACCTAAAAGCCGCACGGCATCATTGAGGCTTGGAGGTAAATCAGGAGGCTCCTTGACCTTGTTCGCAAAAGTTGTCAATGCTTTCCATTCAGAATCGCTGAAGTAGACAGTACAAGGGACATCAGGTGTTTCTTGTCCTAAAGTAGTCAGGTAATGGATACGCCAAGCTATAATCATATCAATGGCCAAAGCGTTGCACAGACGACGGGCACTCTCCAACTGCCGGGACTCGACACGACAACCGCTCTTGATAATACGATGATAACACTCAATACCCCATCGGCGAGCATACCATTCCAAACGTTCGTAAGCATCTTTTTCTTGCTTAACCGCAACTGTGGTTAACAGCATCCATTCTAACCCATCAATTCCTATAGGCGGATTGACTTCCTGCGCCAGCACCGCCCACACCCTGACCGCAGGCATATTCTTTTTTAGCATAGGTGGGCGCAGCGTAACAGGCATCGTTCGTACCATAAGTATTGCCTGACGTGCGGAGCGTTTCTCACTCGGAGGTATCAATATTTCGCGGGTACCTATAACCGGTTGCTGTTCCAGTTTAGTCCACAAAAACTCGCATGATTCTTTATCATCAACAACCTTTCTATTGCGCGAACGTTCTGCGCGGATCAGCAACTGAGCGCCATCAGGCGTATTATACTGCTCAGCGAATACCTCGTGAATATCGGCCTCACGATCTGCCACAACCACCAGTAAAGATTTGTTTCGACAGCGTTTCTGTACTTGCGATACTGCATGGTAACTCTCCACCCATTTCCAGCTTTCCTTCTCTTCGATAGGCTTCTTGTGTCGTTTATGTTTGCTGCCTATTCCGTCCCGCGCCCAGCATTGCACATTCAGAAGTCCCAAGGGTGTACCACTTTCAGTAAACGCCATCGTATCATGCACCATCAGTCCACGAACTTTTTCACTCTTAGTACCTATCGGTCCTAACCCCTGCGTATTCGGATGTGTGCTATAATTCAGAGTCGTAGTATCTTGCGCTACCAAAACCAAACTATTCTCCTTCACACGCTCTTCCGTGGCCTCATAATGAGCTTGCAATATCGCCTTCCAATCTACATTCTCATTGTCAAGGAATCGGTATGCAGCCTTAGTCGCACTGACTGAGCCGCACGCCTGCGGAATGTTTGCCAAAGGTTTGTCATAAAACATACCTGTCATTTCTAAAAGTCTTGAGGTCAATCGTGCATCGCCCAATTTTGTTCCTCCAAGTTCCGCTTCTATCCAATCCCGAGGCTCTTTTTGTGCCACTCTTTGGCGAACATGTACTTTGCCATCGGCACAACAACACAACACCGCCTGCCATTTCTTTTGCAACGGCATAACATAAACGTCTTTGACCGTTGCACCTGTTCCTTTTCGTCCTCGACCTTCCGTGCCTCCTACATACTTCCAGTTAGCTGCCCGATAACAGCTTCCGGAAAACCGTCCTCGTTCCACATAGGTTTCTAAAAGTACAGGACGATATTTATACACTCTTTCCCAATCATCTACCAAACGTGTTTGGCATTTTGCCAATACATGCGATGCCAAACATTTTACTCTTACCGTAGGCGCTATTAAATACCGACTGTTATTGATAACAAACGTATGATTCCGCTTACGTGCTTCCTCCGTCCATCCTATCCACTCGTCGCGACTTTCCACCCGTCTGGCACAGGCACTATAACTTAGCCCTCCTATCCATCCGTAATGTTCACTGCGTACAAGATACCGAAGTTGCGCCCCGCATAGGGGCCCACTTCCAAGATAATGATGCGCTTCTAACATGCTACGCCAAAGTTTCGAATGGAATCTCGTTGTAACCCGTATAATCTCTACGTCACCCAACTCCGCTAGCTCGCATGACACTTCCGCAATCGGAGGCGCCTCCGCAGGTTTATTGACTTTTTGAAATGCATAATGCTTGTTCACCTTTGGAAGATTGATCTCTTTACGACGATCCAATTCCAATAACGCCTTGCGACAACTCATCTCTTGCAAACGGCCCGCTTGATTCCTCCAGTCCATCCATTCGCATACCAGACGCGACAGTTTACGACGCGATAGACAGGGTTCCTTTTGGATAGTTTCTGATAAACGCTTTATTACATCATCTGAAAATATTCGACCTCCTACTCTAAGCATGTACACAGTGTAACATACGGTTAACACGGTGTCCAGCAAAAAATATGGGTCATCCCCAGTTCCAAGGGGGGAGAATGTCCTCCGCTGACGGGGGTGCAGGGGGTGGATTCGTATTTAGCATTTCGGATTCACCATGTAATATTTTGGCCAAAAATGCAAAGATATTACTGATAAGGTACTAATAGAAGCAAGATATTTTAAGTTGATTTTTCATCGTGGCTATAGTATCTTGCCCGGTGAAATTTTTATTAAACACTCTTATAATAAGCAGATGGGACAATGGCAATGCAAATAATACTTTTGACTATGTGAATCACATGTGATATATTCCCGTCTACGTAACCAAATAAAATTCGATAATGATGTGTAATTTTAATGCATTTGCATTGAAAAGGGGAACAAGTCAATGCCAATAAACAAAAAAAAACCAAAAACAGCAAGCATGAAAAAGACTGCAAAAAGTGCCATGAAAGCTACAAAAAAATCTACGGATAAGATTGTTTTGAGTTCTCTTTTTAAAACAATCATCATTGACGGCAAAACGGAGCAGGCGACCAGGCAGATTAGGCGGACGCTCTTTTTTGACCAGGTGGAAGTGTTTCCCTTTACGCAAATTAAAAAAATAGAATTAGTAAAAAATGAGAAAGAATCAATAACAGACAGCTATTTGACATACGCAGTTTTATTGCATCTTAACAACGGAAAAACCATGTTGGTTGATGAACTTGGCGAAACATCCGTCAGAGGAGGTTTCAAAGAAATGAAAAACCTCGGGAAAAAGATCAGCATGATTACAGGCAAAGAATTTATTTTGTGTGACGAGTAACCTATTTCCATCGACAACCTTTACCACAAAGCAGTTGTGGGGGAGTTTCATCATGTTCATTACGAGAAGTTTTTTTGCCGCCATTTTTATGGCGATACTTGTCTCTTCCCGCATCGTAAATGCCTTTGAATCTGAAATGAACGAAGAACAGATTGCTGCGGCGATTGGTTACGGGAAGAAGCATAAAGGTATGGATGTTTTTAAAGGCACTGTGATAAAAAATGCTTGTTTTGGAAAATATCCTGAATTAGATAGTGGATTGATTATGAGTAAATACATTGAACTTGCCATTGTTTCTGCCATGAATGCGGTGAAAGAAAAGGAAACGACCGCCGACGATATAAATGAAATA
This sequence comes from Candidatus Kuenenia stuttgartiensis, assembly GCF_900232105.1. Classification (NCBI taxonomy): domain Bacteria; kingdom Pseudomonadati; phylum Planctomycetota; class Candidatus Brocadiia; order Candidatus Brocadiales; family Candidatus Brocadiaceae; genus Candidatus Kuenenia; species Candidatus Kuenenia stuttgartensis. Next base: position 2,584,441 of record NZ_LT934425.1, read on the forward strand.
CAATCTGCGGATTTTTTTAAAGTAATTGTACTTGTTTTAGAAGAAGGCATTCAAACTCCAGGAGGCGTGCAGATTACATTAAAACAAGGTTTAAACAACATCTTGCCGCAAAAAACCGAGTTTGGGAGAAAGCATAAGGACGGTAAACAAAGTGTGATAGGGGTCTTTCGGTATGACAAGATAGATACGTATGCAAAAACTGAGGTTATCATAAAAACGAGGGGACGGGAAAAAACCTATAAAATTGATTTTTCTGTTATAAAATGATCAGGGAAGCAGAAGAAATAAAGACATGCCCAAAGCATACCTTTAGAGATAAACTTTTCGATTTTTCCTGCCGTCGCATTGGTTCTCAGCAAACAAAAACTTTATTTAAATTATACGATCTAGCCACCTTCGACCTCTATGGCAAACCAAAAGGGGCAATAGGTGCGATTGATATTACCAACCGTTGTAACTTGCGTTGCAAACACTGTTATTTTTATGCGCATGATTACGCAGAAAAACCGGAGTTGAGTGACGATGAGTGGATTGAAAAACTGGAGGGACTGAAAGAAACAGGTTTCCCCTTTTATCAATGTTCATGGATTGGCGGTGAACCTTTGCTTCGGAAAGATTTGCTGGAGCGCTGCATGAAGTATTTCCGGTCAAATCTGATTGTCACAAACGGAACACTGGAACTTCCCAATTGGCCGGATGTGAATTTTTATATATCGGTTGACGGCAAAAAGGAGACACATGAAGCCATCCGTGGAAATGGTTGTTATGACATAATAAGAAAAAATGCGGGGAGAAACGATTTAAAGATTAGCGTTTCAATGGTAATTAATAAAATGAATTACCGTGAAATTGAATATTTTATTGAGGAATGGAAAGAGGTTGGCGTTCGGGGTTGTTTGTTTCAAATACATACGCCGGTAAAAGGGTTGGCGAACAATGATTTTTGGCCTGGCTGGAAACTGCGGGATGATATAGTAGATACATTGCTTCGATTAAAGGAGGAAAAGTATGGTGATTTTATAGGAATGCCGGTCCATGTGCTTAAGCTTATGAAATCCGACAAATGTAAGGAGGTGACACGGAATTGCATTTTCAAAAAAGTATCGTTTTGTTTTGACCCGCAGGGCCAGATTAAAAAACCTTGTATGTTTGGACAGCAAGCAGACTGTCTGCGGTGTGGCTGTATCCTTCCTTTTCACCTGTGGGCATTGGAAGGTAAGTGGCTTTTAATGAGAGAGCTTATGATATATTTTAAACGCCGAGTGGGTAAAAAAATGCTTCGTTAGCATATCGATACCAAAATAACATAGTAATGATGGTTGTTTTTAATACCTTTACTTTTTATTATTTTGGAATTGCACTATCAGCCGCTTATACAATTCTTACATCCTCATGCCTTATGCCCCTGGCAGTGTGTTGTCTCTATCATAAAACACATATACGAGCACTATTACCAAACCCGAAAATATGAAATTCCAAAAAACGCAATAGTTCCCCCACCCCTAATGGTAAAATCCGAAATGCTAAATACGAAATCCGAAACAAATTACAAATTCTAAATTCATCCCGTTAGATAACATTCAATAATACATCTATTATTTGATAATTCTGTATCTAACGGGGTAAAATTTTCAAATGTTCAAACCCCGGTTTTTTCATTGGGATTTTGTATTTTGCAATTTGTTTCGTATTTCGTACTTATTGTGTTCTTGCCTGTCCATATTAGGATATTAATTATTTATGTCTTATATTAAGAATATTGCAATTCGTTCATTCTTTATTAGCGGCATAATTTTTTTTCTTTTGTGCGGCGTCTATTTCTCGATTCCGGTAATTTTAGAAAAGAAAATTCTCCCTCTTCTTTTTAACAAAGCAGGATTCGTTCAATCAACCGGTAAAATCAGAAAATTTGGCTTTACCGGGTTAGATGTAACTTCGGTTCGATTGGGTAACCCGGAAAATCCCTCCATTTCCCTCGATTCTATCCGCATTGATTATTCTTTAATGGGGCTGGCAAGAAGGCATATTAAAAAAATAATAATCAGCGGGGTGGAGATACGGGCGGAGTTTAAAGACGGCAAAATGGGTATTCCCGGAATAGATTTCGGCAAACTCTTCAGAAATTCCTCAAATACCGGACGGGAACAACAAACGGTTTCACAAAGAATTCCCATTAACATTGGAGAACTAGAAATACGGCATGCCGCAGTTCTTTTGAAATCAGGCGTTGAAGATTTTTATATCCCTTTCAGTATGCGGATATACCCAGTCTTTGAGAATAAGGAAGAACAACCTTCCGGCTACGCAATACAGTACAGATTAGACCCGCAACATGCGAATATCTTCCATGGAGTAAGGATAAAATCCAGGATAAATGGCAGTGCAATGTATAATTTTACGACCTCTGATTTGGCATTGCGGCTTGATCTTACTGATATGGATGTAGTGTATAATGACCTGCAATTTAAAAATACATCGAAAGATGTTCCGTTAATAATAACCATCACAAGAACAAAAAATATCGTTCAAATGCATTTTAACCGGTTTAGTGTTATGTCGCTCCTCCCATTTGAAGTATCAATGAATCCTGATAGTCACCTTACGGTGAATATGGATGAAGACACACTGAATGCCGAAGGGAGCGTGAAGGTGTTTTTAAAGAAAGAATTGATGAACAACGATCCCCATATTGGCCTAAAATTAGGCCAGTCAGCAGAGCTGCCAATTTTTCTTAAAGGAGAAACCCAGGGAAAGCAGTGGCGTTTTTCACTAAACTCTGCCGGGACATCTCACCCTTTGACTTTTTCCCGGGGAACCGAAACAATGACTCTTTTCCCCAAAGAGCTTTCCATACAGGGAGAAGGTCTGAATACCAGCGGTTCTCTGCAATTTGATGCAAACCTCACTCATGTGCGGTATAAGGGGGATAATATGCATATACTGATTCCTCTTGTCTCATTGCAGGGCAGCGGATTGCTAAACTCTACGGAGAGTTCTTCTCTCCGGGCATTTGTGCAAATAACTGATGCGGAATGTGCTTCTCACGATTTTAATGCAAGGAAGATACAGGCGAAGATTCCCATTCAATGGCCATTCCCAGCTTCCGAAGATAACGACAGTATTGCGGAAGATACGAATTACCCCTATGTTGCCATCGATGATATAAACTATGGCGGCATAAACATCGGGTCAATTGTCGCAACGCCCTATCAAAACGGCGCAAACCTTCATTTTACAGGATTGTTTAAGGGCTTACTGTTCCCTGGTTTTAATGTAAATTTTAAGGGTATGGCGGGTCTGAATGATGAGAATACCTTTATTTCCAAGGTAGACTTCAACTCTGCGGAACCGGAAAAGACACTGCAATTTGAATTATCTTCTGTTGCATCGCAATTTAGCGGGATATTTTTTAATGGCATTGCCGACATCCGCGGTAATTGGAGCTTTGATGGAACCAGGGGAACAAGCACGGGCATGGTGTTACTTCGCAATACGAAAATAGATAGTCCTCAAAAAAAGATGACGATAGAAGGAGTGGAACTTCAACTTGCCATGAGCGACCTGTTAAACCTCCGCAGCGATCCTGGACAAGTGCTGAAATTCCAGCGTTTCACGTGGGGAGATATAGAAATAAGCGAAGGCGAGGCGTCGTTTCAAATAGAATCCCCTTCTTCCCTTTTCCTTAAAAAAAGTAGTTTTCTCTGGTGCGGGGGGAATGTCTATACGCATGGCCTGCGCTTAAAACCAGGCAATGATGGATTAGATATTATCTGTTACTGCGACCGGTTGAGACTGGCGACTGTTTTAAAACAGTTTCATCTCGCATCCGCTGAAGGTGAAGGCTCTGTAAATGGTCGTTTGCCTATCAGTTATAAAAATGGAGAGATAAAAATTGCCGATGGTTTTCTTTATTCCACGCCCGGGGAGGGCGGCATTATTCGTTTTAATACAGAAACGCTTATTCCTGGCGCGGCCGGCACACAAAAGGGTATACAAACGGATGTTGCGATGGAAGCCCTTAAGGATTTCCACTATGATTGGGCAAAGCTTTCGTTGTTGAGCAAGGGAGAAGACCTCCACGTTTATTTACAGATGGAGGGAGCGCCTGTTAATTTACTCCCGTTTGCCTACACAAAAAAATCAGGACTGGTGAAAGCAAAAGGAGAACCAAAGGCTCGTTTCCAGAAAATACTCTTTCATTTTAACTTTACATTACCCATTGATGAATTATTACACTATAGCGCAGGCTTGGGGGAATTATTACAATATCAGTAACATATAAAGATTTAGTAACACTTTAGTTTTTTGAAAAACGTAAGAGCGAGAGATGAAGCACGAGAGACGAGAGACGAGAGACGAAAGATGTCTGTCATCCATCATCCGTCGTCCCTACATCGTGCGGAAAACAGCGCTATTATTGGAATTTTTCGAAAAACTAAAGTGCTACGGAATATTGAGTTTTTTGTCATTAGAATTTGTTTCGTATTTCGAATTTGGTTACGCCCAAATGTTGCGCTAAGATAATTATTGTGATAGGGTATTCTTGCTTTTATACCAATGTATTCGTAAGGAATTACAGTTAAGGAGGGATTGATGAAACAAAATAGTGTCATTTTATGTATAGTGTTTTTTCTTGTCTTGCATGGTTGTAAAACGGAACATAAGGTAGAACTTGAAGTCAAACCAATGCAAATTACCATTGATGTGAATATACGAATAGATAGGGAGCTGGATAATTTTTTTGGCAACCTTGATGAAGCCGCAAAAACACTCGGCGGGGAAGTCGGTGATTCTAAAGCAGCGGAGACGCCAAACCCTGGCCAGTAGTTTTTTATTGATTAAGAGATTTTTGTCAGAAGGAGAAAAATAAATGAAGTCAAATTTTTTTGCAATGTTTTTTCTTATTTTATTGAGTGGAATTTGTCCTGTCGCTACAGTAATCTTTGCCGATAATATACAGACAATAAAAGTGCAAATGGAAAAACGCCTTCCTCTCATAGTAGAGTTAAAATCGAAGGGAATTATTGGTGAAAACAACACAGGATATTTACAGTATGTGCAGGCAAACCGTGAAAACGAAGAGGTTGTTAATGCGGAAAATGAGGACAGAAAAAAGGTGTATGCTATTATAGCAAAAAAGGAAGGCGCAAGCATCGGGCAGGTAGGCAGTCGCAGGGCATTGCAGATTGCAAAAAAAGCGCTAAAGGGCGACTGGCTACAGGACAGAAACGGAAAATGGTATCAAAAGTAGCACATGTAAGCATACTATGCCAGGGTTGATGTGCGGGCAGAATGCTTCATTTATTTTTGTTGTGCGATGTCCGTTTAGCACAACTCTGTTACTCGTGGCTTTCGCAATGATGGGTTTGTTTGATTATTAAACGGCAATATATGAGGTAAGAAATATGTCTTTTAAAGCAATTATTTTTGATCTGGACGGCACGCTTATAGACTCTCTGGAAGATTTATGCAATGCCGCGAACCGTGTATTAAAGAAAAATAATTTTCCAACGCACGAAATGGAAGAGTATCGGTATTTTGTTGGGGAGGGAGTTGCTGCGCTTATCACACGCGCATTGCCGGACGAAATAAAAAATGAGGACATAATAAACTCTTGCGTAGGGGAATTTCGTGAAGAATATCGGAAAAACTGGAATATAAAAACAAAACCATACGAAGGGATTGCCGAGATGCTGGACTTGATCACATTGCGCGGCTTAAAAATGGCAGTCCTTTCAAATAAACCTGATTACTTTACAAAAAAATGCGTAGCAGCATTTTTGCCGAACTGGAAATTTGACCGGATAATAGGCCAGCGCGATGATGTTCCTAAAAAGCCCGATCCCGCAGGCGCAAAAGAAATTGCAGAATACCTGGCCGTTTCTCCGTCGGAAATTATTTATGTTGGCGATACGCCCATTGATATGGAAACGGCCATTGCTGCAGGCATGCTTCCTGTAGGTGTTCTGTGGGGGTTCCGTCCTGAAGACGAACTTAAAAGGAGCGGTGCGCATAGAATAATTCAGAAACCAGAAGAAATTATTGAAGTTATCGACCATTCAACGGACGGAATAAGTAAGACTGACTTTTGAGAACCCATATTTTCTGGCAAAATATTTAATGGTGAAATCCGAAATGCCAAGTCCTAAAAAGAAACCAGGTTCATCTGCAGAATGTTTCTTATTCATCCACTTGGGCTTATCGCTTCCGGAGTATTGTTGGTAGCATTGTCACCCCCGGAGATACAAAAGAAGTTGTTGATAACATTAGGGAAAGTGGATAGTATGTACTGTGGTTGGAAAATTTACCCCAAAAGCGTGGGATTAAAGCTGCTGAGAAGGGGAAGGGTTACAAAATACCTGTTTTTAAAAAAGATACGATTATAAAGATTTTGTAAAAATAATCAATGTCAACAACGCATTGATACGGCAATGCACAACACCGTGCTGCCAATTGAGTGATTAGAGAAAAGGAGGTCGTAAATGCCTGATTATGGACCGCGCAGAAAACAGCCGGATATAAATTTCGAACAAATATCCTTGCAGCCATTAAAAAAGTTTCTCCCACCCATCATTATGCTGATCTTCATTATCATTAGCGGGTATTCGGCATTTTACACGGTAAAGGCAAATGAAGAAGCGGTAGTTTTACGGTTCGGAAAATATAAAGAAACGGTTGGACCAGGATTGCATACTAAAATTCCTTACGGCATTGATAAAATACTAAAAGGAGAGGTAAAAACAATCTATAACGAGGAATTTGGCTTCAGAACAAGACAACGCGGCACCACGAGTATTGTGGACTATGAATTCCCTGCGGCGCAGGAGGAAAAACTTATGCTTACCGCGGATCTTAATTGTGCGGAAGTGAATTGGGTTATTCGCTACAAAATTAAAGCCTTAGAAGAGTATTTTTTCAATGTAAGGGACGTTCGTGAAACAATCCGTGGCATTTCGCAATCGGTAATGAGGACACTGGTGGGAGACCTCTCCATCGATGAAGTTTTAACCATTGGCAGGATCGAAATAGAGCAAATGGCCAAAGAAAATATACAAAAAGGCCTGGATGAATATAAATGCGGTATCAGCATTCAATCGGTTTTGCTCAAAGGAGTTGATCCTCCTCTTGCCGTCAAGGACGCCTTTAATGCGGTAAACCAGGCAATACAAAACAAAGATAAAATCATTAATGAGGCGGAAGGTCAGAAAAATAAACTACTGCCCGCGGCTGAAGGGAAAAAAGAGCAGGCAATCAGGGAGGCTGAAGGATATTATGTAAGAAGGATAAACAGAGCAACAGGGGACGTAAAGGCATTTCTTGCAGTATATGAAGAATACAAAAAGGCGGAAGATGTAACAAGGCGGAGGCTCTTCCTTGAGACGATGGCGGATGTGTTGCCAAAATGCGAAAAATTGTATATTATCGATAAAGATTTAAAAGGATTATTACCTATCCTTGGCCTCAATGAGGAGGGAATGAAGAAATGAAAAGGAACGTTATAATTATACTAATCGCAATAGGCATCATTGCAATATTCCTGAAAAGTTCCCTGTATGTTGTTGATGAACGATTGCAGGCCGTTATCACGCAGTTTGGAAAACCCGTGCGAACGACGGTGGTACATGGACTTCATGTAAAAACCCCATTTATTCAGGACGTCAGATATTTTAATAAACGCATACTAAACTGGACGGGTGATATTAGTGATATTCTCACAAGGGATAAGGAAAACATAGGCGTAGCTTCCTGGGCGCGATGGAAAATTGTCGATCCTCTCAAATTTTATACTTCGCTGGGCATAGAAGCACGCGGACAGGGATTGCTTGATGAGGTTATCGAGTCGGCTGTGAAAAACGTTGTGAGCGCCTATCCGTTAAAAGAGGTTCTCCGAAACTCCAATCGTAAACTGGAATATACGACAAAGGAGCTTGAAGTAGCGGAAGAAACAAAAAAAGTAATCATTAAAAAAGGCCGCGATGAAATTACAGCAGAAATTCTTGCTATGGCACGACGCTCGCTTGAAGACCGGTACGGGATTGAATTGGTGGATGTGAGAATAAAATACATTAACTACGTGGCGGCAGTAATCCCAAAGATTTATGATCGTATGCGCTCGGAACGTATCCGCATCGCAAATAAATATGAATCAGAAGGGAGAAGGGAAGAAGCTGAAATTTTAGGCACGATGAGGAAGGAACTGGAGAGAATCGAATCGGAAGGGTATCGTACGGCAGAAGAAACCAGGGGACAAGCTGATGCAGAGGCCATTAAGGTTTACGCGGAAGCATATACAAAAGCCCCGGAATTATATTCCTTTCTCAAAACACTGGAAACTTATAAAACCACAATAAGCTCACAGACACGGCTTATTCTCAACACGGACGGAGAATATTTCAGGTATCTCAAGGGCTTTGAAAAAGATGTTGGAGCCGTTGAAGCGTGGTCTTTAGAGTAAAAAAACTGGAAGGGTTTCGCCTGTAGATCAGGAACCCCTTTTTTAAGAACTGGCCTGAAAAATCAGAGAAAGGCTGCGGGTTGCATTTATATTTGCCCCGCAGCAAAACCCAAAATACTCCAAGGGGGATGCACCTCAATTTTTTGTAAAAATGCAGTGAATTGAATACGTTTTTAAAAAACTAAACTATTGCAGAATTATGAAAATAAAAGACCTTATAGAAGAAGCAACTTCTTTGCCTGTTGAAGAGAGGGCGATGGTTATTGATTCTTTGTTAAAAAGTCTAAACCCACCGGAATTGGAAATAGAAAAAAAATGGGTATCAGTGGCTAAACGACGACTTGAGGAACTTCGTTCTGGTAAAGTAAAAACAATACAAGGTGAAGAAGTATTTGAAAAAATATGGAATAAGTTCTTAAAGTGAAATATTCCTTTCATCCCGAAGCAGAGATAGAATTCATTGAAGCGATTGAGTATTATGAAGAAAGGGAATCAGGTTTGGGATACGACTTTGCTATTGAGGTATATTCAGCTATTGAAAGAATGATAGCTTTCCCAAAAGCCTGGCCAATTATAGAGGAAGATATCCGACGGTCGTTAGTCCGAAGATTTCCATATGGAATTTTATATTCCGCAGAGAAAGAAGGGGTTTGCATTGTAGCCGTCATGCATTTACATAGAGAACCAAAATACTGGAAACACAGAATCTAAATATAGTCAAGCAAATCATAACAACAAATCTGATTTCAGAAATTTAGCGGTAATGTTTTTCTGAAAATAGATTTGTTTGACGATAATTCCAAAAAGGGATGCTTGTTGCATTTATATCTGCCCCCGCAGCAAAGCCCAAAGTATCCCAAGGTACTCGTAAAATACTTGTTCTGCCTTATCAAAACCATGTGAACTTGGGAAAAAATCACCGGGCGCGGTTGTTTGTGATTTCAGAATAGTGTGCCCCGCAGGAGCAGGTATGGGACTCATCCCTGATTTTCTGAACATTCCCATTGCGCGCGCCATGTGATTTGCCGATGTAACTAAAATAAAATGGTCATTCCCCACAATGGGTTTTACAAATTTCGCCTCATCATGCGTATCTTTTGATTCGGATTGCAAAATCAGTGATTCCTCTTCGACTCCAAGCGCCATTGCCAATTCTGCCATTGCTTCCGCTCCTGAAACGGGATCAAAAACCCTTCCCCCAGATAAAACAATCCTGCTTTCAGGCACCAACCTGTGCAGCCGTATCCCTTCCGCAAGACGAACGAGCGTTTCCCCGGAAACCCTGCTGGTTATCGGTATATCCGGATCGGAAGTATGCCCTCCGGCCAAAACAACAATCCATTTCACTTCGGGAACAATAGCTCCTCTTGTATCATCGGAGGATTGTATTGATAAAAGAGGAGGGTATTTATATTCTAAACGTCTGATAAAGACTTTGGAAACAGGAGAGGAGTAACAGAAAAATGCAAACAGCAGAATGCCAGACAAAACGATATACTTCCCACGTTTCTGCTTTCTGGAAAAGAACATCAACACGGCGCCGACTATCAATATTTCAAGACATAATGGAACTGGAAACAGCAATTGGGCAATAAGTTTTTTTAATGTAAGCATTTTTACCTTTCATGAGTCACAGACCACAAACGATAGAACGGGAAATCCTCAAACCATGCAGTAAATTGTTATAATTCTTCGGGATTGAATTTTATTGTGCTACAAACAGACCGCCACCCCTAACGAGACTACATTTTTAAAATACCCCCTGGATTTTTCAAAAAACTAAAGTGCTACGATTACGGAAATTTTTTCGCAAAAAAATATTGCATTATAAATATTATGATATTTATGATATTTATGATAAGTTTAAAAACAGATGTTTAAGTTTTTTAAATAATAACGAGTATACGCTTGTGCTGAGCTTGTCGAAGCAGATGAATTGCTTACCCTTTTAACTAAAAAATTTCAAATAATTGGGATCAAATTTAGAAAACCTGATTTGTTTGATTCTATACCCTAACTTATTGAGAAGTTGCCATAGAACGGAGAGCCAATATGAGACAATTATTAAAATATGAGTTGCTTGCTGCAGTACTCTTAAATATTTTTGCTCCAAATCTTCTTCATGCGGAAATGAGGGAAACCGAAGCGGTGCAGCAGATGATTCTTGCAAGGGAAAAGCAATTTACGCGGGCAAAACACGGTTTGACCGTATTATATGATGAATATCTTGCCTACAAAGAAAAATCGAAATTTCCTGCAAAAATCGCAAAATTTGAACCGGAAATGCCCCTCTACCGAATAGAAGGGGATATGGTGGTTATTGATGCTGTTGCCGTAAATGATGCAGCTATTTTAAAAGAACATCTTGAATCACTCGGCATGAAGCAGGCAGTTGTTTATGGTAATATGGTATCGGGATTGATGCCCATCGAAGCGGTTAAAAATATGGATGCACTGGAAAACCTCCGTTTTGCAAGGCCTTCATACGCCATAACCCGCGCGGGAAAGGTGGATGGTCAGGGCGATATTGCGATGAAATCTGATTTGGCGCGCAATACCTATGGAATTGATGGGAGAGGGATTACCATAGGAGTTTTATCGGACAGTTTTAACTGTTTGGATGGCGCAGTAGATGACGTAAGAAATGACGACCTCCCCTTCGAAATTACCGTACTGGAAGAAGAGTCTGGCTGCTCTTCCGGTTCGGATGAAGGACGGGCGATGATGCAGATCATACACGATGTTGCGCCGGGAGCAGGTCTCGCATTTCATTCGGCATTTAATGGCATGGCGGATTTTGCCGCAGGAATTATAAAATTAAAAACGGATGCGGGCGCACATGTCATTGTGGATGATGTGCAATATTTTGCAGAGCCGATGTTTCAGGACGGAATTATTGCCCAGGCGGTTGATATTGTGAAGGATTTGGGCGCAGTCTATTTTTCAGCGGCAGGCAATTCAGGGCGGGACGCCTATGAAAGTCTCTTTCGTCGGAGTGGCAAAGCCCCCGTGTTTTTCGGTGAACCGCATGATTTTGACCCCGGCGCTGACACCGATACATTTCAGGGCATAACCATACCGCCAGGAACAGAGGTTTACCTTGTCCTTCAATGGGATTCTCCTTTCTACTCGGTAAGCCCTCCAGTCTCCCAAAACGACATCGACGTCTTTCTTACCAACGACCCGCCAACAACAGTCCTTGCATACGGTATAGATAATAATATTGGTGGCGACCCGGTGGAGGCCTTGTATTATTACAATCCCATTGGTTCAGGAAACACAGATTTTAATATAGTAATTGAAAATATCAAAGGGCCTGCGCCAAGGCTTATAAAATACGTGCTATTTAATTTTGAAGGAACGTTGAACGAATATGCTACAAAAAGCGGCACAATCTACGGGCATGCGAACGCAGCCGGCGGAGTTGCGGTTGGCGCATCGGCATATTTTGAGACGCCTGAACTTGGCGTTGATCCGGCCATTCCGGAATATTACTCTTCCGCGGGGCACACAGTGGTATTTTTTGATGAAAATGGAACCTTTTCAACTCCACAAGTGCGTAAAAAACCGGAAATTGTAGCCATTGACGGAGTGAATACTACTTTTTTCGGAACGGATTGGGAGGAAGATGGATTCCCAAACTTCTTTGGAACATCAGCGGCGGCGCCTCATGCGGCGGCAGTTGTCGCATTAATGCTGGAAGCAAATCCACTTCTATCGCCGGATGACATTTATTCCATACTTAAAGATACCGCACTTGACATGGAAGAATCAGGATTTGACTATGACAGCGGATATGGTCTCATCCAGGCAGACCTGGCTGTGGAAGAGGCATCGTCACGATAAGTTTTTCTTGTAACGTTTTCGTTTTTTGAAAGTAACTATTCAGCGTAAACATTACGGTCTAACACCGACTTGTTAGAGAAACTCCGGTTTCTCAAAATAAAATCAATATGTCTGGTTTCTTATCCCTGCCGGAAACAGAGTTTCCTGCGTAATTGCCTGTCTGCCCACAGGCCGGCGTTCCCAAGCTGATACTTCACTATGTTCAGCACAAGGTTTGGGAACGAGTCGTGTTTTGGTCGTTTAATATATTACGATTAATGGTTACAAAGTCAATTAGATAATAAGCAACAGCAGTTACGCATATACTCCTAAAGAATGATGGGAGATGGGATATGAGTATTTTTATGACGCATATAACAAGTTGTGCTTCATTTCAAAACGATCGTGCTTAGTGGACACTGACGAGTAAAAAATGGGACTGCCTTGAAATGACACTTACGACAGAAAACCTACTTTTAATTGGTTCAATATTATTATTGTTAAGTATTCTTGCCAGCAAGACAACAGGAAAACTTGGCGTTCCTGCGCTTATTATTTTTCTGGCAGTGGGTATGTTTGCAGGTTCGGACGGAATTGGTGGCATCCACTTTGATAACCCCAATCTTGCACAATCACTTGGTGCTATTGCCCTGACTTTTATTTTGTTTTCGGGCGGACTTGAAACAAAATGGGAAAGTGTAAAACCTGTTTTGTGGCAGGGTGTTACTCTATCAACTTTGGGAGTATTGCTCACAGCAGTTTCTTTAGGATTTTTCATTTCCTATATTTCTGGCTTTACACTTACAGAAGGACTTTTAATCGGTGCAATTGTATCGTCAACTGATGCTGCTGCGGTATTCTCTATTCTTCGTTCAAAAAGCATAGGGCTAAAAGGAAATTTAAGACCATTGCTGGAATTGGAATCGGGTAGCAACGACCCGATGGCATATTTCCTGACTATTGGTATTACATCTTTGCTCGTGCATAAAGGTACCTCTTTTGCTTTATTAATTCCAATGTTCTTTCAACAAATGATTATTGGCGCAATTGCGGGTTACTTATTGGGTAAGGCAATGATATGGATGCTTAATAAGATAAATCTTGACCATGACGGGCTTTATCCCGTCCTGACGCTTGCTCTCATATTTTTTACTTATGGCATTACTACTTTTTTCAATGGCAATGGTTTTCTTGCTGTTTACCTCTCAGCAATTATTCTTGGCAATGAAAATTTTATTCACAAAAAAAGCATTATACGGTTTTATGACGGGCAGGCATGGATGATGCAAATTGTGATGTTCCTTGCTCTTGGTTTGCTTGTGTTTCCAAAACAAATGTTGCCTTTCATTGGAACAGGAAGTGTCATTGCTCTTTTTCTGATGTTTGTAGCAAGACCACTTGCCGTATTTCTTTGTCTTTTATTTTTTAAAATGAGAAACAGGGAACGCTTGCTTATCTCGTGGGTTGGGTTAAGAGGTGCAGTTCCTATTGTATTTGCCACTTATCCACTCATTCAAGGTGTTGAAAAATCAGAAATGATATTCAATATTGTTTTTTTTATCGTGCTGTCCTCTGTAATGCTACAAGGAACAACCATTCCGATTGTTGCAAAGTGGCTTTATTTATTTAAACCTGTAAAATTCAAAACCCGTTATCCGCTGGAACTGGAACTATCGGACAATTTTAAAAATGAACTTTTTGAAGTAGAAATAAAAGAGAATTCAAACGCAATCGGCAGACAAATTTTTCAACTCAAATTTCCGAAAACATCACTTATTGTATTGATTAACCGTAGTGACAAATATATTACACCAAGCGGGACAACTACCATAGTACAGGGCGACAAATTATTGATTATGTCGGACAACAAAAAAGACAAGGATGAGATTGAACAAGTAATTCTTAACTACACAGAAACACCATCAAACTAATGCTATGGACACGGAAGACAAAAAAGAACGAACGCGAACCGTCAGACCGGACAAGGGAGGGGGCTGCCTTTGAAAATAAATATAGAATCTGTTGTGCCGATTGTTTAAATCTTCTTTGTGTTTTCGTTTACCCCGATTATCTGCAGAGCAGCTTTTGTTGCCGCGCTTAAACTTGCACCAAATTACGCAGTGCCAAATAACTTAATGTCTGTGTCATCTTGTTTTTTCGTAACACTTTAGTTTTTTGAAAAAGTAGGGGCGAAGCATTTGCCCGTTTGGGTATGAACGCATTTATGACAATCTATATCAAATGCTTCGCCACCTACGCTTCAATTGTGAATTAATGAAGCAATTGAATGGCAACAAACGAAACACATTTGGAAACTCCATGTAATTGCACCTTGGGAAAAATTGTGCGGCAGAAGGAATTAGTGAAGGAATAGGGGTAGGGGAACTATTACCAAAAAAGCCATTAACAAAAGAAATTAATGGCTTTCCATGGACACATTGGGGATGTTATTTTTGACAGGTTAAAATCATTAGATATTTAATTACAATAACTTAATTGGTGGAGGCGGCGGGAATTGAACCCGCGTCCCTAGATGTTTCAATATAGGCTTCTACGTATATAGTCTGTTTTTTAATTTCGCCGTTAAAACCCTAACAGACAAGGTTTTTAAAAGCTAGCACAACTACTAGTTCATTTAAGACCCCGCGGTGCAAAAGGTCTAAACTAACCTGCTATTCTTCGTTTCATCAATTTCGCAGGTAAAACGGATGAAACGTGGCTGTCAATTAAGCAGCCATTGCCATTGGTTCTTCGGCATTTAATTGTTTTGCCAGGTTTTTAATGAGGCCGCCTGACAACCTCAATACGCAACCTATATATCGTACAATCCGGTCGAATCCTTTCGCCCCCTTATTTTATCTTTATTAAAAATTAATATGTAATACTTTATAAAATGATTATAGCATAAATGAGGGGAAATGCAATTCTCCAAATTACGTTTACCAAATAATTCTTTGGTTTTTGTGACCAATTTCACAACGGTATCACCAATAATCGTTTTTTTTTAAACGGTGAATAAATCCTATGCTTTATAAAAGCCCCTTCCAAAAAAATTTTATTAACAGCGTATCCACATTAAAAATAATCCGCATTCTTTTCAAAGAAACATGCCTTACCGAAAACATATCGCTAATTATAAGTATTTAAATTACATACAAATACATCATCTATTCGGAGAAAGATATCGAGTAAAAAAACAATATCGTTTCCTGCTTTATTTTATTTCTCTCATGGCGAAAACGTGTAACTATCGTATTTGGGCATGAAAATAGCTCGTATGCTATGCAACTTTAGAAATTGTATATGGGATTATTAGGTGGTTTTGGGGAAAGTAAAAATATGATAAATAATGTGAACTCATCGACGTCAGAACTGTTAAAACAAATACAAAGATTGTCTTCTCAAACAAAAACAAAACCAGCGCCAAAACCAGAAACGCATGCACTTTACAAAGGCAATGAAGTAAATACCCGCGCAGAAAACATAAAAAAAATACTTAATACCATAAAAACAAATAACTTAGAAAAAACACAAAAGGGAAATACGGTGGCGGGGCAAAAAATTGATGGAATGAAAAAGGTGAACAATGACGGGAAAAACCTTCAGATAGCAGAGAATTACAAACCCATTCCCTTAGAAAAGATATCCTTTAGCAGGCAAGTTGGTTCGTTTCTTGATACATATGTTTAAACTGTTTC
Source organism: Candidatus Kuenenia stuttgartiensis (assembly GCF_900232105.1). Lineage (NCBI taxonomy): Bacteria > Pseudomonadati > Planctomycetota > Candidatus Brocadiia > Candidatus Brocadiales > Candidatus Brocadiaceae > Candidatus Kuenenia > Candidatus Kuenenia stuttgartensis. The sequence goes on from NZ_LT934425.1 coordinate 2,600,419, forward strand.
GTCAATGAAAACAGACTGCCGTTTCGTATAACAATCCACTATTACTCAATACCACCATAGCAACAAATACTTCCCTTGATTTCCAGCTTGTTTTCCTTCTGCGTTTCTGTGTGCTTATCGTTGCAACATAAAATTCCCCAAAAAAAGCAGCAAGCTGGTTTTTGTAGAAAAGGAGGAAAACAAAAACCAGCTTGCCATTGAGAAAAGGAGAGTAATGTTGCTTTGTAAAACAACTATATTTCATAAAAAGTTCCAATGTGACTAATGTAAAATTTGTTTTTATGTTTCTTTAAATTTAAGTATAATTATTGACAATACATTGTAGTGTTCCCGCATCAGTTGTGTTTCTGTTTAGTTGTAAGGGAATGTTTCTTTTGCAACTCCTTAGCGATTGTATATGACAACAATTTCAAAACATGCCAATTTAATAAAAAAAGTCCTATTTATAACCGGGATATGCATTTCTTATAGCAGTATCATCTTCCTTACGTATTGTGCCATTATTAAAGTACATAATATTAACGACCCTGAACATGCAAAAAAAATTGTTATTAGTACTTTTTTTGCCAATATAATTCTCTTTGGGGGGAGTATTTATTTGATTTTAAAGCTGAAAGGTCTATCAAAATAAAAATGAAAATTACCAAAAAACTCTTTCTTGTTTTGCCGCTAACACTCTTCCTTTTCTCAAGCAATAGATTTGTCTTCTCAAATCAGGATATTAATGCAGAGACGTTGAGGCAGGAACTTGTCGAACTCGAAAAACACGCAAAACCAATCATAGAAATATTTCGAAAGGTTCCTGCGCTGGTGAATCCTTCCGTTGTAAGCCTTATTACGGAAAAAAAGGTATATGGGGGAGATAATCATCCCGCCCAACCGGCAAATCCTGACCAGGTCCCGCATGCCGGTGCAATTCCCAAAAAAGGACTTGGTTCCGGCATTATAGTGGATGAACGCGGTTACATTTTGACTAACAATCACGTTATCAGCGATTATTCGCCGGAAGAAATTACGGTGGTCACGTATAACGAGGAGCAATATCATGATATTACCATCATTGGCATTGACCCAAATACCGATCTGGCGGTCATAAAAATCGATGGTGAAGGATTTATGCCGGCAAGGTTTGGCAACCCTGAAGAGGTACAGGTAGGGGATTGGGTTATTGCTATCGGCAATCCTTTCGGATTTCAGCAAACAGTTTCCATGGGTATTATCAGCGCCAAAGGAAGAACACATGTAATCCCGCTTGCGCTTCCCTTTCTCTATGAAGATTTTTTCCAGACAGATGCGGCCATTAACCCTGGTAACAGTGGAGGACCATTGGTTAATCTAAGAGGGGAAGTTATTGGTGTGAATACCGCAATTGCCACCCGTTCCGGCGGATTTCAAGGCGTGGGTTTTGCGTTGTCTGCAAGCATCGCGCAAGAGACAGTCGAAACCATAATAAATACCGGTACAATCGTGAGGGGTTACCTGGGTATTGGAACACAGGATATTACCGATGAATTTGCGTTGAAGCTTGGTTTTGAAAATAAGTATGATATGGTAAAACACTTTGGCTTAGTCAAAGACAAGGGTGTATTTGTCATGGAAGTATGGAGCGAAACCCCTGCATTTAAGGCGGGAATCCTTCCCGGAGACGTTATATGTGAAATGAATGATGATGTTATAAAAAATTCACTGGATTTGCAACGCGTTATAAGACATGCGAAGATAGATGCCCGTATCATGATTAAAGTTTTAAGAAATGGGGAGGAAAACATCCTTACAGCCATAGTTGAACAGCAACCCGAAGACCTTTCCGGAAGAACATATGCCGCTTTTAGAAAACAAGATGAACCCTCGAAGTTTTCAATAGGGCTGATTGTCAATGATGTAACGTATGAAATCGCGAGATCGCTTGGACTGGAAAAAGAAGAAGGTGTGTTGGTGCTTGAAGTGGACGATAATAGCCCTGCCGGGCATGCAGGCATAGAACCAGGCGATTTGATTACCAAAGTCGGAACGAAAAATGTCAATTCTGTCATTGAATTCATGGGAATTATTGAAGAGTACCTAAGCTCTAACAAAACAATCACGGTGTATATTAAAAACAAAGGATTTGTTACCCTGAAGTAGCTATTTTATTTTGCCACACCAAGGCTTGTATCCGTAGCTTTTGTTATACAATCCTCCACAACAATACACCTGAGCTGCCATAACCAGAACCAGAACCAAACAAGCACGAAAACAGTCCTCAGTCCTCAATCTGCAATTTGCCGACTGCCGACAGTAGATTGCCGATTACAGAAGTGACAATTAAATATTTAGCCAAAAAATGCAAAGAAATTACTGATAAGTACTAAAATGCCCTGTGATACTGCAATCATCTTAAGGAAATCAAATGCGAACCCAAACCCAAATGTATAAACTCTATCAGATATTTTTCACACTGTTTTCATGGCTAACATTTGTTTTTGCCTGGATGCTTGCCACATTTCTATCAATACTTCTCAGTATGGACACAAAGAATAAAGAAAAGGTATTTAACACGATGGAAAGGGTTTTCAGCCGTATTTCTTTTAAGATCATTGGTATGAAGGTTGCTTTGGAAGGATTGGAAAATATTCCCAAAAACGAACCTGTCATCTTTATTGCAAACCATCAAAGCATGATGGATATTAAACTTTCTCTTGCGTACATTCCGGTAAATTTTAGTTTTATCTCGAAAGAGGCTATATTTCACGTGCCGGTATTGGGCGCATATATGACTGTTTCAGGACATATACCTATTAAAAGGGAAGAGGACAGAAAGGCATACACTAGTCTCATAAAAGCAATTAATGAGTTAACCGCAAAACAGAAATCACTGGTGATATTCCCGGAAGGCACAAGAAGCGAAGACGGCACACTGGGGACATTCAAAAGAGGGATATCGCTTATTGTCTTAAAATCAAAAAGAAGGGTCGTCCCTATGGCAATAAGTGGAAGTAACCGATTTATGCCAAAGCACGGATTTTTATCGTATCCCGAAAACAGGAACGTGAAAATATCATTTGGCAAACCGCTCTCCTTTGATAATTCAAGGACTGATCGGGAATACACCATTTATGTTACCAATACGCTGAGAAATGCAGTGATGGAACTTTTGTGAAATACTCAAGCAACTAAGAGACACGGAGAGGTGTAAATGCCATTAAAAAGATTCCGCTTTTCCTCCTTTGAAATCATGGAGATGTCTTTCTATCACTGTTTTTTAATATTGACTTTGAAAGTATTTATCTATAGATTAAAATAACTAATACTGCAAAATGCCGAAAAGAATTTATCCTGTAACTACTGTTTGTTAAGGAATTTGCAATTGAAGAAAACATTGATTTTCATGTGCCTCGTAGTGTTCTGTGCTGGCTGTTCCTTTAGTCACACAGGGGAGACGGTGAGCCAAAGTAAAGCAAGAAAATACCAACTGGCAATGGATTATAACAATCTTGGGACGAAATATTTCGACAAGGACATGATTCATGAAGCCATCATCCAATTTAAAAGGGCTATTGCTTTGAATCCTGACCTTGCAGAGTCGCACAACAACCTTGGCGTGTCCTATTGCAATATACAAGAATACGATAGCGCAATAGAAGAATTCAAACTTGCCATTAAGCTGAATCCTGATTACTCAAAGGCGCACGATAATCTGGGCTTTGCGTACACAAAGAAGGGTTTGTTTGAAGAGGCAATTGCCGAACATCAGAGGGCATTAAAAATAAATCCGCAGGATATGGAGGCAAAAAAGAATTTAGAGATTGCCAAAAGGGAGGCAAGCCTTGAAGTAACGAAAAAAAAATTCCAAATCGAAACTAAAGGCATTTCTCCCGGATACATTATCGGTTATAATCAGTATGCGAGTGGTTTATTTGACGACGCCCTCTCTTCGTTTAAAAATATCCTTGTAGGGTATCCTAATGATTTGATGTCCTGTTACTATCTCGGTTGTACCTATACCATGAAGGGAATGGTAAATGATGCCATAAATTTATACAAAAACCTCCTGGCAAAAGACCCATCCAATATTATCGCCCGATTAAATCTCGCGGATATTTACATGGAAAACGGACTTTATGACGAGGCGATTTTAGAATATGAGAATATCATACGAATCACTCCGAACAACATCCATGCACTGTGCAAACTTGGAGAGGCATACGCAGAAAAAGGACAGCCGGAAAAAGCAATCCTTATATACAACAAGGCTATTGCCTCAAATCCTGCTTTCTCCAAGGCTTACAAAGAACTAGGCAGTGTTTATATGCAAACAGGCCTTTATGATGATGCAATATCGGCATGGAGCAAATTTATCGCACTGAGTCCTGGTTCATCTAAAATACATTTCAATCTTGGCTTGGCATATGCCAACAAAGATATGTTTTCAGAAGCGATAGCAGCGTTTAAAAAAGCGTTGAGTATTGATCCGGAAAATATACAAACCCTTTATCATTTAGCAGATGCCTATGATAAAAGCGGTTTGATTGATGACGCTTTCCATGAATACAATATTGCCGCCAAATTGATCTCGAAAGCGAAAAATAAGAAGAATAATGCATCTGCAGATAAACAAAATAATTCTGAAGAAATAGTTGTTACATTTGGAGAAAAATGAACTTTGAGAGGAAAAATGACCATAAAGCCAAAATTAAAAATACTCATTATAACTGTTATGGCGCTGATTATTACACTAATTTCGCTTTATTCATTCGTAAGCGTTTCGCGCTCAATAGATCAAATTCGTGGCGCCGATTTATTCTGGAACTGTTTTGCAATATGGATAAAGGGTATCATACTAACACAAGGGGTGCTTGTTGTTGGAGGACTTTTTTTATTCATGCTGAGAAAACCAAAAGGTACCGGATAAACCAGAAATGTTGCGATTTATTATTATCTTTGCCATAATCTATCTGGTGTACCTTTCGCTAAAAAAGAGTCTACAGGGGGGGAAACAAAGGGAGGGGAGTACAAGAAGCCGTACTGAACAAAAAAAAGATGTTTTCAATACAAATCGTGTTAAAGAAATTTCTTATTTGTTTTATTCTGCAACAAAGGACGATTCAACATGTGATATTTGCAAAGAACTTGATGGGAAACATTTTTTACCCAACCACGAAATACATCATTCAATAAAACCCCCGCATCACCGTTGCAAAAACCCGAACGGCTGCCGTTGCTCGCTTGTCTACGTTACGGAAGATGAAGCACAGAGTGAAAAAATAGAATTGATCCTTAAGAAATATGGCGGTACATGCAATAAAAGCACCATAGAAAAAGAACTGAGAGGGTAAAAAATTGTCTGCTAACATAACGGAAACAATAATTGTATTTGTAACGGCAGGCTCAATAAATGAGGCCAGAGAAATAGGTAAAACATTAGTGGATGAAAGGTTAGTTGCCTGCTGCAATATAACGAATCCTATTGAATCCATATTTCAATGGCAAGGAAAGGTTACTATTGAGAATGAGGCGCTCATGATCTGTAAAACAAAGGAAGAACTCTTTGAAAGAGTTGCAGACCGTATCCGCCAATTGCATAGTTACGAGGTACCTGAAATTATCGCCGTACCTATAGTTCGCGGCTCAAATGATTATCTGAACTGGATCAGAAAAGAAACCATTCAATAAGACCGCAATAGGCGTTACTTTGAAAATTTGTAACACTTTAGTTTTTTGAAAAATTCCAATAATCACAGTGTAGGGGCGAAGCATTTGCCGTAAATTGTCATAAATGCATTCATACCCAAACAGGCAAATACTTCGCCCCTATTTTTTCAAAAAACTAAATTGTTACGAAAGTTAAGATTATTTTTTTACTGTTTTAAGGAGCATTACGTTGGCTAAGGCTTTGGCATTATTATCCGGTGGTTTAGATAGCACTTTGGCGATACGCGTTATTCAGGAGCAAGGTATTGAGGTTATAGCGCTGAACTTTGTCACAGTTTTTTGCCGATGTACTTCACATGGCAGTTGCAAATTGGAGGCGGTAAAAGTTTCAGAAAAATTTGGAATACCGATTAAGGTAATTAATACCACAGATCGATTTTTGGAAATAGTGAAAAAACCAAAACATGGATATGGTAAACACATGAATCCGTGTATTGATTGCAGGATTAATATTTTCCATGCGGCAGGAGACTACATGCGCGAAATTGGCGCAGATTTTATTATCACCGGGGAGGTATTGGGGCAAAGGCCTATGTCACAGCGAAAGGAAGCTATGAGGATTATTGATAAAGAGGCAAATCTTACCGGACTGGTATTGAGACCATTGTGCGCAAAGCATATGGAACCGACTATCCCCGAAAAACTCGGGCTTGTGGACAGAGAAAAGTTGCTTCAAATCAGAGGACGTTCCAGGAAAGAGCAGATACAACTGGCAGATGTTTTTGAGATCAAAGACTATCCTTGTTCTGCCGGCGGATGTTTGCTTACTGACCCGGAATTCGCGCACCGCATGAGAGATTTGATAGAGACATCCGATGCTGATGTAAATGATGTGAATCTTCTGAAGGTAGGAAGGCATTTTAAAATAGATAATACAACAAAAGCCATTGTAGGAAGGAACGAAGCGGAAAATGAAAGAATAGCCGCCCTTTTTAAATCCGGTGATTATCTATTAAATTTGATTGATGTGCCAGGTCCGATCACGTTGCTTCGCGGTGAAATTACGGAAGAAAAAATTCACACTTCTGCGCGTATCACAGCGAGATACGGAAAATCACAATTTCTTCCACAGACAAAAGTGGCTGTGAGAAAATCGAACAATGGAACACCTGCGAAAATAATGGAAATTGTTCCTATGACGCGTGAAGAAGCTGACGTTCTCATGATAAACAAAAAAAATGATTTTAACTGAGTAATAAAAGGCCAACCGTAGCGTCTACAGCCTACAGAAATTGAGGATTGAGGACTGACTTATTACCCCCCTGATAAACAAACAGGGACTAATTGCTAATATTCGATTTGCAATTTTTACAAAATAAAAACAAAACGCTTTCCAACCATGAAATTCATCTCTTTTAATATTTCTAAATACCTTGATAAATTTAAAAAAACTGCATCAATCGCAGAAAAACCATCCTTTATCAGGACAAATAAACAGATTTCTTTGATTATCGGAAGTATCTTTGCAATTTGTGTTGTTTCCCTTTGTTGCTATTGGTTTCTTAAAGAAAAACCTTATTATGAAAAACTGCTTTTAGAAAAGGATGAACAAATAAAGACGTTAAAATTTTTACGCATGAAACGGCAAAAGATCGATGAAAATGCGTTCGAAGCAAAAATTGCCGAGTATGATGAAAAAATAAAAAATGAATACATTCCCAGGTCTTTTTATGAGGAAAAGATAAAGGAATCTGAAGAAAAACTCGCTTCTTATGAAGGGGATTATTTTTCAAAAAAAGAACACGAAAAACAGATGAAGGAATTAGAACAAAAATTCAGAGAAGATCATTTATTGGAAATAACTGCTATTAAAAAAGAAAGTGAAAAGAAAACGACAAGGCTTGAGCAGAAAATATCCTTACTGAAGGACAAAAATTTTGAACTTACGAATATTTTTGACAAATCAGTTGGTTTTATTGAAAAAGAAAAAGAGGCATTGGAAAATGCCCTTTCTGCAGAAAGGAAAAAGGCCTTCATATCTTCATTGATTCTACCTGAAACTCAAAATAAAACATTAGATGCCAATACACTCAAAAAACTTGTTGCAATAAAAGAAAAATTAGAAAATATTGAGAAACTGAATATCAGCTTAAACTCAAACACTTACTTTGAATTGGGACTTATTTCCTATTATAACGGTCAATATGAAAAAGCAATAGAACAGTGGGAAAACGCGGTATCTCTCAACAAAAACAATTTAAGAGCGTATTTATGTCTGGGAATAGCATACAACCAGGAAAATATGTCGGAAAATGCTATTATAATTTTAAAACGAGCAATAACAGTCAACCCAAAACATGCAACCTTGCATCTAGCGCTGGCACGTATTTATGAAGAAAAAGAGCTGTTAGATAGTGCTATCTATGAATATTCAAAAGTATTGGAAATACAGCCAGACACCGTTGAAATATTAAACAATTTAGGTAACTTATACGAAAAAAAAGGTATGAAAGAAGAAGCAAGAAAGGCATTTGAAAGATATAGAAAATTAAAAAATGATACTACTGGTTAAATTGCCTTCCCCCAAGGACTTAAAAATTAAATGACTTTGCATTGCTTAGCATGCGCCTTTTTTGCTCAATACTGCAAACAAGGTCAAAAAGATAATTTTAATATCCAGAAATATTGATCTGCTACGTACATACGCTATATCATATTTTACCCAATCACCGAATTTCCCTGTAGGTCTGCCATAAATCTGCCACAAACCTGTCAGGCCAGGTTTTGCCGTAAGCCTTATATTTTTCCATAGGTCGTAGCCTGCCATTTCTTCTTTCGCCAAAGGCCTTGGCCCCACCAGGCTCATTTCACCTTTTAAAATATTAATAAACTGTGGCAATTCATCAATGCTCCATTTTCTAAGAAATAATCCGATTCTTGTAATCCTTGGGTCTTTTTTTATTTTAAATACCGGCCCTTCCATTTCATTAAGAAGATTTTTTTTCAAAATCTCGGCATCATCAACCATGGTTCTGAATTTTAACATAAAAAATTCTTTACCACTTTTCCCGCAGCGTTTTTGTTTAAAAAAAACAGCGCCTTTACTATCCACTTTGATTAAAACTGCAACAAAGAAAAATATTGGAGAAAAAAGCATTATAAAAAATAGACTACAGGCAATATCAACCCCCCTTTTTACCACATTTTCTATAGTGTGTTTCATAGTAGAATAATCTTTTGAATCTATATTTGGGCCAAATACGTCCTGTGTAATAATCTTTTCTGATAACATATAAATCCCCCATCTTCTTCTATAACATTAAAAAAAATACAATTTCAATGCACATGGTGAAAATTTAGAAAATGTACTCACAGCTTTTAAATATATCAAAATAGCAGACATAGTTTTCACAATTCTTATTATTCATCGCTAATTTTTAAACAATTATCGATGATAATTAATAAAGTAGCAATACTTGTGCCAAACATCTATGAAATTTGCTTGTATTATTACTTATTCAGTAATAATTTAAGGTATGGTCAATAGCGTGAATAAACAATAAACATGTGTTTTGCCTGTTTCACTATTTGCTATTATATAAAAAATATTTATTTATGAATATGATGTATATCACATTTATAAAGATCTTGTAATAATTCCAGAACTCCTGATCAGGTGGAATTTGATTTGACACCAAATTAAATGTTTGGTGGTAACAGAACGAATCGCAATGGCAATGTCTTTGCTCAAACTTTTGTCTATCTCACTGTAATTAATTGACTTAGATACTTTTTTTTGTAAAAAAGAACACTTCTTGAGTTCTGGATTTGGTTTTTTGAAAAAGTAGGGGCGAAGCATTTGCCAGTTTGGGTAGGAATGTATTTATGGCAATTTACAGCAAATGCTTCGCCCCTCCACCATGAGGCAAAAGAGGATATCCTGCTTTTTATTTACCTCTTCAGATTTTTTATATTTTCCATAACTTCATCGGCATCTGGCGCTTCGGGATTAAGCTTTAAGTAGGTTACATAATCTTTTAATGCTTTTTCTTTACATGCTAAATCGCGGTGAGTATTTGCACGATGAAGATATGCAAGGGGATTGTAAGGAAAGAGTTCTATGGAGGTATTAAGATCCGAAATGGCTTCAGAAGGCATTCCTAATATTTTTTTTACAAGTGCACGTTCATAATAAACACCTGCAAGCATTGGTTTCAATGCTATCATTTTGTTAAAATCTTCAAGAGATTCCCTGAAACGCCCGCTTCCGCGATACGCCTTTGCCCTTATGTAATATGCAAAGGCATTTTCAGGAACAGATTCAATAAAGGTAGTTATGTCCTGTATCGCCTCTTCGTAACGCATTGCATCGGCATGAAGGATGCTTCTTTTCATGTAAATATCTACATTGCCCGGATCAAGTTCCAATGCCTTATTAAAATCGTTTAACGCCTTTTCCGGTTCATTTGATTCGGCGTATGCCAGTCCCCTCGCTGCGTAAGCAGGGGCATATGCCGGATCAAAAGTTATCACCATGCTTAAATCGTGTATTGTTGATTCTATTTGTCCAATTAAATAGAATGCGATGCCTCTGTTATAATACGCCAATTTTGAGCCGGGGTCTAATGATATTGCCTTGTTATAATCCATTATGGCAGTATCAATATTTTCCATTTTGGCGTGATATGACCCCCGGTTATAATACGTCGACGCATAATCCGGATTCAAATCAACCGCCCTGTTATAGTCTGCTATTGCCAGTTCATTATTGCCAAGTTTTTCGTGGAGTACGCCCCTGTCACAAAAAGCAACTGCATCGGTATCGCGCAATGCCATAGCTTTGTTCACGTCGTGTAATGCATCTTTTAAATTGCCTTTTTGTTTTTGAACAAGGGAACGATTTAAATAAACACTGGCAAGCACCTCATCCACGGTAAGGTTTTTTAAATAATATCCATTCACAATACTTTTTTCAGAGATAGCCTTTCCTGGAACGTTTATGTAATAACGATCCGGTATGGAAAGTCCGTTATAACCTGTCTCTATGTTTATTTTATAACTTCCGTCATCATATCGCACAAACATATGTTCCGGCACACTTACTCCATATACCGGCAATTGAAGATTCTCTGCTATGCAAAGATACAGGAGAGATAATCCTACACAGTTTCCAATTTTATTGTCCAATACCTTATTTAGAAATATATATTCAATATCCCCCTTTTGTGTATATTTAAACCCGAATGTATCAAAAAGAATAGCATTTATCGTACTGATGATATACTCCGGCGTTTTATTTTTTCCTACAGATGTTTTTATGCTTTCACATATTTCATCTAATTGTTGAAGGTAATGTGTTTTGTCTATTCCCTGGCAGGATTCCGAGGCAATGTCAAGAATAATGCTTGCAATACCTTTTTTCTCCGGTTCGATTTCCCATACATGGTTAGGAATATGGTCATCTGCTGATACGTGAAAAGCAACGTTTCCCTTATCCGTAAAAAAGAAACCCTCATAGATTGCACAAAGAAGAAAACAAAGTAGCAGGGCTTTTTTAACGCTATGTTCCATAATCAATAGGCATGTTTGTTGATAAAGCCGCGCCATAATGTAAGCCAGATAATCTTCAAATCAAATTTCATCGACCAATGTTCAATGTAGTATAGGTCGTATTTTATACGTTTTTCAAGGGACGTATTGCCGCGGAAACCGCAAACTTGCGCCCACCCGGTAATCCCCGCCTTCATTTTGTGCCGTAACATATATTTTGGTGTGGTATTTCTGAAATTCTTTATAAAAACAGGCCTTTCAGGACGCGGTCCGACAATGCTCATATCTCCCCACAACACATTAAAAAATTGTGGCAATTCGTCTAAACTTGCCATTCGTAAGAATTTCCCGATTTTCGTACAACGGGGATCGTTTTTCTTTGTCCAGACAGGGCCGGTTTGTTCCTCCGCATTTATGCACATCGTCCTGAATTTAAGCAGGTTAAAAAGTCTTCCATCCAACCCCATCCTTTCCTGTTTATAGAAGACAGGCCCCTCCGAGGTGAGTTTTATTACTATTGCTATCGTTAACATAATTGGGGCTGCTACGACCAGCACAATGATGGCAAAAACAACATCCAATGTCCTCTTCAAAATAACACTCCACCCGTAAAGTGGAGTATCGCGCAGGCTTATAAGGGGCATGCCCTCAAATTCACTAACATTTCCGCGTAATGTCACAAAATCAAAAAGATCTGGCAAAACCATGATCGTAACCATTTCATCGCCAATATGCTCTAATACCTCTTTTAATTGGTAATGTGAGTGAAAGGGCAATGTGATAAAAACAATATCAATATTATGCCGTGTAATTAAATCACGAATATCAGAAAATTTACCTATAACTTCTATTCCGGAGATTTTTTTGCCGATAATGCTTGCGTCGTCCGACACAAACCCTGCTACCTGTATGCCCAGTTCCAAATGTTTTCTTAATTTGCCTGTAAGTTCTTGTCCCAGTTTTTCCGTGCCAACAACCAATGCGTACCTTTGGTTAAAACCTTTGTGCCGTATAAACCGCAAAAACTTTCTGAATATTACCCTTATAAAGCACAGGAATACGATGCTAATAATCCAAAAAAAGAGGAATATTACCCTGGAAAACTCATCCTGACGGAAAAGAAACGTTAGGGAAATGAGTATTAATGTTGCAAAGGTAGATGCCTTCACAATATCTATAATCTCTGATAATTTAGTAGAAACCCGGCGGGGACGATATAAACCAAATGTCTTAAATACAATTCCCCAAAGGGGAATCATAAAAATTAATAAAATGATGTAATTTTTGAGAGGAGGTATACCCTTATACACAGGGATAATTTCAGCATAACAGCGTAAATAATACGCGGTTATCCATGAAACAGACAAGGCACACCAATCGGCAAGCAACAACAATGATTCAAAAAATTTGCTGTGTTTTTTTAGCATAGGTAAGCACTACACCAAACTACCCTATTTGTTATTTTAAAAAAACACCCGCATTGCATAGAAAAAATTCTCAAACCAGCAGGACTTATCTGTAAAAAATCCGTCACGTTACTCTATTGCTTGAGCAAAAAGTTTTAAAAGCAATGGGTTTTGTAAAAAAAACATCTTAATAGTGCAGCGTATAAATTCAGGCTATTTTGTGTCCTATACGTAAACAAGAGCCCCTGTTTTACACGCCTCAACACACGCCATCGTATCGAATCCCTTACAATCATCACAATTAAAAGCGTATTTAAGTTCAGTATTTTTGGTAATGGCGCCAAACGGGCAAGCACTTACACACTCCCAGCACCCAACACATTTTGCGGTATCAATTACAACATTTCCATCCTCATATTTTGTAATTGCCCCATACTCACAAGAAGCCATACACTTTGGTTTTGCGCAATTCTGGCACACCGTCATATATGGATGATCTTTCCGGATAGACACTTGCAAGCGGTACTGCGATTTTGGATTTTCGGTAAAAGCATCATAAAGGTTTCGGGACGATGAATGCCTCACCGCACACTCGATCATGCATTGTTTACACGTTACGCATTTGCTTTTTATAAATTTTTTTTTCAGCATAGGTTCATACTCCTGCGTTTGACAAGTTCATTAAACGGTTTCTCTACAATTTATCTTCATAAATAAGTCAACGTGGGGAGAGCTTCCTGAAACCATGGATTGCTCAGATAAAAATATCAATACTCTGTGAAATCAGTAGCTTCAATCTTTTTTAATTGGTGGATAGTTTCTCCTCTCCAGTACAACGAGTATTTTATAATAGAATGATAAAAGCCGCAAACAAAATTCTGCTATGGTTGTTTTTCAGGGTCAACAATAGTAGGAGCGACTATCTTCTTCAGACCAGCCCCTTTAGCGGCATCCATTACGTCAATGACAAGTCCGTAGGGAACATTTTTGTCCACCCGCAAAACAAGGGTCTTTTCCGTTTGTTGAGAAAAAGCCTTCTTCAATACCTGTATAAGTACTTTTCTTTCAACAGGTTCATTCTGGAAAAATAACCTTCCGTCACGGGAAATATTTAATACTTGTTCATCTACTTTGCTGGTTGGTGTGTGTTTTGTCGTGGGAAGTTCCAGTTGAATATTTGGCTGATCGATAAAGGTTGAGGTAACCAGAAAGAATAATAGGATAATGAACAACATATCCACCAATGGAGTAAGATTAATAAATGATTTTGAAGGAGTTTTTTCTCTGAATCTCATTGTTTAATTACCAAATTTCTACGGGTTAGGGTTTGTAACCCGAAGCCCACATGTTTTCTATGGTTGATTTCTCTATCGCTCGCATAGAGTGTTATTAACTAAATTGTAGAGACGTATTGCAATGTGTCTCTACCCTTGTTCAGATTTTAAGCCCTAACCGTCGGAGTGCGCTGTCGCTTCTCTCACCTTAAATAACTCAAATTTTGGCTTTTTTCTCTTGAACTCGTTTCAAACAAGATGGGCTTTCGGATGCTTTTTTATACCATAGAGCGCGCTTATTCGATGCCTTTATTTCCTTAAAACCTTCTTCTTCCAGATGTTTTTTAATAGCATTTTCTTTTAATATTCTTTCAGCCATTTCTGATACCTTTCTTTGTAAAATTCGAAATTGTCTTTAATATCCTTTATTGCCATCGTCAATGCCTGTCCGTTATCGAGGAAATCATACCAGATTTTTCTTGTAACTTTTCCATCTGTATTGAGAATATCTTTATGTGGACAGCCGTGTCCACTATCATATCTAAGAATTTCATGCCATTCGCCTTCAAACGCGGACAAAAGCTTTACGACAAATTCTGTAACATATCCCTTTTCTGTTTTAAAGTGCACATAAACAATAGTTTTTTCTTCCAATTCCAAAAAATATTCTTTATCCATATTATCAAAGGAAATATTCCATTATTGAAATAATAATGTCGCATTTGTTTAAATCAACAGTGCTTTTCCGCCGCTTATATAGCTTCTTTTCAAAAAACTAAAGTGTTACCAGTAAATAGCATCAGGCATTTACCTCTACCTCATAAATAGCGCCTTTGTTTTCCTCAGCAAGCATTGTTAAATATGTATGAATTGCATCTTTAATGTTTTCCAGAGCATCTTCTAAAGTATCTCCTTGGCTGTGGCAGCCATGGTAGATTGGACAATGCACATCATAGCCATATTCACTTTTATGCACCACTACCGGGTATTTCATTTGTCAGCCCTCTTTTCAAAACAAAATTAGTTTATGATTTTACTATTCATCAGGTTTGTTGGCATTGCCATTAACTGGCACACGCGCCAAATACCACTATCCTTTTTTCCAGGATTCGATAATTAATGGCAACTTCATAAAATCTATCCTTTTTCTAAAGCTTGTTTTCGATGTATTGTCTTCCTTTAATTCTTTTCTGAAAAGCCCTTTTATTGTAACTCCAAACAAAAAATATCTTTTCTCTATACTTCGGGTGGATAAAGCTTGTTGAGAATAGTGAGGGAATATTCTTCTATTTCACGGACATAACCATCCACCTTCCTGTCAAAATAATTATATGCAACCAAAGAAGGAATTGCAATGCACAGGCCAAACACCGTTGTACGTATGGCAACCGCCAGGCCTCCGGCAAACGCCTTCGCATGTCCAAGTCCCAGTTCAGAGATAATGGCGAAGATATCTTCCAGCCCTAATACGGTACCCAGCAACCCCAGCAAGGGAGCGATTGCGGTAATAACCTCCAAAAGCCAAAGACGCTTTTCAAGCACCCTTGTTTCCTGCCTTCCCATGGCCTGGATATCAATAAACTTTTCTTCCCGCGAGAGGTGGTTATTCGAAAGAATACGCCGCAAAAGATTCGAAAAAGGGCCTTCTATTACCTCGCATTTTGAGATTGCAAACGGTATGTCTCTCGGGCTCTTTATTGCTTCTATTGTCTGTATTATTTCAGGTTTGAGTATCTTGTTCTTTCTTAAATTAATTGCCCGCTCCATAATAATTGCGAGTGAAAACACCGAACATACCAATAACGGTATCATTATCGGCCCTGCTCCCAATAGCCATTCCAAATTACTATTCCTCCTGTTATGTATTTTTCTGAATAATTAGAAAAAATAAAAATTAAACTTTACATTAATAGATGATTCCTTAATGTGTGAGGGAAAGGGGTCCAGCGGAGAAGCACTCTTAATAGAAGAAACAATACGCGAGGCAAGTTGAAAATTACCCGCATCCTCCACAATTTTTACCCCTTCAATAGCACCATTTGGCAACACTTTGAATTCAATAATAATCGGCTTGTCTTTGTTCGTCACCAGGTTAATCTCTGCCCGTGTGCCATATCCCAGAAACCAATACAATGATATTCTCTGCCGGATATGTTTAAAATATGCTGCATACTTGTGTTGTTTAACGTTAAAAGACGGCGCCCCTGGAATTTCTGCATTAGACAGCGTATCTTCAAACAACACCGGATCATTGCCGGAGCCTTCATCCTTGGCAGCAACATTAAAGGAGGCCTTGGGCTGCTCCTTTTCAGCTACAACCTTCTGGCTTTCCCCGGTGGTTTCTCTTTTATTTTGCTGTGTAACACCGTATGTTCCTGCTGGCGGTGTAGTTACATGGTCTTTTCTCTCTTTTCCAGTTTCTTTCGTTATTTCACTTTTCCTTATGCCTTGCAATTCTTGCGGCTCTGGTAACAACTCGCCTTTTTCCACCTTTGACGCATTTTTAATATTCCTTGTTTCTTCCAGAACATGTATCCCCTCCTGGCGGGAAATTTTCTCGGGGAATCTTTCCTGCCTAACGCCGGCTTCTGCCGCTAACGTTTGTTTCTGCAGTTCTTTTCCATCGGTATCCGTCAGGGTAGTGGTTTTATCGGTTTCATCTGCCTTTCCCGCGGAGGGCACTCTTTTGTATTCTTTTACGTCAACCCTTTCCTGCTGCATACCTATGGAGTCAATTTGTTCTTTCTGAGGAGCTGGATTTTTTTCTGTCTGCCGAGATTCCTTGGCAGCATTGTTTTCTGCAACTCTCTCTTCCTTACTGCCAGGCTTTTCAACCGTTTTCTGCGCCTGGTTTTGCCGCTGGTCTTCAATGGAAATGCCCTGTTCGCCTTTTCCCAGCAAAGGAACCTTTGACTGTCCGCCTGCGTATGGTTCGTTGTTAAGCACACTTGTGTCATCCGGGTTTTTGCCTTTTGCGGAAGCCCCTTTTTCACCAATCCTGTCTGTTTCGGCGGAGGGTTCCTCTTCTTCTTTGTTTTGGGAAGTATCCGTAAACGTCTTATCCTTCTTCTCCTTTTCTAATAGGCTTTTTTCCTTCGATACTTCAGAAGCCGTGAGTTCTTTTTTATCGTCCTTACTTTCCAGGTCAAATGTAATTGTGAATTCATCCGGTTCACGCACAAAACTATCTCTGAGCGATCTGATGCTTAATAACTGATTTCCCTGAGGAGAAAAGAAAAAAAAAAGGCCATGGATTGCTACAGAAACAATAATAAGGAGGGCAAACAGGTATCTTTTATAAAAATCGGAAAGGTGTTTAATGAACATATTATACCGTCACGGGTTAGCCGACAACAGTTTTAACGCAGGTATTAGGAGGAGATATAAAGCATAATAATCGTTTTTTTTATTCGTACTAAAGTTTAACGCACGCATATTTTCTTGTCAATATAATATAAGAGCCGTCCTTTCTGCGGTAAATAACTATCCTATTGATAATTTGTAACATTTTAGTTTTTTGAAAAAGTAGGGGGCGAAGCATTTGCCGCAAATTGTCATACATGCGTTCATACCCAAAACGGGCAAATGCTTCGTCCCTACACTGTGCGGCAAACATCGCTATTATTGGAATTTTTCAAAAAACTAAAGCGTTACGATAATTTTCAAATTTTTTATTGAGAAAACCCCGTAAAGTCCATATAGTTATCCAAATTTGCGAAAAAGATAAATTACAGGTAGTATGTATTTTTACAAATTGTATGTTTTTAATAAATACAACGTTCAGGAATTTCAATATTCTTGTAGAGACGCATTGCATGCGTCTGGAAACTGCTGCGCGTGAATAAAATGTTGACAAAAACAGAGAGACGCATGCAATGCGTCTCTACATTTAAAAATGGGGATAAAAAATGGGTTTAAACTGTGGTATCGTAGGTTTGCCAAACGTTGGGAAATCTACCATCTTTAATGCGCTAACATCTGCCAAGGCAGCATCTGCAAATTATCCCTTCTGCACAATCGACCCCAATGTGGGTGTGGTATCGGTGCCGGATATACGTATGGATAAAATAGCGGAAATAATATCAACGGAAAAAATTGTCCCTACAATAGTTGAATTCGTTGACATTGCAGGACTGGTAAAAGGGGCAAGCAAGGGCGAGGGACTGGGGAATCAGTTTCTGGGACACATCAAAAACGTAAATGCCCTATTGCATGTAGTGCGCTGTTTTGAAAAAAGCGATACCATCCATGTGGAAGGTAGTGTTCACCCGGAAAGGGATATCGACATTATTAATACAGAACTGATCCTGGCGGATATTGAAACGGTAGATAAAAGATTAAACAGGAGCGAAAAACTAGCAAAGACCGGGGACAAAAAAAACCTGGCAACTATTGATGTTCTGAAAAAGGTTAAAAACTCCCTGAACAATGGCGTACCGGTACGGTTATTGTGTTTGACCGATGAGGAAAAAGCCGACATTGCAGACCTGCATTTAATCACGTCGAAACCCGTATTATATGTGGCAAATATCTTTGACATAGAACAGGACAAAAAATACATCGACACCATTACCGGGTTTTCAAAAAAAGAAAACTCCGGGTTTGTCGTCATTTCCGGAGATATCGAATCTGAAATTGCGCAAATGGAACCTTCTGAAAGGAAGGCGTATTACGAAGAAATGGGGCTGCAGGAATCGGGACTCGAAAAGCTTATCCGGGAAACATACCAATTACTGGGATTGATTACCTATTTTACCGCCGGGCCAAAGGAAATAAGGGCATGGACTATCCTTCAAGGCACAAAAGCGCCTCAGGCGGCAGGGGTAATCCACTCGGATTTCGAGCGGGGTTTTATCCGTGCGGAAATTTATAATTATAACGATCTTATCACCCTGGGTTCTGAACAAAAGATAAAAGAAAAAGGGCTTTTGCGGCTGGAAGGCAAAGACTACGTCATGAAAGACGGCGATATCGTTCATTTCAGATTTAATGTGTAACCTTTTTACCACCCATCATCTCCCCTCTAAAAAGAGGGGCCGGGGGGTGTGTCAATTTTTCGAAAACCTTATTTGTCTGACTATATTTATAATGAGAGGGTGCCGGCTTATGCTGGGGAGAGATAGGGTTACGGTTTGTTTTTATAAGCGTCAATCAATTCATCCCGCGTAAAGAGGGACTCAAATATAACCATTTTCTTTTCTATATTCTCCCTGCCGCCTTCCTGCCTGTCTACAAGCGCAATTACCTTAACAATTTCAAGTTTGTGTTCCCTTGCCCTGTCTATGGCCTGAATAGTAGAACCCCCTGTGGTAACCACATCGTCCACAATCACCACCTTATCGCCTTCCGACACATTGCCCTCAATAACCTTCATAAGCCCGTGTGATTTGGCTTCCTTCCTGATAACAAATGCCTGAACTGGTTTTACTCTGAGGTCTGACCATTGATCTCCGACCTCTGACCTCTGACCTCTGGCTTCTGACATAGCGCTTACCATGGCGGTTGCAAATGCTATAGGATCTGCGCCATGGGTTAGGCCGCCTATGGCATCTACGTCAAGATGCCTGATTTTTTCATAAAAAAGACTGCCAATAAGCAACATTGAGGATGGATTAAGGGTTGTCGCCTTACAATTAATATAATAATTGCTTGTCTTTCCGGATGTAAGCTTGAAAACAGGCCTTTCATCATACTTAAACGATCTTTCTATAAGTGCTTGCAGTAATGCTTTTCTGGCGTTATCGATGTTTATGGGCGAGTTTTGTACAGATTCAAAATTAATTGTCAATTGTATACTTCTCCTTTTTAAGCCGTCTTCCATGTTAATATCATCTCCGGATAGTTTGTAATCATTTTTTCAAAATAGGTGCTTGCCGGTGCAATTCTATCCCACATTAATATTGCCGGCTTCAGAAAGATACGTTGCTATTTTTTATCTTTCATCGGCGCCAATGTTATCAAAATGTATACTGGCCAGATATGTTTTTTCCTTCGCCCCGGCATACATTCCATTTCTAACGCGCACAATTATTCCAAAGCCCTCAACAGTTTCGTTCTTAACAGGCAGATCAAATGTTATTTTAACCGGCGTAAAAGAGGGCAAATATTCTGTGGTCTCGCAACACCCCCCCCCGTTCACTCAAATTTATGCTATTCGCGGGAAAAGTATTGCCATCCACACACAATGTGACAGGAAAGTTAGTCCCAAATCTTGGAGAAACCCTTCTTTCTTCAGACACGTTATGCAACTCCTTTCATTTGCCTAATGATGTTTATAATAAACGTATAGCTCAATTAACAACGCGGTAATAACAATAATAGAAATAATGATAATTGTTTTTTTCACATAACCCTCCTCCGGTTTAGAGAGTAATTTAGCAAAGGTGTAATGATTTTAAAAGTAAATATTTATTATTTTGCAACAATATGCTAAAAAATGGAAAGAAAAGGAGTTGGCGGCACAAAACTGGAGTTCAACAACCCATGCTGAAGCAGTTGCGCAATCCACTCACAGTCCTTCATGTCGGTCTTCCGGTCGGTTTACAATATACGCATGCCCCAGACACATTTTCATCGTTTCTGGGTGCCGCTAAAGCGGCATGATGACTGGTTCGTAAAACGTAAAATACGGGAAAAAATTTGCATTCTTCTTTATTTTTGTGTTACCATCCTTTCTTTTCCAGGGAAACGCAATTTCCTATCCTCTCTCCATTTAAAAGAAACTTGATATTTTCAAACAGTGAATGATAGCCAATGACTCGAAAATAAGCCGCAACAAAAAAGTATAAAGATACCAATATCGCCATGTGATCGGCCGCGAAATCGGCGATCTCGGCAAGGTCATATGTACCCGCAAACCAACACGCTTGCCAGTGGTTATGACTCGCGATGAAGTGAAAGCTGTTCTTGCAAACTTGACGGACGATAAGTGGTTCATGGCCTCGCTTATGTACGGCTCGGGGTTATAGTCAAAAGCGTCTGGTTTTAGAATAATAAACACACCCCTTATATGATGAGTAATTTTAGAGAGATAGGAGGTTATCAATGAAATTTACAGCAATTATTGAACGTGAATGTGATGGACATGTATCACTGTGTCCGGAGTTAGATATTGCAAGCCAAGGTGATAGTATTGAACAAGCACGGGACAACCTTCGGGAAGCATTAGAACTGTTTTTTGAGACAGCATCCGCTGAAGAGATAAAACATCGACTTCACGATGATGTTTTCGTAACGCAGGTTGAGGTGGCAGTTGGGTAAACTCCGAGTTTTGTCTGGCAAAGATGTATGCTCGATTTTGGCAGCACATGGTTTCATAGAAGTGCGTCGCCGTGGTAGCCACATCGTCATGCAAAAAAACTTCCCCAAGGCACAATAACGGTTACTGTCCCAGACCTTGATGAAGTCAGAATTGGAACGCTTCAATCCATCATCCGTCAATCAGGGCTGCCTCGGGGTGAATTTGAAACATGAGGATTTGGTGTCTAACAAACCGCTGCACCTGACCGCGATTCCGCTGCGCTCCATAGCGGCAGGTGGGCTTTGTCGTTATGCGGTATAATTAAATCATTGGTGTCCAATAAGGCCACTGGCTTCTTGAAAATTTAATTTAGATAAGAGTGTAATTAAATATAAAACATTGGAGGGGATGTGAGAACCCCTGAAGAGTCAAAGATCGTATGGACTGACTATATGAAATATAGAGCCGAATTAAGAGGATTTGAACTACTTAAGGTTGAAAATATATTGCGGTATTCGGGAGAAATATACTTCGATACTGCAACCCAACGTTTAATTGCAGTAGGTAAACATGATGATAGACTGGTTATAATTCCATATGAGAAACAGGGGTGTGAAATAACACCTATCTCAATTCATGCTACTACGCGTCAACAAATTAATTTCCGACTTAAAACGGGGAGGTTCATATATGGATAAAACAAAGATGGCATATTTTAAAGATGAAGATATTCTGCATATAATTATCTCTGAGGAAAAAGAAGCAGATAGCATTGAGTTAAGCCCGAATATTACAGCGGAGCTGAATGAAAGCGGAGAATTAATTGGCATAGAAATATTAGAGGCAAGTTCTTTTCTTCGCGATTCAATATTGGAATCATCACAAGCTAAAATACTTAAATTAAAAAAAACCGTATAACAATCAAATTCAGCGGACGGCTAATAGTCCACCGCTGATTTCTGTCGTTATGTTTCACGATGACTGGAGTGCGGCATGAAGCTGGAAAGCTTTGGCGATGTACTTGCATCCATAAGGAAGAACTCTATTGATCCCTCAGATTACAGCGATTGTACGGGTGCATTCCTGATTTTTTGTAACTTCCGCTATGTTTTAATGAAACGTTGCAGTAGTGTTAACCCTGACAGGGTTGTTTCGTCCTGACCCCATCATTAACGGTTACAAAAAAACGGGAATGCTCCCGATTGTACAGATTAAAAAAACGTAGGAACACGGAGCACCATGTCCCTGCAATTGACCAATGACCAATGACGAAACACCTTCTAATTACAAGCCCAAATTCCGCAGACAAGGAAAAATGTTCAATATTCAATTCTCAATGTTCAATTCTCAAATTGTTGCTCATTTGCCTCTATTCTTTTACATTGAGCATTGAATATTGAATATTAATTTTCAAAAAGGTGCTAACGGAGCTTTTCGCGGTGTTTTTTCAAAAATCTAAAGTGTTACAAAAGACTTCTTAATGAAGATGGGGAATAGCCGCATTGTGAACTCAGATTTAACCTTTATTACCAATGAAGAAAATAGAAGCCTCCTGGAAAGATTCAGGGTCCTTATTGCAGACACCCGGCTCTTTGATGTACTCGTTGGTTATTTCTATACCAGCGGATTCCATGCCATCTACAAATCCCTGGAAGATACCGAAAAGATCAGGATTCTTATCGGGATAAGTACAAACAAACAGGCAATAGAACTCATTCAAAAAGCAAAAAACAATCACCAGCCATTCCTTCCATATTCTCACGCCGAAGTAAAAGAACAATTCGAACAATCTGTCACGGAAGAAGTAGAAAATGCTGAGGATAGAACAGAAGTTGAAGGGGGGATCCTTAAGTTTATTGAATGGCTGAAAAACGGAAAACTGGAAATCAGGGCTTATCCCACCGAAAATATCCACGCAAAGCTTTACATTATGACTTTTGTGGAAGGTGACAGGGATACCGGGAGAGTCATTACCGGGTCTAGTAATTTTACTCAATCAGGCCTTGTTGATAACCTTGAATTTAATGTAGAGTTAAAAACCAGGGCGGATTATGAATTTGCACTCCAAAAATTCAATGAACTGTGGAAAGACGCCGTTGATGTAAGGGAACGATATATCTATACGATTCAAATAAAGACATGGCTGAACAACACCATTACCCCTTACGAATTGTATCTGAAATTTTTATATGAATATTTCAAAGACGAACTCAGTCAGGCAGATGAAGTGTTTTTGAAATATCTTCCCCATGAATTTAAAAAACTGGAATATCAGGAGCAGGCAGTTTTAAACGCCAGGAAGATACTTCTGGAATACGGCGGCGTTTTTATCTCTGATGTTGTAGGGTTAGGCAAGACATACATATCGGCAATGCTGGCAGGACAGCTTGACGGCAGGACACTTGTCATTGCCCCTCCTGTGCTGCTTGAAAGATCGAATCCCGGTTCATGGACTAATGTATTTTCCGATTTCAGGGTATCGGCGGATTTTGAATCACTCGGTAAATTGGATGACCTTATTGACAGAGGGACAGAGAAATACACCAATATTATCATTGATGAGGCACACCGTTTTAGAACGGAAACAACGGTTACCTATGAGAAATTGGCGGAAATCTGCCGTGGCAAAAGAATTATTCTTGTAACGGCAACGCCTTATAACAATGCGCCAAAAGATATTTTAAGTCTTTTAAAATTATTTCAAAAAGCCAAAAAAAGCACTATTCCAAATCTTCAGGACATGGAAGGCTTCTTTAATGGACTAGATAAAAAGTTAAAAAAACTGGACAGGCAGAAAGATTATATTAGATACATAAATACGGTAAAAGAAAATGCGCGGGAATTACGGGAAAAAGTCCTCAAATATCTCATGGTTCGCCGTACCCGAACAGAGATTGAGAGATATTTTGGTGAAGACATAAAGAGCCAAAACATTAGATTCCCTTACGTTGAAAAGCCTGTTCCTCTTTTTTATGAACTCAACGATACGGAGGATGAAATATTCAGCAAAACCATAGCATTGATAGCGCAAAAATTCAAATACGCCCGTTATATGCCTATGCTTTATTATGACGGTAAAGTTGGCCAGCTTGAAAAGCAGTCACAGAAAAACATGGGCAAGTTTATGAAAATACTGCTTGTTAAGCGTCTTGAAAGCAGTTTCTTTGCATTTAAAAATTCGGTGGACAGATTCCTCCGCTCTTACGAGATGTTTATAAAAGAGCTTGATGACGGAAGTGTTTATATAAGCAAGAAACACACTGGTAAAATATTTGAGTTGCTTGATAGTGACGATGATGAAGCCGTCCAGCGATTGATAGAGGAAGGCAAGGCGGAAAGATATGCAAGCAGTGAATTTAGAGAAGGCTTAAGAGATGATTTACAGCACGACCATGACATTCTGCTTGAAATTAAAAAACTATGGCATCACATTGACCGCGACCCAAAGCTTTTAAAATTTTTGTGGGAATTATCCAAAAACCCGGTCTTAAAAGAGAATCATCTGATTATCTTTACGGAATCAAAGGAAACCGCAAACTATCTGTTCAAAAACATAAATGAACATTATCCGGATAAGGTGCTGTGTTTTACTGGTGATTCAAGCGAGGCAACGCGAGACAAGGTTATTGAAAATTTTGACGCCAAAGCACGTCATCCTAAGGAAGATTACCGGATACTGGTCTCTACAGAAGTATTGGCTGAAGGCGTTAACCTGCACCGTTCCAATACAGTGATAAATTACGATATCCCCTGGAATCCTACCCGCATGATGCAGCGCGTAGGGCGTGTCAACCGCGTGGATACGCTATTTGAAACGATACATACCTTTAATTTTTTCCCGACCAAACAATCGAATGACCAGATAAAACTGAAAGAAGCGGCAGAGGCTAAAATCAATGCCTTCTTAACCCTGCTTGGAGGCGACGCAGAACTTTTAACAGAAGGAGAACCCATAGGCTCGCATGAATTATTTAACAGGTTGATTTCCAGACAAACGCTGGAAGGTGAGGAAGGGTCGGAGGAAAGCGAATTGAAATACCTCCAGGTCATTAAAGAGATTCGCGATAAAGACCCCGACCTTTTTGAAAAAATAAAACGCCTCCCCAAAAAGGCGCGCACTGCAAAAACCCTGACAGGGTTCTCAACCCTGTCAGGGTTAATTACCTACTTCAGACGGGGAAAACTCCAGAAATTTTTCAAAGCCGGCAGTAAAAATGTGGCGGAAGAACTGGATTTCATATCTGCGGCAAAGATTTTGGAAAGCGCCCCTGATGAAGAAAAGAAAGACCTTCCCGGACACTTTTACGAACTTCTGGATAAAAACAAAGCGGCATTTATCTTAGCGACAACGGAAGAAGTGCCGCAGCAATGGCAAAGGGGCGGACGTGACAGCACGGCAAGTATCCTGAGAATTTTAAAGGCAACCACGAAGAACACCCAAAAACTGACAGAAGACCAGGAACTATACCTCAAAAAAGTCCTCACCCAACTCGAGGAAGGCGGACTGCCCAAACAGACTGCAACGCAAACACTGAAAACCCTGAATGCGCTGAAGAATGAAATCGTTAACCCCCTCAAGGTACTGGCAGTACTTCGGACGCATATACCGAAAAAACTTCTGGAAGAACATTATGCTGAGCAAAACCCAGCGGTATTTGGCAAGCGGGAAGTCATATTATCATTATATTTGACAGCAAAACCCTGACAGGGTTCTTAACCCTGTCAGGGTTACTTGTCCTTGGAGGAAGACAATGAGCACAACTATCACGCCACTGTTACCAGGACACTGGTATCATATTTATAACCGGGGTATCAATGGCGAAACCATTTATCACACCGAGGCAAATTACCAATATTTTCTGGACTTGCTCGCCAAATATGTTTTTCTCACAGCAAAAGTATATGCCTATTGTCTTATGAAGAACCATTTTCACCTGTTGGTTTCTATTCATGATGATACAAAGAGAAAGCCACATCTGTATTTTTCAGATATGTTTAACAGCTATACACAAGGGCTTAACAAACACCTGGGAAGGACGGGGAGTCTCTTCGAACGCCCCTTTCGCCGTAAGGTGATTTCATCCGAAAAACAGCGGGTTCAGGTGACTTTATATATACACAACAATCCCAGGCATCATGGTATCATGAACGACATTGCGAAGTACCAATACTCTTCTTACAGGGCAGTGATGTCAAGCGCCCCAACGAAAGTAGAGCGTGAAGAAGTGCTTTCGTGGTTTGGTGGGCGTGATAGTTTTGTGGCTTATCATGGTGCCAGTCGTGATGACATTTCAGATGATTTAACATTGGAGTAAATTTACCGTCAACCCTGACAGGGTTTGAAACCCTGTCAGGGTTAAAATGAGGCATTGACATGGATAAACAACAGGCAAAACAAATTATTCAGGAGACATTTGAGAACCCTTTTGATAAGGGCAGGTTTACCCTATTCATCAAAAATCTTCTGAACCATATTGAAGAAAACCGCATTCCTCCACGTCATGGTCAATTCATTCCTGACGCTTACAAGCCATACATCAGCAGTCTGGCGCGAATCGGCAAATTCAATGACAATGAAAACAGGGTTGATATCCTTATCATAAAACTTCAGAAAGAGACCTCCCTTGAACGCGCCCGCACCATGCAGCGAAACTTTGTTGCCGGGTATTTACAGGGCAAATACGGTAGTTCAAATGAAAAAGAAGCTGCACTGGTTGCCTTTGTATCCCCGGATTCGGCAGACTGGCGTTTTTCACTGGTTAAGATGGACTATAAGTTTGAACAGACTCAAGCCGGCAGAATGAAGGTAAAAGAAGAGTTTACACCTGCACGCCGATGGTCATTCCTGGTAGGCGCAAACGAAACCAGCCACACCGCCCAGAGCAGGCTGGTTAATATGTTGGCAAATGATGAGCATAACCCAACCCTTAAAGAACTGGAACAGGCATTTGATATTGAAACCGTAACCGAAGAATTTTTCCGAGAATACCGTGGGCTTTTTATCCGTACAAAAGAAGAACTGGACAAAATAGTAGAGACAGGTTTCAAACCTGTCTCTACCAGCCTGAAAAAGGAATTTGAATCTAAAGGAGTTGATACCGTAAACTTTGCAAAAAAACTATTGGGCCAGATTGTATTTCTCTATTTTTTACAGAAAAAAGGCTGGTTCGGTGTAGCCCGCGAAGCCGAATGGGGCACAGGCTCTAAACACTTTTTGCGAGAGCTTTTTGAAAAAAGGCACGGCGACTATAAAAATTTCTTTAATGACATTCTGGAACCACTCTTTTACGAAGCCTTGCGTAACGACCGCAGTCATGATGATCACTATTACAGCCAGTTTAACTGCAAAATCCCCTTCTTAAACGGTGGTCTTTTTGATCCCATTGGCAACAATGGCGGATACAACTGGGTACATAACGATATCTGTCTGCCGGACAGCCTATTCTCTAATAAAAATAAAACCAAAGAAGGCGATGAGGGTAATGGTATTCTGGATATTTTTGACCGTTACAATTTTACTGTTAGAGAAGATGAACCACTGGAAAAAGAGGTTGCCATTGATCCTGAACTTCTGGGCAAGGCGTATGAAAAGTTTAATGCAGTCCGTCCTGACAACTTTGAGGAATATGAAAAAGCGTTAAAGAGCGGTAAAAAAGGTGAAGAAAGCAAATTCAACAAGCAATATGGCGTTTATTACACACCCCGTGAGATTGTCCACTATATGTGCCAGCAGAGCCTGATCAATTACTTGCACACAGAATTGATCGCTTCCAACCCTGACAGGGTTCCAAACCCTGTCAGGGTTAAAGATATCGAAACCCTGATACACTTCGGCGAGCAGGTTAGCGAAAATGAAGAAATAGCATTGATCAAAGAACAAATAATCTTAGAGGGTAAACAGAAATCTTCTGATTACAAATCAAAACTACCCGAAAGCATACGCAAGAATGCCGTATTAATTGATCAGAAACTGGCGGACATCACCGTCTGCGACCCGGCAGTTGGCTCAGGCGCCTTTCCCGTTGGTATGATGAGCGAAATTGTAAAGGCGAGAAATGCGCTAGCACCCTTTATTGTAACTCAAGCTTCCCTATCTGCGTGTGTAGACGCACAGGCAGGCAGCTTGAGCCCAGGAACCCTGTCAGGGTTAAGGTTAGATACGCCAAGAACAACCTATGATTTCAAACGGCAATGCATCGAAAAATCTCTTTACGGCGTGGATATTGACCCCGGCGCGGTAGAAATTGCAAAACTTCGGCTGTGGCTATCGCTTGTTGTGGATGAAGATGACATAAAAACCATCAAACCGCTACCCAATCTGGATTATAGAATTATGCAAGGCAACAGTCTGATTGAGATTCTAAACAACGAATTTTTTGATGTGGCATTTAATCAAGAGAAGAAGGCACTTATAGAGCAACTTAAAAAAGCAAAGGACGAACTTTTTGCAATTTCAACTCCTTCATTAAAAGATGCAAAGCGAAAAGAAATTGAGGCATTGATTGCCAAAATTATTGAGCATGACAAAAAGGCAGCAATAGAAAAAATAAATTTAGAAATTCGTAGTAAGAAGGAACAAGGCAAGTTGTTTAATGATAAAATAATAGAAGAAGTAAATAGTAAGAGGATATTAGAATTAGAGGGAAAAATTCAAAAAATAAAAGACCTTAAAATCCCAGGACCATCAGAACATTTTGAATGGCATCTTAATTTTGTCGAGGTTTTTCTCGAAAAAGGAAGATTTGATATTGTGATTGCAAATCCACCTTATTTACGCATTCAAGAAATCCAGAAAAATACTCCGGAACTAGCTGGAAAACTTAAGGATTGTTACTTATCAGCATCAGGCAGCTTCGATATTTATGCCTGTTTTGTTGAATTGGGAATAAGGTTAATGCATGATAGCGGTAACATTGCTTATATATTACCGCACAAGTTTTTCCAGGCATCTTTTGGGAAGAACCTACGAAAATTAATTTCCTCACAAAAGCTTTTACGAAAAATTGTAGATTTCGGTAGTAGTCAGGTATTTGAATCAGCAACAACATATACGTGCCTTCTGTTTTTATCTTCTCAAAATAAGAATTTCAAGTTTGCGGAACTGAAACCAAATACAAAATTAGACGATTTAAATGATGTATTTGCGTCTATAAATAGCAATAATGACTTGCGTTCAGAAAATGTAGATGTTGCAATCATATCAAATAATACTGTGACAGAAAAAGAATGGCACTTTTCTGCAAGTAGTGCTGGAAATATCCTGTCCAAATTGAAGCAACAGCCAAGAACACTTGCTGATATTTGTGAAAAGATTTTTGTCGGTTTGCAAACAAGTGCTGACAAAATATATTTTCTTGAGCATATCTCAGAGAAGGATGGTGTGATAAATGCCTTTTCTAAGTCGCTCGATCGGGAAATCTCTATTGAAAAAGAAATTGTTAAACCATTATTAAAAGGTGCGGATGTTCATCGTTATTCAAAGTTACAGCCTAAAATATGGTGTATTTTCCCGTATGAACTGAAGAATAATAAGGTATTCCTTTATTCACAGAAAGAGATAAAGAGAAAATTCCCTTTAGCATGGAAATATTTACTAGAGAATAAGAATGAACTAGAAAATAGAGAGCATGGGAGATTTAAAAAAAATTGGTGGTGTTTCAGTAGACCGCAAAATTTAACAGAATTTGAAAAGATGAAGATTCTTACACCAGATATTGCTTCAAATTGTCAAATGACAATTGATGATAAAGGTCTTTACCATACAACAACAGTGTACAGTTTTGTTTTTAAAGAAAACGGTAAAGAATCATCGAAATATTTCTTAGCCTTATTGAATTCAAAGTTATTGTGGTACTTTTTAACAACAACTGGTTCTGTTCTTCGCGGAGGCTTTTTTAGATTTAAAACAAACTATTTATTGCCTTTCCCCATCCCGAAAGAGCTTTCACAAAGCGAGCAAAAGCCTTTTATTGCCGTTGTTGATCAAATCCTCATCACTAAAAAGAAAGACCCAAGCACCGACACGTCAGCGATGGAAAGGCAGATTGACCAAATGGTTTACAAACTCTACGACCTCACGCCGGAGGAGATTGCGATCGTTGAAGGGTAAAAGATGAACAAAAAAAGGAACTATTACATCTCCTAAAGATATGAATAAAATACTTGATAAATTACATCACATGTCTAAAATTCCCAGGCATGGTACAGACTGTTATAAGCAATGGCTTGAACAGAAAGATTTTTTGCAGTTTCTTTTAGATACAAGCCATGGAGATATTCCTTTATATGTCTCTTATAAAGAAAGCTATATTTATTCTGTATTTCTACCGCAAAACTGTCTGCGGGGGAATTATATTGACGATTTAATGAATTGGAACTGCTTCCCTGACAGTTCATGGGGATACAGTTATTCTTATGGTAAAAAGGAAAGGGCAATAGATATTTCTCTTTTGCATCCTTTCGATTCTTCCGGGTCAAAATTATTAAAGAATGCAACCCCTATAACTTTTCTAAGGAGTTTTGAAGGCAGAATAGGGCAAAAAAGTTATATAGAGGTTCTTCAATTGTTTACCCATCTTAATGGTTTGCACTTTGTAGAAGAAAAGAATGCCTATTGTCGCTTAAATGAAGATGGAGATATTGAAGAAATTATTAAAATTCATCATACACCGGATGATATTTTAGTTACCATTAAACAAGATGTACTGGATCATCATTTGTTTCTATCTAACTCAGTATTGTTACGACTTTTTGACAGAACTCTTTGCAATAACTGGATAAAATCTAGCGCAGAAACCCGGAATAAATCTAATTTTTCTGATAAAAAGAATAAAATATATGCTCGACAAGGTATTGCGTATGATAAAGAATGTCTGCCCACTGCGGGCTGGCTGAGAGGATTTCAAATCATACGAAATTATCAGCCACGCAAAAAGATGATAAAGATTTTAACCGATGGACATTCAAAACCTCAAAAGTATGAAGAGTTTATTGCCCATGATTGGAAGCGTAAGAAAATTGCGTCTTTTTCCTGTGACCCCAAAAAACTGGACAATTATTTTGTTGAATCAGATAAACCTTTTGAGACATCTCCTGTGTTTTTTAAACCAGATGTCCTTTTAAAGTATAAACAGAATCCAGAAAAATATACTCTCGAACAACGAAGTATACATTGTAGGGAGAGTTGGAGTTTAAAAACATACGATATTAACGAAGCGGGCCAAGTCCATACCTATTTGATTTACTTGGGAGATCTTCCGCATTCAGAACAACTTCATTGGAAGTCTTATAATGAGAAACCAAAGGCTAAAATATCCAGGAGAGCTTTTACAACAGATTTCATGGGGAAGTGTGATTTATCGTATGAGCCTTTATCTGCATTAAAAAAAGCTCTAAAAGATTTAGAGGAAGAAAAACCAGATTTATGGTCATGTTCAGATGGAAAACTAAATCAGCAACTCCACTATCCGGTTACTGATTCACTGAAAGAATGGATAGACGAAATTCATACATTGGATAAGCTTGTAGTTGAAGGGCTTAAAAAACCGTATTTAAGGAATATAGCGATATCATTGAATTGTTATGACAATAAAGTGGGCACTATAAAACTACTAAAAAAGATTCTTGAGACAAAAGAAATTGATAGTCATGAAATCAACGAAATCATATCCCCTTTGGAAGATATTCATTTTTTGAGAACAAAGTTAGCTGGGCATAGCTCTGGAAAAGAAGCAGATAAAATCAGAAAAGATCTAATTGCAAAGCATGGAGACCTAAGAAAGCATTTTCGCAACCTTGTTGAAAAAACTGATAAAAGCATAAAAGGGATGAAACGAATCCAACTATAAGCGTACGACAAGGGAATCGAATCTTTCCATAGTCACACCTTGATTAGTGATTATAATGTTGAGTATTCATAACTGTTTTAAGTTTTTTTTGGCGCATCTTTGCTATCATGAAAGAGGATTATCTGCAAAACATGAACAAACAAGCCCCGCTAGACAGGCATGTCCGTTATCTAACAAAGCAAACCAATATGCCTGCCTGAGCGAGGATGTTCACAGACATGTCCACGATTTGAAAAACACATTGACCCCATTAGATGTTTACTATCTAACGGGGCTGTCCAAATGGTTTACAAACTCTACGACCTCACGCCAGAGGAGATTGTGATTGTGGAGGGAAAATAAACAGGATTGATTTATCATATCTATTGTGACGAAAGCAGGCAGTCGAAAGATCGCTTTATGGTAATAGGCGGCGCAATTATTCCATCGGATAATGTAGAGCCGTTTAATAAAACGATGCAGAAATACCGAAATGAACAAAAGATGTTTTCAGAGCTAAAATGGTCAAAAGTAACCAATCAGAAACTTACCGAATACAAAGGTTTAATAAATAATATAAATTGATATAATGCTTATATCTTATTCTATCATTGCTTGAAAGAGGATGTATTTAAATGCGGGAATTGAAAGTGCCCGTATCGGCAGATGAAATTATAGAAGCGGTGAAAAAGATGAAAAAAAGCGACAGGGAGGCTTTTGTTGAGGATCTACTGGCTATAACTTCTCCTGAGTATTTACAGAGCATTAAAGAAGCAAGGGCAGGCTACAAGACAGGCAAGACAAAATCCCATAAAGAGATTTTTGGAAAATGAACTATAACCTTGTTTATACTTACAGGGCAGAGAGGGACATAAAGAAACTGGATTCTTCGATAAAAAACCGTATCGGGAATGCCCTTTTAAAACTTCGGGATAATCCCTTATTATATTCTGAAAAACTGAGTGACCCTGCACTTGGGACATACAAATTCAGGATGGGAGATTACAGGGTAATCTTTGATATTGAAGGCAGCGAGTTGTTATTCTCAGAATTGGCCATAGAAGGGAAATTTATAAAAGATTGATATAACCCTTAGCTCCCACTCAATCCATCCTTGCCAAAACCTTCCGCGGCGAACGCTGGGAGTGATTAAAGGGAAGAATCATTCAAAATGACAAGTTATATTTGAAGGGAAAAGTTCAAAGGCGAATCTTTTCTATCAAGAAAGACGAGTATTACTTGCAAAACATGGATAAGCAATTTGAGAAAACAGTTAGTGGGTTTGTTATAATATAATAAGAAAAGTAATTAGAGTACTGAGCGTACGTTTTAAAATAGAAAGGAATTACGTAAAATGAATACGGCAATTGAGAGAATAGCGATTGATCCAAAGATATGCAGTGGAAAACCCTGTATTAAAGGCACAAGAATACCAGTACATATAATACTTGACCTTCTTGCCGCTGGAGAAGATTTTGATGGTATAAAAAAGGCATATCCCAATATTACGGATAAAGATATTAGGGCATGCCTGAATTATGCAGCAGTTCTTGCTGATGAAGAAGCCGGGGTTACGGCGTGAAGATTTTTGCCAATGAAAACCTCTTTGAGCCAATTATTGATTATTTAAGGTCTTTAGGGAATGATGTGCTGAGTATCAGAGACTGCGGTCTTTCCGGTATTTCTGATGATGAGGTATATGAGATGGCGTGCAAGGAAAACAGGGTCATTATTACCATGGACAAAGACTTCACAAGAATATTCAGATTTCCTCTCCAAAGATGCGGGGGGAATTGTTGTTGCTAAAATTTATAAAAGACCTGTTGATGAGACGCTCACAATATTCAGAAAATATTATCAGTCTATCAAGGCGGAGGACGTAAAAGAAAATCTGGTTATTATTACCCCGGAAGGTGTACGGATAAGAAGGTCAGCAAGATGACGAACGACTTCCAATTCTCCCTTACTCTTGTTACCCAAACCCCTGCTGTAAAAGAATAACATTTCTTTTTATCCCGCTTTGATAAACCAGGGGGGGCGTGCCTTGATCAGAGATTATAATGTTGAGTATTCATGACTGTTTTAAGTTTTTCTGCGCATATTTGCTCTCATGAAAAGAGGATTATCTGCAAAACATGGACAAGCAAGCCAAAGTCCGCGATTTGGAATGCCAGAGTAATACCAGATGTTTACCGTCTAACGGGGTTGACAAGATTGTCTACAACCTTTACGACCTCGCGCCGGAGGAGGCTGAGATTGTGGAGGGGAAAAAGGGGAAGAATGGGAATAAACAGAGCATACTGTATAAATATTTCATCGAAGTAATGCCATGTGCCGCCTTGCAGAAAATGTTTGGTTTTGAAGTACATCGGAAGGAAAGAATATGTATTATTTTGAGATACTGGAAGGATTGTATAAGAGAGATGTCAGATATCTCATCGTAGGCGGATTGTCCGTCAATCTCTATGGTGTTCCACGGGTAACCCAGGACATAGACATCGTTATTGCTATGAGTAAAGAAAATATTCTTAAGACAACCTCCCTATTGAAAAAATTGGGCTATATTCCTCGCCTGCCCGTAAATCCCGAAGACCTTGCAAACCCCGAGAATGTAAAAGACTGGATAGAAACTAAAAACCTTAAGGCGTTTAGTTTCTATCATAAAAAAGATAATTATAAGGTTGTTGATATTGTGCTTGTTCATCCATTGGATTTCGAAAAATCGTTTATAAACAGAACAATCAAAAAGGCAATGGATATAGACATTTATCTGGCATCAATAGATGATATAATAAAGATGAAAGAATTTAGCGGAAGAAGTCAGGATTTAAGTGATATTGCAATGCTCAGGAAAGTAAGGAAATATCTGGAGGAAGAGAATGGATAAGGGATTTATGTATACACTTGAAGATGAAAAAATAATGGAATATATGAAATTATCCACAGAGGAAAAATTAAAATGGCTGGACGAAATCAACGAGTTTAACAAAATAGTATTAAGTGAACGCGAGAAGGGGTTAAGGGAGAAATTAAGAAAATGCGAAATATAATAAATAAGATGGTAAAATGTAGGAGGGGAATGGGGTCGCACCTTGATTAGTGATTATAACGTTGAGTATTCATAGCGGTTTTAAAGTTTTTGGCGCATATTTGCTATCATGAAGGATGATTATCTGCAAAACATGGACAAGCAGGCCAACGTCCGCGGTCCCGTTAAAATGTTTCGGATAAATCGTGGATGCCTGAACCGGTTATCTGTGTCTCCCGGGGAGAATTTTCCCCAGAACCACCTGTTCCCTTGCCCCCGTTGCATTAGGAACATTGTTGGTGTTTCCCGATATCGTTTCGTTTGCAAGGATGGCAAAGGCGAGGGCTTCTTTGGAATCAGAGGTAATGCCAAACATGTCTATTGGATATACCCTTATGGAAGGGTCAAGGTTTTGCTTAATACATTTTAATAGCGTTTTGTTGTGGCAACCCCCTCCGGAAAGGATTACCTCCGAGATACTATGCCTGTTTAATATCCATTGTTTATAGCTTTCCGCAATCGAGTATGCGGTAAACCATGTAACGGTTGCAAGGATATCCATGTTGTTTATGCCTGCCTTCACGGCATCGTTGTAAATCTTATCTGCGTAGCAGACGCCAAATTCCTCGCGTCCGGTAGTTTTTGGAGGCGGCTTTGACAGGAAAGAATGTCTTTGCAGATTCAACAGGAGTTCCCTGTTTATCTGCCCCTGCGCAGCCAGTATTCCATCTTTGTCAAAGTGCGCAGCGTTGTTTGTAATGCGTTCTGTTATTCTGTCAATGATCATATTGCCGGGTCCGGTGTCAAAGGCGATTACCTCGTTGATATTGCAATCTTTCGGCAGAAACGTAACGTTCGCGATTCCCCCGATATTTTGCAATGAGCGTCCCTTTTCTTTATCCCTGAAAAGAATAAAGTCCGCATATGACACAAGAGGCGCCCCCTGGCCTCCTGCTGCTATGTCTCTGGGGCGAAAATCCGCCACGGTGGTAATGCCTGTTTCATGGGCTATTACGGAAGGTTCTCCGATTTGAAGGGTTGAGCCGGCAGGAGCAATGCCAGGCAGCATGTTGTCATGTGGAGGGGAATCTGAAGACAAACAAGGTATATGATAAATAGTTTGTCCGTGAGACCCGACAAGATCAATATCAAGGAGAGAAATGCCGGATGCATTTGCAATGTTCTTTACTGCTTCCGCAAAGAGTTTTCCAAGGGTGAAGTTTAACCGGCAGATTTTTTCAACCGTACCGGAAGAAGGGTTGCTCGCTTCCAGGACAGCATTGCGAATGTTGTCGGGATAAGGATACGTGGCAAAGGCAAGGACGTTTACTCTGGTGCTTACCCCATTTCCTGAAATCTCAGCGAGGCAGGTATCTATTCCGTCAACGGAGGTTCCGGACATAAGCCCTACAACCTTCTTTGTAGTCTTTCCCTTTAATCGTAAAAGTTCCGCTAACATTTATTAATTCTTTTTGTTTAACTATTTTATCAAATGTCGTCGGTTCTATTCGTGTTGCCTTTTGAAGAAGCCGGTAGAAAAGCTTGCCGCGATGTTTCGAGGTTATCCGGTTGAATCTAAACGCATACTCAAAATAATCTAATCCTCAATCCTCAATCTGCAACTTGCAATTAGCCGACTGTAGATTGCTGACTGCCTTACCCTCTTATGCACAAGACGGGGCAAGGGGCATTTCTTATCACATTCTCTGTCACGCTGCCAATAAACATATGAGAAATGCCCGTACGGCCGTGAGTACCCATAACTATAAGATCTACCCCCACATCGCGGGCTGCTTTTAAAATCTCTTCGAAAGGAACACCCGCTCTCATCAGTATTTCAACATTTATACGATGCCTTATTTCTTCAGGAATACTGCTCCTCAATTTCTGTTCTATCTCTGCATCCGTTTCCGCAGTACGGTTTAACTCAGCGTCAAATTTAAGCCCGCCATAATCAGAGGTATGCTCTTCATGGACATGCATAAGATAAAGCACGGCAGCATCCTTGATCGCCAATTTCTCCGCATATGCAAGCGCATTCATGGAACAATCTGAATAATCTATGGGACAAAGAATTTTCTGATAGTGAATCATTTTTACCTCGGAGTATTCAGTTTAACACTGCCCCTTCTAATTCCTTTTTTCTTTTAGTAACAGGAAGAATCTCAGGAGAACAGCCTTTCTTTAGCAAGATGTTTCTTAAAAGAGAGGGGCATATGATGGAAGTAAATACAATTGCCATAATAACAGAGGAAAATACCGTATCACTTAACGTTCCCATATCCCTGCCAAGTCCTGCCAGAATTAATGTCCCCTCCATCTTTGTCGCCATCCCTATGCCTATGGCCAGACGGTTTATACCTTTCTCAATCGGGCAAACACTGCAAAACATCTTTCCGATAACGGCAGCGCCTGTTATGGCAAGGCCGAGGAGGAGGGCATTTAGATTGAAAAAACTCCCCAGTTCTACCTGTGCCCCCACCCGAACAAAAAGTATCGGTACGAGGAGCATATAAAATGGTCTTATAAACGATTCAACATTACGATGTTCCCCATCATCAGAGTTCCATAACTTCACATTCCGCAGGAATAAACCTGCAACAAATGCGCCTATTACCGTGTGGAGTCCTACAGACCCAAACATAAAGGCTAACAAAAGGGATAAAATTACCACTATGGGTATATTTAAACCCTCCGTAAGCCTTTTCGTGAGAAAATTCCCAAACTTATCACCATATTTTACGATAACAATCAAACTGATTATCAGAGAAGTGATTGCTATGCCAAAGCTGAGGGACATACCTACGAGAGAACCTCCTCCTTTTACAACAAATCCACTTACTACACCGAAGGTTAAAATTACAATAATATCGGTAAGAATAGTAGCACCGGCTATTACCCTTCCTTCCAGGGTATTTATTGCCTTTAATTCGCTCAAAACCGCAAGTAATAATCCGGTACTCGAATTACAAAGAACGATTGCCAAAAGAAGTTTCGTGCCGCTTGAGATATCCGGAAGGAGAAAATGCCCAACCATAAGTCCCAGCCCTGCAGGGGCTATTATACCGCCCAGACATACCAGGAGAGAAGATGTTCCTACCCGTAATAATGCCCTGAGGTCTGTATTGAGACCAGCGGTAAAAAGAAGTATCAACGTTCCAAAGTATGATATCATCTTTACGAATGGCATAGTCCTGAGAAAATCAAAAAAATCCCATCCGGTAAAGGTGATGACGTTACCCAGTATCATTCCTATTATCAGTTTTCCTACTACACCGGGAAGCCGTAACCTCCTTGCCAGCCATTCTGCTATCTTGGCGGCGATAAGTATTATGGCGATGGCAAGGATTACCGCATGGGTTGGATCTTTATGCCATATCTCCCACACATGCCCGGAACCTTCACTTTCTGCTATATCTCCAACTGGTTTTTGCAGAGATATTTCCTCATTGCGAACTGATTGGTACTCGATAGGTAATTTTTCTTCCTGTAAGAGAGAAATACTTTCCTCATCAGGAACAACAGATGATTGTGTACCCTTTTCTTCTTTAACCAATACCATCTCTTCTCCGGGAGAAGGAGTAGAAGGTGTTGACGTAGGCGCGATAGAAAGGGTTTCCTCTTCTTTAACATCCGAAAGCATATCTTTATCGATAACAATATCTTCTTTATCTTCATTGGTAGGAGATGTCTCTTCTGAAC
Source organism: Candidatus Kuenenia stuttgartiensis (assembly GCF_900232105.1). Lineage (NCBI taxonomy): Bacteria > Pseudomonadati > Planctomycetota > Candidatus Brocadiia > Candidatus Brocadiales > Candidatus Brocadiaceae > Candidatus Kuenenia > Candidatus Kuenenia stuttgartensis. The sequence goes on from NZ_LT934425.1 coordinate 2,639,076, forward strand.
TTTCATTATTCGCGACATCAAATTCAGGAAAAGGTCCCTCCTCACGAGCAGTCGCAGGAGAGGGTTCTGGCAAATAAGAAGAGACACCCATCTCTTTTATATCCTGAAACTCGCCCTCGTCGGTATTTACCTGATGGCTAATAGGTGATTTCTCTTCTTCATGAGAAGATGCTTTTCCCTCATCAGGGGTATTTTCCTGCTGTTCGTTATCTACAACCGATGTTTGATCCCCCTTTTCTTCCTCAATTGAGGATACTTCTCCATCGGGGGAAGGATTAGAAAGTATTATCGGGGATGTGACATCATAAATTTCCTCTTCAGTTGCAATTTCCTGACCATCCTCACGAATGGAGGTGTTCTCCTTAAGGGTTTCCCCCTCTGCAGTAACGGTACCAGAAGGAGGAGTTTTCTCTACAACAATAGCCTGAAAGGGTTTTTCATCTAAGGCAGGTGACTGTATTTCGCATTGCTCGATAGGGGCGGATTGTGTCTCTAAAGTCTCTTTTTTATTATTGGCGGGAACTTGCTCCGAATCCTTTGTTATTGAAACTTTTTCTGCTTTTACCTGGGGTAACCAAATTCCATAAAAGTAAAACAAAAAAATTAATAGTATTACGGATGCCCGTTTCAATTTTATAGTATGCATCTGAAAGTTAATCATCGTTAACCCCTATTCAGTTTAAAGCTGACCCTTCTCATTCCTTTTTTTCGGCAGCACTATGCAAACCTTTGCAATGAACACCTTTCTTAAGTGTGTAAGAATGGTCTTAAGATTTTAGGTAACCGCGCACAGGGGATAAAATGGCGTTAAATATAATATTCTAAGCAAGTTATGTATTTTTTATGAAATTCATGAATTAGCCAGCAAATATTTAATGCGCTGAAAATAAGCGCTTTAGCAATTCAAATTTTTTTCTGTAATAAATTCATAATTTATTAAGTACCAATTTAACAGTAACTTAAATACTGTGAACGGTTACGGTTTTAGTAACACTTTCGTTTTTTGAAGAATTCCAATAACAGCGCGACTTGCCGTATTAAAAAGGTAAAAAGGATGGTATAGAGGCGGAGCATTTGCTGTAAACGGATGTTGTTCGTTCCTCACTTGAAACACCTAAGCCCACTAAATTCAAATAGTGCGACGGACCTCGTCACACTACAAAGGACTTTTTCCCGTTTCAAAAGGCTAAGGTGTTACAGGTTTTATGATTGTTCCTGCGTGGTTTTTGTAGTTATTGGCAATTGCAGCAAGCAATATTCAGTATACTTTCGTTTACATATTTGTCAAGAAAATGTAAATATAGGTTTACACATGGGAGGGTATTTTGTATCATAGTGTTGTCGTTGCACCAAAATACTTAAGACAATGAGAAAAGGCATTAATCGATTTACTTATTTTCAATAAAAGGTAATCACTCAAAATGAAAAAATACATTTCTTTTATCGCCTTTGTAATAAGTCTGTCTTTTTTATTAACGGGATGTACAGGGTTTTCCAAAAAAATTAACGAAATCCAAAAGGAACAAGAAGAACATGCTGCACTCGTTAATAAGAAGATTCAAGACCATGGGCAAATACTTTCAAATTTACAATCTTCCTGCCAAAATATTGAAGGACAAATTGAAGAACTTTCACAAAAAGCCACTAATACGGACAGCGATTATTCAAAACTTCAAACAGCACTGGATACCCTCAATAATAAAATTGAGACAAGAGGTAATTTCCTTGATACTATTTACCCGAAAATCCAAAAACGCATCGATGATCTTGAAATGAAGGTAAATACCCTTCTCGAGATAGAGCATGATTTACAAACTAAGATTACCGCACTTCAATCACAGTTGTCTGATATCTCGTCTGAAACAAAACAATATGATACTAGTTATGATGAGCTGGGCTACTCGAATAGGTGGCTAAGAAACCTTTCTAATAAAAAAGGGCAACAGGAGGAGGTTCAGAAACAAGAAAGGAAATAGTGGGGAAGAACTAACGGAATAGAAAGGAAGATAACGAGGTCACACATTAGAAGGTTTTAAAATAAAACCTGACTTAATAGGATTTTCATATAGCACTAAGACACTTTTAAGCCGATTTCGGGGCAGAAACTCGATGGACGATTTTTGTTTTTGTCCGTCAACGAATAGACCGCACAATGACAGAGCAATATCGTTGTGCGGCCTTTTTTTTGGTTTGCATATTTGCGATATTTGCGTTAGCCCGACTTTCGCAACTCAATGGGTAGATAAATCGCTAAGCCAGTAAATACAAGAGGTCCTCTGCTCCGGTGCAAGGGTCATCGGCGCAGATAAGCCCCTCGATATATTTACTATGGAGACAAACATGGCGTCCATTTCGCCACTATTTATCCAACATACCGCCAGTCCTTATGTTTAAATTTAAAGAGAAGGATATTTGATTGAAGCATTAGTTGTTGTACGTCTCTAATTATGTGAGAATTAGCCGGTCAAGTGAATGCCCCAATTATCAATATTTAATATGTGACTCTAAAAATCCCCTAAAATGAATTTAAGTTTCAATACAAAACTAGCAGAAGGATATTCTAGCAATTCGCAAATTGCAAGAGTATTAACTGAAAATTGGGTTAAAGAAAATTCTTATTGTCCTTGTTGTGGTAATTTTCCATTGAGTGAATTTAAAAACAATAGCCCTGTAGCTGTCTTTTATTGTCTTAAATGCAGCGAAGAATTTGAATTGAAAGGAAATAGACTCGAAGTGTCTCCTGAATTTGCTCAGGTTTGCGTTGTGGCTTAAACTATCATGTGATAGTAATTTTAATTTTCCATGCGGATAGAAGTGATAGTTCCAACATCAGCCAACATGGCACCGTCTTTGTCCCAATGATAACTACCCTCTTATGCACAAGACGGGGCAAGGGGCATTTCTTATCACATTCTCTGTCACGCTGCCAATAAACATATGAGAAATGCCCGTACGGCCGTGAGTACCCATAACTATAAGATCTACCCCCACATCGCGGGCTGCTTTTAAAATCTCTTCGAAAGGAACACCCGCTCTCATCAGTATTTCAACATTTATACGATGCCTTATTTCTTCAGGAATACTGCTCCTCAATTTCTGTTCTATCTCTGCATCCGTTTCCGCAGTACGGTTTAACTCAGCGTCAAATTTAAGCCCGCCATAATCAGAGGTATGCTCTTCATGGACATGCATAAGATAAAGCACGGCAGAGTCCTTTATTGCCAATTTCTCCGCATATGCAAGCGCATTCATGGAACAATCTGAATAATCTATGGGACAAAGAATTTTCTGATAGTGAATCATTTTTATCTCGGAGTATTCAGTTTAACACTGCCCCTTCTAATTCCTTTTTTCTTTTAGTAACAGGAAGAATCTCAGGTGAACAGCCTTTCTTTAGCAAGATGTTTCTTAAAAGAGAGGGGCATATGATGGAAGTAAATACAATTGCCATAATAACAGAAGAAAATACCGTATCACTTAACATTCCCATATCCCTGCCAAGTCCTGCCAGAATTAATGTCCCCTCCATCTTTGTCGCCATCCCTATGCCTATGGCCAGACGGTTTATACCTTTCTCAATCGGGCAAACGCTGCAAAACATCTTTCCGATAACGGCAGCGCCTGTTATGGCAAGGCCGAGGAGGAGGGCATTTAGATTGAAAAAACTCCCCAGTTCTACCTGCGCCCCCACCCGAACAAAAAGTATCGGTACAAGGAGCATATAAAATGGTCTTATAAACGATTCAACATTACGATGCTCCTTATCATCAGAGTTCCTTAGCTTCACATTCCGCAGGAATAAGCCTGCAACAAATGCGCCTATTACCGTGTGGAGTCCTACAGACCCAAACATAAAGACTAATAAAAGTGATAAAATTACCACTATGGGTATATTTAAACCCTCCGTAAGCCTTTTCGTGAGAAAATTCCCAAACTTATCACCATATTTTACGATAACAATCAAACTGATTATCAGAGAAGTGATTGCTACGCCAAAGCTGAGGGACATACCTACGAGAGAACCTCCTCCTTTTACAACAAATCCACTTACTACACCGAAGGTTAAAATTACAATAATATCGGTAAGAATAGTAGCACCGGCCATTACCCTTCCTTCCAGGGTATTTATTGCCTTTAATTCGCTCAAAACCGCAAGTAATAATCCGGTACTCGAATTACAAAGAACGATTGCCAAAAGAAGTTTCGTGCCGCTTGAGATATCCGGAAGGAGAAAATGCCCAACCATAAGTCCCAGTCCTGCAGGGGCTATTATACCGCCCAAACATACCAGGAGAGAAGATGTTCCTACCCGTAATAATGCCCTGAGGTCTGTATTGAGACCAGCGGTAAAAAGAAGTATCAACGTTCCAAAGTATGATATCATCTTTACGAATGGCATAGTCCTGAGAAAATCGAAAAAATCCCATCCGGTAAAGGTGATGACGTTACCCAGTATCATTCCCACTATCAGCTTTCCTACTACAGCAGGAAGCCGCAACCTCCTTGCCAGCCATTCTGCTATCTTGGCGGCGATAAGTATTATGGCGACGGCAAGGATTACCGCATGGGTTGGATCTTTATGCCATATCTCCCAGCCATTACCTGAATCTTTCCCTTTTTTCACTGCGGCTATGCGGCGTTCTCCTGAAGCTATTACCGTTGTGGATTCACCAGCATCCTTTCTCGGCGGTTCCGTATCTCTATCTTCCTTCCCCTGTAAAAAACCTTCAAGAGGCGTAGAAGGCAACCTCTCCACGGAGGCATTTGGGGAGGACTTACTTCCTCCATAAGGCGACGGCTCCTCCTTTTCTCCTGTAATCAGTGATTCTTCCACGTCAACGGATGCAGCGGAATATGTCGGCGTAGGTGCAGGCGCAGGCGTGTCGGAGAGGACACTTTTTTCTTCTGTATCTCTGTGATTTTCCGTAAGAATACTATGCTGCGGCGGAACTTCCCCTATTGATGATTCATCTCTTGTATGCTCTTCTGTTCCATGAGGAGTTTCGTTTTCAATAGGAATCGCCTGAGATAATTCTCCTTCCGGCGATGGCGTGTGGATTTCTCTTTCTTCCTCAATCAAAGATTGCCCATGGACAGTGGGTGTAACAGGTAGAATCGGCATTGGTGTAACAAGTGTATTATCTTGTGCCGTGGTATCCGAAAGTGCCTCTTTTGCAAGAATATCAGTATCGCTGCGACTCCCTGTAGTGATGGCATGCTGTGGCGGAACCTCTTTTATTGATGATTCTTCTTCAGGATGCTCTTCTGTTCCATGAGGAGTTTCGTTTTCAATAGGAATCGCCTGAGATAATTCTCCTTCCGGCGATGGCGTGTGGATTTCCCTTTCTTCCTCAATCAAAGATTGCCCATGGACAGTGGGTGTAACAGGTAGAATCGGCATTGGTGTAACAAGTGTATTATCTTGTGCCGTGGTATCCGAAAGTGCCTCTTTTGCAAGAATATCAGTATCGCTGCGACTCCCTGTAGTGATGGCATGCTGTGGCGGAACCTCTTTTATTGATGATTCTTCTTCAGGATGCTCTTCTGTTCCATGAGGAGTTTCGTTTTCAATAGGAATCGCCTGAGATAATTCTCCTTCCGGCGATGGCGTGTGGATTTCCCTTTCTTCCTCAATCAAAGATTGCTCATGGCCAGTGGGTGTAACAGGCAGAATAGGCATTGGTGTAGCAATGGTATTATCTTGTGCTGTGGTATCCGAAAGTGCCTCTTTTGCAAGAATATCAGTATCGCTGCGACTTTCTGTAGTGATGGCATGCTGTGGTGGAACCTCTTTTATTGATGATTCTTCTCCGGGATGCTCTTCTGTTGCATGAGGATCTCTTCTCGCAATAGGAATGGCCTGAGATAATTCTCCTTCTGGCGATGGTGTATGGATTTCTTTTTCTTCTTCAACCAAAGATTGCCCATAACCAGTGGGTGTAACAGAGGGAATCGGTGTTGGCGTAGCTACAATATTATCTCGCCCTGTGGTATCCGAAAGCGCCTCTTCTGCGTGAACAATCGGCCGGTCATCTTTATTGGTGTGTGCTATTTTCTGCGAATACTTATTTTCTGCATGTTCAGAAGTATAGGGTTCTTCTTTTTCAGTTGTGATAACATCGCTATTACTATTCGGCGTCTGAATACCGACGTCTCTCATATCAACCGTTGTGGGGGATGGGTGTTCTATAACAGGCGTTTGAATGGGTTGATTGTCCCCAGCAATAGTTTGTGTCCCATTTTCTTCTACTGCTAAAGAAACCCTTTCTTTTTGAGTGTCGGCATGAATTGGTTGTGAATCGTTGGAAGGTTCCAAATGCTTCGCTTCCAACACTGGCGCACCTAACATATCGGTACAATACAGGGAGATGAATACTATCAGAAAAACCAGGCTGGATTTGTAGCTACTCATGAAAGCATTGTGGGCTAGAGAACTTTCTGCGAGGATAGAATTAAGAACAACAGAATCAATATATTTACATTATAAAACAGGAAACATCTTAAATACAGAAAAAGTTTCGCAAGGGTTCAATATATTTTTAATTGGGGTATTTACCTGAATTTGTTAAGTATTGCTAAATATTTTAATGATTTTGTGTTTTATGCCCTTGATAAATTAATTTTAGATGATTATACTATGTCTCATTTCTTTGTTGGAAGGGGGTATTATTTCTTACGATTTAACTTTCGTTAAAACCTTTTGACTTTTATCAAATGTCGTCGGTTCTATTTGTGTTGCCTTTTGAAGAAGCCGGTAGAAAAGCTTGCCGCGATATTTCGAGGTTATCCGGTTGAATCTAAACGTATACTCAAAATAATACAATCCTCAATCTGCAATTTGCCGACTGTAGATTACTGACAGCCTTACCCCCTTATGCACAATACAGGACAAGGGGCGTTTCTTATCACCTTCTCTGCCACACTACCAATAAACATATGGGAAATGCCCGTACGGCCGTGAGTACCCATAACTATAAGATCTATCCCAATATCTCTGGCTGCTTTTAAAATCCCTTCACAGGTGTCCCCCGCCCTCATCAATATTTCAATATTTATACAGCACCTTATTTCTTCTGGAATACTGCTAATAAATTTCTGTTCTATCTCTGCATCCGTTTCCTCGGTACGGTTTAACTCCGTGTCAAATTTAAGCCCGCCATAATCAGAGGCATGTTCTTCCTTTACATAAATAAGATAAAGGCCTGGCAGTTTCCCTTGTTGCCAATTTTGCCGCATATGCAAGCGCATTCATGGCACAATTTAAATAATCAACGGGACAAAGGATTTTCCGATAGTGAATCATTTTTACCCCTGTGTATTCAGTTTAACGCAGCCCTTTTTAATTCCTTCTTCTGCTTTTGCAACAGAGACGATGTCTTGTGCGTCGCCCTTCTTCTGCAGGAATGCCCTTAAAAAATAAGGACATATGATAGAGGTAAGCACGATTACCATAATAGCAGAGGAAAATACGGCGCTGTTAAATATTTCCATATCTCTGCCTATTCCTGCAAGTATTAGAGTCCCTTCCATCTTTATCGCCATACCTATGCCTATAGTCAAACGATTTACTCCGCGCTCAATCGGGCAAACGCTGCAAAACATCTTTCCTGCAATAGCGGCACCCGTTATAGCAAGTCCGAGGATCGCTGTATTTACATGTAAAAAACTCATTAGATCAACCTGCGCCCCCACTTTAACAAAAAGTATTGGCACTATAATCTTATAAAATGGCCTTATAAAAGATTCAATAGTACGATATTCTTCTTCGTCGAATTCGTCGGAATCACTTAGTTTTACATTCCGCAGGAATAACCCTGCAACAAATGCCCCTATTACTGTATGAAGCCCAATTGTTCCAGTCATAAAGGCTAACAAGAGGCACAAAACTATTACAATAGGAATATTTAATCCCTCTTTAGCTCTTTTCGTTAAAAAGCTGCCGAATTTTTCGCTATATCTCAAAATAATTACTAACGCAATGGTAAGGAAAGAAATTGCGATACACACGCTAACTAAAATATGCAGGAAAGAATTCCCTTCACGAGCGACAAATCCGCTAACGAGGCCGAAGGATAAAATAACCATGATCTCTGTAAGAACGCCGGCACCGATGAGTATCCTTCCTTCCAGGGTATTCATAGCCTTTAATTCGCCTAAAATTGCCGTTAATAATCCCATTCCTGTACTGGCCAAAATAATTGCTAAAAGCATCTTTGTACCATTTGAGGCATCAGGAAGGAAGAAATGCCCTGCCACAAGACCCAGTCCGGCAGGGACGATAATACCGCCCATGCACACCAGTAAAGAGGAAGCCCCTGCCCGTAATAACATCCTGATATCGGTATGAAGCCCTGCGGTAAAGAGAAGTATCAACGTTCCAAAATATGATATCATCTTTAAAAAGGGCATTGTCTTGAGAAATTCGAAAAAATCCCCTCCGGTAAAGATATAGATATTGCCTAACACTAGTCCTGCCAATAGATTACCCACTACCGAAGGCAACTGAACGTTTTTTGCCAGCAATTCTCCTATCTTGGCAGCAATAAGTATTATGGCGATGGCAAGGATCACACTATGGGATGGATCTTTGTGCAATATATCCCAGGCAGGCCTTGAAACTCCCTCTTCTTTCACAGTGTCTAAGCGGTGTTCTTCTGAAGCTATTCCTGTTGTTGATTCATCGGTATCCTTTGTTGGCAGTCCAGCATCTCTCTCTTCATTCACCTGAGAAGAACCTTCAATATGCGTAAACGGCAACAACTCCAAGGGGATAGTTGGCGCTCCGCGTTCTACATCATGCGATGGCTTATCCTTTTCTATCGGAACCAGTGATTCTTCTGTGTGAGCGGATGCAGCAGGATATTCCGGAGTTGGAACAGGCATGGCGGAGATGGCGCCTTTTTCTTCAGCATCTCCCGGAGTCGCTGTAATTATAGCATGCTGCGGCTCAATTTCCTCTATCGATGACTCATCTCCGGGATGCTCTTCTGTTCCATGAGGAGTTTCGTTTTCAATAGGAATCGCCTGAGATAATTCTACTTCCGGAGATGGCGTGTGGATTTCCCTTTCTTCCTCAATCAAAGACTGCCCATGGACAGTGGGTGTAACAGGTAGAATCGGCATTGGTGTAACAAGTGTATTATCTTGTGCCGTGGTATCCGAAAGTGCCTCTTCTGCAAGAATATCAGTATCGCTGCGACTCTCTGTAGTGATGGCATGCTGTGGCGGAACCTCTTTTATCGATGATTCTTCTTCAAGATGCTCTTCTGTTGCATGCGGAGCGCTTATCTCAATAGGAATAGCCTGAGATAATTCTCCCTCTGGCGATGGTGTTGGTGTATGGATTTCCTTTTCTTTTTCAACCAAAGAGTGCCCATAGCCCGTAGGTATAACAGAGAGAATCGGTGTTGGCGTAGCCATGATATTATCTTGCTCTGTGGTATCCGAAAGCGCCTCTTCTGTGGGAACAATCGGCCGGTCATCTTCATTGGGGTGTGCTATTTTCTGCGGATACTTATTTTCTTCATGTTCAGAAATAATATAAGGTTCTTCTTTTTCTGTTATGATATTGTTGCTATTACTATCCGGCGTTTGAATGGGCTTATTGCCCCCTGCAGTAGTCTGTGTACCATTTTCTTCTACCGTTAAAGAATCTCTTTCTTTTTGAGTGTCGATATGGATCGATTGTGAATCATTGGAAGGTTCCAAATGCTTCGCTTCTAATTCCGGCGTACCTAACATAATAACACAGAACAGGGATATGAAAACTATAAGAAAAGCCAGGCTGGATTTGTAGCTACTCATAAAAGCATTATAGGCGAAAAAACTTTCTGCATGGATAGAATTAAGAACAACAGCGTCAATATATTTGCATTATAAAACAGGAAACATCTTAAATACAGAAAAAGTTTAGCAAGGGTTCAATATATTTTTAATTGGGGTATTTACCTGAATTTGTGTAACTATTCAGCGTAAACGATACACGGCTCGTTCCCAAACCTTGTACTGAACATAGTGAAGTATCTGTTTGGGAACGAGTTGCGCTCTTATCTCCGGTAGTTTAATAAATTACACTGAATAGTTACGAATTTGTTAAGTATTGCTAAATATTTTAATGATTTTGTGTTTTATGCCCTTGATAAATTGATTTTAGATGATTATACTATGTCTCATTTCTTTGTTGGAAAGGGGTATTATTTCTTACTGTTTAACTTTCGTTAAAACTTTTTGACTTTTTCATAAATAGTTCTATAATCCCGGTCAAATGATACAATATCTGCCCATTTTAATTTTATTCTTTGTAGCACTCGGTTTTGCACTAACCAATGTAGGGATTTCAGAGATCCTTGGCAGGAAAAAACCATCCGAAGAAAAACTTACTCCTTACGAATGCGGCGTTGAGCCGGTGGGGTCCGCGCACGAACGTTTTTCCGTAAAGTTTTACCTGATTGCAATGCTTTTTGTTGTATTTGATATAGAGGTTATCTTTATGTATCCATGGGCAGTTGCCTTTAAGTCATTAAAGCTTTTTGGATTCATTGAAATGGTGATATTTATTGGCATATTGCTTATTTGTTATTTATACATTTGGAAAAGGGGGGGATTGGAATGGGAATAGAGAGCCATCTGGGTGATAATATTCTGACAACCACCTTGACAACAATGGTAAATTGGGCAAGAAAATCCTCTCTTTGGCCAATGCCCTTTGGTTTGGCTTGTTGTGCAATAGAGATGATGGCCGTTGTAGCGCCGCGTCATGACCTTGCACGTTTCGGCGCCGAAGTGTTTCGATTCTCTCCGCGGCAGTCAGATCTAATGATTGTTGCGGGTACGCTTACCTATAAAATGGCCTCAGTGGCGAAGAAGATATACGAACAAATGCCTGAGCCTAAATGGGTTGTTGCGATGGGCGCTTGTGCTGTTTCCGGGGGGGTATTTAACACGTACAGCGTTGTACAGGGACTTGAACAAGTAATACCGGTGGATGTTTATCTTCCGGGCTGTCCGCCGAGACCCGAGGCGTTGATTCATGCTATCATGGAAATACAGAAGAAAATCCAGAAAGGATCACTATAAAAGAATATTTCAAAGTATGCCGCGATGAATAATGATTCAATTATTACATTAGTGAAATCTCATTTCCCAGAAGCGATAACCGATTGTTATGATTTTCGTGGGGAATTGACGTTTGTTATAAAAAAAGAACACATTATGCAGGTAGCTGAGTTTTTTAAGAAAAACGAGGAGCTTGAGTGTGATTATTTGTCCGATGTATGTGGCGTTGATAAAATTGAAACAAATGGTGTTTTTGAGGTAGTATATCACCTGTATTCTATGCAAAAGAAACACAGAGTGCGTCTTAAAGTTCCCGTTCCCTCTGATAATCCAACCATTTCAACTGTTACTCATATCTGGAAAACGGCAAACTGGCACGAAAGAGAAACTTATGACATGTTTGGCATTCAGTTTCAGGGTCACCCCGACCTGAGGAAGATACTCATGCCGGAAGATTTTGAAGGCCATCCATTGCGGAAAGATTATCCCATAGATGGAAGACAGCCTGCGAGCCTGAGAGCTATCTACAGAAAGGATGAAGCATGACTACGGCTACTTCCGCAAAAACCACTCATATGATGTCCATCAATATGGGACCCCAGCATCCGAGTACTCATGGCGTGCTCCGGTTAATACTCGAGATGGATGGCGAAACCATTACAAAGGCGGCGCCTGATATTGGATTTCTGCACAGGGGCGTGGAAAAACTAGCAGAATACAAGACATATCATCAATTCATTCCCCTTACCGACCGCCTTGATTACGTGGCGCCTTTCTCAAATAATTTAGCGTATGCGCTTGCGGTTGAAAAATTAATCGGCGTTGAAATTCCCGAAAGAGCGCAGCATATAAGGGTTATGCTTTGCGAACTTACAAGGATATCTTCCCATTTATTGTGGCTGGCCACGCATGCCCTTGATTTAGGGGCAATGACGGTTTTCTTTTATTGTTTCCGCGAACGGGAAACGCTTTACGATATTTTCGAGATGGTTTCCGGTTCGAGAATGAATCTTTCCTATATACGGATTGGCGGTGTTGCGCACGATTTGCCCGGAGGTTTTCTGAAAAGCGTTGAAAAGTTCGTGAATGAATTTCCTTCAAAACTGAAGGAATATGAAATACTATTAAAAGATAATCCGATTTGGAAAAAACGCACAATTGGCGTTGGTTATATTTCCCCGGAAGAAGCGATTGATTACGGGTTGAGCGGGCCGAGTTTAAGAGGTTCCGGGGTGGACTGGGACGTAAGAAAGGCAGAACCTTATTCCAGTTATGACAAATACGATTTTAACGTTCCACTGGGAGTGCATGGCGATGTGTACGACAGATACCGTGTGCGTATTGAGGAAATGATTCAAAGCAACAACATTGTTAAACAGGCCTTGGATATTCTTCCGAAAGGAGATCACATTGCCCATGCCCCGGCTGTTGCATTGCCGGCAAAAGAAGCGGTGGAAACAAACATGGAGGCTATGATTCACCATTTTAAATTAATTACCGATGGCATTTGCCCGCCAAAAGGCGAAGTCTATTCATGTGTGGAAGCCCCGAAAGGGGAATTGGGATTTTATATCGTCAGCGACGGTTCGAACCGTCCCTATCGTTTAAAAATCAGGCCGCCGTCTTTTGTAAATCTTGAGGCGTTGCCAAAAATGGTGGAAGGAAAGATGCTGCCCGACGTCGTTGCCGTAATCGGGAGTTTAGATATAGTTTTGGGTGAAATTGATCGTTAAAAACAAAAATGGCTGAAACAAATATACAATCCGCTGAGAATGAAGCATTATATCTTTCTAAGACAGAAGATGTTTTAGAAAAGTATAAACACGGCAGGGGCTCGCTCATTCCCATCTTGCAGACGATACAGACGGCATATGGTTATTTGCCGGAGAAGGTTGTTGATTTTGTTTCGGAAAGATTGAATATAAGCGTGAATGAGATAATCGGTGTTGCGACATTTTACGCCCAGTTTCATATGAGACCACGCGGCAGGCATATCATTAAGGCATGCAGCGGAACTGCATGTCATGTAAAAGGCGCAAAGCAAATTATTGAAAAACTGGGCAAAAAACTGGACATTCCTGTAGGGGAGACAACAAAAGATACAATGTTTACCCTCGAAGAGGTGGCTTGTTTGGGCGCCTGTTCGCTTGCGCCGGTTATAATGGTGGATGAAGATGTTTATGGCCAACTGTCGCATAATACCGTTGGGAATATAATAGACGAGATAAAGGGTTAGAGCTTGTGGGTAGTTTCTTTGCATTTTTTGCAGTACATTTAATTCCCAAATTCCAAGCTCAATTTATACACTACAAATTATAAAGAGCAATAAAGTAAGATAAATCAATGTCTTTTCGACTAATTGAATTCTTTAAACATGTTATGTATAGTGTATATTGTATACACTACACGAATAGTTTATGTTTTTATTAAAGGAAGCGAAAACTATTGAATATACAGGCTTTCCGCATATATATTCAATGTAGTGTATAAAATTAGCTTCGAAGTCAGGTTAATTGTGAAATCCGAAGTTGCCAGTCTACAGACTGCCGACTGGAGACTGCCGGTTGCAGGTTGCAGATTTTCTTATTTGTTTGGTTCTGGCTTGTCCTTGTTGAGGAGTTTCTGCTAAATGGTTCTTGACGAAAGGTCTGAAGGTTCAAAAGTGGATGCAATGCCCGCCAGGGCCAGGATAATTGTTGGCATGGGAACATGTGGCATTGGCGCTGGCGCGAGGGGGGTATTAAAAAGTATCGAAAGCGAACTTGCCAAACAACAGATTCAGGCGGATATTGTTCATACAGGGTGCATTGGTTTATGTTCCTATGAAGTACTTGTTGATATAATAATCCCTGGCCGTACCAGGGTAACGTATAAAAATGTGAAGCCGCAGACCGTCCCTCTGTTATTGGAGGAACACGTAAGAAAAGGGGAAATTGTTAAAAACCATGTATTGTCTCAAATGGTTGCGGAAGAGGGGTGCGAAGAGCCATATCCGCTAGTTCCTTTTTTTGATGAACTGATCATTAATAGACCGCAGCGCAAGCAGATTTTGAGGAATTGCGGCTACATTGACCCTGATAGCATTGAGGAATATATTGCCCGCGGCGGGTATGAAGCCCTTAAAAAAGTACTAAAGACAATGAGTCCGGAGCAGGTGATTGAGGAAGTGTCTAAGTCAGGTTTGAGAGGAAGAGGGGGCGGTGGGTTTTCTACCGGCAATAAGTGGGCGTCGTGTGCAAAATATTCTACCGATGAAAAGTTTGTTATCTGTAATGCTGACGAGGGCGACCCTGGTGCATTTATGGACAGAAGTCTACTGGAGGGTGACCCGCACGCAGTCCTTGAGGGCATGATTATTGGCGGATACGCCATTGGCGCAACCAGTGGTTACATATATATCCGTGCGGAATATCCTCTGGCGGTTAGAAGGATTAAGCATACTATTGAGCAGGCAGGAAAATATGGGTTTTTGGGTGAGAATATTTTGGGCAGCGGATACAGCTTAAATATTTACATAAAGGAAGGCGCAGGTGCTTTTGTCTGCGGAGAGTCCACGGCATTACAATATTCAATAGAAGGCAAGCGGGGAATGCCGCGCACAAGGCCCCCTCAATCTGTAGAGGCGGGACTGTGGGATAAGCCAACTGTGTTAAATAATGTGGAAACCTTTGCGAATGTCCCTCTTGTAATGAATAAGGGGGCAGGTTGGTATGCTCAGATGGGAACAGACAAAAGCAAAGGTACGAAGATATTTTCATTAACGGGGAAAATAAAACATCCGGGCCTTGTAGAAGTTCCCATGGGCACAACTATCCGGCAAATCGTATTTGATATAGGAGGGGGGATTCCCAGGAAAAGACGGTTTAAAGCCGTTCAGATTGGAGGGCCTTCCGGCGGTTGTTTGCCTGAATCATTGCTGGATTTTCCTATCGACTACGAATCATTATTGGAAATTGGCGCGATGATGGGTTCAGGTAGTTTTGTAGTGGTGGATGACGGCACCTGTATGGTGGAAATGGCTCGCTTTTTTATGGATTTTTGCGCACGGGAATCATGCGGAAAATGTCCTCCATGCAGAATAGGCACAACCCTTATGCTTGATATACTTACGCGGATTACTCAGGGAATGGGTGAAGAGGGCGATATTGCAATGCTTGAAGAGATGTGCGGAGAGGTGAAGACCATGTCCCTTTGCGGTCTTGGGCAATCAGCGCCCAATCCAATCAAGTCCACTTTGCGGTATTTTAAAGACGAATATATCGCTCACATCAGAGACAAAATTTGCCCCACCGCCACATGTACGGCGTTGCACAGGTATGAGGTTATCCCCGATAAATGCACTAAATGCCAGGTCTGTATACGTAATTGTCCTGTCAAAGCAATCAGTGGCAGCAAGACGGAAGTTGCTTTTATTGATAAAGCAAAGTGTATTAAATGTAATGTGTGTTACGAAAAATGTAATTTCCTGGCAATAAAATGAAAATTATCCATCTGACAATAGATGATAAATCAATCGTAGCGCCTGAAGGCACAAATATTTTTCAGGCGGCATTGGACAATAATATTTATATTCCAGGCCTGTGCTACCATCCAAAACTATCCCAGTTTGGCGGATGCAGGCTTTGTTATGTTGAAGTTACTGAAAGGAATCAAACAAGACGCCGTTTCGCCTGTGCACATCCGGTATCCGAGGGGATGAGCGTAAAAGTAAATACAGCAGAAGTGAATCGCCATAGAAAAGCGGTAATGGAATACCTGCTTGCTCATCATGAACTTGCCTGCCCCACCTGTAATAAATCCGGAGAATGCGGACTGCAAAATATTGCCCATGAACAGGAATCCCCTCTGGGAAGATTCAAGACGGCAAGGATGTCTGCTCCGGTAATTCGGGATAATCCGGTTTTGGAATTAAACAGAAACCGGTGCGTTTTGTGCGGACGCTGTGTAAACGCCTGCAAGGAAATAGAGGGTGTTGGCGCCATAGACTTCCAGAACCGCGGGTTCAGAACGGTTATTGGAACCGCCTTTGACAGGCCATTGGATTGCAGTTTTTGCGGAGGGTGTCTGGCTGTGTGCCCGACAGGTGCTTGGCAGGACAGAACGCTGAAGTTCAGCGGCAGGTCGTGGGAATTCGAGGGTTTTCAGACAATTTGCCCATATTGTTCCGTTGGCTGCACAATTGTTTTAAATACAAAAAATGGAAGCGTCAGGCGCGTGCTTTCCGAAGATAAACTGGGAATAAATGAGGGAAATCTTTGTGTGAAGGGAAGGTTCGGGCATGAATTTATTCATTCCCCTGAACGAATAACCACCCCATTGATAAAAAAGAATGGTGAATTTCAGGCTGTCCGGTGGGAAGAGGCGATTGGGTTTGTGTCGGAGACGCTTGGACGAATTATTGAAAAACATGGCAGCAATACGATAGGCGGCATCGGTTCTGAAAAATGTACCAACGAGGAAGATTACCTTTTTCAGAAATTTTGCAGAACGGTACTGAGGACAAATTGTATTGACAACATAGCAAATATGAGGGCGCCATTCTTAAATAGCGTTTTATATAAATCAGTTGAAAGCGGGTTTGCAGCCGCTCCATTGAAGGAAATCGAAAATGCCGGCACCCTGTTCTTTTTTGGCGTGGATATTACCGAGGCACTTCCCGTCATAGGATGCATGGCAAGGAAGGCAATAAAATTGAATAACGCAAATGTGGTGATCGCCAACCCGCGCACTATCATTTTTAAAAATACCGCCCCAAATGAAGCGCGACTAAACTATTCTTTGGGAAGTCAGCATATATTGCTCAACGCAATAATCAAAGTTATTGTTGAGGATAAACTTGTTGATATTAAAAAGTTAGAGTCTTCGGCAAGTAATCTTAGCGATTTACGTTTAGCGGTAGAAAATCTTAGTTTAATTGATGTTGAACGATTGACGGGAGTTTCGCCTGAAATGATACGCAACGCTGCCGGATTGCTGGCGAAACCGGGCAACTGTTGCATTGTTTACGGCAAAGACGTTATTGAAGACCCGCTTGGTGCGGATACCATAAAAACGCTGTTAGACCTTTGCACATTGATTGATATTTCCAATCGTAGTGAAATTCATCCTGGCAGGGTGTCTCTTTTCTGTGCAAGATATCATAATAATTCGCAGGGGGTAAACGATATGGGAGTCGTTCCGGAATCATTACCCGGTTATCTTGATATAAACGATGCATCGAATAAGGAGAGAATTGAAGAATTGTGGGGCGTAAAATTTTCTGAAGATCTTTTATCAAAAAAACCCTTAAATCTGATTGACGCCGCAAAAAATGGGAGCATAAAATCGCTTTACGTAATGGGCGCAGATCCTGTCACGGAGTATCCGAACGGAAAAGAGATAAGAGATAGTTTTAAGAATATGGAATTTATTGTCGTTCAGGATTCATTTATGACGGAAACAGCAAAACAGGCAGATGTGATCTTCCCCTCTGCTACATTTGCCGAAAAAGAAGGTACTTATACCAGTATGGGATTGATCACGCAGCGATTAAACAAGGCTGTTTCACCTGTGGGTGAATCGAAGGCTGATTGGAAAATTATCTGCGATGTATCAGAAAAAATGGGACATGCTTTCCCCTATGCGAATGTAACGGAAATTGTGGATGAAATAAAAAAGGCAGCCCCTCTTTATTCATCCTTAAGTTATGACCGCCTGAAGCGAAAGGAATTTCACTGGCCTTCATCGTTTCCTGAAAAAAAAGAATCAAATACCTGCACGTTTTTTGCGATTCAGGGTAAATTCCTGAAAGTGAATGTAGAAAAAGAATTTCCTTTCATCGTAATGACAGGTGCAAGCCTGAATCACCATGGCGCTTATTCAGCAAAATCAAGGGCATTGGTTTCGATTGCCCCTGAATGTTGTGTAGAAATAAACGAAAAAGACGCAAAGGATATGCAGATTAAAAATGGGGATATGGTTATGGTTGAGTCGCGGGTGGGAAAATTAAAACTGAGAGCAAGGGTAACAAAGAAATCTCCTCCGGGCATAGTTTTTGTGCCAGATGCATATGCAGACTCACCTGTTAATATCTTGATATCTCAGGCATATACACCGGTGAAGATTTATACTGTTTCTGATTTGGTGTTACGCCTGAGCCAAGGTGAATAAAAAAAGGATGTAATAAAGTAGACATGGTGTTTTCGTTAAACGAATCCGCACGGGATTGCTATCCTCTTTCTGGCAGCAAGACAGTCACGAACAACAATGTGACTTATTTGCGTTTTGCCTATAAAATGGGCGGCAATTCCGGGCTGTTATTCGAATAGACTAATTGGCAACACTCCTTGGCGGATTCAGGTCTGCGACCTGAACCAATGGGTTTATATGTTAACAACGCTTTGTGCGAACGATGACGGGATCAACAATATAAAATTGAAGAAATTATGGGCAAAAAATGGGTTGCGTGGTGGACAGAAATCTTAATTATTGTAACACTTTAGTTTTTTGAAAAATTCCAATAATCGCAGTGTAGGGGCGAAGCATTTGCTGTAAATTGTCATAAATGCGTTCATGCCCAAACGAGCAAATGCTTCGCCCCTGCTTTTTCAAAAAACTAAAGTGTTCATAATTATCAGGCAAGAAAAGAGATAAAAATATGGGAAAAACTAAAATTACTAATGAACAGAAGCCACAATTTGTTCAAGGTATGCCTTTGCTTAATATTTATATTATCAAAGATAACGGAAAATATATGGTTAAATGTCCGGAACTGGACATAGTAACCGAAATGGATACCGCAGAACAAGCCTTAGATGCTATTTTAGAAATAATAAGAGAATATTCAGAAGATTACAGGAATCGTGAAGAAATATTTATCAAAAGCCCTAATAGGTTCCATCATAAGCCTTATGTCGATAAGGTCCTTGAATGTAAAGATAAATGGGAACTATGCGAACTGATAACGGTTAAATATGGCCATATATACATACGATGATATGCGGTTTGTACTTAAGAGATTGGGTTTTAATAAGATTAGAAGCCAAAAACATGAGACATGGGAAAGAATTACGGATGCGGGGACCGTATTACAGGTAAGATTAAGCCACAAAGGTAAACGAGATATATCTAAAGGGACCTTTAATGAGATGTTAAAACAAGCAGGTATTGATAAAAAAATGTTCAGAGATTTACTAAAAAAATAATACAAAAAGGAAAATATACCATACTAAAGAAAATATGCATGAATATTGTGCCTATTTTCTGTGACGGCAGGTTTCTCCTGTTGCCTGAGCGTGAGAGACAGTCAGGAGGAAACTCCTGACTGCATGGGGGTATAAAATGTGGGGTTCAAATTACAAATTTGAATCCGCGATAATCCGGATTTAAATGCAGTATTGAGGTTTTATACATGGCGAAAAAAGGACAAACGTTTTTCTGCGAGATATGCAAGCAAAAGGTTGTTGTTGTTGACGGAGGTTTTGGGGTGCTTGTATGTTGCGGCAAGGAAATGACCCTGGTTGGGAAGAAAGATATGATGTCTGTCTGGACGTCTGCGCATAAGTCTCCTGAGGAGGGAAGCGGGGTGCACTTTATCTGCGGAATATGCGGACAAAAG
The DNA here is from genome assembly GCF_900232105.1 of Candidatus Kuenenia stuttgartiensis. Lineage (NCBI taxonomy): Bacteria > Pseudomonadati > Planctomycetota > Candidatus Brocadiia > Candidatus Brocadiales > Candidatus Brocadiaceae > Candidatus Kuenenia > Candidatus Kuenenia stuttgartensis. The sequence goes on from NZ_LT934425.1 coordinate 2,658,727, forward strand.
ATAAATGTGATTTACGAAACGACTGGGATATTGGAATGTTGCGGACAAAGAATGATGATGGAAGAGGTTTCAAATGGATAGAAAGCTACTCATTTTTCTTATCATTGCATCCGTTAAGATTTTCATTGTCTTTAATGTAGTGCAACTAATGATTGTCTCAATGATCTGGTTTGAACGAAAGATATTGGCGCACATGCAGGTGCGTCTCGGCCCGATGCGCGTAGGATTCCATGGTATACTGCAGCCTATTGCAGACGGCATAAAGCTTTTGTTTAAAGAAGATATTATTCCCGCGAAGGCGGAAAAAATACTTTTTGTGCTGGCGCCGGTAATGACTTTGATCCCCGCGTTGTGTACGTTTGCCGTTATTCCCTTTGGAGGGGTAATCAATGTATTTGGACATCGTATAGATATGGTCATTACCGATATTAATGTGGGAATCCTTTATATTTTAGCGGTTTCTTCAATGGGTATTTATGGCATTGTTATGGCAGGCTGGTCATCGAATAATAAATATTCGTTGTTAGGGGGGATACGTTCCTCCGCTCAGATGATAAGTTACGAGTTAACTATAGGCCTTTCTCTCATTGGGGTTATCATGATGACCGGATCGTTGAGTATGGTGGATATTGTGAATGCCCAATCAAAAATGTGGAATCTTGTTTGGCAGCCTTTAGGTTTTCTCATCTATTTGATAAGCGCTATAGCAGAAGTAAACCGGTGCCCCTTTGATATCCCGGAGGCGGAGACAGAGCTTGTGGCAGGTTACCATACGGAATACAGCAGTATGAAGTTTTCCATGTTTTTTATGGCGGAATACGCAAATATGATAACAGTGTCTGCCATTGCGGTAACATTTTTTCTCGGCGGCTGGCATGGGCCGTTTTTGCCGGGGGTTGTTTGGTTTATGCTGAAATTGTCCTTCTGCCTTTTTGGTTTTATCTGGCTGAGGGCAACATTCCCAAGGCTTCGTTATGACCAGTTGATGCATTTTGGGTGGAAATTTCTGCTGCCACTTTCATTGTTTAATATTTTAGTAACAGGACTTATCATGGTTATTCGAGGACTATGATTTTACCGTTAGTGAAAGGTCTATTACTTACGTTAAAACGGTTTTTGAATCCGTTTACGTGTGTCACCGAAAGCTATCCTGATGCGAGGCCAAGGCTTGCCAAAAGATTCAGGGGATTGCCGGAACTGCAAATCGGTGAAGATGGGCGCGAAAAATGTGTTGCGTGCGGACTGTGCGCCAAAGTATGCCCTTCTCAGTGTATTTCCATAGAGGGTGCAGAGGATGAACAATTCAGAAGGTATCCGTCGATGTATGAACTGGATTCTTTCCGGTGTATATTTTGCGGTTTTTGCGAAGAGGCATGCCCTGAAAGGGCCATTCTTCTCGGGGACGTTTTTGAACTCGCCACTGACAAGAATAGCGGCGTTTTAGATAAAGAAAAATTACTGGAATCTGCCAGAAAAAGAAAATTATAGCATGGTAATTAAACTATAATGGAACCATATTTATTTTATGTAATGGCGGCGACTTCTGTAGTTGCGGCGCTCTACCTTATATTTGAGAAAAACCCTATATACTGCGCTTTATATCTGGTTTTTTCCTTTTTGAATATAGCGGTGCTGTATGTTTTGCTTGAGGCGCAGTTTATTGCCGCAGTGCAGATAATCGTATATACAGGGGCGATTATGGTCCTCTTCCTCTTTGTCATCATGTTATTAATGACGAACAGTGAACAAAAGCAGAAAGATGGCCTGCCTTTTCAGCGGATACCGGCAATGGTTCTGGGTCTCGTATTGCTTATTATTATGGGGTTGACGATCAAATCAAAGCTATTCCAGGGCAGGGAAGGGATTTATACTTCCGCAAAGGTCGAAAGCATAGGGCATACACAATTAGTTGGCAAACTATTATTCACCGATTACCTTTTGCCGTTTGAAATGACCTCTGTTTTATTATTTGTGGCCGTTATCGGGGCTATTATATTAGCGAAAAGGAAACAGTAATATGATTACGCTGACTCATTATTTAATTTTGAGCGCTATATTGTTTTCAATCGGGGTTGTCGGAGTACTTATAAGGAGAAACGCAATCATAATCTTTATGTGCATAGAGCTTATGCTGAATGCGGTAAATCTGTCGTTTGTGGCATTTGCCCATTATCTGCACTCTATGGAAGGGCAGATGTTTGTATTTTTTTCCATGACGGTTGCCGCTGCTGAAGCAACGGTTGGTTTGGCCATAATTATTGCAATATTCAGGAACAAAGAAACCGTTGATGTCGATGACATGAATATCATGAAGTGGTAGGGGGCCTATGCTTAATCTGGTTGCATTCATTTTGTTATTTCCCTTAATTGGTTCCGCAATTAACGGGTTTTTCGGCAGACGATTGCGTAAAGAATCGGTAGGATATATCGCCTGCGGGGCAACAGGCCTGTCCTTTTTCATTTCCGTAATTGTTTTCTGCGGACTTCTTTTCTTACCGCCGGAAGAACGTCTTTTTGAAAAACACCTGTTCGGTTGGATTCAATCCGGATCATTCAATGCAACAGCCGGGTTTCAGGTAGACCCTTTGTCCGCCCTGATGATTCTTATTGTGACTGGTGTTGGATTCCTGATTCACATCTATTCGATAGGGTACATGCATGAAGACAAGGGATATCACCGCTATTTCAGTTACCTTAACTTATTTACCTTTTCAATGCTATTGCTTGTACTGAGCAACAATTTCCTCCTCATGTTTGTTGGTTGGGAGGCGGTTGGGCTATGCTCTTACCTCCTTATCGGATTCTGGTTTGAGAAGAAATCCGCTTCTGATGCAGCGAAAAAGGCATTTGTCGTTAACCGCATAGGGGATTTTGGCTTTGCATTGGGCATTATGCTCATCTTTCTGACGTTTCACAGCATTGATTTCACGGAGGTTTTTAGTGCGGCGTCTCACGGGAAATTTGCCATTGGGAATATAACGATAACATTCATTACACTCCTCTTGTTTATGGGTGCGGCGGGAAAATCTGCGCAGATACCCTTATATACATGGCTGCCTGATGCAATGGAAGGCCCCACTCCGGTGAGCGCCCTTATACATGCAGCAACGATGGTAACGGCAGGTGTTTATATGGTTGCAAGGTGTAATGTTCTCTATATGTTGTCCCCTTTTACCATGACCGTGGTTGCTTGTATAGGGGCTGCCACGGCGTTGTTTGCTGCTTCAATCGGGCTCATGCAAAACGATATCAAACGCGTTTTGGCGTATTCAACGATCAGTCAGTTAGGTTATATGTTCCTTGCCTGCGGTGTTGGAGCGTTTACGGCAGGCGTTTTTCACCTTATGACGCATGCATTTTTTAAGGCGTTGTTGTTTCTCGGTTCTGGAAGTGTCATTCATGCCATGTCCGGCGAACAGGATATGAGAAAAATGGGTGGTTTGAAAAACCACATTCCGGTTACCTATAAAACATTTTTGATAGGCACAGTGGCTATTGCAGGTATTCCGCCTTTTGCGGGATTTTTCAGTAAGGATGAAATATTGCTGGAGGCGTTTGTACGGGGAAATATTATTTATTGGTCTATAGGTGCTGTTGCAGCGTTTTTAACGGCATTTTATATGTTTCGCCTGTTGTTTATGACGTTTCATGGAGAATCACGTGTCGATCCTCATGTGAAAGAACATTTGCACGAATCTCCCAGGAACATGACGACCCCTTTAATAATACTGGCAGGTCTTTCCATAATAGGCGGTTTTTTCGGGATACCTGGTGCAAGCGCCTTGAATCATTTTCTATCTCCAGTGTTCGGAGGACATGGTCATGGGGAAATGCACGGCTCTGAAGCAGGCGGACATCATGGCGGGGGGCTTCCCTATCTTATGATGGTGGTCTCAACCCTTATTGCTGTCGGGGGTATTTGGCTTGCATATCAAATGTATGTGAAAAAACAGGCACTTCCCAAAAAGCTGGCAGAACGGTTTGCGTTGCCTTATAAAGTCTTGTTAAACAAGTATTATATTGACGAAATATATGACGCCGTATTTGTCAACCCTGTGAAAAAGATCTCTGTTCAGTTATGGAAGCGGGTTGATGCGATGATGATTGACGGTTCAGTAAACGGAATTGCACGTTTCTTTGTCGGGATAAGCAATGTCTTTCGCCTCTTTCAAACAGGTTATGTGCGTAATTACGCATTTTATATTGTGGTTGGATGTATTTTTATTCTCATACTGACGACGTGGTTAAATAAATGAGGTTTGTGGCAACAATTTCGTGCCGTGAAAAATTAAAAATGCCTGCTCCAAAGCTTCGGTTTGGGGCACAAGCCAATGTTTGACGGAAATGTTTACGCTGAATAGTTAGTGTGTAAGGCGGATTAGGGGTACATTTTGATTGTTAAACCCGTTCTTATACAAAAAAAAGGAAACAGAGAAAATGAAATCTATATATAAAATTACCATTCCAAAACGTATCACCGAAGGTGAAGAGCTTATAGTGATTCGCCGCCAGGAATATGATTAGCTAGTAAAACGTCTTGCTGAAGTTAAGGATGCTTTGGCTAAGATAAGGAACAGGTACAGAAGCTTGTCTTGCTAATCCCGGAAGAGAGTATTAAAGAATACAAAAATGCTGCCCAAATAAGGAAGGCGTATATGAAGGCTACGAAAGATTTTCATCCGGCATAATAAATGTTAATTCATAAAACTAAAGATTTTATTGAAGAATTAGCAGGATTGCCCGCTGAGATAGGAAAATTTTATAGAAAACAGTAGGCTATTTTCAAGAAAAATTGGCTCGATCAAAGATTGCATACAAAAAGGCTTAAGGAGTTTTCTGGAGTTTATTCTTTCTGGATTACCATCCGTTATCGGGCATTATTTTATTTCAGAGATGCAGAAGCAGTATTCTTTTCCGTAGGTCATTGAAAGGATATTTATAATGAGTAAATCTAAAAAGGGTTCGTATAATAATACCGGAATGTTCAAATGAATTTGCCAATTCTTACATTAATTACTTTTCTTCCGATTGTTGGGGTTCTCTTAATCCTTTCATTCGATTCCCGGCATAAAGAGTTGATAAGGGTAACGTCCCTTCTTGTCTCTGTAGTCACATTTCTGATTTCTGTTCCGTTATATTTTGCCTTCGATGCGAACACGTACGATATGCAATTTGTCGAAAAATTGCGATGGATACCTTCATTTGGAGTTTCTTACCATCTTGGCATCGATGGAATCAGCCTTTTCATGGTGCTTTTGACGACCTTTATTACTCCCATTGCCATTTTTGCGTCATGGAATGTAAAACGTAACGTGAAGGAATACATGATTGCCATGCTGGTGCTTGAGACGGGTATGGTCGGAGTTTTTGTTTCTCTGGACGTATTTTTATTTTATGTGTTCTGGGAACTTATGCTGATACCCATGTATCTCATTATTGGTATCTGGGGTGGGCAGAGAAGGATTTATGCCGCAATAAAGTTTTTTGTCTATACAATGGCAGGCAGCGTATTTATGCTGCTGGCGATAATCGGATTATTTTTCCTGAATCATAAAGCAACGGGAGAATATACGTTTAACCTGCTGGAATTTTATCGGCTGGATATTTCCTATGCCGTTCAGTTCTGGCTGTTTTTGGCATTTTTTCTGGCCTTTGCCATCAAAGTGCCAATGTTTCCCTTGCATACATGGCTGCCGGATGCCCATGTCGAAGCCCCGACTGCGGGGAGCGTCATCCTGGCGGGTGTTTTACTAAAAATGGGCACGTATGGATTTATCAGATTTTGTCTGCCACTCTTCCCGGAGGTAAGCCACTCGTTTATCCCGGTTATTTCATGGATGGCCATCGTTGGCATTATCTACGGGGCGCTTGTTGCAATGGTACAGGACGACCTTAAGAAACTTGTAGCATATTCAAGCGTAAGCCATTTGGGGTTTGTTATGCTGGGCATATTTGCCTTTAATATTCAGGGCATTGAAGGCGGCATTACGCAGATGATAAACCATGGACTGAGCACGGGTGCTCTGTTCCTTATTGTCGGGATGCTTTACGATAGAAGGCACACGCGTTTAATCTCTGACTATGGGGGATTGACGAAACAAATCCCCGTTTTTGCCATCCTGTTTATGATTGTTACGTTTTCTTCAATAGGCCTTCCCGGTTTAAACGGTTTTGTCGGCGAATTTCTGATCTTGGTGGGGGTGTTTAAATCACGCATTTTATACGCATCAATTGCTACTTCCGGAATAATCCTTGCCGCTATATACATGCTATGGATGTTTCAAAGGGTTATGTTTCACAATATTACCCATGAGGAGAATAAGACGTTGAAAGATGTGAGCAGCCGTGAATTGGCTATTATGATTCCCATTGTGCTGATGATATTCTGGATAGGCATTTATCCTAACTCATTTTTGAGAAAAATGGATAGTTCCGTAAAACATCTTCTGGAACAGGTGGAAAGGAAAGTGCCTGTTGTGTTTAATATGCAAAAACAGGAAACCCATGATACGCGGCATGGCAGGAGTATTCCTAAAATTGATATCGTTCCGGAGAACGAAACTGAATGGTAGCAGCGGGGCAACTTATCAATAAATTGAGGCAAACTACCCCATTTGCTTCCTATACTTTCGGCGAATACTGTATAATCGGCAACCGGCAATCTGCAGTTTGCAAATTACAGACGACAGAAATTATTACAAAAACCTTTTTTTATGAATTAAGGTGAGTTTTCCATGCCAGGTATATCGATAATGACATTTAACATCTTAAGCATCCTGCCGGTTCTCGTGCTTGCAGGTTTCGGGATGATAGTGTTGATGATGGATGTTTTTTCATCACGGAAAATGGGAGAAAAGAATTTTCTGGCGTATCTCTCTTTGATAGGAGTAGTAATAGCCGCTATTGTATCCAGAAGTTTTACCGGTACTACCCTCTTTTCTTTCTACAGCGTTTATACAATTGATAACTACGCCCTCTTTTTTCAATTTGTATTCCTGCTGTGCGCCGGACTCACCATCCTTATCTCCAAAAATTATGTTCAAAGAGAAAACATAAACCATGGGGAATATTATACCCTGATATTGTTTTCCACCATTGGCATGATACTCATGGCCTCAGGTGCGGATTTGCTGAATATCTTTATCGGCCTGGAGATTATGTCGATAAGTATTTATATCCTTGTCGGCATGAAACGGACAAGGCTCACGTCAAACGAGGCGTCATTAAAATATTTTTTGCTTGGGGCATTTTCAACCGGCTTTTTATTGTACGGTATTGCAATGGTGTACGGCGCAACGGGTACGATAAACCTGCGGCAGATTGCCGTTTTTCTTGCGGGTAAAGGAAGTGTGGTAGACCCTCTTTTATTAGCCGGTATGGGACTGCTCATTGTAGGGATAGGGTTCAAGATTGCATCCGTACCCTTCCATGCATGGGTGCCTGATGTGTATGAAGGGGCGCCCACTGCGATAACGGCATTTATGGCGATTGGGCCAAAGGCTGCAGGATTTGCCGCTTTTATGAGAATATTTTTTACCGCCTTTGGTCAGGCACACCATGATTGGGAAAAGGCTATTTGGGTACTAGCGGTACTCACCATGACAACCGGCAACATTATTGCGTTAGCGCAGACAAACATTAAGCGCATGCTTGCCTATTCCAGCATTGCACATGCGGGATACCTTCTTATTGCTTTGGTAGCCGCAAACAATATGAGTGTATCGGCAGTGTTGTTTTATCTCCTGGCGTATTTGTTCATGAATATTGGCGCGTTTGCCGTTGTCATTGTAGTAAGCCAGAAGGAAGATAGTTTCCTGAAGATTAGCGATTTTAACGGTTTAGCCTTTAAGCATCCGAGGCTGGCAATTGCCATGACGCTCTTTTTACTTTCCATGGCCGGAGTTCCGCCTACTGCCGGTTTTGTAGGAAAATTTTATATATTCAGTTCCGCCATAAAATCCGGCTACGTGTGGCTGGCCGTTATCGGAGTGATAAACAGTGCCATCGCCGTTTTTTATTATTTAAGGGTAACGGTAGCAATGTATATGCGCGACCCGGAAAGAGAATTTCAGCCACTCACCCTTTCCCCCTTCATCTTTGTCGCAATAGTCATATCAATCATCGGCACTATCCAACTCGGTATCTTTCCCGCGAAAGTGCTCGAAATTGTCCGGCAGTCTGTTCTGATTTTAAGATAGATACTTTGCAACCGGCTGATCCGCATTAAAAACACTGCTACTGCAGAGATGGATAGTAGCACAGATTAAAAAATTCACCATCGGTAGGGGGCGTTCCTTGTGGTTACCCATTACAATAGACCAATAAAGAAATAAATTCTGGCAAAGCATAAAATTCAAAACAAATACAAGACATCCAACTTTCTTATCAAAATGGTGGCGTTATTGAATTCAGGGCAGAGTGGGCAGAGGAAGCGGAAATAGCCTTCGGAGCATTTATGAGGTATGGAGAGGACGTCAGCGATGAGTCGATCGATGGGGATATCGTTTCGTAATGAGCGCAAGAGTTGAGGGGAAAAGAGACTGGCCATGGCAGACCTTCTTAAAAAGATTAAATTTCAGCAAGAGCCTGATGGAAGATATCCTGGGTAATTTTCTGTGATTGTCTGATGGAAGCGTTAATCAGGCAGGCGGTGGAAATGGCGTTGATTTGCCTGGGGATGCCGGCAGAGAACTCATGGATCAGGTCTTTGACATCTGAGTCAAAGATTTTATCAGATGCGCCGGAAGATTTCAGATGGAAGTCTATGTATGCAGCGGTTTGAGTTTTAGTAAGGGGATGGATGTGGTAATGTACCGGGATGCGTTGTGCGAAGTCGGCATGGATGTCTCTTTTGAGGATATATTTGAGGTGTTCCTGCCCCGAGAGGATGATTTTGAGATGAGTGGAAGAATCAAGCGGAGAGCTGACAAGGAGTCTGAGGTCTGTGATGGCGTCGGTTTTCAGGAGATGAGCCTCGTCGATAACGATAATGGGAGTGAGATTTGAGAGCAAGGATTTATCCATAATTTGGAGGAAGAGCCGGTCTTTGGTGTGTTTTGGTATTTCACCGGGCTGTGAGACGATTAAGGAGAGAAGGCTGGATGATTTTAGGTGGGTAAAATGGAGGTAGATGGGGAGAAACAGGTTTTGGGGGATTTGTGAGAGGAAGAGTTTGAGGAGTGTGGATTTTCCGACTCCCGTCTGTCCGTAGAGGACCGCGATAACACTGAATAGTTATAATCATCTTTTTGAGTAAATACAAACTGTATTACAAGAGGAGAAGAGCCGATCGCAGATAGAGATATATTTTAAAGTATTAAAGAGCGGTTGCAAGATAGAAGAGCGCCAATTGGAGACAGCGGAGCGTATCAAGCCGTGTATTGCTCTTTATATGATAGTGGCATGGGGGGTATGTTTGTTACCATGTTTGTAAGGGAATGCCCGGATTTGCCTTGTACAGCACTTTTAGAGGATGATGAATGGAAACCCGTGTATATGATTGCCAAAAACGAAGCTCCACCCGAAACCCCGCTATCGCTCGGAGGCTTTACCGTAATGGTACCAAGTCTGGAAGGATACTTAAATCGCAAATGCGATGGCCCACCAGTAAATTTTTAAAATCAGGTTTATTTGACTATAAGCCACAGATTAGGATAAGATTAAAAAGTTTTTTTATGTTTGCTAATCTGCAAAATCTGCGGAGAAAAAGTATTTTCAGGTGAAAGCTTCTGTATAATATTTTATATTTTTTGGCAGTAACCGTCATCCTGAACGGCGAGACCAGAATATCTCTTTCTTACGAATTGAAAAGGTTGGTTATGAATTTTTCGTGGCTACATGTATCGGTGCGTTGGATTATTTTTGTAAAGACCGAAGCGGGAGCAGTCCTCATTGCTGCAGTGCCTGTCTGCCTTTTTACGCATTCGGGGAAATCATGAAGAACAACCTGAGCGCAAAAAGAGTCTTATGGAGGTACTTTACTCTTAGTTACATCGCAGTACTTTTCAACACCCTGTTTTATCTGAAACAGATCCATTATAATGACACGGTCACGATCCTCTTTGGCCTTTCGATGTATCTCTTTTACAGTTTTTTGTACCTTTTCTTAGTATTCATTCCCGTCTTAATCCTTGAGATACTTGTACGAAAGGTGTTGAAAAGGCATGATCGATCACTTGTCAGAAAGCAGTGCCTTGCGGTTATTTTTGGAATTACCATCGTGTTGTTTACCTTGGTGCAAATCCTGATTTTTACCGACAAGCAACTCTTTCAACTCTACCACTTTCATATCAACGGCTTTGTCTGGAACCTTATCACCACACCGGGCGGTATAGAGTCGCTTGGCAGCAGCGATTCAACCCTTATCAGTGTTGTAATGATCTTTGCCGGATTTTTTGCCCTGCAGGTGGCGCTTTTTGTCATGGCCAGGTCTGGGGTTTTGCAAAGGGTTTCTTTCGTCTCGTTAAAATTTCGCTATCAAATATTATTTCCCATTTTTCTGATTTTTCTTTTCGGCTTTCAGTCCTTCACATACGGTATTTGTCATCTGCAGGCCAAAAGTGCCGTTTTGAGTGCGTCAAATGCCTTTCCACTCTATATCCCGGTCACCTTCAGGAGTTGGGCCAAAAAATTTGGCATTTCACCGAAAAGAACAGTTCAACTGAAGTTCAATGAAAATGAAAATGATCTCCAGCTCCATTATCCTTTACAATCAATGCAATACACCTGGGATGCTCCGGACTATAACATCGTGTGGCTTGTTGCTGAATCATGGCGGGCAGACATGCTTGACCATGAGATCATGCCGCAAACTATGGCCTTTGCGAAAAAATCAACGTGGTTTCTCAACCACTATAGCGGAGGCAACGGCACACGAATGGGTCTTTTCTCAATGTTCTACGGACTCTACGGCAATTACTGGTTTGAATTTTTGCATCATCGAAAAGGCCCTGTATTAATTGACAGGCTTATTGACCTCGACTATCAGATGGAGTTGTTTACCAGCGCAAAATTTTCTTATCCGGAGTTTGACAAGACCCTCTTTGTCGATATCCCCTCGAAAAACCTGCATGAATATACCAAGGGGCTGAGCGGTTGGGAAAATGATCGCAGGCATGTAACGGCAATGATCGATTTTTTAGAGCACAGGGAAAAAGGCAGGCCTTTTTTTACATTCATGTTCTTCGAATCGCCTCACGCACAGTACTATTTTCCGGAAGAGTCGATCATCAAAACCCCCTTTCTTAAAGACATGAACTATGCAAGGATGGATCTTGAAAATGATATAACGCTTATAAAAAACCGTTATATCAACTCATGCCATCATCTTGATTCACAACTCGGCAGGATAATACATTATTTGGAATCAAATCAACTGCTTGAAAAAACCATTGTTATCATTACGGGCGACCATGGTGAGGAATTTATGGAAAAAGGACATTGGGGACACAACTCCGCCTATACGGAAGAACAGATCCGGGTACCTTTAGTACTCTGGCTGCCAAAGGGACAGCCTCAGCTCGTTACAAAAATGACCAGTCACCTGGATATCCCCGCAACCATAATGCCTCTCTTCGGTACGACAAATCCTGCGAGCGACTATTCGCTGGGACACAATCTCCTTGAACCTACCGGGCGAACATACACTGTTGTTTGCGATTGGGATAGTCTTTGCTATGTTAACCATGACTACAAGGCTGTTTTCCCGCTGCAATCGTATAATTTTCACAAACAAACCACTACCACCAGAACAGATCAGGAAATAGCAGACAAAAAAAGATTCTTTACGTCATCTAAAAACGATCTTGCACTTTTGATGACGGAAATCAATAAATTCAATCAATAAATTAGGCCTCCGGCAATTTTTTCATGTAGAGCGAAGTGTCATTTCACTCGTGACGAAGCAATCGTTTCGTCCTACAACATTGAAATTCCTAAACGTTAAATTAATGAGAATAGCTCCGCTATTTCAAAAGCGGTTCTCTCCATGGGTAAGTATTTTATTCCTTTTTCTTATGCTACTATTCCTTGGTTTTGAAGTATACGCCATGCTTTGGTATCACTTCAAAGGACACGAGGAGCTATCCCAGCTATCCGGAAATTTTTTGCACGTCAGAGAAGAATTGATAAGGGAAAAACCGAAGGAAGAATTCCGGTTTCCGTTATCGGCGATACGAAAAGTGCGGGCACCTTTGAGAAGATTGCCAGGGAACTGCGCGAAGAGCCCTTATCGTTCGTTGTCTTTCCCGGAGATTTTGTGCGTAGAGGCACAGAAGGAGAACATCGTTATTTCAAGGCGGAGTTTGCAGCCGAATTTGCATTTCCCTTTTCAGCATCTTTTCTTAATAGAATACTTTTCGCAAGCGTTGTCTGGTTAGGTATTGGGGTCGCCTCCCGACTATTGACGATGTTTGCACGCAATGCATAGTCAAATGAATCTGTTTTCCGAAAAACACCACAGACAAGAAATGTTGTATCTGACAGTAGATTATGGTGGAATGACATTAACAGAAACAGAGCAAAGGTAGTGCAGGGGCGAAGCATTTGCTGTAAATTGTCATAAATGCATTTATACCCAAACGTGTAAATGCTTCGTCCCTGCTTTTGCACGAGTGATTATGAAATGAAAAGATCAAAATTATTATTCTTTATTTTTATTACTGAGGGTTTTGCATTACTGTTGGCACTGGTTCTTGCAAAATATCTAAGAATTCAATTGTTGCCTCTGACTGAAAATATTTTACGTGATACTTTCACTGGCACTATTGGGGCTGCTATTCCTTTCTCTATCTTTGTGCTTCTTCTTTCGGAAAAATCGGGGAAGATGCCTTTCGCAAATTCACTGAGGCAAACGATACTGCATGACCTAAAACCTCTGTTTTCTCATTTAACGCTCCCTGATATGTGTATAATTTCTCTTTTAGCGGGATTTTCCGAAGAATTACTGTTTCGGGGAGTACTGCAAAATAAACTTGGCATTTTTGCAGCAAGCGTGATTTTTGGGCTACTCCACTTTATCTCACCGGCATATTTTGTTATTGCATTTTTAATGAGTATATATATCGGATTTTTATGTTACTATTTACAAAGCCTGCTTATCCCCATACAAATACACTTTGTTTACGATTTGTGCGCATTGATCTATCTGAAACATTTCAGGAGGTTTAAATAAAGGCAACACTATTTAGTTTTTAGAAAAAAATCTGCCGATAAGTGATAGGATTTGTAGTGCGACGAACCTGGTCGTACTACATTGTTGGAATTTTTCAAAAAACTAAAGTGTTACGAAAATTGAGACAAATATTTTCGATCAACAAGGGTGGCACGGACAAACTCTGTTTGTCCGTGTCATCCTTGCAATGAATTTTATTTAAAAGGAATACGATTATGAGAAATATTTTTTCCCATTTTATCTTCTCCGTATGTAAACTGTTTTTGTGCCTGGTTGTTGTGTTTCTCGTTTCAACACTGGCGGTCAAAACTTCCTTTGCTGTTCAGGTTGCGCCCAAAATAGCGGCTGGCGCATTTCATACCCTTGCGCTAAAACCAGACGGCTCTCTCTGGTCGTGGGGAAAAAATGAATACGGCCAACTTGGTGACGGCACCATCAAAAACAAACATTCCCCCGTGCAGGTAAAACACCTTAGCAGTATTATTGTAATCGATGGAGGAGCGTGGCACAGTATTGCTTTAAAATCCGATGGAACAGTGTGGGCATGGGGAGGAAATTGGGCGGGTCAATTAGGAGACGGTTCCTATAAAAGCAGCAACATTCCTATTAAAACAAAAGAATTAAGCGGCATTATCGCCATTTCCTGCGGAGGACAACACAATCTGGCGCTAAAATCTGATGGAACGGTATGGGCATGGGGCATTAATGACAAGGGACAGCTCGGCATTGGCGATGCTAAAAACCAACAGATTCCCATCCGGATACCAGGACTAAACAATATTGTTGCTATTAGCGCCGGGGGGTATCACAGCCTTGCCATTAAATCTGACGGGTCACTGTGGGCATGGGGCTCAAACAATATGGAACAATTGGGTGATGGAAGCGCTACCAACAGGTGTAGCCCTGTCCATGTAAGCAATCTTCGCGACATCATTGCCGTGAACGGGGGAGGCGATTTCAGCCTTGCATTGAAATCCGACGGCACAATCATGGCATGGGGGTCAAATGGCTTGAGTCAATTGGGCGATGGAACAACTACAAACAGAAACACACCCGTTAACGTATCTGATGTACGGGATATCATAGAAATAGCTGCTAAAGGGAATCATAGCCTTGCGCTTACCATTGAAGGCAAGGTTTGGGAATTTGGCAGCATAGGAGCGACTCCCACGGAAAAAGAAGTTACATTGCCTGCCTATCGCCCTGTTTTAGTAAACGAGATAACCGATGTTATTGCAATAGCATGCGGAGAATTCCACAATGTTGTGCTTAAAAACGACGGCAGTTTGTGGGTGTGGGGCATAAATAATTTTGGTCAATTGGGAGATGGCACTGTCGGCAGCAAAACAAAACCCGTTTTGATCTGCAAATGGTATTGAAGAAACATTCCCGTTGGCAGTCTACTGTCGGCAAATTGCAGATTGTGGACTGTGGGCTGGGCTAAGCCATGAGTGGCCGTTTACTGGGAACATATGTCGTCATGTATAATTTACAACGCACAAACCTTTCTTTTTATAAAAGACTATGAACACTATAAAATATTCCCAACATCTTTTCACCGCTCTTTCCGCCGCCGGTAAAGCGGGACGCGCAATCTTAGAAGTGTACTACACCGATTTTGCAGTTGAGCACAAAGACGATACATCTCCTTTGACGCTGGCAGACAAGCATTCGCATGAAGTTATTACAAAAGACCTGAAAACCCTGACTACCGGCAATAATTCCGGCAATGCCAATGCTGTCTCCTCACTGCCTGTATTAAGTGAGGAAGGGAAAGAGATACCCTATACCGAGAGGAGATACTGGGAATCTTTTTGGTTGGTTGATCCGCTTGACGGTACCAAGGAATTTATTAAGAGAAACGGCGAATTTACCGTAAACATTGCCCTTATCCATAAAAACAGGCCTGTTTTAGGTTGTATTTATGTGCCGGTCAAGGATGTTCTTTATTTTGCATGCGAAGGATTAGGGGCATATAGGCGGGAAAACAATCAAGGCATAGCAAATGTTTTATCATTAAAAGAACTTGTTGATAGTTCGGAAAGATTGCCATCACGCCATACTCATAAAAAGAATGTTGAAAACAATCGTTCCCCGGACGAAGATGGAATTCATCTGACGGTTATCGGAAGCCGTTCACATCCTTCGGAGCAATTTGCAAAATTTGTGGAAAGTTTGCGTGGTGAAGGGCGGAAAATTGAAATCATCTCCGCAGGGAGTTCTCTGAAATTCTGCCTTTTGGCTGAGGGCAAGGCGGATATTTACCCAAGGTTTGGCCCAACAATGGAATGGGATACGGCGGCAGGACAAGCAATTGTCGAGCAGAGCAATGGGAAAATAATGGATGCAGAAACCAATATGCCTTTGAAATATAATAAGGAAAATCTGGTCAACCCGTTTTTTATAGGAAGGGGAGAAAATAGTCCCTTCCCGCCCATTACAGGGCAATAGTTACCAAAATTCTTAACCTTCATGCTATGTACTCAGGATTTCGCTTACTTTATGAAATAATTTATCAGGAATTATCGGTTTTTGCAGAAAATATACTCTCCCATCCTGGAGGTCTTTGTTTGTTAAAATATTTTCTGAATATCCGCCCATAAATAATGTTTTAATATCGGGTTTGATTTTTTTAATACGGTCATATGCATTCCTGCCATTCATTCCCGGCATCATGACGTCGAACAGCAGCATATCAATGCAGCCTTTATGTCCCTCAAATTTATTTACCGCGTCCTCACCGTCCACCGCGGAAATCACCTTGTATCCCTTGTTTTCAAGCAGTTTTTCCATTATTTCCCTCACGGCATATTCATCTTCGGCCACAAGGATTGCTTCCGGCTTTTCGCTGCCTGCGGCATACATTGTTTCCGGCACGTCTATTACCACTTTTTTGCAAAATGCAAAGAAATTACTGATAAGGTATTATTGTATCAAACGATCGCTCACGGTTCACTAAATTATTGTCGTCAAAATCAATGGATATATTGTTGCAGAAACATCTGCCTCCCGACGCATCCGTTCACATTCTATTTCCACGAACGGCGACCGGACTTCCCGCTACAATAAAGAATTGCGGCTTGATGTTCCCCATACCGTATAGTAAAATCAGACCCGGTATGACATTGTTTCCCAGTAACAATTAAAAACGCTCGTTCCCAAGTAGCGGCAAAGGCATGCCTTGCCGCTACTTGGGAACGAGCGCGTAATGACAAAATGATTTAAAATGCTAAACAAGCACATCTTTCGTATTTCGCATCTCGAATTTCACCATTTCAGTCCGGAAAGTAGTATATGATAAAAGGCGTCACCCTCTTTAGCGGCATTGGCAGAAAGCTATTCTGCTGGTTTTTGCTGTTATCTATTTTCCCCATCATAGTTGTCGCTACACTTACATATCGGTATGGTAAGGAAACTATTAAGAATGAACTCCTCAAAGAGGAAGCATTCATCGCCGAAGGGATCAAAAACCACATACTTACCATTCTTGACGCGGGTGAATATTCGGCACAATTTTTCGCATCTGACGAGTTTATCCGAATGCATTTAGAGATGCTTAATCACAATCCTGACAACAAAAATGTCGTAAAAAAATTTAATGATTATCTGGTGTACAAG
Organism: Candidatus Kuenenia stuttgartiensis; assembly: GCF_900232105.1. NCBI lineage: Bacteria > Pseudomonadati > Planctomycetota > Candidatus Brocadiia > Candidatus Brocadiales > Candidatus Brocadiaceae > Candidatus Kuenenia > Candidatus Kuenenia stuttgartensis. Next base: position 2,675,516 of record NZ_LT934425.1, read on the forward strand.
ACGAACCTGAATAAGGATTTTTATGAAACCTTTGTTTTAAACCCATCGGGCATAGTTGTTGCCTCAAGCGACGAAAACAGTATCGGAAAGAAGGAATGCGATGTTGATTATTTTATTTATGGCAAAAATGGTCCTTATATTAAGGATATCTACATAGACAGGGATACGGGAGAGTCTTCTATGGCCTTTGCGTCTCCTATCATTAGGAAACGCGGACGAAAATTCCTGGGAGTTTTAGTGATCCGTTATAACGCAACGAAGTTAAATGAGATTACCACTGGCAAAAAGCTGCTTATAAAAGATTATGGCGGCACTTTCCTCAGAAGGGGAGAAACCAGCGAGGCATATATTATAAATAAAAACTATTTGATGATTACTGAATCAAGATTTAAAACGAATGCTATTTTAACGCAATCGGTTCCTTCTGAACCGGTCACTGCTGTATTTTTAAACGGGCATGAGTTTGTAGGGGTTTACAAGGATTACCGGGGTGTTAGTGTTATTGGCGCCGCACGGTACTTAAAGAGAATGGAATGGGTTTTACTGGTGGAAACAGATGCATCGGAGGCATATTATCCGATCTATAGATTAAAATACCGCGCAATCACCATGGTTGGCATATGCATTATCGGCGTGATATTTGTATCATTATTTGTTTCACGGGGGATTATCAATCCCATCCTCATGCTTGTTAGGGGTATGAAAAGAGTGGCAGCAGGCGATTTGGATTTTCGGATAAAAAACAACCTGAAAGACGAACTGGGAGAATTGACCGATTCGTTTAACAAAATGACGTATTATATTAAAGATTCCAGTGAAAAGATCCTGAACCTAAAGGAGTCCCTTGAAGAAAAAAAAGAATATTTAGAGGGCATTTTAACGTTTGCAAATGAATTGATCTTTATGCTCGACGCACAGGGCAATTTTACCTTTATCAATCCTAAGATAAAAGACTGGGGCTACGAAGAAGACGAGCTGATAGGGCGGCATTTGATTTCTCTTTTATTCAACAAACAACAAATGCAGGTGAACCAGATTCTTCATGCCGGTTCCAGCAGGAGAGTGAAAGTCGAAGCGGTGGATAAACAAAACAATGTACGAAATGTATTGCTCAGCACTTCCCGGATAAAAAACAAGGAGGGACAATTAATAGGCATATTGGGGGTTGCCAGCGATATTACTGAACTAAGAAGTCTGGAGCATAAACTTGTGCAATCGGACAGGCTGGCGTCCATCGGCCAGTTAGTGGCGGGAATTGCCCATGAACTAAATAACCCTATCGGCGTAATATACCTCTATAGCACAGAAAGTCTGAGGCTTTTTGAAAGGATTACCAACACTTTTAAAGAAAGCAACACACTTTCCATCATTGAAGATACACAGCGGCTGATCAAGGTTCTTTCTGCCATTGACTGCGGGTCGTTTGTTAATAAGGAACTGTTTGAACAGGAATTGTCCTCCATAATTGAAAACCTGAAAAATAACAGCAGGAGATTTGAGGAGACCTATAACGTTATCAGCAAAAACAGATTTCATTTACATGAATACCTTGAGGGTTCCGCAAAGGAATCCATTCGATGTAAAGAATTAATTGGCGGGTTGCTGGATTTTTCCCGGCAGAAAGAGCCGAGAATGAGCTGGTCAAATGTCAATAAGTTGATCGACAATATACTCAATATTGTGGAAAAGCAATACCGAAAAGAGAAGATTGACGTTGTGAGAAATTTTGATCCCCGTATCCCTGATACGATGATGGATAGCAGCCAGGTAGAGCAGGTTATTATTAACATTGCCAACAATGCCGTCTTTGCAATAAAAGAATCTCTGAAAGAAGCCTTGCGTGAAGACGTCCGCAAAAAAGGGATACTGACAATTGGCACACATTTTCACGCAGATAAGGAATCGATAGAAATATGCATAAAAGATAACGGCATGGGCATCAATAAGCATGATTTGGGGAAGATATTTGATCCTTTTTTTACGGCAAGAAAAGATGGAAAGGGGACGGGACTGGGATTAAGCATCAGCTACGGAATTGTAAAAATGCACGATGGAAGTATTGAGGCAGAAAGTATGGCGGGAAAAGGTACAACATTCAGGATATTCCTGCCGGTAAAGGGGAAAAAACCAAAATGAACAGAACTAAAATATTGGTCGTTGATGATGAAGAGGGATACCGAAAGGTGCTTTATAACGCACTCACCGAACGCGGATTCCAGGTCAAAACAGCAGCATCGGGAGAAGAGGCGCTTGCGGAATTTAAAAAAAACTCGTTCTCTCTCATTGTTATCGATATGAAACTTCCCGGCAGCATTGACGGGCTTGAATTGCTTCAAAGGGCAAAGGAAATGAATAATGCTTCCATCCTGATAATGACCGCCTACGGCGGGATAGACACTGCCGTAGAGGCAATGAGGCGAGGTGCGTTTAATTACATCACAAAGCCCTTTAGCATTGATGAAATCATGCTTAATATTGAACGCATGATTGAGCAAAATAAAATTATTGAAGAAAACAACTATCTTCATTCCGAGCTGGAAAAGGCATTTGGGCGAAAAACCATTATCGGGAATTCGAAAGAAATACAGAAGGTTATGGATATGATTTCCAGGGTTGCATTTAGCTCCGCCACCGTTTTAATCACCGGCGAGAGCGGCACAGGTAAGGAACTCGTGGCGCGGGCAATCCATTTTAACGGCAATAGAAAGCATAAAAAATTCGTAGTAATCAATTGCGCCACCCTGTCTGAGCATCTTTTGGAAAGTGAATTGTTCGGACATGTCAGGGGCGCCTTTACCGGCGCTATAAAAGATAAAAAGGGCCTTTTCGAAGAGGCAGACGGCGGCACCCTCTTTATGGATGAGATTGGAGATATTCCAACACCGGTTCAGGCAAAAATCCTGCGCGTTCTGCAGGAAGGGGAATTTATCCCGCTGGGAGATACCGTTGCACGAAATGTAGACGTCCGGATTATTGCTGCGACAAACCAGCACCTGCTCAAAAAAGTACGGGATAAGGAATTTCGCGAGGATTTATACTACCGGCTGAATGTAATCAATATAAAAATGCCTCCGTTGCGGGAGAGAAAAGAAGATATTCCGCTATTAATAAAACACTTTATCGAAAAATATAATAAAAAAGAAAACAAGCAGATAAAGGGGCTTTCTCCCGAAACGGAAATGGAATTATATAAATATCACTGGCCGGGTAATGTGCGTGAACTTGAAAACGCAATAGAAAGGGCCGTTACCCTTACCAATGAACCAATCATTCCGCTACATGTTATTTTACCCATTGTACGGAAAGAAGACGGCAACAACATGCTCTTGGACGACCTGCTTTCTCATCCTTACAAAGAAGCGCGAAAAAAGGCCCTTGATGTCTTTAATACTAAATATGTAATGAATATCATTAATAAAAATAGTGGTAACGTAACCAACGCAGCAAGAGAATGCAAGATAGAAAGACAATATTTGCAACGCATGTTGAAAAAATACGCTATCAAATCAAGGCAGATAATATAATTGCCAACCTACAGTCGACAATCAGCAAATTGCAGATTGAGGATTGGGGATTGCTACAATAACTAAGGCATCCATATATACATAAACGAAGGGGCGCCGGAATGGATAAACGTCTTTATATCAATGTTGAAAAGATTAATGTTTCCTGCGCTTGCGCCGGTTAATTGCGAATATATGTTGTTTTTATATGACCCGGGTCTGTGGTAAAGAATAACTCGCGCCTCCGTAAGATTAGTTTCTTTTTTTGCGATTGAAACCGCGTCATCCAGATACCCTATTTGATCAATCAGCCCATTCTCCAGCGCCTGTTGAGCGGAATAAATCCTTCCGTCTGCAAGTTCTCTTATCTTCTCCATCGAAATGCCCTCCCTGTTTTCCTCAATGACGCAAAGGAATCTCTCATACATAGCATTAAGTATCTCTGAAAATATCCTCCGATCCTCTTCTGTCATCTTCTTCAAAGGAGATCCCATATCCTTGTGTTCTCCGGTTTTAACAGAGGCGTCGGCAATTCCAACCTTCTGCAAAAGCCCTTCTATGCTAAGGTTGATCATAATGACGCCGATACTTCCTGTTACCGTTGTCGGGTGCGCTATAATTTTGTCTGCAGAAGCCGCAACATAATAACCCCCCGATGCACCAATATCCATAATACAGGCAATAACCTTTTTCTTCGTCTCCTCTTTAAACCGCATAATTTCATAATACATCATGTCCGATGCTGTAACCTTCCCGCCCGGACTGTTTATGCGCAGCAGAATTGCCTTCACTTGTTTGTCCATCTTCGCCAGCGTCAACTCTTCCTTAACACGTGAAACCATATCCAGCTCTTCCGTCAAACCGGGAAAGCCTGCCTTTTTTTCATCAGAAATAATTCCTGAAATATCAATAATGAGTATTTTGTCTTTCCCCCTTCCCGAAACGGTCTTTTCACTAAGCGGACCCACCGTAGGCACCAAAGAAACCGTTATAAAACTACAGCCTGAAATCAAAAACATGAGACAGGAAAGAAAATAAGGAAGTAACATGTGACAATGATTGTTTTTCATAATTGATTATGGGGACGATTTTTAATAATAATTTATGTACCTTAATAAAACAGGAGTATTACTGATTTTTTGTGACTTCCGCCATGTTTTAATAAAACGTTGCAGTAGTGTTAACCCTGACAGGGTTGTTTCGCCATAACCCCATTAACGGTTACAAAAAATCGGGAATGCACACTAATAAAACAGATACCGGTAACTTCTCAATAAATTGTAGTCCACAGTCTCCATTCGGCAATCTGCAATTTGCCGATTGCCGAATGCACAGTATTCCCCATTATCAGGGCAATACCGTCCAGCTTTCTTGTCCATTCGTAAGTATCACCTTTTTAATACCAAATCTTCTTAGCGTTGACATCATATCTTCCTGGTGTTCAAGCAATGAGACGGTAAAACGCTTCATATGCTCCCATTCCACCTTCAGACAGTCTTCCTCTTCATTTTCAGGAATCGATAACTGGATTTCGTATCCCTGTTCCGATATTTTGCGCTGGAGCAACGAAACGAACTCTTCCTTATCTTCCGCATTTGTTAAAATTTCCTCCAATGAGAGGTCGCCAATTTCATCGTAAAGAAACAATTCCTTATCTACAAAGGCCATAATAAAAATTATCGCCGTAAGAAGGGCTATTGCTCCAAGGATTATTACAACATCTTTATATCGTTCTTTTTGTTTACGTTTTGCCATAGTTTATGCCTTTGCGTATTTTATTTCTAGTCACTATATTGCGAAAGCGGGTTTTTAATGCATACATTTGTTCTTGTCAAAAATGTATTGAATCTCGCATCATCATGCATTACAGTAAACCTTATGATTTCTTAACCCCCACAACAGGCCGGAAGAGAGGTGCAAGGCAGTCTTCGCTTTGCATTTATTGATTGCCGGTAAGTTTGAAATTCACTGTATGTGCCGGCATAAATGAGAAACAAGTATAAATTTATATCATTGGGTAATAGACAAAAACAACCATAAAATAATTAAGGAGCAGAAATAATGAACAAGCAAAAATGGAACTATGTAGCGATTGTATGTGTGGCGGCTATTTTTTTTACCTTTAAAATGTCGATTGCCTCAACCGATACCGTGGAGCCAATAACAGTATCTGAATTAAACACCCTTTTGCATAATAATAAGGGGAAAATCGTAATAGTTGATCTATGGGCAACCTGGTGCCCTCCATGCAGAAAAGAAATACCGGGATTTGTAAACCTCTATAACAAATATAAAAACAGCGGGTTAGAGATTATTGGTATCGCCTTTGATGAAAATGGACGTGAAGTGGTGCCTGATTTCGTAAAAAGCAACGGCATTAATTATCCCGTTTATCTTGCGGGAAACGAAATCGCTATTTCTTACAACCTAAGGGCATACCCAACCACCATTATTTACGACAAAAACGGAGACGTTGCAAATAAACACATTGGATTTGTGACGGAAGACGCATTCGACCAGGAAATTGCCGCTCTGCTGAAAAAATAGCCCTCTGGCAGGCTTGCCTGCCAAGGCGGTGCACACAGCAGGCAACCTGAAATCAAGATGTTTGTTTGAATAATGGCGTCATGTACCGCGGTAAAATTCCAACAATGTAGTGTGACGAGGTTAGTCGCACCGTATTCAGTGCAGAGATAGTCGTAAAAAGACCGGCTTTAGCAATGACTTTAGGCTATTTCATAACCCTGTCATGGTTAAAGCCCGCCATTCTCCACACAGCGAAATGCATGGGGTTAAGCCTGGACTATGCGGCAAACATCGCTACTATTGGAATTTTTCAAAAAACTATAGCGTTATAAATATTTCTTATCGATTGAATGGAAGCAGGAGCTTCCATGACACGTACATTCCCAAGTCGGAACTTGGGAATGAGAATGGAATCAGGCCACCTTTGGCAACGACTTTATTCTGTTGTGGATATTAATGCAGAGACGCATTGCATGCGTCTCTACAAAAATATTGAAATTCCTAAGCTGGCATAGCCAGAAACAAACAAGTACAAAGCACGAAATACTAAACAAATTCCAAAATCTCTTCCCCCCTATCCCCCCTCTCCAAAGGGAAGAATGTCTCACGCTGGCGGGGGTGCAGGTGGTGGAATTAAATATTTTGCCAAAAAATGCAAAGAAATTACCGATAAGGTATCAAACATCAAGTATAAAGAATTACCATGAATACAAAGGTTATTATTGCCATGAGCGGAGGTGTTGACAGCAGTGTTGCGGCACACCTCCTGGTGGAGCAAGGATATGAAGTCGTCGGACTTTTCATGCGCCTAGGACTTGAAAAACTGGACGCCATGACGAAAACAAAGGTGTGCTGCAGTCTGGAGGACGCCAATGACGCGCGAACCGTTGCCGAGCAGCTAGGGATTCAATTCCATGTCCTGAATTTTAAAGAAGCCTTTGATCACATTATAGACCATTTCTGCACTGAATACCTGAACGGAAGAACGCCCAATCCCTGCATCATGTGCAATCAGGAACTAAAATTCGGAAAACTGTTGAATTTTGCAAAGATGCTAAACGCGGACTTTGTCGCCACGGGACACTACGCAAAGGTAGAAAAACACAACGACAGGTTTTTATTGAAAAAAGGTGATGATCTCAATAAAGAGCAGTCATACGTTCTCTTTTCACTCAACCAGGAACAACTCTCAAAAACCCTTTTCCCCTTGGGAACGCTGACGAAAGAATCCGTCCGCCGGATAGCAAAAGATTTAAACCTGAAAACAAAAGACAAACCTGAGAGCCAGGATATCTGTTTTGTGCTGGACAATAATTACCATTCCCTTCTTTACGAGAGATATGGCAACCATATTATTCCAGGCCCCATCAAGGACAGGCAGGGAAACATCCTGGGAGAACACCAGGGGGCGCCGTTCTTTACCATCGGACAGCGAAAAGGTCTCGGAGTTGCTTTTGGCTCGCCACGATACGTAGTCGATATAAACCCACGTGAAAATGCAGTAATAATCGGCACGGACAAAGATCTCGAGGAAACCGGACTGATTGCCTCCTCACTAAACTGGATTTCCGTTCAGCAACTGGAATTACCCATGGAAGTGCAGGCAAAGATACGTTATCATCATATGCCGGCGCACGCTACCGTATCCCCCTTTGGAACAGACAAGGTTAGGGTACACTTCAATGAACCGCAAAAGGCCATCACCCCGGGACAGGCAGTGGTCTTTTACGACAATGACACTGTTGTGGGGGGGGGATGGATTGACAGGAAAGATTAATCGCACGTAGTTTTATATTCATTATTCAACAAAATGAAAAGGAAAAAAGACAACGACTATTCTTGTCCTTTCAAATGTATTGCTGGCTTTGTGCCTGGCGTAGTATTTTTCTTTATCATGCTTATCATGCCGGCGCCGGAAGGTATGTCCCCGTTTGCCAAAAAACCGCCGCAGTAACCTTGTTAATGGTGTGCTGGTGGATATCGGAAGCGCTCCCCATCTTTGTCACTGCTTTGACGCCTCTTGCCCTGTTTCTGATCCTGGGGATTATGAATGGCAGGGAAGTTGCAATGCCCTATGCGGAAGACGCGGCATTCCTCTTCCTCGGAGGATTCTGTATTGCAATATCCATGCATAAATGTAACCTGCACCGGCGCATTGCCCTTTCTATTATAAAGATAATTGGCAATAAACCGAGGCAGCTTGTGCATGGTTTTATGATAGCTATAGCCTTTTTGCCTATGTGGCTTTCCAATACGGCAACAACTATGATGATGCTTCCCATCGGGATGGCGTTGATTACCCATTTTTGCGGTAGTCAACACGGCCAGAAGAGTAAAACACTTTGGCACTGCATTGATGCTGGGTATTGCTTACAGCGCAAATATTGGCGGCATATGGACGCTTGTTGGAACACCTCCAAATCTTGTTTTTGCCGGACAGCTAAAATCCTGTTTCCCCATGCGCCGGAGATTGGGTTTTTTCAATGGATGAAGGTTGGTGTTCCCCTTGTATGTACATTTATTCCCTTAACAAAGGTTGAAAACTCATAAACTAAAAGGGAACCTCAGGGATTATTATATCTTTTTATAATGGAATTTATAGAATTGTATTTTGAAGATTCCGCTGAATTTGTTAAATTTGCGGAAGAATTTCGTGAGAGTATAAAATATTTGATACAGATGAATAGACAAAATATAACCGGTTACAAACAAGTGCTTACAGAAATATCAAAAACAAGGGTTGTTTTTGCCGAACTCGATGATTTCTTCCGCAAGGCAGATGAAAATATTTTCCATGACCCGGATGACCCGCGGGACGGAATCGGCCGCCTCCCTGGCCCTGACCGGTTGATGCTCCTCATACCCTGTGTTTTCAACCGCCTTGAGGAAGATATATCTAAGTGCAGAGAATGTGAAAATGTCACAATAATCATAGAAAGTTTACAGGTGTTAAAAGAAGGCATAAATAGTATATTGACCTATTATCTTCGGGATGATGTTGAAGACGCAATCAATTTACTCAGTAACGTCCTGTCAAAGATGGACAAGCTTTCCTCCCAAAAATCTCAATCCGGCATCCGTTTCCTTAGCGACATAGCGAGAATTGCGCCAGACTTTCAAATTTTCCTTAATATGCTTGAAGGTTTCAGGGAAAACAGACGAATAAGACCCAGTGAACCGGAGGCCGATACATCGTGGTCGCCTGAATGCTGGCTGGATTATTACATGGAACAAGCCAGACTAGCGTGAGTTTATCACGAAATAAGGTGTAAGACAAAGACATCAAGTTGCAATCCAATGATTTGTATCGGGTTGCGACTTTTTTTGTCTAAAAAATTATGTATACACTGAATAATACTATATTTATATTGCATTATATGCCTGTATATACTATTATACACGGAGTATTAATCTATTACGTATACACTAACAACTAATAGCCATGGCTACCATTCAATCTAAAAACTCCAGAGGTTATAAATATTGGTATATTGTCGAATCGCGGCGCGTTAACGGCAAGCCCAGGCCCATCGTCCTGGCCTATCTTGGCAAGGCAGACGATTTATTAAAACAACTGCAAGGTCTTACCGAAAAATTACGGCTCAAATCTTATTCACATGGCGCGGTAGCCGCATTGCTAAGTGTGGCCAATGCCCTGGACGTCCCTTCCGTGATTAATAAATATATAAAGTCGCCACGGCAGTATTGTGCTAAAAAACCTGTTCGAAATAATCTGACCGCCGGAAGTACCCTCTTGTTGGGTGCCGTGGGGAGAGTGTGTGTGCCTACCAGCAAAAGAGGATGGTGGGATTGGGCAAAGACGACTACTGCCGAATACTTACTCAGACACAGCTTGAGTAAAATAGACAGTCAGCATTTCTGGGATTTGATGGATGCACTTCCTGAAGAATCCATTGCAGAAATCGAGCGCGAATTAATTGAAAAGACATTTAAAACATACAACCTTCAAAGCGACACACTGTTTTTTGATACAACCAATTTTTTCACGTATATCGACACAACTAATCTGCGATGCACTATTGCCCGGCGGGGGAAAAACAAACAAAAGCGATACGATCTCAGGCAGGTCGGGTTGGCGATGGTCGTTACACGTAACGACATGATACCGTTGTTTCACCATACCTATCAGGGGAACATGGCGGATGCAAAGGTGTTCAGCGCGGTTCTTGAGACGATAAAAGACAGGATGACCGGATTAGGTTTCGACAGCAAAAAGCACACTATTGTTTTTGATCGTGGAAACAATTCCATGGACAATATGGCTATTGTAGAGAGATTGGCATTGCATTACGTTGGAGCGCTTACACCGTATCATCACAAGCAGTTGGTAGGGGATGCCATGTGTAATTTCAGGGAATATGACGTTGACGGCAGTAAGATACAGGTGTACCATGACAAACGGGTTATTTGGGGGCAGGAAAGAACCGTTGTCGTATTTATTTCCGAGAAATTAAAGGTTGGGCAATTAAGGGGAATGTCTCAGTCTCTGGAAAAGGCAGAACATCAGTTAAAGCTCTTACAGCAGCATCTGTGTAATCCAAAGGGAAAGATGCGGGACAAAGAGGGTCTGGAGGATACGATAAGAAGTGTAGTGAAATGTCAATTTGCGAAGGATGTTATCGATTGGTCGTTAAAAGAGGTATCTGAAGGCAAGTTTCAATTGAATTTTTCAATCGACCAGAAAAAGCTCGAAGAAATAGAAGGGGAACTGGGGTTCAGGATTCTTATGACAGACCATCACGATTGGGATACCGCGGACATTATAAAAGCCTACTATGGGCAATCAAAAATTGAACATGCCTTTAGAAATCTCAAGAACCCCTATCACCTTGCTTTAAAACCGCAATTTCACTGGACGGATCAGAAAATCAGGGTGCATTTTTTTATTTGCGTCCTCGGATACCTAATGGCGGCGATTGTGTGGTATCAGGCAAAAGCGCACGCACAATTTAGTGGAACGTTAGATACCCTGTTAGACACCCTTAATAATATAAGGCTTTCTGCTATGCTTGAAGAAACAAAGGCCAGAGGGAGAGTTAAGGCTACCTACAAATTGGAAGAAATGTCCGACAAGGAATCTCTGTTGATGAATGCGTTAGGCATTATGGATTTCCACAAACATCGGCTGAAACTTCAAGGACTCAGTGTATACAATTGATGTTGTGCTTAACGCATTGACTGTATTTATGTTACGTTGCTTCATGCCTTATTTTGTGATAAACTCACGCTAGAAGAACCCATCATTGCTGTGGTTGACGCCGAAGGACTTTCAGTGGCAAGCCTTGAAAAAGGTATGCAACTTATGATGGAAGAAAGCGCACAAAGGGACAAGATGATGGAAAAACAGTTCATCGCTTATGAACTGATGAAAAAGAGGGACGCAGCCTTCAACCCCGAACACCCGGAAAGGTTTTTAGACATTTCATTGATTCCGGACATAAGAGAAGAGGATGGTGATGAAGATTATGAAGTCAGAGTTGTAGACCTCCGTTACGAGGAAATGGAAGAAGAGCCACCTGAACCGTGGGCTAGTTCCCTGCCGGAACTATGCGATTGGAATAAATTCACACATGAATCGTCCTTTGACGATTCGGAATTTTACCGCAAGGATTTTGAAGACGATCCGGTTTACAGTCTGCTTAAGCCTTTTGTACACAACCTTTTTAAATGCCTGAAACAGGACTATCTCCGTCAGGATAAAGAAAGCAAAAAAGAAGAACATCAAATGCGTTCTCCTCTGGAGCATTATTTAATACTTCTGGCCCTCAAGGCGCAGGTACGAATATCATCTTGTGAAGTATGGGTTGAAAGCGTTGGACACGAAGCGCCGAGAAAAGGGGTTTATCTGTTTGCGATGGAATGTCTGGGACGGATTGCTGAAGCCATAGAAAGATTCTCACCGGAACATCATTACCATCTTGCTACCGAAGCAGGAAATATCAAAAAACAGATTGAAAAAATATTTTAATCGCAGAGGATAAGGAAATATCCGGTTTATTCTATTAAGCCAGTCAAAAACAAATGGTGAAATCCGAAATGCTAAATTTCAATCCTCCCCCCTACCCCCCTCCAAGCCTGATCATAATACGCGCTTAACACCGGGAGTGAAAATGTTTATACTGTTCACTATGAGAATATGTGGACAAGAATTTTCTATTGGAATCCTTGATCGAATAGGTACAGCGATTGCCGGGATGCCTGACATTTCCAGGCGGGCCCTGTCGTGGAAGGTGTGCGAGTGGCTCAACTGACGTTCCTCCAACGGTAAACTTCAGGAAGGGGAACTGCCGTAAGGCGCGGAACAAACTGCAGCAACAAGGCATACAGAGCCTTCCTGCGGCAGAGAGCATAGCCGGTTTTCAGCAGGCAAGGCAACGTTTGGACATGAAGTGAACGAAAGCAACGATAGAGCGGATAAAAGAACATAATGTATGCCATTTTCAAACATATTCCTCTTCCTCATAAACAATTTTGTCCTTTCTCCGTCCCGCCCCTCCCTGAACCCACGGCGTTTGGAGTGGTTAAAGGTTAGCGTAAACGTGGAGGGAAGGGGTGGAGTGTAATCCAATACCAGTTGCCGAAGGTCTAATTTATTGTTACAAAATATTTTATTTAAAAGCAATACGTGAATATGCAAAATAAAGACTATTTCAGCAAAGACAGGACGCCAACGAGGGGTTTTAACAGGGTTGTGATAAGAAAACTGTTTTCTTATATTTTACGCTATAAGGCATTGGGCATATTATCGCTCTTCATTGTTATTGCAGGTACAATTCTTTTTTTAATGGGACCGTATCTTTTTGGTTATACGATTGACCATGGTATTGTCAATGGGGATATATCGCTATTATACAAAATGGCAATTGCGTTGTTTGGAATAAAAACGGTACGGCTATTGTTAATAGTAATTCAGAGCTATAATTTACAAATGATTGGGCAAAAAGTAACAATGGATATGCGCATGGAACTCTTTCGCCACATCCACTCATTGCCGGTCTCGTTTTTCGACAAAAATCCTGTGGGCAGAATTGTTACGCGGTTGACAAATGACATTGCTTCCATCAGCGAGCTTTTTTCTGTGGGCGTTATCACCGTAATAGGAGACCTGTTCATAATAGCAGGGATTATTGTCGCAATGTTTCTCCTGGATGTACAGCTTGGGTTGTTGAGTCTTTTGGCATTTCCAATAATGATAATATTGGCATGCTGGTTCGGCGCCCGTATGAAAAACTCGTTTCGTGAAATACGCCGCAAACTTGCGCAGATAAACTCTTATCTAAATGAAAATATTACGGGGATGAAAGTGATTCAACTTTTCAACCGGGAAGGGAAGAATTATAAGATATTTGGAGAAATCAGTGATGACAATTTGAAGGAACAATCAAAGTACATTACATACTTTGCAATTTTTCAGCCATCAATCCACATGGTGAGCGGCTTTACCATTGCCATTATTTTATGGTATGGAGGAATGAGATACCTGGATGGTGTTCTTACTTTGGGAGTTTTAGTGACATTTCTGACGTATGTTCAAAATTTATTTGATCCGATAAGGGATATAATTGAAAAGTATAACATTTTTCAAGGGGCAATGGCTTCTTCAGAGCGTGTATTCGGTTTAATGGAAGAACAGCAGGAACCGGATTATAGTATTGCAAATCCCTACAGGGAAATCCCAAAAAAGGAATTTAAGGGAGATATAATCTTTCGTAATGTCTGGTTTGCTTATAACGACAGCGATTTTGTATTGAAGAATATTTCCTTTCAGGTAAAACATGGCCAGTCTGTTGCGTTAGTAGGCGTAACCGGAAGCGGCAAAACGTCTATTGCCAATGTGTTGACACGGTTTTATGAAATTCAGAAGGGGGCGATTTTTATTGATGGGATTGATATTAAAAAAATTGAGAAGATTGGGTTGAGGTACATGATTGGATATATCAGTCAGGATGTTTTTTTGTTTTCGGGCACGTTGCGGGAAAATATTACGTTGTTCAGGCATATGGAGGATTCCGAATTGTTGTCCATAATTAATTCTTTAGGTTTAATGCCGTTTATTAATCGAATGCAAGATGGATTGGATACGAAAATTTCAGAGCGGGGGGCAAATCTTTCGGTAGGGGAGCGGCAATTTATTTCACTATCAAGGATTATTCTGTACGACCCTCAAATTATCATTCTGGACGAGGCGACTTCCAGCATGGACCCCATTTCAGAAGTTTTTATCCAGGAAGCGATGCATAAAATTACAAAAGGCAAAACATCTATTTTAATTGCACACCGGCTATCAACCATACTTCATTGTGATAAGATAATTGAATTAAACAGGGGAGAAATTATAGAAGAGGGTACTCATGAGGAATTATTAAAAAAAGACAGCCTTTATCGTCAACTCTATAAACTCTCTTTAAAGGGAAAATTTGTGGAATCCCGGTGAAAGTAGAGATGCACGGCTGTGCATCTCTACAGCAAATTCCCCTATTGGGGAGGGGACAGGGGTGGGTAAAAATGGATACCGTTGGGTTTTTGTCTTTTAAAAACCCAACCTAATTTAATGATAAGTAAATTCAAGGTTGCAATTGTAGAGCGACGAGCCTCGTCGCTCTACATTGAGAAAGCCGCCAAAGGCAGTCTAATTTAAATAACTAAGCATGGAGTCCCCGGAATTCCGTCCAACGTGATAATCATGAAAGGCCCTCAATTAATTTCGCTCCAGGAAATAATTTCATAGCCTAAAACAGGATACCCTTCCAACCTTCCAAAAGCTTCATCGTAATGGAATTTTGCGTTTGAACGGCTCTTTATGTATTTTCCCCTGATTGCTCCCAGCGAATCGGAATTTGAGCTAATGTCAATTGCAGCGTTAGGGGCATAGATAGCGCCGGTTATAGTAGAATTTGAGCTTATGCTGATCTTATAGTCACTGTTACTGGAAGATGCGGCAGAAGAATATATCATAAGGTCTGTCGGCGCCCCCGGATTAACAATGGTATTGGATGAGATATCTAACTCGCCTGTAACATAAACAGCCAACGTTGAACCGCTACTCAATGTCAAACTGCTATTGCTAGCGTCTTCAAAGTCCCCGCTTACATAAAAAGTTACACTTCCATTTATGGTTAATGTTGAATTGGAATTGAGTTCAAAACTGTTGAAATGATAATTCCTGGTCTGTCCGGGACTTCCAAGAGAAAACGCATCGTTACTACTAAGGCTGAATGCCTTATTAGATGAATTATAAGGATTGTTGGTGGAAAGATTGACTATCTCAGCATTGTTATTGCTGTCCACAATATCATCTGCTTCATCAAAAATAGTCGCGGTATCTAATGGGTCACAATCGGTGGGTGGATTATTTTCGGTGGGGATTCCATAAATAACGGCATTAACGCCGGTGGTGTCCGGAGAGCCTCTATATCCGGTAAGATTTGCCGGGGTTCCCAGTCCCGTTACAGGAGAACCCGTTCCGGATGCCCCAACATATCTTGTTGCCCTGGCATTTCCATGTACCTGTGCATTGCCATCGACAGTTATATCGGCACCGGCATTGGCGGTACCTACATTTCCTTTATCCCTTGCCCATGCATTATTTTGGTTGTCCTTCCTGGTACCAACGGGAATTACCTGTGAATCATAAGTTCCAAGGTCAGAATCATAACTATCGGTAAAACCATTGCTTTCTATTGTTACACCGTCGCATCCCTCCAATGCCTTTGTGAAAGGAAGCGCATACACGAGGCGAACAACAGCTTCTATTTGCTTTATTGAAGACGAGCTGGAACCCGTTGATGTAATCAGAAAAAGGGGAGTGCCTCCGTCATCCGTCACAACACTGCTGTCAATAACCTGATGTGTTACGGTGAAACTATTGTTAAAACCGGTAGAAGAACCTGCAACGTTCCAATCCGGGTCTGTCTTTGCTCCATCATCTGATATGTTGCCATTCATTAATCGGCCAATTCCATCATATATCCCCGCCTCCGCCACATAGAATGCCTGGACGCTGGTCTTGTAATTTCCGCTTATTTTAATATCTGTTGTGGTTGTGTAAACAGCGACTGTGCTTACTATGGCTAAAATTGCTATTAATGCAAGAACAACAATAAGGACTAATCCCTTGTCCTGTCCACCCATCACGTTTAGAGAAAACTTTTTTTTGGATTGTTTTAATTCCATTATTGATTTCTCAATTTAATAATTGATGTGAGAGTTCCGCGCCGATAACCGTCTCCGGAATAATTTGGATCGATGTTAGCAGTACGTCCTGTTATAGCAATGGTAACGGTGTTTGTAGCTCCTGTGACGGTATTTGTACCGTATGTTAAACTAATAAATTCAATATTTTCTGCAAGTGGCTGACTATTTCGATATATCTTTAAATTAGCCGTGTCATGACTAAAAGTAACATTTTCCACGGTACGAACGGTAGTACTCCCTGCAATGTATGAATACAATAAACCTGAGCTTAAATAAATCGGGTCTGGTTCACCTACCAGATGACTGGCGGAACTATCAGAAGGAATAACTTCTGTACGGTTTCCATCGGAAATATAGATATAATCAGTGCTTGCTATCGAATAATTACTATCTGGCGTTAAACTAACGAAAACTACGGTTGTTCCTGCATTGGCATTAGTAACAAGGGTGGCGGCAATGTCGCTATCAATATCGCCCAGGAAAGTAATTGTGCTCGTGCCAGAAGTCCTGATTGTGCTTGTACCTGTTACCATACAACCAGCCATTCTGATCTCGCGGGTCATTATGTCCATGGCTGACCGGATATATTGCTGCATCTCACTTACCTGCTCCTGGACACTAAATGCCTTCCGCTGTGAAATAAGTAACTTGACCGCTGTACTCAGAATAATAACAGTAAGGACAAGACCTACTAACAATTCAACTAACGTAAAGCCATATTCATTATCGTTGCGAAAAACTGACATTGGAATTCCTATTGTGTAAAAATAGTTTTTAATTGAACATTATGTACCGAAGTACTTGTTCCAGGATTCCAGTAGACGCTTACTGCTACGGTTTTTGTGTTTACGATAGGAGTGTCATTGCCAACAGTTACTTCCAGATAATAGTCAGGATTATTGTATATGGTGTATGTGCCGGTAATTTCATCATAATCCATATTCCTGAAGTCCTCTAACTTATCCTGCGCTAAGGTTACAGCCGTAGTTGACTTGTTGCTGTGGGCATTCCCTTTTACTACTATGATGAGTACGCTCATTACCGCAAATAATCCAATGGCAATGATTGCGATAGAAATCATTATTTCGATTAAAGAAAAACCTGCATTATCATGAGGATCGAGCATTTTTTTTATTTAAAAAAATATTAATTAATTTTAACCCGGCCGGTACGTGCAATTGTAAGAGATTTTTTCCCATGAGGATTTTCCAGGGTTATGGTAATACCGAAAGGCCAGTGCAATAAACCATTTGTGCCGAATATAGGATTTTGTGATGGGACAGGATTAAAGGTTATTCCGGGATATTTTCCATTTAAATCTTTTGTTATTATTTTTTCATTTAAATCTGCAGTTCCATTACTATTATCGTCATCTAAAATCTGATATTGGTACTCATTCAAAAAAATTATCCTGTATCTGTTGTTTTGACTGACTGCCTGCATTCTTGCCCACATAAGATCTCCCATTACCTGTCTTGCCGCACCATTCAGCCTTATTTGCGGTTTCATATTATTATAAACAGGCACTGCTATCCCGGTGGCAATGCCCAGGATAGCCATGACAACGATCAGTTCGATAAGAGAAAACCCTTTTTGGTTTTGCATAATAATTACCTCAAGCGGGTTCAGGGTTGCAACCGGCATCGGCAATCTACAATCAGCCGTCGGCAGATTGCAGATTGCCGATTGAGGACTGGAAACTGCCGACTAAGAAAGCATGCTGAGAAGTTGCGAAAATCCTCGGCGCCTACTGCCTTTTTGTCTTTGAAACAGAAGGTACATAGGATTTTTCATTTGTCAGATGGAGAAACCTTTCCTGTTCCTCCTTAATGATGATTGTTGGTTTTAGCAAGATGATGAGATTCGATTTATTTCGTGTTTTCTGATCACGGGTAAACAGTCTTTTAATGATGGGTATTTTGGATAATACCGGAACTCCGCTTGTCTCATCCTTATTACTGAGAGAACCCAGTCCACCAATCATGAGTGTGCCTTTATCCGGCACATATACGGTCACAGACACCTGAGAGACATTTAACCTGGGAAGCTGTATTGTCTGTTCTGGAGGTATGTAAGTGGTGCCGTCGCCTCCACCAACACTCACCCCTTCTGATAATCCGCTAAACGTAAAGGATTCTATTTCTTCAATAGCAAAGACAGAAGGGGTTACTTCCAGGTAGACAAATTTTCTGTCAGCGCTTACGATAGGCCTTACGTCAAACGTTGTGCCTTCCGGCACTGTGCCGATAACCGGAGTGACTATCCCGTCTTCAACCGTGGTGCTCTGAATGTAATTTCTGGTTTGCAGTACGGCGATATTCCCGCGCTGCGTGTTTGAAAGCGTTATTCGCGGCGAGGTGAGCACTTCCGACCCTTTACTTTCCTGCACCGCCTTCAAAAAACCTTTTAATGCAGAATTTCCGAATATGGCAAAGTTGAGGTCAATACCACTGCCTAAGTCTCCCGCAATATCAGCTGCACCTGTACTGACGGATGTATTATCACTGAAAAACCGGGTTATATCTGTACCGATATCCTCTAAAAACTCATCCGTTACGGTAATAAAACGCGCCTCTATATTTACCTGCAGATTTTGAGAGGTTCTGAGCGACGCCAGCACGTCTTCAATTTGTTTATGAATGAACGTTGTGTTCACTACTACCAAATCTCCAGGTTGCCCCATTCGGGCGGTGATGCTCCCTTCTCCCTGCCCGCTTGTCCGGATGCTTCGTTGTACTCCGGTAGTAGGATTTCCAATAATTCCGGCATTGGCAGACCATGAAGAAGGTTCGATTGCTGTAACAAGCATCTCTATTAAATCCAATACTCTTTCAGAAGGGTCTCTTACCCTGGCAGACTCACCCCTTGTCATGCTTAACTGGCTGGATGTTGCGGCAGTGATATCGAATTCAAGGGGTTCTTTATCGTCGAGGTTGATTAATATGTCCCTTACATCATAAACCCGCAGCTCCATTTTCTGTTTGTATATATGCAATATGTCGCCTTCAACGAGATACTCATATCCTTTCGGAAGCAAGTAGTTCAACGCGGTTTTTACAGACACTTCGTTTAATCTTAACGTAATGGGAACATCCCCCGTATCTGCGTCAAATACCATATTTATGTTTGTTTTTTCCCGAATGAATGCAATGACGTCCTCTAATGATGTATCAATAAATTCAAAGGAAATAATGGTGTTTAAGGCGTCTTCAATTTTTTGTGAAAATTGTATTTCTGTGGGATTTGGTATTGTTCTCAGGAGTTCAGTCCTGGCCTTGTTTTCCTTTACCGATGCCGATAATTCAGGGAGTTTGCGGTTTGAAATACCGTCCCACTGTTTTTGATCCGGGAAACGAATAATATCCTGGTAGGGAACAGATGATTCCTTGAGATATTCCTTGCTTCGTAGTTTTTCCTGCGAATAGATTGCTTTAAGATTTTCATAATTCGATTTGTGCTTTGTTATATTTACCTTTTCTTTGTAATACAAAGCTTCTTCATTGTAAGGTTCTATTTCATCGAGTTCTTGTTCCAGATGCCTTCTGTTTTCTATAGAACCTAAAGCATATTGTTTCTGTCCGGTAATCATATCTCCGGAAAATGTTTCGGCAATTTCCAGGGTTTCTTCATAGGGCATTTGCAATAGTTCCTTATTTTTGGCAGCAGCGGAAACAGTTTGTGTGGAAGTGGTTTCACCTTCTTTATTAAGCAATTCAGGACGTTCGTTTTTGACGCTTCTGTCTATCGCTTCTTCTGCGTTTCTCTTTGTGACTAAAGGGTCTTTTTTCTCCGGCGTCACAGCGGGTGCTTTTTGTTTTATTTCCATCAGCCTCTTTTTAAAGTACAAGGCTCTTTTATTGTCAGGTTCTGTTTCAAGCACCTGTTCTATCAGTGCTGTAGCGTCATCGTAGCGGTTGTTTTCTGCCGCAGCACGTGCTAGTTTCAACAATTCTGATGTATCAATTGTTTTTGCAGGAACGGATGTTGCCGCCTTCGTTGTTTCGGGCAAGACGGCATCTTCTTTGAGGCGCGAAATGGCTTCATTTTTAAGTGCTAGCGCTTCCGCGTTACCGGGGTCTAATAAAATAGCGAGCGTCAGTTCATTAACAGCCCTTTGATAATTATTTAATTCAAGGTGTTTTTTTGCGGATTTAAGATAGTAATTGTCTGTGAGAGATGAATTATTTTCAGCGCTATCGTTATCTTGCGACCATGTTTTATATGTGCCAAGGGGCAAAAAAAACAAAAGGGCAAAAGTGGTAAACACAAATACACTTTTCATGTAGTTTCTCCTTTACCAGCGTGATGTATATGGGATTTTATTCTTTGACAACACTTAAGTTTTTTGAAAAAACAAAAACGCTAGTTCCCAGGCTCCAGCCTGGGAACGAGATCAAACCTGTTTCTCCTGTTGTACTCAATTAATTGCCAGTCATTGTATTTCAGAAAAACCGGTTGATACCGTTTCTGTCCCTAAATTTATCAATTCTCCCGCCCAAAGGTTGTACAGTTCTCCGTCCCTGTTTTTAAATAAGATACTGGATGATGTAATCATATGCGGTTCTTCCATAATGGTTGTTCCTACAAATTCGCCTTTTTCATTTTGTTGAAGAATGCGTCTTTTTATGATAATCGGTTTTTGAGCGGAGGGGATAATTTCCACAAGTTTGCAACGGGTATCAAAAGGTATAGTTTCTTTCCCGATGATCCTCTTTTCACCGATAGACATTCCTTTTGAAACAGTAAAGCTGCTTTCTTTCCAAACATCCCGATATAATTTTCTCACCTGAATCAAGGCGAGGTCTTCTGTGCCGCCTTTATAAATAAATTCCGTATCACCTTTTTCCGTTACCGTCAGACGGGAAGCGTCCTGATAGCGTCTCTTTTTTAGCAAATCCCTGAGAGTAATACCTTCACGGCGGTCTTTTATTGATGGAGTAAAAACAAACGCCCGTTCCAATATTTTTGGCTGGGGAGGCGTGGTAAAGCGTAATTCCATTTCCCGCGCGTTTGTTAATGATATTTCTACTTCAGGCGGTTTGCTTGTCAAAGGTTTTCTTTCAATTGCTTCGGATGACGCTTCCAAAGATGATACCATTTTGTGTGTTTTTGCATTCAACAGAACAAATGTGTGAAACATCGTATAAGAAAGACAAAACACCATGATGCCTGCAATACATTTTCCGCTATGTTTAATCTGTAAATTTCTTATATCCATCGTACTCAAAAAAATGTTTGCTCTTTATGTTTTAAAGTCAATCACATATGCATCAATAAGAATAGAAATTGTTGGCATTGCCGCTAAAGTATCCTGATTTTCTATCGGATTGCCGTCGTTTTTTCTGTAATTTATGCCGACTGTTTTTTTGCCGGTGCTTTCAATGTTTATATTTTCAATAACAAATGGAATACTGGCAGTGAGGAGATCATTCAATAAAAATGGTAAACGTTCTGCTTCAAGCGCTAATGAAATAGTTAAGGGGATGGTGGAATAAATCGGCAGGTGGGTATCGTCTTTGTTGTTAGGCGCAGTTTTGAAAGAGATTTTTTCCAGATTTATTACGCCCGTATTTTTAAGAAGTGCGTTGACCAGCGCTTCAAGTATCCAGAATCTTTTTTGTTCGGGCAGGATTTCATCCCATGTAGGAATAGTGGTTCCCCAATCATAAAATGGCAAGGCGGATCCATGAAAGCCGATAGTGCTTTCTTCTAATTTTGCAAATAACCGGGAAACCTTTTTTAAATATTCCTGTCTCCATAAGGCTTCATCTTCAATCTTTACTATTCCCTTTCCTGGAATGTTCTTTAAGAAAAATGTTTCCAATTGACTATCCATACGATGTATCAGGGCGCGGCATTTTTCAATTTCCTCATTATATTTATCCGTCTCTGCCTCTTTTGCCTGTATCCATTTGCTATTGTACGTAATTTTTGACAGGGCATACCTCTCAAGCATGGATGACATATTTTCCAGGTCGTGGTGAATAGTAGCGTGTTGTTTTAAAAGAGAGTAGTTGAAAACAAAAAGAACAATTACCATCGCAAGAAAAACAGCGCCAATAATTGTCCAGAAATTGTACAGGGATGAAAGAACGCTTTCCGTATGTTTTTCACCTTTTGCAAGATTGTCGTTTATGCCGGAATCCATACAATATTTTTCACGTTTAATTGTTTAGCAGTTATTATTTACCAATACAGCTACATTTTATTCTTACGTCCTGCACAAAAATCGGCACGGCATTAACCCTGACAGGGTTGTTCTTTCATTTTTCAAGGGTTAGGCAGATTTGAAACCTGCCTATATCAAAAAATTGCTGCAGCATCTGAAATAAAAACGTCGCAGTAGCGATACTTTGTAACAGTTTGGATTTTAGAAAAAGCAAAAATGCTCGTTCCCAGGTAGCGACAAGGCATGCCTTGTCGCTACCTGGGAACGAGCGGTTTTTTTTATAGAACTAAAGTATTACGATACTTTTGATTCCGCCTTTTTACAATTTACGATTCAAAATCCCAAATCGTAAATTGTTACATTTTTTCCGATTCTGCGATAATTTCTTCCTGTGATTTTACCAGCCATCGTATTTCAAAGCTGATGCACTCTGTTGCTTCGGCTTCAGAATATACCTGACGGCAGGAGTTGGGGACAAGTTCTACATTTTTAAATGCCGCGATTTTTTGTCCGGAAAGCGTTAGATTCTTAATCGGTTGTAAAACATGCTCTTCGATATAACGTATGCCAGGTTCTCTGCTTTCTCCTCTTATGCCCATAAGAAGACATTTTTTCACGATACTATCCTTTTGATTTTTCTTCGCTTTGCCTTCGCCGATATTTAACGCATCAGGGTCTATCCAGGAAGATTGCAGGGAGTTTATCGAGACATTGTCTGGAATTGACGCCAGTAATTTTTCCGTTGATTCAATCCAAAAAAATCGCGCGGGGTCTATGGATGATATAAATTCCAGTTCGGACTTTTTTTCATTGAAGATTTTATCAGCGTTCTTATAAGTGTTTTCAAGGTTTTTCACATTTTGCAGCATCGCCTGGTGATAATTGCGTGCGTTGTTAAGTTTGGAAATATGGGTGCGAAGCCCAATGTATTGAATGGCTATTAACAGCGCAAAACATCCAAGGGCTACGACTGCATAGGGTTTCATTTTTGCAATTTGTGCGGCTAGTATTCGCTCTTTAGGCAGTAAATTAATCGCTGTTTTTCCCAGTCCGATGCCTTGAATGGCTAGCCCCAGCGCAACACTTAATGAAGCACAATTACCGGAGAAAAGGGCTTGATCAACTGTGCGGGAAATTCTTATGTTATTTAAAGTATTTAATAATTCAACCTTATAGGTGAAATTGTCCTGAATGGTTTTTTGTAATAACGGATCATTTGATTTATTCCCGACGAACAGGAGTTTTTCGAAATGGACAGTGTCTGTGCTTTTGCTCAAGGATTTATAATATTCCATAGACCGTTGTATTTCTTTTACAAAATCTGCATTTACCTCATGTAATGGAATAGTTCTCAGCCAGAAGTGCGCGTGATCAATAATGATAAGGTCGGTATTTTCTTCCTCTCTGTTGACGATGATGGTTGGGCCTTCCACGTGTTGATCGAAAAGAACCAGATTATATATTGCTAACGGTGAACTAAGTATGCCGGTCAGGTTGAACTCCGGGAAAGAGATATTGTTTATAATGGAATCAAGTGTTTCCCGTTTTGACGCAAAAAATCCAATTTCGATGCCTTCTTCATTTGGAGTTCGCCCGGATAATCGATGATAATCCCACACAACGTCTTTAAGGTCGAACGGTATCTGCTGTTGTGCTTCAAAAGAAACAAGGCTTTTTAATTGCTTTTTGCTCACTAAAGGAATAGTGCTGAATCTTGACAAGGCAAGCTGTCCGGGAACGGAGACCACGACGTCCGTTTTTTTACTGAAAGTATGCTTTGACAGAAAGATTTTAATTGCATCTCTGATGTGATGGGATTCCAGTAATTTTGTATTTGGCAGGGCAGCAGGGTACTCAATGATATCAAAGTCCACAACGGTTACTTCATTATTTTTTTTAATAATCTTTACTGCCTTTAATGCATTGTTACCAATATCAAGCCCCAATACTGTTTTTATATTGTGCTGTTTAAAGAGGGAGGGCCTTTTTTGCAAAGCAGGTTTACACGTATCAGCGTGTTTTCGTGATTTCAATAAATGCATCATTTTCATATTGCCCGGTAAAAACCTCGTTTTTGCGCTTTTTTTCATTGTGGACTCGGTGTGCTTTGTGAGTACAATCTTCAAAAAGATATTTTTTGTCTTTTCAGCAAGCAAGCGTTTTCTTCAGTGCAGGATTTTTCAGAGCAAAGTAATCCAGGATGTTTTCTGCAAGGGAATCGGCATTTTCAGGTGAATCTGCCGTGACCCAGTGAATATCGGAGAAACTTCTAAACCAGGTCATTTGCCTTTTTGCTAACCGGCGCGTGCCTTGTTTGATTGCATTGACTGCATCCGGAAGCAAATAATTCCCTTTCAGTAAATCAATAACCTCCTTGTATCCAAGCGCTTGAGAAGCTTGTTTACTTAATCCCAGGGGGTTACTTATCAAAGCTTTCACTTCATCAATAAGACCCCGCGAAAACATATCATCCACGCGCGATTCTATACGCCGGTACAATTCTTTGCGATCATGCATAATCGCAACAACAATGCAATGGTACTTCGGATTTTTATTCCCAAACTGGGTTTGGTAAGAAGAAATGCTTATCCCCGTTTGTTGAAAAACCTCAAGCGCCCTGATTATCCTTCTCTGATCATTGGAGTGTAACCGGCTGGCGGTCTTTGGATCAATTGTTTCAAGCATATGGTATAAAGACTCTGTTCCTTGTTCTTTTGCGATTGTTTTTAACCGGTTCCGATATTCCCAATTTGCCGGAGGACCGTCAAATAAACCATCCATGATCGCTTTAAGATAAAGCGCCGTGCCGCCGACAACAATAAAGGGTTTTTCCTGTTCATAAAGATTATTCGTGATGATTTCAAAGTCTTTTATATAATTTCCCACACTGTATTCTTCCCACGGTTCCCTAATATCTATTAAATAATGGGGAATTTTGGTTCTTGTCTCAGCGCATGGCTTTTCCGTCCCAATATCCATGCCACGATAAATTAGCATAGAGTCGGCGGAAACAATCTCTGCCCCGGTTTTTTCAGCTATTTTCAGGGCTATTTGCGATTTTCCACTGGCAGTGGGGCCGGTTAGTATGCAGATTGTATGTGACATAAAATTTTTATTTTCTGTTATCAAAAGCCAGGATGTTTTTATTATATTTTTTAGGGGACAGCCGTAACAGCATTATACAAAATGATTTATAATAAGCAAAATAAATGTAATTCCGGCTTGTTCCCAAAATTCGTTCTTCTAGTTCCTACGCCCTGCGTCACATCAAAGTAAAGGCCATCGAATAATATGAAGCCTGTGCCACCAGACATAAAGCGTCTTGAATTCACACCTCTCCCACGGTAATTAATCAACTTGGGTACTTTCTGACAAAAAAAACACTTTAAGAGTTCTGACATTAAGAGCAATAACCGAATAAAGTTGCTACCAAACCCAGCCTAATTTAAAATTCCGTACCCTTTGCCATTTTTGCATTGTCTGATCCTCTGTTTTTCTTTAACGGGTCAAAAAAATTGTTTGAGGTAATTGCTGCTACATTTTGCATTCCATTTCCCATTACCGTTGCTATTTTCGAGGTGCAAACCATTTCGCATGCCGGCATGGAGCATAAATTGAGGATGCCGAAGATGATCGCACCACAGAGGATAGTCCCTTTAACAAATCCTAATACCGCGCACAATACATTATACCAACCGCCCATTTTCAAATTGTCGACCATGTTTTTGGGAAAATCTGAAATAATTGTGGTTATAAGCGCTGCAAGGCCGAACAGGATGAAATAACTCAATACATTGTGCAATGAAACCGAAAACACATTGCAGAAGATGTTGCTTATGACTGCATGGTAAAAAAGCGCCACACAAAAAGAGAGAAACAAACTACAGATTCTAAGAATTTGGCATATTGGTCCGTCAACAAAGCCAAAAATCACTGAAATACAAAGGACTACAGATAGTATTATATCAATCCAATTCATTTATAAAAATCCCCTCTGAACTCGCCAAAATGGTATTGCTAATTCAAAGCGTTTAAAATTTCCCGGCACATTTTATTATAGGAATACAATGAAAGGACAAAATGGATTCTGAGGATAATTTCCTCTTTTTTTGCTGTTTCGGGATTTGAACAATACTGTAAATATTGAGCGTGTATAATACTCACCTGTACATCCTCCTGAAACGGGTTTGATGCAATGGATTGTTTTAAGGCTTGTTCTGCGGCAGAATAATTTGAAATGAATAAATACATTTCCCCCAGTTTGTTGAGGATTATTACTTCCTGCGGATTCAATTCAGAAGCCCGTTTCAGAAGCATGATAGCCTCATTGCTATTCCCTAATTGGGCGTAAAGACTTCCCAGATTAAACATTGCCTTTACATAATGAGGGTCTTTTCCCAAAACAAGCTCATATTCTCTTATCGCATCGTCAAACATGTCATGTGTATCATAGAGAACTGCCAGGCAGAAATGCGGAAAAATGGCATCAGGGTAGCGTGCGATAGTCTTTTTATATTGTTCTATTGCTCCGTTGTAGTTACCTTCCAATTCCAGAATTTTAGCAATATTAACCAGCGCCTCAATATTTTCAGGATTTATTGTTAAGGCTTTTTTGTACATTTGTTTTGCGCTGGCAAACCGAAACATTTTTTCATAAACATAGCCAAGATTGTTAAGTGTTTCTGCGTTATCAGGTTCTAATGAGGCTGCTTTTTGCAGATAATGGAGCGCCTCGCCGTAATCGTTTCTGGCAAGGTAGATAAATCCCAGTTTTACATAGGCGTCAGTGAAGGCACTATCACTCTTAAGGCTTTGTTTGTAAGCATCTATTGCTTGTTCCGAATTGGGGAAAAGGCGGTCATATTTTTTCCCTTCCGCAAACAATTTTCGTGCTAATATTTTCTTGTTCATTGTGGTAGACATGATAATAGAGTAGTAAAAAAATTTACCGAAAAGTATGCAGCATACTTGCTGCCGTACCGGTATGATTTGATAGTATTCAGCAGCATATTAAAATCATTTTGCGGAAAAACCTCCTTTCATCAAAAGAAAAAGACCCGGGGCAGATATTGGCATCTTACGTCCGGGTCTTAGTTACACAATGAGAAGGTAAATACCTTATTATTTAAAGTTCATAGATCGGGTATTGCCGGATTCATTGTTACCGCCGCAATACCCGCGATAAAGCATACAAAAGCTATGCAAGATATGTTGTGAACATTAAATAAACTCTTTTACCGACTGAATTTGGCGACCTGGCATTCTTCTTTCCTGAAGACCCATGGCTTTGCGTCCCAGCCTCACAATTGGTTTGCCTTTTTTCAAATTGTTTTTGTTTTTTGTTACATTATATTTTTGCCTCATCCGCAGAATCTGTGGGTAAGTATTGGTTCCGGCAAATTACCAAGAGTATGATACAAGGCTGTTTGCAGGCATTCCAGAGATTTATAACCATAAGCCTTTCTCATAGTCAGTTTCGCCTTAAGGTTAAACCCCTCAACCGTACCGGAAGAAAGTCTGCCATCAGCCTTGAACCAGTTGAGAATGAGCTGCTTGTGATTGCGCAACATCTTTGCCACTTTTTTCATAGGTTCCAGGTTGGTTTTTAGGGTTCTCGTAATCCAGTTCTCGAGAAACCTGTCTGCATACGCCGGATACTTATACTCCCAAAAACGCTGAAAATCTTCACGCATTAAATATGCCTTTATTGAACTCAGGTTGATCTTAACTATCTGGCTTAACCGTACCGTTTGCTTTTCTGTCAAGTTCTCAGGCCTTTTCAACAGTAACCAACGGCTCTTTTCCAAAACATTGTCTGTGCCTTCATCCTTGAGCTTTTTGACCTCTTCCCTCCGTATCTGGTCTATGGCTTCATTGAATTTCTTCATGATGTGGAAACGGTCAAGAATATTAAGCGCCTGGGAAGCCTTCTTCGCTATCACCTTCAGGTACGGCGACCACATATCGCTGCAAACGAATTTGATTCTCAGACAACGTTCTATACCTAACTCCATGAAAAACTTCCGCAGGGTCTTTGCCTTCCGCTCAGGGCCACTCCATAAAAGCCTTTTGGCATGCGAATCAAGCTGATATACAAGGGTTAAATACTTGTGGCCACTCCAGACTTGTATCTCGTCTATTCCTATTTCCGTTATATTCTCCAAGTCCCTGTGGGCAAGGCCGTAGGCAACTACAAACTGCACTGCCCTATACACACTGTCCCAACTGGACTTGAATATCTCGGCTGTCTCTTTCCAACTCAGGCGTTTAGCCCATCGAGACAGGAATACCTTGTATGTGGTGGTCATCTGCTCCTTACCTTCTGACCAGGGAATTCGCTCTACATGGATTCCGTCCACTGGACAGGCGGCGCGTCGCGGGGAATATCGGAAAAATACTTGAAACCCCCATAATGGCGGATACTCGTATAACCGGGACGGCTGTGTATCATACCCAGACACTCTCTTCCCACATACTGAACATTCAGGCTTGGCATTTACCCTCGGCTTTATATTTGCTACTAATGCCTTTCTACCATTTATGACCTCGAAACTGACTGCTTTGTAAACAAATGACTTGAAATTCTCTACCGTATTTAATAATGTCTTTATCTGCATTGCCTCTCCTTTTGGGTTAAGATGCTTTCTTGATAAAAAACATCTTACTCCCTTTGGGATGGCAATGCACCTTTTCTCTTACTAATCCTTACTTATTACCCACAGATTCTGCGGACGAGCCATATTTTTTTACAAGTATGTTTCATCTCCTTATCTGATAGTTGCAGTTATTGGAAGTAATCGGTAAACAATCGTAACGATTTAGTCTTTTGAAAAAGTAAAAACGCCGTTCCCAGATTCCGGCTTGAGAACCAGGGCTGAATCCGCTTGCCTTTGGCAGCGGCTTTGTTCCGTTGTATATGCTAGTCCGGTTGGATTTTAAAAATAAAAAACCAACGGCTTTTGTTTTTACCCACCCCTTAGTCCTCTCCGGGAAGGGGATTGCGGGAGGTTCTCCCAAGAGAGGACTTTCCCAATTTCCCTTATTGGCAGAACAAACGTTTACGCTTGTCATCGCAATGCCAGGCAAGTATGCCAGGTCTACCACAGGGGCAGGGGTGGGGTGGAGGTTGTTTTTTCACCAAAAAATCGTAACACTTTAGTCTTTTGAAACTGGAGATAATTATTTGTAGTGCAACTAGGTTAGTCGCATTGTCTTGAACATATACTATGCCTTATCGCACTGCTTTTTTTTGGTGCGACGAACCTCGTAGCACTACATTGTTGTAGTTTTTCAAAAGACTAAAGTGTTACAAAAAATCTGAAACAATTACACACTAAATATCCTTCTCTCCTTCAACCATAAAAAAAGACCCATGGCAGATTTAATATCTGACGCATGGGCCTTAGCATTTTTTTTACTTTGCAAAAAATAAAATAGCTTTACCTTTTAACAAAGCAAAAGTTCCTTTTACGCTAAATCTGGCAACCTGGCATTCTTCTTTAAGAAAGACCCATGGCTTTGTGTCCCAACCTCACGATTGGTTTACCTTTTTTCAAATTGTCTTGTACTTACCCGTAGCTTCTATCACAAACAAAAAAGCAAATCAAGCAAAAAACTATAATGCTTTTATTGTCAGGGAATTAATTCCTGTAAACAGAGTACATTATACCATTCTTGTTTAGTAAAAATGTTATAGCGCCATCCCGATGTGTTTGAGTTGTTACGACATGGTAATCATTTAATGTATTGGTTGTCATGTGGGACACCGTATTATGCTGCGAGTTGATAAAGGCATATGACGGCTGAACCCTATTGATAAACTGCGGCAGGTTTACTGAATAAGAGCCGTGATGCGGTATCTGCACAATGTCTGACCTGATGGCCTGCTGTTCTGATAAGAGTGTGTTTATCCCTTGCTTTTGAATATCACCACATAAAAGAATGGAATGCCCGGAATATTCAATCTTCACTACGCAGGAATTATCATTTGTTGATAAAGAAGATGAAGGGGAAAAAGAGGGATGGAGTATCTTTACCGTTACGGGTTCAAAACCTTTTATCTCTAATCCATGGGAAAGCGCAGCGGTATGAATATTTTTTTTATGGAGACGTTCGTGTATTATACGGCCTGTTTCCGATTGGAAAAAATATGGTTGTGAATACACTCGTTTTACGTTGAATCTTTCGATGATTGAAGGCAAACCGCTCCAGTGATCATTGTGTTCGTGGGATAAAATTACCAGGTCGATTTTTTTGATTTTTTCACTCCATAAAAAAGGCGCGACGATTTGTTTTCCCACATCATAATTGTGCCATGTACCTGCATCGTACAGGATGTTTTTCCCGTTGGGGAATTGAATAAACAGGGCAGCGCCATGCCCAACATCTAAGCAGGTCACTTTTAAAGCATGTGGCCTGGATTTTATTATACCGGAGAAGGTGAGAACATTAGCGCTTATCAGCCCCCATAGTACAATATGAAGATAGTGTATTGATAAATACGTGCGATAAAGAAGGAAGAAGAGCAGCAAATAATAGACGAAAATCCCTGTTAAAGAAGGCCCAATCACATAAAAATGGGAATACGGCAGGAAAGACAACGTTGAAACAATTGATTCCAATGCGATATCAGTGGCAGACGCCAGCCATGCAAAAACCGAAGCGAATGGAGGAAATATGGTCCCGAAGAATAACAAAACAATCCCGCTGACAATGATAATCCAGAATAAGGGAAACACTATGATGCTTATTACGGATACGTATGGCGTGAAAAGATGAAAGTAATATGCGGTGAGTGGCAGGGTGGCAATCCACGCTGCCAGAGAGACGCAAAGGAGTTTACGTACATATTTTTTTATAAAAAATAACCTGCCTCGTTCTTCAGGCGCCTGTAATTTTTCTACAAACAAAGCAGTCTTAAATAACACTGCCTCAATCTTTGGCGCACCATAGACGATGCCCATCGTTGCCATGATTGACAACTGAAACCCAATGCTAAAAAGGTCTGATGGATTTTGCAGGAGAATAAATAATATTGCCGTAAAAATACTGCTGGTGATGTCCCATTGCCTATGCACCAAATAGCCGCAAAAGAAAACAATGGCCATGATGCCCGCGCGTTGCACCGGTGGGTTAAAGCCCGTTAAAAGTGCATAGAAAATGGTAACGAACACTATTATACCTATGGTCGCTGTTTGATTGACGCCCAGGGCACGCAGCGGCAACAGCACGGTAACTATTACTATTCCAACATGAAAACCGCTGATGGCGATGAAGTGGATGATCCCTGTTTTTGCAAAAGTATCAATTGTTTCTACCGATAACCCCGCCCTGTTGCCTAATAACATGCTGCTGATTAACGGAGCACTATTACTGAAAGCGTGAGTGTAAATGGTGTTGTTTAAGTAATTTCTTAAAGCGTATATAAAACTATAAAACCGGCTGCGGAACGCGGGGTCTGCTATTTTTATGTTATTTATGTGTAGTATGGTCATTAAGGAATTAATAGACGGTTTTTGCCTCTTTAGATAATTTTCATAGTTAAACTCTCCGGGGTTGCCCGGTGTTTTGGGAAGATATGCGTGGCCAAGCAATTCCACTCGTTGACCGTAGACTAATTCTTGTAATGTGATGCCTGAAAGTAATTCCTCGTCCTGCAGGTATACGGTAACCCTGATGTGTCCAAATATTTCTTCCCATCCGGATACGGTTTTCATCTCTTTTGCCTGCAGTATGAAGGATATTTTATGGTGAGATTTTTCACCAAAGGTATTTGATTGGCGATTCAGAAATAGTTTATTATGTGCGTTTCCCTCCAAAATAATGGGAGGTTTGACAATTATTCCCCTTACGCGGAGTAAAGATTTTTGCGTACCCAGCGCGTGTTCAATGTGATTGCGTGGGATAAAATCATTACGGCAATCGTAGTAGGCAACGGCAAGGATAATGATAAAAATACACAACAATGGCAGCAGGAATACGCAACTTTTGTTTAAAAATAAGGTGAAAAAACATACTATCCAGAAGAACAGGCATATTCCAAGGGTTATGGAGAGGGGAATTTTTGTCTGAGATCCAAGATAAATACCGCAGAGAAATAAAAGTGTAATGGGGATGATAGGTCTTTGCATATTTTTGGATAAGGCAGGTTAATAACGGTAACACTTTGGTTTTTTGGGAAAAGTAATTGTTAAATCATTGCGTAAAGCCTTATTTAACGAAAAATGTTAGTTGAATGCTTGATTAATGTCAACGTAATTGGTTATATTTACGAAGGGTTAAATTGTAACGGTATTGTAGGTATTTCATTTATCGGGGAGGCAATAGCAATGATTTATAAAGGGAAAATAATAACAGATCCGGCAATAATGCTTGGTAAACCTATAATTAAAGGGACGCGAATAACCGTTGAACATGTTCTGAGAAAGCTATCGGAAGGTATAACCGTAGAAGAATTATTAGAGGTATATCCTCATCTCACAAAAGAGGATATCCTGGCTGCTCTTTCATATTCCGCAGACGTAATTGAACTGGAGGAATTAATTGCCACTTAAAATCCTTGCCGATGAAGATGTTGATTTTCGGCTAATAAAAAATTTAAGGACTACTGGAAATGCCCACCCCAAATTGCTGTTCGGGAACGTAACGGCGCCGGAAACTACATCTGCGGGTTCAGGTTACAAACCTGGACCCGCCTGGAATCTTTTGAATGACAAATCCGTTTCAATCCTTTCAATAATTTCAGAAAGCTTCTTATCTCTTATTCATTTTACTTCAATCTGAATCCCTGTTCCCCCTGAGTTGAACTGACGCACCGCTTCTTCCGAATGTTCATGAATGCACAATGTGGATAATATG
This sequence comes from Candidatus Kuenenia stuttgartiensis, assembly GCF_900232105.1. Lineage (NCBI taxonomy): Bacteria > Pseudomonadati > Planctomycetota > Candidatus Brocadiia > Candidatus Brocadiales > Candidatus Brocadiaceae > Candidatus Kuenenia > Candidatus Kuenenia stuttgartensis. The sequence continues at coordinate 2,708,786 of NZ_LT934425.1, forward strand.
TTAAAAGGCAAGGTCAGATGGTCGGCGCCGCAAAGAAGCGAGCTGCTTGCTTCTTCAGAAGATTTGATGCTTGCCGCCAGAATTTCCGTGGTGCTACCGTGAAGTATCTTTGACATTGCATTCAGAAGCGCAAGCCCGTCTCCTATCAACTTTGTTGCGCGGTTAACATACACCGCAATGTATTGTGCGCCTGCCTCACTTGCCACTAATGCCTGTGATACGCTGTATAGTGCAGTTACGCAACAGGGTATTTCTTTTGAAAGAGAATAAACTGCCTGAAACCCGGCGGCAACCGGAGGGATTTTCAGTACAAGCTGGTCGCCTGCAATCTCTTTTGCCATACGGGCTTCCTTATGCATGTCTTTACTATTAGATGAAATAAGCTGATAAAACAGCTTTCCCATATTGAGTTCTGCAAGTTGTGCTAATACGGATTCAGCCTTCCTGCCTGCTCCGGCAAGGAGCAAGGGATTTGTCGTAATTCCTTTAACCCATCCGAAATCCTTTGCTATCTTTGCTTCTTCCGGAGTGGCGGTATCTATAAATATTGACATAAATGATGTATATTAAAAACTGGGAACCCAAGGCTGGCATAGCCAGAACCAAACAAGTGCGAGATAAAAAATACGAAGCACGAAATACGAAACAAATTCCCAAATCCTCCCCCTTGCCAGCTCCAAAGGGGGAGAATGTCCCCCGCTGGCGGGGGTGCAGGGGGTGGATTCGTATTTAGCATTTCGTATTTCACCATTAAATATTTTGCCAAAAAATGCAAAGAAATTACTGCTAAGGTACTAAAAAGGGGGGCTGAATCATGGATTATTCACGTTACAATTCAAATCATTGTAAAATCACTGCCTATCAGATACAATGCCATATCATACCTTTTATACACTGTTGTGTAAACAATCACATAATTTTTTAATTTCTTTCACTGCCCACTATGTTTTGTACAATGCCAGCAGATTGTCTAAAATCTTCTTCTGAAATCCGTCAGTGGTATGAAGAGAAGTATTACTCTCTTTCTATTGCAGGTCTTTGGTTAAAAGGCGGGGAGCCTAATACTATGTCCCCAGCCCTGTTTTCTGAATCTGAAGTGCGATTTCTTATATGCCGCCTGTCAACATACCGCGATGTGTCTGCTTCTATCTCCCACGCATTGATAGCGCAAATAGCACAGGAAACCGAAGGGGTCTTTACCGACTTTGCCTTTCTTCCGCCTCCCAAAGACCTGAAAATAATGATCGATGCAAAAATTCCACTTTGGGTGGGAACCACCACAAAGGAGCCGCCTTGTGCTTTTGACGTCATTGGTATAAGCAACTCCTTTGTGCTGGAAATGCTTAATTTGCCCAAATTATTGCTCTTTTCAGGCATACCCCTTTATAAAAGCGAGCGCATTGATCAAAATACTATTCCTCTGATTGTGCTGGGAGGCGCTAATGCTGCTGTTACCCAAACACTACACGGAACGGTGAATGAACAGGGCGGTAAAAATCATTACGGACTTGTGGATGCTGTGTTTATTGGCGAAGGAGAGTACGCCGTAAAACAATTCCTTGAAATAGTAAAACAAGGAAAGGCACTTGGCTGGACAAAGGCAAGGATATTAAAGGAATGCCACGGCAAAGTAGACGGGTTTTATGAACCCGATAAATATGAACACCGCTATAAAACAATTGTACAAAACAATCTATCGGCACAGGAATTATCGGAAATTGCCCCGAAGGCGCCTTACGTATCCTGTCCGGTAAAGAGCGCCATAGTATATGACCTTGATCAAACACGGACGCTGGAATCAGGCCCGATATGGTATGACCCTGAAAATTTGGGCAGCGGTAGTATACAAATCAGCAATGGATGCCCATGTTTTTGCTCGTTCTGTGCGGAAAGCTGGGAGCGGAAACCGTACAGGGAAAGATCGCTGGCAAAATTGTCAGAAAGTATGAAAAAGGCAAAGGCGCTTCAGGGGCTGGATACCATAAACCTCATGAGTTTTAACTTTAATACCCACACGGAACTCTATCCCATGATCCTGTCGTTTTACCGGGAAATCACCAATGTAAATCTGAAAAGCCAGCGCTTCGACCTCCTCTCTACAGATAAATTCCTCGCAGAGGTGCAAAGAATCATTGGCAAGACTACGGTAAGCTGTGGTATGGAAGGCATCAGTGAACGATTGCGCCGTTACCTGCATAAGAATCTTACCGAAGACCAAATATATACTGCCTGTGAATATTTATTCGAAAATGGTATGCGGGAACTCAAGATTTTTTTGATTTACACAGGACTTGAAAACAAAGAAGATCTTGAGGAATTCAGCAGATTTGTGGAAAGCCTCGCCGATTTAAAAAACCTCTCTCATTGCAAAACAAGGGTTATTTTCAGCCTGACGCGTTTGTACTATCCGCCACACACTCCACTCCAATTCGATATTTGCAAGACAGCGCTTGAGGAAAATAAAAAGATATTTATTGCAATAGAAAATATATGCAAAGTCAACGCTATGGAATTTCGTGAAAGCGCCTCCCATGAAGATACCTGGCTGATGCAGCTCCTGGCAATGGGTGATCGCAGATTAACCCCCGCCCTTATACGTTCATCGATTGCCGATGATTTTATTTATTACAATACGGTTCCCAAACAAGTGAAAAAGAACTGGAAAATATATTTAGAGGAGTCAGGTCTTTCAGAAAATGACTTTTTTCAAAAAAAGAGCGAAGAGCGGATACTCCCCTGGGATGAAATTGATACAGGCATTACTAAACATTTTTTATGGAAAGAATACGAACGTTCCATAAATTTTACCGAACAGGATTACTGTTTAGGCAGGGAGGGTATTGAAGTAAATTGTACTGGCTGCGGCGCATGCCCAACGGCAACTCATAAAAAAAGCCTGACCCAACACACCACTTTTCCTCCCTTTTTGCGGGAAGATATTAAACATGTTGCCGACGGCAAAAAAAATCAGATTACACTGCGGGTTATTGCCGAAATCGACCCTGTCCTGCGTTTAATCCCGAAACGTTTTATAGGGGTAGCTATTGCGCGTTCTCTTATGATGGCGCTGCCCCACATTACCCCTTATTATTACGCCTTATCAGGGTATATAGGAGAATTTATAGATGGAAAACCGGCGGTAGATTTTGCTTATGGCATAAATATCTATCACCTTTCTTTCCTTTCAAATGCCATCACAGAAGAAGCATTACAACGGGAAACGCTCGCCGGGAAAATTGCCGGTATACAAAAATATTGTTCCGGCTTCAGCATACATGAACTCATACCTGAACCAACAGACAAATCAGACGTAAAATTCATACTTTACAAAATGCAATTTCCACCGGATATTTCGGAGTCCCTTATTGAACAAACATTGGGGAAATACCTTCATGACACCTATGTAAAACATACCTTATTGAAAAGAGGCGGCGGCATTATATTTAAAGTAAATGAAAAGAGTAAAAAAAAGGCGTCTGTTATTTATGCCAGAATTGATGCATCCACAGCGGGGCATGAAAACGGATTCCAACTCATCATGCTCGTAACACAACGCTTTGATTTCAGATCGTTTCTTGCGGCATGCTATGGGTTTGAAAGAAGGAGGGAAATCATTCGTACAAAGATTGAAGCGTTAGGATATTACCGTAGAAAAATTGATCTAATAGAAAACAAGAAATGCGTGGTATGCAACAGTTTTATACATGAAGACACCTTTGCAGGTAAATCAGCGAAAGAAAATCAGTGTCTTGTTTGCAGTATAGATGCGGATTAAATGCCGCCTAATGAAAAATAATTACCTTGGGTTTTAAGGTACTATGTTTGTAACTACACAGAGGGGGACGTTCAGTTGTTCTTATATATATCGGGGCGGGAAAATTGTCACGCCGTTTTCTTTAATTCCTGGGCAATCAAAGGTATCTTGCCATTCACAACGTCAGGGGTAACTAAAAAGGTTGAACCATTTTTACAGTCAGGCAAGTGATACATAGGATCTAACATAAAACTTTCAAATACAGAACGTAATGCCCTTGCGCCAGTTTCTTTTTTCAGCGCTATTTTACTAATTGCCATCAGTGCCTCATCGGTAAATTCCAGTTTAGCATTTTCCATTTCAAAGAATTTTTGGTATTGCTTTACCAATGCATTCTTCGGCTCAGTCATTACCTTGATCATATCCTGTTCCGTAAGCGGCAATAATGATACAATTACCGGCAATCTCCCCATAAACTCCACAATCATGCCGTATTCAATAAGGTCTTCAACTTCAACCTTATTCAGAAGAGCGCCCAGGGATGTATCATTATCGGAGGTTTCGTGAGTACTTTTTTTTGTATCAAATCCAATACTCGCCTTGCCAATCCTCCTCTTAATAATCTCATTAACGCCGCTAAAAGTTCCGCCGCAAATAAAGAGGATGTTTTTTGTGTCTATCTGTATATATTTTTGCTCCGGATGTTTTCTTCCCCCCTGGGGAGGGACATTCGATACCACACCTTCCAAAATCTTTAATAATGCCTGCTGTACCCCTTCACCTGAAACATCCCGGGTAATGGAACTGCTTGCATTCTTTCTTGCGATTTTATCTATTTCGTCTATGTAAATAATTCCCTGCTGTGCGCGCTTTACATCAAAATCCGCATTTCTTAACAAACCCAGCAAAATATTTTCTACGTCTTCTCCAACGTATCCTGCTTCTGTCAGAGTTGTTGCATCTGCAATAGCAAAAGGAACATTGAGCAGTTTCGCGAGTGTGCGGGCTAAAAGCGTCTTGCCGGAACCTGTAGGGCCAATTAACAGGATATTGCTTTTTTCTATTTCAACCTCATCATCCTTGCCTCTGTTGCTTGTTAGCAATCGTTTATAATGATTATATACAGCAACGGCAAGTGTTCTTTTTGCCTTTTCTTGTCCTATGATGTATTCGTTTAATTTATCATTTATTTCCATCGGAGTAAGAATTTTGCCCGCCGGCCTAACATCGGCGACGGAGGCATGCTCTTTCTTAAACAACATGTAGCATGTGTCAACACATTCATTACAAATAAAACTGTTCGCATTCCCCTGTATCAATCGCCCTATGGCTTCACGATTTCTACCACAAAAGGAACAGGTCATTTTATTATCAGCGGTCTTTTTTGCCACTTTAAAGCTTCTCCATAAAACGAAAAAGGTATATATGATACATAACGCAACTAAGCTGCAATCAGAAGGAGTTTTACCACGAAGAGTACGAATGGCGCGAAGAAAAACTTATAAAAAAAGTAGTTTTGTCGGGTAATACTATGAATGGTGAATGTAACAAACAATCAAAAAAGATGCAAATTTATTTTAATGGGTTAGTGGGAGAGATATCGTAACAGAAGGTGTTTATGGTTAAAGAATTCTTATTCCCCCACTTTTTTTGGCATTAGATTATGATAAGGATTTGACCTTGACAAGATATTTTAATTGAAGTAGATTCATTTTAGGATTTATCATTAACTAAAACTTCTCATTATTTTTGATTGTTGCGGGATTTGAAATGGGCGACTCTGATAAAATTGTTGACAGGCGACAGTTCTTTAAAGACTTATTTTATTATGTTGGCAACAAAGCCGCAGATTATACAAGCAAAAAAATCGACCGGATAATGCCAAAAGGGGATTATTTGCGTCCTCCAGGAGCAATAGAAGAAACGGAATTTCTCTCATTATGCACCCGTTGTGATGAGTGCATAATGGTTTGTCCCGCAAAGGCCATTAAGCGATACGAAGGGTTCATGGATGTGGCGATTGGCACTCCCGTTATAAAACCAAAGGAAAGTCCGTGTGTATTATGTAACGGGTTATTGTGTATTGAGGCGTGCAAAGACGGCGCATTAAAGCCCGTCGATACTGTTACTCAGGTAAAAATGGGGATTGCACGTATCAATAAGTCACAATGCTTTGCATGGGACGACCAGGATTGTCACCTGTGTTATATTAAGTGTCCTTTACAGGATGAAGCCTTGTATCAGGAAGACGGCAAACCGGTAATTAACGAAGAAAAATGTGTCGGTTGTGGTATTTGCGAATACGTATGCAGTACGATAAACAGTACGTGTGCAATCAAGACGCTTCCGCAGGGTTAACGTCCGTAAAAAATATCATACCATTAACACACACTATGTTAGAAAAATGCGGAGAAAGATGCGGTATTTTTCTTTATTGGAACAGGTAATTTTTTCATCTCACACCAACAAATACGTTGTGCCATTTTTGGCGTCAGCGATTAGAACAAACTTATGAAAGGGGTAATGATGTCTGACTGTAAGATACCGTTTACTTGTGAACTTTGTGATAAACAGTCTTCCTGCCAATTAGACCATATAGAACACAATAAGTGGGCAATCGCCCAACGCATGAAGGAGATTACCTACAAAATCGTTGTAATAAGTAATAAGGGCGGTGTGGGAAAAAGCACCGTCACTACAAATCTTGGCGTGACATTGGCTTTGAAGGGATACAAGGTAGGCGTTGCCGACGCGGATATACACGGGCCAAATATACCCATGATGCTGGGAGTAGAGGGACAAAGACTTAAGGGGACAGAAGAAGGCATACTACCGTTAGAAGTGCTCCCAAATTTAAAGATTGCCTCTCTTTCCTTTCTCATCGAAGATCCCGCGCTTCCCATAATATGGAGAGATGCCGCAAAGTGGGATTTTTTATGTGAATTAATGGGAAGTATCTGTTGGGGAAAACTTGATTATCTGCTGGTTGATTTACCGCCTGGCACAGGCAACGAGGCCATTTCAATCATTGAACTTATTGGCAAAGTGGATGGTTCTGTTATTGTCACTACGCCCCAGGATGTAGTTTTGCTTGATGTAAAGAAATCGGTTTATTTCTCAAGAGACAGCAATGTGCCGGTCATTGGCGTGGTAGAGAACATGAGTGATTTAGTATGTCCCCACTGCAAAGGGCACATAGAAGTGTTTAAAACGGGAGGCGGCGAAAAGATTTGCAAAGAATTAGGATTGACATTTCTTGGCAAGATACCGTTGGATCCTGAAGTCACAAAGAAATGTGATGATGGCGAGGCATTTGTAACTGCTTTTCCTGATTCGGAAGGAGCAAAGGCCTTTAGCGAGATAAGCAAAAAGTGTGAAGTATTTGTCAGAAAACAAACAGAAGAAAACACGGAAATAAGAGAATACAGGGAAGTCCCTTTTTTGGGTAAAGTACCTGTAGACCCTAACTTTGTTGAATAAGGAATGCTGTCTGAGTAGTTGTTTATAATGACTCCGCCCATACTATTCAAATAATAAGCGTATTCCTCACAAAACATACTCCGCTAACAACTGCCCGCCGCAAAATAATGTTACCCTCCCGCTGATTTTAACCAGGATAACGTAGGAGGGGTTTCTTGCCCGACTTTCAGGATTAACGTGTTGCAAAAAACAGGTGTTTTTTCATATTTTTCTCCCGATCCATCTGAGCGTCACGATCATAAAAAGAGAGAGAGATAACGGATATTTTAAAACAAAAAAGAGACCTCTTATGTTTCGTTCTATCAGAATAAAATTAATATTTTTCTTCCTGCTGGCTGTCCTTACTCCATTGTTGGTGATGCGTCTTATCGCTTATCCCACTGCACGAAAAGCTATCCATGAAACGACCATTAATAATTTACAACTGATTACCTCTAAAAAAGCTTTTCTGTTGAATGACCGGTTAAAAAAAATACGGCGAGATGCGGAACATCTCGCAAAAAACCCTTTTATGGCTGCTGCTGTTTGTTTAGCAAAAGCAGATAACACTACCACCACACGATTCGTTTCTCTCCTATCCACGGAAAACAATTTACATGAATTTATTATCAGTGACATTGACGGTAATATTTGTGTGTCAACTGACGGTAGCATTATAGGGTTAAACATTGCCGGCAGTAAGGGTTTTCTCCAGGCAGGGGGTGGTGAAATATGTTTTTCAGAAACACCTCCTATAACTACATTTGATACACTTGAAGCACAAAACTGGCAGGCAATTTTTAACACATTATATGCCTACATACCAATAAAAGAAAATGGGCATATAGTGGGTATAGTAGTATTAAAATCAGACCTCTCTTTCCTCAGTAAAGAGATATTAGAAATACCACATGGAGATAATTACGCAGTACACATTATCAATAGGGAAGGGCAATTTATTGCCGGATTGGCTCCTGGAAAACTCCTCCACACTACAGGAAATTTTGCCAAAGAAATGCCACTAAAAACCCTCCTGACAGAACCGGGAACAAACCAATTTACCAGGAGTGTAAAAGCATGTTTAGCCGGCGCTAATGGATATGACATGATTGGTTATGTTAATAACGCCGGAAAAACCGTACTGGGGGCATGGCATTGGGTTCCCGAACTGCAGTGGGGTATTATTGTCGAAGTTGACGCAGATAAAATATCTCTCGTTATGAATGAACTTAAGAATTCTATATCAAAAATACTTTCTTATTTGACCGTTGCAGGCATTATTATGGCGATATCGGGGATCGCATTTGCTTTTATAACCGGCCAAAAAATAGGCACCCCCATTCTTACCTTAACAAAAGCAACTCGTAAAATGTCTGCCGGAGATTTTTCGCAACGCGTGGAAATAAACACACGGGATGAAATACAGGAACTGGGAGATGCGTTTAATGTCATGTCAGCATCCGTTCAGGGAAAAACAACAGCACTGGAAGAGGCGACAAATTTCTTAAAAAGCATTCTGGTCAGTTCTACGGAACATTCAATCATTGCAAGTGATCTTTGTGGAAATATTCTGGAATTTAACGAAGGCGCAACAAGAATGTTTCAATATGCGCCGGAACAAATGATAAACAAATCAAATATAAAAATGTTATACACCAGAGAAGAAATACTGTCCGGAAAATTTCAAAAAATACTTAAATCTGCATTATTTACCGGCAGCTACAAAGATGAAATGAAACTGGTGCGTAAAGATGGAAAAACATTTACCGGATATACAACCATCACCAGGAGGAATTCTTTCAGCGGCTCACCAACAGGTTACGTAATAATCATAAGGGATATTACCGAACAAAAGTTACTGGAAGAAGAGGTCAATAATTATACGGTTCACCTTGAAAGAATTATCGAAGAAAGAACACATAAATTAATCATCTCTGAAGAAAAATATAAACGTTTGTTCGAATCAAGCAAAGACGTCGTTTTTTTCTGTGATATAAATTGTCAGTTTGTCGATATTAATCAGGCCGGCATTGAATTGTTTGGTTATGACACAAAGAATGATATTTTACAACTCAACCTGATTCATCATTTATTTTACAAAGCGTCAGAAGGTAAAATAATAAAAGAAACCATAAACAAAAACGGTTATGTAAAGGATTTCGAAATAGCGTTAAAAAGAAAGGACGGCAGCAAAATTCCCTGTATGATGACCGGCAGCCTGAGAAGGGATATGCGGAACAACATCATTGGCTACGAAGGTATTATTATAGACCTGACTGAGTGGAAGAAGATTGAGCAGGAAAAAGATATCCTGAATAATATAAATAAAATATTAGCCTCAAGACTGGATATCAGAGAGGTTTATAAGTCCCTCAGCGAAGAATTTCACAAAGTAATTGCTTTTGACCGCTTAAGCATTGCATTGCTTGATGAAAAGAGGGTTGAATTTTTGACTTTCGCCGTTTCGAAAGATTATCGTTTTTCTGAATTGGAAGAGGGGGTGCAGTATTCTAAACAGGGTACACTGGCGGGAAAGGTGGTGGAAGACGGTGAGTTTTTTGTCGTTCACGATACTTCCAGAGGCCCGTTTTCAACAGACCCTATTTTATCAAAGGAAGGTATTAAATCCCGCCTGTCGGTCCCTTTAATTTGCAAGGGAGAAATCATAGGAAGCCTTAATTTCGGAAGCAAAAAGGTAAACAATTTTACAGAAGCACACGTGGATGTTATTAATAAGATTGTTCCGCAGCTAGCTATTGCAATTGACAATACACGCCTATTTGATAGAATCAAATACTCTGAGGAAAAATACAGAAATCTGGTAGAAGATATAGAAGACATCATCTTCCGTCTTGATAAAAACGGAAGGTTTATGTTCCTCAACAATGCATTAAAAAATGTAACGGGATACCTCCCCCAGGAGTTTTATGATGCACCTTCTTTAGCATTTAAAATAATCCACAAGGATGATGTTGCATTGGTTAAGCATATAACAAAAGAAATCATTGGCGGCAGAACAAAGGTATTTAAGGGTCTGGAATACAGGGTTTATTGCAAAAACGGCAAAGAACTCTGGTTTTCTCAAAACACATATCCTATAAAAAATAAGAACGGATGTGTGATCGGTGTTGAAGGCATTATACAAGACATTACTGAAAAAAAGAAAATAGAAGAGCAAATACGCCGTTCAGAGCGGCTGGCGTCCATTGGCGAATTGGCGGCTTCCATTGCCCATGAAATAAGGAATCCGCTCGGAGCAATATCAAATTCCGTCTGCATGCTGAAGAGAGATTTGGTTCTTAGCGACGATGATAAAAACCTGTTCAATATGGTTGTTGAAGAGACCGAGTGGCTGAATAATATAATTTCCAATTTCCTTACCTTTGCGCATCCCGCCGAATACCATTTTACCAAAAGTGACATTGCAAAAATGGTTGAGGAGACATTAATTCTTTTGAAAAAAGACGCCAGGTTCAACGGGAATATCAGGATTAAAAAGAACTATAGCAAAGCCCTTCCAAAGATATTTCTGGATAGAATCTGGATAAAAAAGGTATTCTGGAATTTATTGATAAACTCTATAGACGCCATGCCAAATGGAGGTGAAATCTCCATTAGCCTGAAAAAAACCGGAGTCCCGAATGATGATAAAATAGAAATTATCATTTCCGATTCAGGTATCGGCATACCGCCGGAAAGAATTAAAAAGATCTTTGAGCCTTTTTTTACCACAAAAAAATCAAGAGGCACCGGATTAGGGCTCTCCATCGTACACCGCATTTTAGACAATCATGACGGTACGATCGATGTAAAAAGCATACAAAACAGGGGTACAATATTTACAATCAGGCTACCGTTAAACAATAAGAAATCCCGCACCGTTTCCGTTTGAGGTTTTTAAAAATTATGTATACTATTCTTGTCGTTGAAGATCAAAAAAATATGAGAGAATCTCTTGTAATTGCTCTGAAAAGGGCTGGTTACAAGGTTACAGGGGTTGATAATGGCGAAATGGCCATACAACAGCAAAAAGAAATTGGCTATGATTTAATTATTGTGGACCTGAAAATGGGAATTATGGACGGACTTGAAGTGCTGTCAAACGTAAAAGAAATCAACCCCTCAACGGAGGTTATTGTCATGACTGCATTTGGCACTATTAACAGTGCTATCCAGGCGATAAGAGACGGGGCATACGATTACATCACAAAACCCTTTCATCTGCCCGATATGCTTTCCGTCATTGAGCGTGCACTGGAAAAGAAACGTTTGTCTGAAAAGGTCAATAATTTACAAAAAGGCACAAAAGAACATTACAAATTTGAAGGTATTATTGGCAATTCTCCGGTAATGATGCGAATACTGAATATACTGGCAGAACTGACGAACAGTGAAAGTACGGTATTAATAACCGGAGAAAGCGGGACGGGGAAAGAACTGGTTGCACGTTCCATACATAACAACAGTCCAAGAAGCAACAAACCATTTGTGGTAGTGAACTGTGGAGCACTGCCTGAATATTTGCAGGAAAGCGAATTTTTCGGGCATGTTATGGGTTCCTTTACCGGTGCGGTAAAGGATAAAAAGGGGCTGTTTTTTGAGGCGCAGGGGGGGACTTTATTTTTAGACGAAATTGGCGAGGCGTCGCTTTCCACCCAGGTTAAACTACTAAGGTTTCTGCAGAACGGAGAAATCCGCAAGGTTGGTGATAATAAACCTGTATTCCTTGATGTACGCGTTATTGTCGCAACGAATAAGGATCTTGAAGAATCTACTAAAAACGGCGGCTTTCGAAAAGATTTATTCTACCGGTTAAACGTCATAAGAATTCATGTACCGCCCCTTAGGGAAAGAAAAGAGGATATCCCCGCCCTGGTGAATTATTTTGTAAATGCGTGTTCACACAAACTCAACAAGAAAATACCTGAAATTTCCGAAACTGCGATGAGTACACTTTTAAACTACTCATGGTACGGGAATATCAGGGAATTGGAAAATGTGATTGAACGGGCAATTACATTATCAAAAAATGGCCGCATCATGCCGGCAGACCTTGCAATACAGGAATCCCTTTTTCATGATTCTATCGACATACTTCACGATTCCGGAGGAATCAGAGCCGCATTAGCCCAACAGGAAAGAAAAACAATTGTAGAATCCTTAAAGAAATTTGCAGGAAACCGCAAGCAAGCGGCAAATAATTTAGGAATTTCCACCACCACTTTGTGGAGGAAAATGAAGGAATACCACATCATACCAAAAATAAATTATAATGTTGAAAATGGTTGAGGAATAACTTAATGGCTATTACGGACTCATATTCCAGGCAGATAAACCGGCTGCGAATCTCGGTAACAGAGCTTTGTAATCTCAGGTGCACTTATTGCAGGCCGGAAGCCGGCATTGCGCTTATGGAACATAAGGATATCCTTACTTATGAAGAAATAATAGCTATCATACAATCTGCCTTAAAATTCGGCATAACAAGTTTTCGATTAACCGGCGGAGAGCCGCTTGTCCGAAGGGGTATTGATTCATTTATCGGAATGCTGGCAAAGGTAGAGGGCATAGAAGACCTTGCAATGACAACAAACGGCATTTACCTGAAAGACTATGCAAAAATACTCCGGAAAATTGAGGTGTTTAGGCTAAACATCAGCCTTGACAGCATTCAGGAAACAAAATACAAACAAATCACGCGCGGAGGGAATTTAAGTGATGTATTGGACGGCATAGAAGAAGTCCTTCAATTACGATTTAAAAATACAAAAATCAATGTAGTTGCAATGAAGGGCATTAATGATGATGAATTTGAAGATTTTGCAAGACTTACACTGGAACGTGATATCGAGGTGCGTTTCATTGAATATATGGCGATGAATAAAAGCAGCCTGACTTCAGAAAATAAATTCATTTCCTCCTCTGAAATAATAAGTACTATCGAAAAAGATAATGAACTGATTCCTCTACCTAAACCAGTGCTTGGCAGCGGCGCCGCACGAGTATATAAAATAAAAGGGGCTCTCGGCACGATAGGATTTGTTTCCGCTGTAAGCCAGCCTTTTTGCGATTCGTGCAACCGGCTTCGGTTAACTTCAGAAGGAAAACTTCGCTCTTGTCTTTTATCGGGAGGAGAGGTTGATTTGAAGTCTATACTGCGGAACAATTTCAGCGAAGAATTGCTTCAGGACGCCTTTATCCGTGCCGCACATTTAAAACCCCGCAAACATTCCGGCAGAGGGCATGTGGTTATGCACAAGGTAGGCGGTTAAGAGTAGAGTAGTATCCCCCCCAACTCAACTCAACGGGAGCATTCCCGATTTTTTGTAAAAATGCCATTAGCAGGGGGGAGGGGAAGAATAGTAACTCAAGCTTCCAGCTTGAGGGTAAAATACCACAAGCAGTCATCATGTTGCATTTGCAACACCCAGAAACGATGAAAATGGTTTTATAGCCATATCATATTGCGGTATCTGTGCTTGAGCTATTTTTTGTAGTCTTACTTTCGAGTCGGAAACATCTGGCATTTCTGTTTCTGTACCGGTTCAAATGTATAGGGCCATCCAAAAGGTCTCTGCTTGTCATTGTAGGGGGGGGCTCAGCTTGTCATTGCGAGGGTCTTTTCCGAAGCAATCAATATACTACGAGATATTTTGTGACATAAGAGGCCCCATATCGCGGGAGAAAGAAGCAAATTAAGGGTGGCTCAAGGGCTAAAAAAATAGAATTAATTAATGGAATGAATGCAGGATGGAAGGATCTCTATTACGGTTTATGAGGTTGCTTCGGAAAAGACCCTCGCAATGACAAGCTGAAAAGATCATCGCAATAACAAAACGGATACCCGCGTAATGACAAAATGAGTCATCAGTCATCATGTTTCATTTGCAACACCCAGAAACGATGAAAATGGTTTTATAGCCATATCGTGTTGTATATCTGTACTTAAACTATTTTTTGTAGTCTTATTTTCGAGCCAGGATGTTTGTGGTACAATGTACAATTAGTTAACCAAAAATCGGGAATGCTCCTGTTCAAACTATGTCCCCCGCTGGCGGGGGTGCAGGGGGTGGACTGAATTTCTACATCGATTCAACTACCCCTTTATTTATGAAAACAATTTTGCCCCTCTTTCCCACGCTCCGCAGACAATTCCACACCCTTAATCCCCCGCCAGCGGGGGACAGGCTTGCCACATCCCTTGCTGCTTTAATGCCCTTGTGGGGTTGATACAGATGCATTCCCGGTTTTTTGCGACACATCTGCCATGTTTTAATGAAACGTACAGTAGTATTAACCCCTGCCAGCGTTGTTTTCCCCTAATCACACAAACGGTTACAAAAAATCGGAAATGCTCCTCTCCCCCCTATGTTATTTCAGCCTCGTTCTTTAGCTGTTTCCATAGTGGTTCAACGCCTAATTTCTTTACCCAATATTCCATATAATTCATATCAAGTTTTCCAAATTGTACCTCATAAACTCGTAATGCGTCGGTAAATTGTTTTTCACTGCCGCCTGAAAGTTTTGCCCATCTCAGTTTGGCCAGGATTGTATCTTCAGGTTTTGAAACCTGCAGTTTTATCCCAAGAACTTCCTCGACATACCTTCGTGAAAAACGGGATTGGTCAAAAGGTTCATCGGTTAATATCCAGAAATCAACTTTATCGCCCTCTTTTACATCAATTATATTGAACATCTTTTGCTTGTTAATTGCATCACAGATACTGTCTTCATCTGCATAAAAATCAGGCGGTGAAAAAGACTCTATCAGTTTCTTTACCGCCGGTTTCTGAATAGCTACAATTACATCTATATCGTGGGTAGAACGTGGTTCACCTTGCAGGCTTGAAGCAACGGAACCTGTTATCATGTACTGAATTCCGGCGTTTTTGAGCGCCTGAATAACCTTTTTTAATAATTCCTGTTGTGACACTTATCGATACGTTTCAAAAGTATTTTTTGAAATTCCTCATCTGAAAGATGCGGAAATCTTTTCTGCAATCCATGAATAAATAGTTGCCTGGTAAATTCAGATAATTCAAATGCCTTAAGTAACCTTTTTTCAGGTGACATTTGACGAAGTACTTGAATATACAGCTTATGATTCAGGCGCTCTTTTAAGTTCATATTTAACTCCCAAACAGATAACAACGCCTCTTAAAACTACCACAGGCATAAAATCCGCCGCTACCAAAAAATATCTTATCGGCAAAGAAGTACCTTACCATACCGGATAAACCTATCCGCGAATCCCATGATAATTGTAGGTGATTATAGTAAAACAAAAAAATATAATCAATCTGAAAAGATACGTATATCAGGTGTATCCAATGGATGACAATGACAGGCTCGATGTTGGTTAGAGCTGATAAAACAAAAGAACTTGTAATTTTCTTTGTTTTTGCTAAACTGACTGCCGGATGGAAAAAAGCAATTTTCTATCATCTCCTATCATCTCATCGCATCTGAATTCCATGGACATCACTGCGGTTTGTGTAAAGGTTATTCAGGAGCAGCAGAATGCGATTGCAGCATTGTCCGCAAAAGTAAAAATGCTTGAAGATAAAATTCAAAATATTCAACATGAAGAGGAACGCAGATGTCTACTAATATATTAGCAAAAATTCAAAAAGACCTGGAATTCATAAAATCCAAATTAATTGTAATAGACAATGAAATTGAAGACATAAGTAATGACTTGCATGAGGTTCGCCCAGAGTACATAAAAAAAATAAAAACGCTGGACAAAAGGGGGAAGTTTTCCCCCTTTTCCAGCGTTGATGAATTGCGCAACGAGATAGAACAGGAACAAAACTTATAAAATTTATAGATTTTGACCATCACGACAAAATATATTGTAAAAAGTATTCCATTAAATAAAACTATGACACAACTCACACATTTTGACGAACAAGGCGCTTCCAGAATGGTAGACGTTGGCAATAAAGACGATACCAACAGGACAGCTATCGCACACGCAAAGATCTCCACAAAACCTGAAACATTCCGCCTTATTATGGATAAAAAAATGCACAAGGGGGACGTGCTTGAGGTTGCAAGAATTGCCGGAATTATGGCGGCAAAACAAACTTCTCAGCTTATCCCGATGTGCCATCCGCTCAATATTACCAGCGTTAAAATAGATTACAAAGACAATGCCGCAGACACCATTGAAGTTTTTGCAGAAGTAAAAGTCACAGGGAAAACCGGCGTTGAAATGGAAGCCATCACCGCCGCCGCCATCTGCGCAATTACCATTTATGATATGTGCAAATCTGCCGATAAGGAAATGGTAATCAGCGATATCCACCTGGTAAAAAAATCCGGCGGTAAGAGCGGAACCTTTACCTTTGGAAAACAGTGACCGTTTTGTGGTTTTATTCCTGCTTTTCAACCACTGTATACAGCTAATTTCGGAAAGCTGAATCGGATGCGACTACTCAGCGTAATTTATAACACGCCCCCTTAAATCCTGGGGATGACCCATATTTTTTGCTGGACACCGTGTTAACCGTATGTTACACTGTGTACATGCTTAGAGTAGGAGGTCGAATATTTTCAGATGATGTAATAAAGCGTTTATCAGAAACTATCCAAAAGGAACCCTGTCTATCGCGTCGTAAACTGTCGCGTCTGGTATGCGAATGGATGGACTGGAGGAATCAAGCGGGCCGTTTGCAAGAGATGAGTTGTCGCAAGGCGTTATTGGAATTGGATCGTCGTAAAGAGATCAATCTTCCAAAGGTGAACAAGCATTATGCATTTCAAAAAGTCAATAAACCTGCGGAGGCGCCTCCGATTGCGGAAGTGTCATGCGAGCTAGCGGAGTTGGGTGACGTAGAGATTATACGGGTTACAACGAGATTCCATTCGAAACTTTGGCGTAGCATGTTAGAAGCGCATCATTATCTTGGAAGTGGGCCCCTATGCGGGGCGCAACTTCGGTATCTTGTACGCAGTGAACATTACGGATGGATAGGAGGGCTAAGTTATAGTGCCTGTGCCAGACGGGTGGAAAGTCGCGACGAGTGGATAGGATGGACGGAGGAAGCACGTAAGCGGAATCATACGTTTGTTATCAATAACAGTCGGTATTTAATAGCGCCTACGGTAAGAGTAAAATGTTTGGCATCGCATGTATTGGCAAAATGCCAAACACGTTTGGTAGATGATTGGGAAAGAGTGTATAAATATCGTCCTGTACTTTTAGAAACCTATGTGGAACGAGGACGGTTTTCCGGAAGCTGTTATCGGGCAGCTAACTGGAAGTATGTAGGAGGCACGGAAGGTCGAGGACGAAAAGGAACAGGTGCAACGGTCAAAGACGTTTATGTTATGCCGTTGCAAAAGAAATGGCAGGCGGTGTTGTGTTGTTGTGCCGATGGCAAAGTACATGTTCGCCAAAGAGTGGCACAAAAAGAGCCTCGGGATTGGATAGAAGCGGAACTTGGAGGAACAAAATTGGGCGATGCACGATTGACCTCAAGACTTTTAGAAATGACAGGTATGTTTTATGACAAACCTTTGGCAAACATTCCGCAGGCGTGCGGCTCAGTCAGTGCGACTAAGGCTGCATACCGATTCCTTGACAATGAGAATGTAGATTGGAAGGCGATATTGCAAGCTCATTATGAGGCCACGGAAGAGCGTGTGAAGGAGAATAGTTTGGTTTTGGTAGCGCAAGATACTACGACTCTGAATTATAGCACACATCCGAATACGCAGGGGTTAGGACCGATAGGTACTAAGAGTGAAAAAGTTCGTGGACTGATGGTGCATGATACGATGGCGTTTACTGAAAGTGGTACACCCTTGGGACTTCTGAATGTGCAATGCTGGGCGCGGGACGGAATAGGCAGCAAACATAAACGACACAAGAAGCCTATCGAAGAGAAGGAAAGCTGGAAATGGGTGGAGAGTTACCATGCAGTATCGCAAGTACAGAAACGCTGTCGAAACAAATCTTTACTGGTGGTTGTGGCAGATCGTGAGGCCGATATTCACGAGGTATTCGCTGAGCAGTATAATACGCCTGATGGCGCTCAGTTGCTGATCCGCGCAGAACGTTCGCGCAATAGAAAGGTTGTTGATGATAAAGAATCATGCGAGTTTTTGTGGACTAAACTGGAACAGCAACCGGTTATAGGTACCCGCGAAATATTGATACCTCCGAGTGAGAAACGCTCCGCACGTCAGGCAATACTTATGGTACGAACGATGCCTGTTACGCTGCGCCCACCTATGCTAAAAAAGAATATGCCTGCGGTCAGGGTGTGGGCGGTGCTGGCGCAGGAAGTCAATCCGCCTATAGGAATTGATGGGTTAGAATGGATGCTGTTAACCACAGTTGCGGTTAAGCAAGAAAAAGATGCTTACGAACGTTTGGAATGGTATGCTCGCCGATGGGGTATTGAGTGTTATCATCGTATTATCAAGAGCGGTTGTCGTGTCGAGTCCCGGCAGTTGGAGAGTGCCCGTCGTCTGTGCAACGCTTTGGCCATTGATATGATTATAGCTTGGCGTATCCATTACCTGACTACTTTAGGACAAGAAACACCTGATGTCCCTTGTACTGTCTACTTCAGCGATTCTGAATGGAAAGCATTGACAACTTTTGCGAACAAGGTCAAGGAGCCTCCTGATTTACCTCCAAGCCTCAATGATGCCGTGCGGCTTTTAGGTAAACTTGGCGGTCATCTGGGTCGCCGTGGTGATGGCCATCCCGGAAGTGAAGTACTTTGGCGAGGCATGTCACGTTTGGCTGATATTGAAGTTGCTTACGAACTTTACACCACTTAGCCTTCAGCTCAATTGGCCGTACAACTACGGTGCTCTTGAAATTTGTGGGTAAAGATTAGCTTAAATCCCCTCAAATACTTCGCTGCTACTTAAAAAAAACCAAAATGTTACGATTGGTAACATTTTAGCTTTTTGAAAAATTCACGGGATAGAAAAAATACCATGTAGCCCCGTTAGGGGGCGGTCTGTTTGTAGCACAATAAAATTCAATAGAGTAAAATAGCTCCGTAGGAGCGGCCTGTCCGTATTCAGGCAGACCTGTTTAATATGGATTTACAAGAGACAGGTCGCTCCTAATTGCAGAGACAGGTTTCAAACCTGTCTCTACGATCTGTTATAATATTCTGTTTTGCTACAAACAGGCTGCTCCTACGGAGTTTATAGGTAATACATTTTTCAAAAAACCAAAGCGTTACGATTGAAATTACTATACATTTAAGCAGGGGCGAAGCATTTGCCAGTTTTGGGTTTGAGCGCATTTATGACAATTTATAGCAAATGCTTCGCCCCTACAATATTTCTATGCCTTCTTCCAGCTCCTCTTTCCTGTAAAGCGCCGAATATTCCCCGTTCATTTTTATAAGCTCTGCATGTGTGCCCTTCTCAACAATCATGCCCTCTTTCATAACAACAATTACATCAAAATCCCTGATAGCCGGTAATCTGTGTGTAACAATAATGAGTGTTTTGCCGGGAAATTTTGTCGCTATGTTGTGCAGAATAAAATGCTCCCCCTGAACATCCACCGCAGAGAGGCAATCATCCATAATAATAATGTCCGGATTTACCGCCAGCGCACGCGCAATGGTTAATCTTTGTTTCTGCCCGCCCGACAAATTAACTCCGCGTTCGCCTAAATAACTTTCATACTGCTCGGGTAGTTTTTGGATTTCTGCCTCCAGTTTTACCATACGGGCAAGTTCTCTCACTTTTTCACCCGTTTCCTCCCCTGCATTGCCAAACAAAATGGCATCTGCAATTCGTTCAGAAAACAGAAATGCCTCCTGAGGAACAAAACCAATACACCTGCGCAACAATGTAACATCCATAGCATTGATATCCATCCCGTCTATAAATACCGTACCGTCTTTTACTGATAGTATCCGGGGCAAAAGGCTTAACAACGTTGTTTTACCGCTGCCGATAGACCCTACAATTGCCACACGTTGCCCAGCGCGTATTTTAAGGTGTATGCCCTTTAATATCCATTTATCCTGTTTATAATATTGAAAATGTACGTCCCTGAACTCAATATCTCCTTTCAAAGTTACTTTTTTACTTGTTACAGAATGTTTGTCGATCTCAGGCTTTTCCTCCATCACTTCATCAATACGTTTCATAGACGCATTACCGCGCTGCAATAATGAGACACACCAACCTACAGCCGTCATAGGCCAAATCATCATTGATATGTAACTTTGAAAAGCGACCAGGGTGCCAAGCGTAATATCGCCTTGAATGACCATTCTTCCGCCAATACAAAGCAGCATGATTATTCCCAAATAAGTAATATACTCAAAGGCTGGACCCAAAAGAGACTGCGGAATGGCAAGCTTAAGATTCTTCTTTACAAAATCTTCTGACAATTCCCGTAAAGCCGCTTCTTCCTGTTGAGAAATGTTAAAAGACTTTACCACACGGATACCGGAAATGCTCTCCCGTACCTTTTCGCTGACCCTTGAAAATTGTTCCTGGACACTACAAAACTGGCGGTCAATAACATTCCTGATTTTATAAGCAATAAAAGGCGTTAAGGGCATCAATATACAGGTAAATAATGATAGTTTGGGGGACAACCAGATAATAATCGGAGGAATAACTATAAAATACAACAAGGCGTCAAGCCCGATTAATAATCCAGGCCCAACTGCCATACGGATAGCATTCATATCGTTTGTAGCCCTGGACATCAGATCGCCAGTTTTATATTTCTGGAAAAAACGCTGTGATTGTGTTTCTATATGCTTAAAAAAAGCCATACGGAGGTCATGCTCGCACCGAAAAGACGTTCCTATGAAATATATCCGCCACACATAGCGGCATGCCCCCTGGAAAAATGTCGCCAGTAGAAATAAGCCGATATAATATGCAATGCCTCGCATGTTACTGTCACCGGAAAGCATATCTATGGTTTTTTTTATAATAAGTGGGGGAAATATATTAATAATATCCACAGTAATGAGCGAGATTGCCCCAATAATAAAATAGCGCCGGTATTTCTTTACAAATACCCTGTAAACAATGCTTCTTTGCCAAAGTGTTTTCAATTTTTTCATAAAACGTATTAACATTGAAATTCCTAAACGCTAACATAATTGAGAATAAAAACTTCATTTTAGAGAAGAAGTCTTGTACAAACAATGATAAACAGCATTTTCACCGTAACTATTCAGCGTAAATGATACACAGATCTGTGGCACAGGCATCTTGCCTGTGCGAAACGCACCTAAAAATGCTGTTGCTTAATGGTGTTAGAATGATAAAATTCAACCTTTAATTCAAAAGAATAAAATATCCATGACCTTCGGTCGCAAAGGAGTGAAATAATATGTCTACAGATAATCCTGCTTCCGGGATTGATTTTATAAGGGAAATTATTGCGGAAGATATAAAAACGAATAAACACGGCGGTAGGGTGGTTACACGTTTTCCGCCGGAACCAAACGGATACCTGCACATCGGGCATGCAAAATCAATTTGTCTTAACTTTGGTATTGCCCTGGAAAATAAAGGTGGTGTATGTCACCTGCGGTTTGATGATACAAACCCTTGCAAGGAGGAAATTGAATATGTTGAGTCAATTAAAAACGATGTACATTGGTTGGGCTTTGACTGGGGAACGCATCTTTATTACACATCCGATTATTTTGAAAAGCTGTATGAGTATGCGGTACAGTTGATACGGCTAGGCAAGGCCTATGTATGTAGTTTAAGCGCTGACGAGATAAGAGAGCACCGCGGCACCTTGACTCAACCGGGAAAGGATAGCCCCTATCGCACACGAACCATAGAAGAAAATCTTGATTTATTTACACGCATGCGCAACGGAGAGTTTGCGGATGGCGCTCAGGTGCTTCGCGCAAAAATTGATATGTCATCTCCCAATTTAAACATGAGAGATCCTGCTATCTATCGCATCCGGCGTACAAAGCATCACAGGACCGGCGATACATGGTGTATTTATCCGATGTACGACTTTGCCCACTGCCTTTCCGATTCCATTGAAGGGATCACGCATTCCATATGCACAACAGAATTTGAAAACCATCGCCCCCTGTATGATTGGATACTCGACACGTTAGGGGTGGAATGCCATCCGCAACAAATAGAGTTTGCACGCCTCAACCTCAGCTATACCGTGATGAGCAAGAGAAAATTACTTGAACTGGTAGAGGAAAAGCAGGTAAGTGGGTGGGACGACCCAAGAATGCCTACTATTTCAGGCATGCGAAGGAGGGGATATACACCGGAAGCAATACGCAATTTCTGCGAACGAATTGGAGTGGCAAAGAGAGAGAGCATGGTTGATATCGCACTGCTGGAACACTTTGTCCGCGAAGACCTTAATAAACATGCTCTCCGGGTAATGGCGGTATTGCGCCCGCTTAAGGTAGTCATTGTTAATTACCCCGAGGGTCATGTGGAAGAATTGGAGTGTATAAACAACCCGGAAGACCCAAATATGGGGACACGAAAGGCGCCTTTTTCCAGGGTTTTATATATAGAACAGGATGATTTCTGTGAAGAACCGCCCAAAAAATTCTTTCGCCTTGCCCCCGGGCGTGAAGTCCGTTTACGCTACGCCTATTTCATTACCTGTATAAAGGCAATAAAAGACGAAGTGACCGGCGAAATCAAAGAATTGCACTGCACCTATGATCAGGAAACACGGGGCGGTTCCGCACCGGATGGCCGTAAAGTCAAGAGCACAATACATTGGGTTTCTGCCGAACATTCAATTGAAGCAGAAGTGCGTTTGTACGACCATTTATTCATAAAGGAATCTCCATGCGGAGAAAAAGATGAAACTGATTTTAAAAAGTTTCTAAACCCAAATTCCCTGGAAATAATAGCTAAATGCCGTGTAGAACCTGGACTGGCAGATGCTAAACCCGGGAGCCGTTACCAATTTGAGCGCATAGGTTATTTTTGCGTTGATGCAAAAGACACCGCCAGTAAAAAACCTGTTTTTAACAGAACGGCGCTACTGCGTGATACGTGGGCAAAGGAGCAAAAGGCCGAAGTAAAATGACAAAGACTAAAATGCGCAGACTCCAGGCGGGCTCAGGTTGCAAACATGAGGTTTGGGTTCACACCTTGATCAGTGATTATAAGTCGGAGTGTACGAGAGTAGCTACTATGAAATAAAGTAACACTTTAGTCTTTTGAAACTGGAAATTATCCTTTGTAGTGCGACGAGGTTCGTCGCACTATTTGAGTAGACCCTATTCCTTATCGCACAACTTTTTTTTTGGTGCGACGAACCTCGTCGCACTACATGGTAGAGACAGGTTTGAAACCTGTCTCTACTTAGATAGCTCAAATGAGGAACGAGCCGCAACCGTTTATACCAAATGCTCCACCCCTACACTACTATCCGGCAAGCAGCAGCACTATTATTGGAATTGTTCAAAAAACTAAAGTGTTATGAAATAAAAGATATTTAAAGAAGATGAAGCCAATAAACAATTATAAAAGGTAAAATCACTAATCAAGGTGTGACCCTATTTTTCCAAAAGTACCCTCTTGCGGAATATCAAGGAAAATGTAATAATCCCCATTCCTTACAGACAATATACAAAAATGACGGATTATCCATGATAAATTATTTGTTTTTGAAGAAAAAGCAATAATAGAATAAGAATGTGTAACTTTATATGGTGTTATCTATAAACTTAACAATTACTTGTTATAGTGCGATAAAGAATTATACAAAAGCAGTCATCATGTTGCATTAGCAACACCCAGAAACGATGAAAATGGTTTTATAGCCATATCATATTGCGGTACATGTACTTAAGCTATTTTTTGTAGTCTTATTTTCGAGCCAGAATGATTATGAAACCCTCAATAAATGGATGTTATAGGGTCCTATGAATGATATTTTGGAAAAATTTGCATTTGCTCTTCTTGGAGCTTTTATTGGATATCTTGTGAGCAACCGACTCGCTATCGGAAGAGATAAAAGGAAAGAGTTTAATGAATTGATTAATCCAATTCGTAGTGAACTCTTAGCTATTAGAAATAACCCTCGCTTCAATTTGACAGGATCCTATGGCATAACCCTATCTCTAATTTGCGAACAGCTCCATTTTTGGAATAGACGTTCCTTTAAAAGGGCAATTGATAATTATGAGAAAAGTAAAGGTAGTGAAAACATTAAGTTAAATATAGATGGCATGGGTGGATGGGCTTACAAAGATACTGATTGGATTGTTCATGCTGCCAATGAACTCCTAAAGTATTTGAAGCCAAGGTAATACGAAAAAGCACTATAACCCGTCAGTTCAGGTAACAGCCAGGGCCGAGGCGTTTTTGTAGTTCGTTTTTATATTGAAATATTTTTGTTTTTATTGAGGTCAGTGGTAGCCCTGGCTGTTCCTGACTTCTATCGTTAGTCGCGACACGATGTCGCATAATTGATTGTACTAAAAGAAGATTTTCTTCTTGAGTGTACTAAGCATGTTCCTGCTTATTCCTACGTGAGCGTGCTACCATTGCGCTGACGACGGGGTGCGAAGCCTCACGGACAACGTACCGAATTGAGTCGAAATGGCGACAGGCAGACCCCTCCGGAAAACCTATCCGGTTAAGGGCTAGGAACGAATGATATGATGAAAATATATGAATGTCCGCACGCATCGTCAATGAGCGACAGACCTACTAGGTTTAACAGGTCGAAGGTTATTCCCCAGTGAATAGCATGTTGGTAAAGTTGCAAGTCTCTAACGTGCTTGCACGGAACTGTAGAACCACCGGTGTCCAGGACGCATCTAAGTCATTTACAGGGTCAATTATACGGAACGTGGAAACTCAGACCTTCGCCCTATGGGCAGGCTAACCGTGAGGCATGCTGTTGGAGGACTGGGGGTGAGATGCCATAAGGAAGCGAATGCTTTTCTGTAATGGAAGAGATACCGGTTGAAATATTACCGGCTCAGTAATGAGGCTGATAGTTGGCAGGTGCCTTATTACGTGAACATTGAATGAATCAGTTGAAAGAAGGGAACGCAAATGACGGGTGCTAAGCCTGGTGCCCCCTTCGTTTTTTTTGATATACTGACAGTCAGTTATTAACGTGAAGAAATTTATTAGCGGGTTTCTCCATAAGAGAAGCTTAAACAGGTGCTTGAGCTGTATGATGGGAAACTATCACGTACAGTTCTTAGGAGGGAATCGGGCAGCAATGCCCGTGACCTATCCGGTACAAAAAGGAGAAATCATATGGCGATATCGAGACAAGCAATACTAATTGGATCCCCAAGCGTAAAACCGGAACTTCCTGGCGTGACCACTGATATGGGGAATATTAAACAGTTTTTATTGTCGAATAAGGGTGGGGCTTGGAGGGCAGACGAAATAGTAACCCTTTCAGATCCCAGTTCCGCCGCTGTGGATGCGCAAATCGAATCGGCTAGGTACAAAGATTATGTTTTTATTTCTTGCTCTGGGCATGGTGAGCATCGTGTCGGAAAAGGTCTTGATGAAACGGTAATGTATGTAAAAGAAAATGAGACTGTTTCGATTAGCAGTATAAATCCTAGAAACAAACGTCACTTGGTCATAGTCGATGTGTGTCGAAAATTAATTAGAGTCGAGACAATGGAAGAAACGAGAGCCGCAATGAAGGCATTTATGAAAAGTGCGGCCATACCCATAGATTATAGAAAAATATTCGATGACGCAGTAATGGCTAACCCTGAAGGTCGTATTGTTGCATATTCATGTGATATCAACCAATCTGCTGGTGACGACGGCAGTGGCGGTGTTTTTACTCAAGAGTTGTTAGCTGCCCCGAAATATTTTTCGCCTACAAACAACAATCAATATGGCATTGTCAAAATAAATGCAGCTTTTGATCAGGCAAAAACAATGACATACGCAAAAAATGCACCTCAAAGCCCTGTATTTAATGCTGGGAGACGTATGGACTTTTACCCATTTGCTATTGTTTAAACGGTGAGAAAATGATCACAGATTACAACAAAGACAAATGGGGGCCACTTGAACTAAAACATCTAATTTTAGATACAGAGGAATTTATTGCCTTTATAGATCATCGTAATGATTTAGACTGGATAACAAGTAAAGAGTTTGATGCAAAAGGCCCGCAATCTCCAGAGAAGCATCACGAAATATTAAATACGGTTGCATTGTTGGAATGCAAACCAATTGTTCATCTTTCCGAAAACAACCAGTTAAATTTTAAAAGATTATTAGGTGAGGCTTTGGCAAGGAGCCTAAAGCATGATTACAAAAAGGCTTCGAGTATACTCGTCCATGCTGAAAACTTCCTTATGGATAGAGGTAAGGAAATATCGCGTCAATGGTATTTAAACCGAGCAGGTATAACCTCACTAATCATATTTGCAGTTGGTGTTCTCTTTTGGGTTTTTCGTGATTTAAGCATAAAAGTCCTAGCGTGAGTTTATCACGAAATAAGGTGTAAGACAAAGACATCAAGTTGCAATCCAATGATTTGTATCGGGTTGCGACTTTTTTTGTCTAAAAAATTATGTATACACTGAATAATACTATATTTATATTGCATTATATGCCTGTATATACTATTATACACGGAGTATTAATCTATTACGTATACACTAACAACTAATAGCCATGGCTACCATTCAATCTAAAAACTCCAGAGGTTATAAATATTGGTATATTGTCGAATCGCGGCGCGTTAACGGCAAGCCCAGGCCCATCGTCCTGGCCTATCTTGGCAAGGCAGACGATTTATTAAAACAACTGCAAGGTCTTACCGAAAAATTACGGCTCAAATCTTATTCACATGGCGCGGTAGCCGCATTGCTAAGTGTGGCCAATGCCCTGGACGTCCCTTCCGTGATTAATAAATATATAAAGTCGCCACGGCAGTATTGTGCTAAAAAACCTGTTCGAAATAATCTGACCGCCGGAAGTACCCTCTTGTTGGGTGCCGTGGGGAGAGTGTGTGTGCCTACCAGCAAAAGAGGATGGTGGGATTGGGCAAAGACGACTACTGCCGAATACTTACTCAGACACAGCTTGAGTAAAATAGACAGTCAGCATTTCTGGGATTTGATGGATGCACTTCCTGAAGAATCCATTGCAGAAATCGAGCGCGAATTAATTGAAAAGACATTTAAAACATACAACCTTCAAAGCGACACACTGTTTTTTGATACAACCAATTTTTTCACGTATATCGACACAACTAATCTGCGATGCACTATTGCCCGGCGGGGGAAAAACAAACAAAAGCGATACGATCTCAGGCAGGTCGGGTTGGCGATGGTCGTTACACGTAACGACATGATACCGTTGTTTCACCATACCTATCAGGGGAACATGGCGGATGCAAAGGTGTTCAGCGCGGTTCTTGAGACGATAAAAGACAGGATGACCGGATTAGGTTTCGACAGCAAAAAGCACACTATTGTTTTTGATCGTGGAAACAATTCCATGGACAATATGGCTATTGTAGAGAGATTGGCATTGCATTACGTTGGAGCGCTTACACCGTATCATCACAAGCAGTTGGTAGGGGATGCCATGTGTAATTTCAGGGAATATGACGTTGACGGCAGTAAGATACAGGTGTACCATGACAAACGGGTTATTTGGGGGCAGGAAAGAACCGTTGTCGTATTTATTTCCGAGAAATTAAAGGTTGGGCAATTAAGGGGAATGTCTCAGTCTCTGGAAAAGGCAGAACATCAGTTAAAGCTCTTACAGCAGCATCTGTGTAATCCAAAGGGAAAGATGCGGGACAAAGAGGGTCTGGAGGATACGATAAGAAGTGTAGTGAAATGTCAATTTGCGAAGGATGTTATCGATTGGTCGTTAAAAGAGGTATCTGAAGGCAAGTTTCAATTGAATTTTTCAATCGACCAGAAAAAGCTCGAAGAAATAGAAGGGGAACTGGGGTTCAGGATTCTTATGACAGACCATCACGATTGGGATACCGCGGACATTATAAAAGCCTACTATGGGCAATCAAAAATTGAACATGCCTTTAGAAATCTCAAGAACCCCTATCACCTTGCTTTAAAACCGCAATTTCACTGGACGGATCAGAAAATCAGGGTGCATTTTTTTATTTGCGTCCTCGGATACCTAATGGCGGCGATTGTGTGGTATCAGGCAAAAGCGCACGCACAATTTAGTGGAACGTTAGATACCCTGTTAGACACCCTTAATAATATAAGGCTTTCTGCTATGCTTGAAGAAACAAAGGCCAGAGGGAGAGTTAAGGCTACCTACAAATTGGAAGAAATGTCCGACAAGGAATCTCTGTTGATGAATGCGTTAGGCATTATGGATTTCCACAAACATCGGCTGAAACTTCAAGGACTCAGTGTATACAATTGATGTTGTGCTTAACGCATTGACTGTATTTATGTTACGTTGCTTCATGCCTTATTTTGTGATAAACTCACGCTAGGAGAATCCGCATTTATTATCAGTCTTGCAATGGTTTCTGGCGGGCTAGGGGCATTTTTATCAATTATTTTCCGAATGGGAAAAGAATCCATAGATTGTCTTGCAGGGAAAAAGCTCCATGAACTCGAAAGCATGTATCGGATAATAGCTGGAATGTTATCGGCCCTTTTGGCCTCATTGCTTGTGCGATCTGAAATGTTTTTGCCTGCTTTTTCTAAAATGAATCATATTGAATTGTCAATAATTGCTATAGGTTTCATCGCTGGTATGAGTGAAAGATTTGCTCCTTCAATACTATCAAAATTAGAAAAGAATAAAAAAATTGTATAACAATGCTAATTAACGCGCCGGTTATTGGCAGCGTTATACATTAATTAAGGTTGAAAAAGAAGGAATGTGTCATAATGAAAAGAGCTCGGCAAATCCCTATATTCGCTAATTGAATTGCCCGGCTTTAAAATACAGTCCATGGCCTTGGAAGAGAGAAACAAGAAGGATTGAAAGGTGAATGTGAATGACATCTGAAAGACAAATAGAAGAACTTTAATCAATAATCTTAAAGACCTTAAATACACATACCGCGATGATATTCTGGATAAGGTCTCGCTTGAAGCAAATTTCAGAGAGCACTTTCAAAGACTCAATAAAGTAAATCTGAATGATTCTGAATTTGCACGACTTAGAGACGAAATTATTACTGCTGATGTATTCACAGCAGCAAAAACATTGCGTGAAATAAATACTTTTCGCAGAGATGATGATACACCCCTGCAATATACCCTGGTTAATATCAAGGACTGGTGCAAAAACGAGTTCGAAGTCATCAATCAACTACGAATAAATACTGAAAATAGTCATCATCGTTATGATGTCATCTTACTGATTAATGGTGTTCCGGCTGTTCAAATTGAGCTTAAAACTCTTCAGGTAAAACCCAAAAGGGCGATGGAGCAGATTGTTGAATACAAAAACGACCCCGGAAATGGTTTTACTAATTCACTTCTCTGTTTTATGCAACTTTTTATTGTCAGTAACGAAAACAATACTTATTACTTCGCTAATAACCATAAAGACCATTTTGCTTTCAATGCGGATGAAAGATTTTTGCCCATCTATCAGTTAGCTGATGAAGCCAATAAGAAAATCACCCATTTGCATGATTTCGCCGAAAGGTTTCTTGCAAAATGTACACTGGGACAAATGATCAGCCGTTATATGGTACTAGTGGTTAGCGAACAGAAATTAATGATCATGCGGCCGTATCAAATTTACGCTGTCAAAGCTATTGTGGACTGTATTCATCAAAACAGAGGAAATGGCTACATCTGGCACACCACCGGAAGTGGAAAAACCCTTACATCTTTCAAGGCATCAACACTTCTAAAAGATAATCCCGATATTGAAAAATGCTTATTCGTGGTTGACTGCAAAGACCTCGATAAACAGACCCGAGATGAGTTCAACAAGTTTCAGGAAGGTTGTGTTGAAGAAAACACCAATACGGAAACACTGGTACAGCGGTTGTTATCAGAAGACTATGCTGATAAAGTGATTGTTACCACTATCCAGAAACTTGGTCTTGCCCTTGATGAAAACAGTAAAAGAAACCAAAACAGTAAGCAAAAAGGCAGACTGACCTTTAAAGAAAGGTTAATGCCGCTTCGTGATAAAAGGATTGTCATTATTTTTGATGAATGCCACCGCGCACAGTTTGGCGATAATCATAAAGCCATCAAAGAGTTCTTCCCCAAAGCACAGCTTTTCGGTTTTACCGGAACGCCTATATTTGAGGAAAACGCAACTTATAAACAAGTGGATGGTACCGTAGGCTCTTACAAGACAACCAAAGATATTTTTGAAAAACAACTGCACGTTTACACCATTACTCACGCCATTGACGATGGCAATGTCCTTCGTTTCCATGTGGATTATTTCAAGCCGGATAGCAAGAAAAAGGTTAAAACAGCAGATACCATCAGTAAAAAAGCCGTTGTGGATTCGATTCTTGACAAACATGACTCTGCCACTAATGCAAGACGATTCAACGCATTATTGGCGACAGGCTCAATAAATGACGCTATAGAGTATCATGAACTCTTCAAAGAGATACAAAAAAAGCGTGTACAAGAGAATGAAGATTTTACGCCATTAAATGTTGCCTGTGTCTTCTCACCTCCTGCCGAAGGAAATAAAGATGTCCAGCAGATTCAGGAGGATTTGCCGCAGGAAAAAGCGGACAACGAACAAGAACCGGATAAAAAGAAAGAAGCTCTAAAAGCAATTATTGTTGATTATAACAAGCAATACGGGACAAACCATCGTATTTATGACTTTGATTTGTACTATCAGGATGTACAGAAGAGAATCAAAGACCACAAGTATAGCAATGCCGATTATCCGCATA
Organism: Candidatus Kuenenia stuttgartiensis; assembly: GCF_900232105.1. NCBI lineage: Bacteria > Pseudomonadati > Planctomycetota > Candidatus Brocadiia > Candidatus Brocadiales > Candidatus Brocadiaceae > Candidatus Kuenenia > Candidatus Kuenenia stuttgartensis. Next base: position 2,739,850 of record NZ_LT934425.1, read on the forward strand.
AAAACAAGATCGATTTGGTTATCGTTGTCGATATGCTGTTAACCGGCTTTGACTCAAAGTATCTGAATACCCTTTATGTTGATAAAAATTTAAAGCAACATGGATTAATACAGGTTTTTTCTAGAACAAACCGGGTGTTGAATGACACAAAACCCTATGGAAATATCCTTGATTTTAGAATGCAAACCAAAGAGGTCGATGAGGCCATCGCACTCTTTTGCGGTCAGGGTACAGAACGGGCTAAAGAAATATGGTTGGTTGACCCGGCTCCTGAAGTAATTGAAAAATACAAAAAAGCAGTAGCCGCATTAGGTGATTTTATGCAAGCAAGCGATTTGGTATGCGAACCACAAGAAGTTTATAATCTTAAAGGAGATACTGCGCGAATTAACTTCATTAACCGCTTTAAAGAAATACAACGTGTGAAAACTCAGTTAGACCAATACACCGATCTAACACCTGAACAAAAAGCGCATATTGAAACACTTATTCCCGAAGACCAATTACGTTCGTTCAGGAGCTCTTATTTAGAAACAGCCAAACAGTTAAAAGAAAGACAGCAAAAAGAAGGAATCAATGCAGATCCCTCTGTGCAGCAACTGGATTTTGAATTTGTACTGTTTGCCTCTGCTGTAATAGACTACGATTACATTATGAAGCTGATTTCCCGTTTCACACAAAACAAGCCGGGCAAACAGAAAATGACACGGGAGCAACTCATCGACCTGCTTAGCTCAAGCGCCAATTTGATAGATGAACGTGAGGATATTGTGGCGTATATTAATAGTTTGGAAGTGGGTAAGGGTTTAGACGAAAAGGAAATAAAAGAAGGTTATCAGAAATTTAAAACTGAAAATGCCGAAAAAGACATGGCGGAGGCAGCCTGCAAGCATGGGCTAGAGCCGGAAGCATTACAATCATTTGTAGATGCAATTATTGACCGAATGGTTTTTGACGGCGAAAAACTCAGCGATCTGATGGAACCACTTGGATTGAGTTGGAAAGACAGAACAAAAAACGAACTGGAATTGATGGAAGATTTAATACCGTTGTTGAAAAAACTTGCCGGTGGGCGCGAGATTGCTGGGTTGACAGCGTATGAGTAATCAATTATCAATAGAAAAAATAATATACACAATCCGAGACTTTCAGGTGATGCTTGATCGTGATCTTGCCGTACTGTATGACGTGGAGACAAGGGCTATCAATCAGGCAGTGAAGCGGAATATGGGCAGATTCCCTACTGAATTTTGTTTTCAGCTATCGGATGAAGAATTTGAAAATTGGAAATCACAGATTGTGATTTCCAATGAGGATAAGATGGGACTCAGAAGACCGCCATACGCCTTCACAGAGCAAGGCGTGGCAATGCTATCGGCAGTCTTACGGAGCGAAACTGCCGTAAAAGTAAGCGTCAATATTATGAAAGCCTTTATAGCGATGAGACGATTTTTGACGGAGAACGCTTATATATTTAAACGCATAGATACTATTGAGCAAAAACAAATAAGAACAGATAGTAAAGTCGATGAAAACAGTAAAAAAATTGAAACTGTTTTGAATGCAATAGAAGCGAAAGCGTTACCGCAACGGCAGGGCATTTTTTATGAAGGTCAAGTATTTGATGCTTATACATTTGTGTCTGATTTGATACGCTCGGCAAAGTCTTCGATTATCCTTATCGACAATTATATTGACGAATCAATACTTACTTTTTTCACAAAAAAGAAGCGAGATGTTACGGTTACAATCTATACAAAAAAAATCTTAAAACAATTCGCCTTGGATATAAAAAAATTTAACGAACAGTATCCTTTACTTTCAGTTAAAGAGTTCTCCAAATCACACGATAGATTTCTCATAATAGATGAAGATGCTATTTATCACATCGGTGCTTCACTGAAAGATCTGGGGAAAAAATGGTTCGCATTTTCCAAAATGGAATTCTCAGTGGCGGAAATGCTGATGAAAATTAAAGGACAAGAAGAGAAATGAACCACGAAAAATGGCGTTGAATATTGGCTGGCACGTGATTTACAGCACTTGCTGGGATATACCAAATGGGACAATTTTTTGAATGTAATCTCCAAGGCGAAAACAGCCTGTGAAGTCTCCGGGCATGAAATCCAAGACCATTTTGCCGACGTCGGGAAAATGGTTGATCTGGGGTCGGGCAGCCAGCGGGAAATTAACGATATCATGCTTACCCGCTATGCCTGTTATCTGATTGCTCAGAACGGAGACCCTGCCAAACAGGAGATTGCCTTCGCTCAGACCTATTTTGCTATGCAGACACGCAAGGCGGAATTGATTGAGCAACGCTTACTTGAATCCGAGAGGGTATCAGCCCGAAAAAAGCACCAAATAAGAGAACACAGCGCTCTCGTGGTTAACGGGTAGCAAATTAAAAGTTTTATTGAGGTTTGATATTATGGCTAAGATCAATGTATTAGATAAAGAAATCGCAATATATTCTTACAATGATGATGACTACATTTCTTTAACGGATATGGTTAAAAACATTGAAAACGGACTTTCTCTGATTGAAAAATGGCTCCGCAATAAAAACACTATCGAATTTATGGGAATTTGGGAAGAAATGTATAACCCGGATTTTAAATCCACCGAATTCGAGGGAATTAAAAATCAGGCAGGCTTGAACAGGTTTGTTTTATCTGTGAAACAGTGGGTAGAAAAAGAGGAATGAACCACGGAAGACCTAGCGCGGCCTTTGGCCGCAACCAAAAAGGTGATTTTTAGTTTATTATAAAGTATAGTAGTATCCTCGTAAATAGTAATCAGACAATTTGGAGGACACTACTTATGAATAAGTTGATGGAATTATATCGAGACAGGATCGTGGGTGCAATAAGCGGTCTGTACAGGATTCGTTTTCGCGGGACATTGCGGTGGTTGGCCAGTGAGCGTGGGATGGGAACATTCATGAACCAAGCGAGAATTCTGCTTAAGGATTTTTCCGGTTGGGTCAATGGGCTTACGGCACAGGTGCGAGACAGTTGTGAATCGCGGGCGAAAGATTTGGGTATCGAGGTGCGGTATTTGATGAGCAGCGGTGTTGATAAGGAGAAGTTGGCTCGCCAGATCGCGGCGGATAAGAGGATTACGGAAGGTTCCATCTGCCTGTTGAGTGTGGTAGAGCCTTGTATTGCGCCGATGGTCAAGGGCAACAAGGCCAGCAAGAAGCTCGAGTTGGTAATGGCGCCCCGCAAGTGTGTCTTTGTGTATCATTATTTTAATGATCCAGTGTTTGGTTTTGGTCATGTTCGTATCCAGAGTTGGGCGCCGTTTAATATTTTCATTTGTCTCAATGGTCGTCATTGGCTGGAGCGGCAACTTCAGAAGCAAGGTATTGATTATGTTAAGGACGGCAACTGTTTTGTGCGTATAGAGGATATTGCGGCTGCGCAGGTTCTGCTCCATGAGCAGCTTAAGACTGACTGGGCGAAGCTGCTGAACGGGCTTGCGTTAGGCAGTTGCCCGGCATTGTCGCAGATTCTTCGTCCGTTGGAACCGGAGTATTACTGGTCTGCGGATGAGACGGAGTGGGCGACGGACATCATGTTTAAATCGGTTGAGGCATTGGAGGAGTTGTTTCCATCGTTTGTTCATCATGCGATGCGGGTTTGCGACAGTTCTTCGGTGATGAAGTATTTGGGTAGGCGTAACCTTGCAGGCGCTGCCCCTGATGAGGTTATCAGCGACTATCGAAGACGCTATGAAGGTATACGGGTCAAGCACAGTGTGAATTATAATTCAGTGAAGATGTATAACAAGAGCGGTAGTCTCTTGCGTATTGAGACAACGATCAATAATACGCGGGACTTTAAGGTCTTTCGGAGTCCCAATGATGATGAAGGCAAACCGGCGTCATGGCAGAAGATGCGTAAGGGCGTAAGCGATCTTCATCGACGGTGTGAGGTGAGCCAACAATGCAATGATCGTTATGGGGATGCTTTGGCGGCGGCTCAGGTAGAGGAGAAACTGAAAGAAGTGGTGAGCAGCGCTTGTAACAAGGTTGTCAAAGAGGGCAAGAGGTATCGAGGTTTGAATCCCTGGCAGCAGGATGATTACCAGATGCTGATGTTCCTGTCCAAAGGCGAAAACGCGATAAATGGATTCCGCAACCATGATTTGCGTAAGTGGCTTTACCGGGAATCCGAACAATCCGGCAAGGATCAGCAAAAGAAATATTCCGGACGAACGACCCGACGGATAAAGATGCTGCGGGCACACGGTCTAATCCGCAAAGTTCCGAGGGCCAACCGCTATGTTTTGACGGAGAAAGGCCAGAAGTTCTCTTGTTCACTGATGACCGCTTCAGCCCTTGATATTAAAGCACTTACGGAAATGGCGGCATGAAAAACACGCATAAAAAACAAGAAATTGATGGATAGTAGTACGGAATATCCAGAAAGGCTGGAAGAGAATTGAAACACGGATGCTTCGAGAAACTCAGCGATTTAATGGAGCCGCTGGACTTAGACTGGAAAGAGCGGACAAAAAAGGAACTGGAATTGATGGAAGATTTAATACCACTATTAAAAAAACTTGCCGGCGGGTGCGAGATTGCGGGGTTGGGGGCGTATGAATAAGAAAAGAGGAGTGCGATAAAATGGAAAATGATTTGATTTACACAATGACCGCAACCTTTGAAGGGCATGCTCAAACAACAGAAAACGGGGTTGAATACTGGCTTGCGCGAGACTTGCAACAGTTGTTGGGCTATAACGAATGGCGTAACTTCCTCAATGTCATCACTAAGGCGAAAACAGCCTGTGATGTATCCGGACATGCCGTCGTCAACCATTTTGTTGATGTCAACAAAATGGTTGATCTGGGATCCGGCAGCAAGCGGGAAATCAGCGACATCATGCTTACCCGCTATGCCTGTTATCTGATTGCTCAGAACGGAGACCCGGCCAAACAGGAGATTGCCTTTGCGCAGACCTATTTTGCCATGCAGACGCGCAAAGTGGAATTAATAGAACAACGCTTGCTTGAATCAGAGCGGGTTTCAGCCCGTAAAAAGCTCTCTGCCACAGAAAAGGAATTATCGGATGTGATCTATGAACAAACAGGCGGCAATCAGAATTTTGCGCTGATTCGCAGTAAAGGTGATCATGCTTTGTTCGGAAAAACCACGCAGGCCATGAAAGCCCAATGGCGGGTTCCTGACAACAGGCCTCTGGCGGATTTTGCTCCCACGATTATTCTAAAAGCCAAGGATTTCGCAACGGAAATCACCATCCACAATGCCCGTGAAAACAAGATGAAAAATGAGTCTGAAATATCTGGCGAGCATGTGACCAACAATAGGGCAGTGCGGGACACCCTGCTGAATCGAGGCATCCGTCCGGAAAGCCTGCCACCGGCTGAAGATGACAAAAAGGTAGAGCGCCGTCTGGATACGGCTCAGAAGAAAACAATCAAAAACCCTGATAGACTGGAAGAATTATGAATCACAAAAGGCACGAAAAGCACGAAAAAAAACAATTGGTGCCAAAGCTGAGATTTCCTGAGTTTCGGGATAAGGGGGAGTGGCAAGAAAATGAACTGAAGCAGTTTTTAACAGAAAGTCGCATCTTGGGTAGCAAGGGAAATACTGCAAAGAAAATCACAGTAAAACTTTGGGGAAAAGGCGTTTTTGAGAAGAACGATGAAATCCAAGGTAGCATCAATACGCAATATTACCGAAGAACAACAGGTCAGTTCATTTATAGCAAACTTGATTTTCTCAATCAGGCATTTGGTCTTATTCCTGAACACTTAGACAGTTATGAATCCACCGTTGATCTTCCATGTTTCGATATAAGCCAAGGTATCAGTCCTGTTTTTTTGCTTGAATATGTAAAGCGAAAAGATTTTTACGAAAAACTAGGTGAAACAGCAGATGGTAGTAGAAAAGCAAGGCGAATACACGCTGATACGTTTCTATCTTTTCCTATCTTTATGCCTTCGCCTCAAGAACAACAAAAAATCGTCGATTGCCTCACCACCTTCGATGAACTCATCACCGCCGAAGCCGGGAAGCTCGAAGCCTACAAAGCCCATAAAAAAGGGCTGATGCAAAAGCTCTTCCCTGCCGAAGGGGAAACCATGCCGGAATGGCGGTTCCCTGAGTTTCGGGGTAAGGGGGAGTGGGAGCATTATGTAATTAACGATATTGCAAAGGTTACTACAGGGAATAAAGACACTCAAAATAAATTTGATGATGGAGAATATCCATTTTTTGTAAGATCACAAACTGTTGAGAGAATAAACTCTTATTCGTATGATGGCGAAGCAATATTAACTTCCGGTGATGGTGTCGGTGTTGGCAAAAATTTTCATTACATTATTGGAAAGTTTGACTTTCATCAAAGGGTTTATTGTATATATGATTTTGAAAAAACTGTTTCAGGACATTTTGTTTATCATTATTTTACTGAGCATTTTTACAAAAGAGTAATGCAATTAAGTGCTAAAAATTCCGTTGATTCAGTAAGAATGGCAATGATTACAGAAATGCCTATTAGCTTGCCAAGCAATGAAGAACAACAGAAAATTACAACTTGCCTCTCTGCCCTCGATAACCTCATCACCGCCCAGTCTAAGAAAATCGACACCCTCAAAATCCATAAAAAAGGCTTGATGCAGGGGCTTTTCCCGTCTGCTGAGGTGAATATATGAACCACGGAAAACTTGGCGCGGCCTTTGGCCGCAACCAAATTCAAAATACGAATATCGAAATACGAAACAAATTCAAATGACAAAAAACCCAATGCTCCAAACTTTACGTAATCCTCATCTAATCAATGCCTTACGGTTATGCATTTTGAAAAACGAGCATAAAAAACAAGAAGTTGATGGATAGTAGTACGGAAGGCACGGAAGAGGGAAAGAACATTCCGTGATTTCGGTGCTTTCCGTGGTTAAAAATAAGGAGTTAAACAATGAATGATACAATGCAAAAACAATTAGGTGCAACCCTCTGGAAGATTGCCGACCAACTCCGCGGCGCTATGAATGCCGATGACTTCCGCGATTATATGCTCTCTTTCCTGTTTTTACGCTACCTTTCAGACAACTATGAAGTTGCATAAAAAAAAGAGCTTGGAAAAGATTACCCGAAGCTGAAAGAAGACGACAAAAGAACGCCCCTCTCAGTCTGGTATAAAGAAAACAAGGATGATACGGCTGTATTTGAAAAGCAGATGCGCCGTAAAATCCACTATGTAATCAAGCCCGACTATCTCTGGCGCAGTATATACGAGCTGGCAAGAACCCAAAGCGATGACCTCCTTAAAATCTTGCAAGCCGGGTTTAAGCATGTTGAAAATGACTCCTTTGAGAGTACATTTCAGGGCTTATTTTCTGAAATCAACCTGGACTTTGAAAAACTTGGCAAAAACTATTCTTTCCGTAACGCAAAACTCTGTACGATTGTAACCAAAATCGCTGAAGGGCTTTCCGGGTTTTCTACCGAGAGTGATATTCTAGGCGATGCTTATGAATACTTAATCGGTCAATTTGCTTCCGGTTCAGGGAAAAAAGCCGGAGAGTTTTATACACCACAGCAAATTTCAACCATACTGTCCCGAATTGTTACATTGGATAGTCAAAATCCGAGTTCCGGTAAAAAGAAAAAACTTAAAAAAGTCCTCGATTTCACCTGTGGTTCAGGTTCACTTCTTTTAAATGTAAGGAAACAACTTGGTCCCAATAGTATCGGGCAGATATATGGGCAGGAAAAAAACATTACCACTTATAACCTTGCAAGAATGAATATGCTGCTCCATGGGTTAAAGGATTCTGAGTTTCAAATTCATCATGGAGATTCACTTCTCAACGACTGGGACATATTAAATGAAATGAACCCAGCTAAAAAGCTTGAAAGTGATGCTGTGGTTGCCAATCCTCCTTTCAGTTATCGTTGGGAACCAAACGAGGCTTTAGCCGACGATTTCAGGTTTAAAAGTTATGGCCTTGCACCTAAATCCGCAGCAGACTTCGCCTTTTTGCTTTATGGTTTTCATTTTTTAAGCGATGAAGGAACCATGACAATTATTCTGCCTCATGGTGTTCTTTTTCGCGGAGGCGTTGAAGAACGAATCCGCACAAAATTACTCAAAGATGGAAATATTGATACAGTCATAGGCTTACCGGCTAATCTTTTCTTCTCAACGGGTATTCCGGTATGTATCCTCGTACTGAAAAAATGCAAAAAGTTTGACGATGTTTTATTCGTCAATGCCAGTGAATACTTTGAAAAAGGTAAACGGCAGAATTTTCTTTCAGAAGAACACATCGATAAAATCATAGATACATATCAATACCGAAAAGAAGAAGAGCGGTATTCCCGATGCGTTTCGATGGAAGAAATAAAGAAGAACGAATACAATCTGAACATTTCGCGGTATGTGAGTACGGCAGAACAGGAAGAAGCTATTGATATCAAAAAAGTCAATAAAGACTTAGCTGAAATTGAGAAGACGATAACCAAGGCAAAGAAAACGCATAATCAGTTTCTTAAAGAACTTGGCTTAGCAGAGTTACCATGAATATAGATGTTATTCACATTGTTAAACTAAATGAAACAAATAGGGACGACTACCTTTTATTTCCCGCAAAAATAGTAGCTGCCCCTATTAGCTTAAGTGAATAAGCAATGAAATATAAGGTCTTTGTCAGGCCTAAGGAGGATTGGGGTCACCTTGACCAGTGATTATAAGTCGGCGGGTACGAGAGTAGCTACTATGAAATAAAAGGAAGCATTCCCGATTTTTTGTAACTTCAGCTTATTTTTGGTGGACGGAGTATTAACCCTGACAGGGTTTTGGAACCCTGTCAGGGTTGTCTTGAAGCATAATACAATATTGAACTACAAAAAATCGGGAATGCTCCCCAATAAACAATGGTAAAAGGTAAAATCACTAATCAAGGTGTGACTCTATTTTTCCCTTAAAAACTAAAATTGTTACGGTTTTGTTCCTTGGGATTTTGTATTTTGGAATTTGTTTCATGCTTCTTATTTCGTATTTCGTGCTTGTTTGGTGCTGGCTATGCCAGCTTAGGCGCTAAGTAAGCACAGGCATTGTTAATTTTGTAGTAATTGTATGGAAATTTCAAAGTTGCCTAATTTGCCCTTTGATTTATCAGGAAAACACTCCCTTTAACGGCTTTGGCCTTCTTTTTCATTTCAGCCGCAACCGTGCTTATTTCAAGAAGTGATTGAAATCGCGAGTTCTCTTTTGATTCAACAACTGCGAGCGATACGGACATCAACGGGAACCTGCATTTTAGATTATTCCTGTCCAGGGTTTCGATGCAGCCGTTTTTCACGTCAATCTCTGCGTACAGCTTGGGTACCATGGCGTCAAATTCACGGATAAATCTGGCGCACAAGTCTTGTGCTTCCTCCGTGTGAATAATAGCGATAAAATCGTCTCCTCCAATGTGTCCAACATAGCCGATTCTTGAAACGCTAAATATCTCCATAATCAAATATGCCGTTTTTTTGAGTACTTCGTCACCCTTGCAAAATCCATAATAGTCGTTATAGGCCTTAAAAAAATCCAGGTCAAAATACACACAGGCAAAATCCTGACCGGCTCTTATCTGTTTTTCAACAAATACCTTTATGGAATCGTTTCCAGGGAGCCCCGTCAGCGGGTTGGCCTGGCTTGCATGTTTTATTTTTAAGGTGGTCATCTTCTCAAGTAGGGCATGAACCGTGGAGACGCCATAATATTTATTGTTATTGGTAATAATAAATATATCGTATAGCATGGAAAAATCTCTAGAGAGCACCTGTTTTGCAACTGAATCAATATCCTCGCTTACATCAACGGTTAAGAACGTTGTTCCCATTAAGTATGAAACAGGACGTTTATAAAAAAGATCATAGCCGAACTTTTTACTCAACTGAGAGAAAAGGTTGGTTTTCATGACAAGCCCCGCTGGAATTCCATTATTCACAATTGGTATGCCAAGCATTTCTGGGTTCTGATTAAATGTTTCTACCAATTTTCCAATCTGCGTGTCGCAATGAAAGGCAGGTACATTCAAAGACGCTATGTTTTCAATTCTCGATTCATCAGAAAAGACTTCTCCGCCATTGGCATGCTGCTGTAAAATGATTTTGTTTTTAACGTAGCCTGAAACTAGTTGTAGTGTTGATGATGGTTTGCCGAAAAGGTAGCCTTGTCCCCAATCAATCCCAAGCATTTTTACGGTGGTAAATTCTTCAAACGTCTCTATGCCTTCCGCTACAATTTTTGAATTCAAGACTCTGTGGCACATATCTACCAGCATTTTTACAATGGCCTGCTTTTTAAATGATTTATCTATGTTTTCAACAAGAAATTTATCAATTTTCACTTTCTGTGGATTTATTTCCGATATCAGCCGCAGGCCAGCACTTCCAGACCCAAGGTCGTCTATAGCTATTGAAAACCCTTGCGATTGATAGTGTGATAACGCCTGGTGGAAAATCTGAGAGTCATTTATGAACGTCCTTTCCGTAATCTCAAGTACAACGTTGTCCATTTCAAACTCAAATTCCTCAATTAATGTCTTTGTCTTTCCTTTATCATGTTTTGAATAGGTTATACATGCCGCGTCTATGTTGATAAATAATTTAATTGGCTTTGTATTCATGCCCAATATTTTAGCGTTCATAATAGCCTTTTCCCTGCACAGCATGTCCAGGTCTTCCAACATCTCAAGTTTTTCGGCTACTTCGAACAGGAATATTGGATTTTCGAACATACTTGCTTCCGGACCTCTGCTTAATGCCTCATACGCAACGACGTTTCCCGTGGCAAGGCAAACAATGGGTTGAAATTTGGTGAAAATCAGCCCCTTCTCAATAATGTTTATGAATTCTTCTTCCAATTCTTTGCTGATACCTGATTTTTTATTTGTTTCGGAAATGAAAGCGATTGCGGCTGTCATAGCGCATACCCCCATTTTTATGAACGGCACGTTCTCGTTTCGCACCAAACTTTAGAAATACGCCTAAAACATCTATTTTTCAAAATATTTAATACGGTTTTACAGTGAAACGGCTCAACATCATAACAGCACGGACAAACTGGGTTTGTCAGTGCTGCCCTTACAATGAATTTTATTGTTCATCTTTAAAGAATCTAATTTGTTTGACTATTTATTCCTACGTTAAAAGACACACTTACCGCTGAGACATAGGGTAAGTTTTTTTAAACCTCCCAATCGCCCTAACGTATCTCCTCCCGTTCGTTAATGCATCGTTATAATCATACCTTTTAAGACAGGGCACACATTCGATGTAATTGTCATGTTGCCGCAGATTAGGCAGGGCAAAGCTTGAGTCAATGCATCGCCCCAATTCTGGCGATTGTCTGACGATCTGAAAGTTGCTCGTAAAGATTTTAAAATCCTTGTCATTCCCGCATTCAGGACAAATAAAAAACGTGTTCATTTTCATAATAGTAGCTCCTTTCCATAAATATAAAATTAAACTCTCTAAACCCTTACATTACAAATCATACCTTCGGCAAATTTCTTTTGCACAACTTGTACGACTGTGTGACCGGCTTGAAATTCCTATACTATTAAACAACTCTTATGTAAAGGCAGTATAAAGAACATGTTAATTTTATGTTAAGGTTGCTATGGGTCAGGGGTGTTTTATACCTGGAGAATATTTAACGGAAAATACCCTCATAACGCACAATACTAAGACGAGGACGGCTATCGTACCCAGTTTGTACAGATCGAATTCCTTAAACCAACACGCCATGATTTCCGTAAGCATTACAACAATGACCGTGTCTATAATATAGGTCACCTTTATGCGGCCTTCGGAAAAATACGCCATAGTGGTTTTAAATATCTCCAGTAGGGCAAGGATGGTGAGGGCGTCTATGATAATAACCCGCAGGGCGTGTTCTATGTCCAGGCTAAAGAGGAGCCGCAAATGAAACATCGTAATGACAACGCCGCCCAACATACCGGAAAGGATGACCAGGATGAGGATGCTGAGTATCCATTTTGCCAGCTTTTCATAAAATATCGAAGAATCAAATTCCAGCCATTTTCGCGGTAAATTAGTTTTCATATTCTCTAATTTCAGAATAGTTTCTACCTGCTAAATGTAAGACAGGTACAGAGGTTACACTAAAGTAGGGGCGAAGCATTTGCCCGTTTTGGGTATGAATGCATTTATGACAATTTACAGCAGATGCTTCGCCCCTACACTCAAGAATGATATTTTAAGACGAAACTATTTGTATAAGATTTCGCCGTGCTTTTGTATCAAAACTATCGTGGTTTGGCAATACGCTCCACCTGTTCCATGTACTTAAGAACGTCGTCTCGTGGTTTAAGTTGCTGCGCCTTGCGGAGCAGTGGCAGGGCTTCGTCATACTTACCCATTCCTACAAGTAACTGTGCATGGCGCACCCTGGCATCCGCCTCATATTTTTCTATATTGGCCGCCCTTTCGTAATAAAACACTGCCCTTTCAGTGTCTCCGTTACGGTTGCTATGTTGTCCAAGCAAAATCAGCGCCTCGCCATCCAGCGGGTCAAGTCCGACAATCTCCTCCAGCACGCGCGCCTCCTCGCCGCCGGAACCTTCAGCAACGGCCAGCCTTGCACGAAGTTTAAGCAGGTCTTTATTATCTTCAGTGCTGAGCTGTCCGCCATGCAAGGCCTTTATACTATCAAGCAGTTTCCTTGTTTCTTTAATCTCTCCACGAGCAGTCAACGCTTTGGCGGCACGAATGGCGCACTCAATCTTATACTGTGTACCTTTTCCCATAGCACGAATATAAGCATCTACCGCCATTTCGTATAACCCCTCATTGATATAAACGTCACCCAGCATGTTGAGGCTATCTATGGTAGATTTGCCAATGCGATCGACAAGTTCATAATTTTCAGCAGCCTTAAGCGGCTGGTTAAGCCCGATATAGGCATTTGCCTGCAGCAACCAGAAATCTGCACGGTCGGGATTGCCGGAAATCAGACTATCACAAAGCGAAACAGCCTCTGCATATCTTTCCTGTTTAAAAAGGCTGCGAGCCAGCCCCATTTTCCAGTCAATAGTGGCAGGGTCAAGCAAAACGGCCATGCGAAAAGACGATTCGGCAGAAAGGTGATTTTCCACAGATGAATATGCAAAGCCCAGCAGCCCGTATGTTAATGAATCGCTTCCGCCGAGTTCAATCACACGGGTAAGCGCAGGCAGTGCTTTTTCGAACTCGCTCATGCGCACATATATAAGGCCTAGATTGCGCCATGCACGGCGAAATTTCGGATATTTTTCCACGGCAATCTGATATATCCCTGCAGCCTGGTCAATCTTTTCCTGTTGAAATAGTATGTTAGCAAGCATAAAGTCATAAAGTGCATTCGCCTTGTCACCACGGCTCTTTTCCAGCAGGCCGGCAGCCTTGTCCATTTCACCGGAAGACATAAACCCAAGCACCTTCTGCATCCTGTCGCGTTCCTCCATAGTCACGCGCGGCTCAATTTCAGTCTCTGCCATATAGCTTTCGGCAAACCGTTTTTGGAACGACAAATCGTTCCAGATTTTCAGTTCTGATTGACTTAATCCCGAAGCACAGGCCTGCCGTTCTTCAGGGACGGTTATCCATGAAATCAAATAAAATATACCGGCGATGATAAAGATAAGCATACTATTTGTAATCTGCAAAAATAATCTTTTCATAATTACTATCCTTTCGGGAAACTGATGGGAACACGCATGCGAAACCGGACAGCCTTTCCGTTCCGTTTGCCAGGTTCAAATTTCCATTGCTTTACCGCTGCAAGCGCTGGCTTTTCAAATACAGAATCAGTAGAACGCTGCACCATGGGGTCTTCAACACGTCCGTTCTGATTAACAATAAAAAGTATGTAGACCGTTCCCGGCGCCTTTTTTCTTACCTGTTTGTCAATGACAGGCCCCGGCTGATAGACAACACGCGGCTTCTGGTCAAGATCCGCCATTGAAAACAACGCGTCAAGATTATCGTCCCCTGCGCCTGCGGCAACGGTATTTAGTTTTACGGCAAAGTCACCGGACAGCCAGCCTTCGTTTAAACCCGGATTAAGGGCCAATTCAAGCTGCGACAGGTCTAGCGGTGGTGATTCGTCCATAAGTTCGGGCGGAGGTTCTTCAGGTTCCGGCTCTTTTTCCGGTTCTTCTTCCGGAGGTGGCGGGGGTGGAGGCACATAAGCCGTATCTATATCCCGCACCGCCATATCAGCCCGGGGAGGTTTGCTTATCGTCTGCATTAGCGGCAATATTAGAAAAAAGAGAAACGTCAACCCCGCTGCGGCAGAAACAACCCTTATGTAATGAGATATATGGCCCGAAGTAGAACTCGTTTTATAATCTTTCACTCTATTTATGCTCAACTTTTAGACTGACGGGAAGCAATACTTACCTTGACGGCGCCCGCCAGCTTGGCTTCGTCAATGATACGTACCAGCAGTCCGGACTGCGCTGCGGTATCAGCCTGAATTATTACCGGAACCTCTTCCTTCTGAAGCATGCGTTTCACCAGCGGCTGTACTCCGCTGACGCCGATTTCCCTACCGCCGTAAACTACCTCTCCCTTATCTGTCAGCGCTATCAGTATGCTTGTTTTTTCCAGCCTGACAGAGGATGCAGCCTGAGGCTTATCAACCTCAACCCCTGTCTCTTCAACAAAGGTTGTTGTGACGATAAAGAAGATAAGCAGGATAAAAACACAATCAATCAGCGGCGACATATCTATCCCTGTATCACTGTTGTCCTCCGCCGCTAAATCACGTAAACGTCCCATAAAGTTCCTTCCTGTTAAAATGGTTTCGCAAGTTTTTTATAAAGTTTCTGTGTAAAAATTGTTTCCAGATGGGCAAGGAAGCTTTTGTACCTTTCGTATTGACGCGACAGGTGATACTGAAAAAAAAGGCCTGGCAGCGCCAACACCAATCCGGTTTCAGTCGTAATCAATGCCTCCGAAATCCCTTGTGCAACAAGCCCCATAGTTTTTTCACCGCCTGACCCTGTAGCAAGGGCGCTAAATGTCGTAAGCATACCGGTTACCGTCCCAAGAAGACCTAAAAGCGGTGATACGCCTATACATATTCTCATAACGAGCAAATCCCTTCCTAACGGGGCAATCTCCGTTGTATGGAGTTCCTGAAACAGAACGATCGCATGTTTTATCGAATTGCCGCCTGCAACAAAATCGAGCAGCGCTCCGATATGCCCTTTTCTTTCTTCAGGATGATTTATCCAGCGGCTCCATATCTTTTCAGGAACGCGGCGAAAGCCCTTTTCGTTCAGTTTAAAGTGCATATGCGCTCCAAGTCCAAACAGTACCAGGGCGTTTGCCGCAAGGGCAATCATGCTCCATCCTCCGGAAAGCCATAAGGATAATGCCTGTTCCCATAGGGTTTTTAAATGTTCGGTCAGTACATTCATTGTATATACCTTTTTATCAATTATCACTCATTGCTAAATAACTATCTTCTTCTTTCATTTTAACGCGTTCATAAGGTGTCTTATTCACCTGATTGATAAAGGCAGCAGCGGCTTTTTGCATCTGATCAACAACACTGCGCGCCTTGCGTGAAAGAAAGGCATGCAGCAGCAATGACGGAATTGCCACAATCAAGCCAAATTTGGTGGTAATCAGAGCCTCTGAAATACCGCCGGAAAGGGTTTTAACGTCTCCCGAACCAAATACGGTAATCAGTTTAAAGGTGTTTATAATGCCGGTTACCGTCCCCAACAGTCCAAGCAAAGGAGCTGAAGATGCACTGATGGCAATGAATGGCAACAGGCTCTGAAGTTTCAGGCGTGTGGCAAGTATCGTTTCGTACATGACCTCTTCAATCAGTTCGCTTTTTTCTTTAACATGTTCAACTCCGGCTGAGAGCATTTTGCCGACAGGCCCTTTGATGGCTTCAGCCGCCTGCATGGCTGCGTTTTTATCGTGCCTCGCAATGGCGTTGATAAATACACCTATATCTTTTGAAGGCGGATTGCGTAAAAAGGCTAAACCAATGAATTTGTAAATTGCCATTAAAAGCGCAGCCCCCGCCAGTGCAAAAATGGGAACCATGACCACCCCTCCCTTGCGTATATGCTCCCAAAATGTTTCTTTGGTAGCTTCAATTTTGTGAGCATTGCCAAGTGTCGGATCGATCGGAAAATATCCACGGGAATTTGATACAACCTGTGCCGCCGCAACGGCGTCGCTGTTACTTGCAAAGCCGATAATTGAGGGTTCAAGCGAGCCGAGGCGCTGTTCCGCAGTGCCTACATTATTTCCATCTTTTGAGCGAAAAATCGCAACCGGCCCGACGAGAGCAAAATCACCGTGTCTTACCAATCCGTCGGTATCAACCGCCTCGCCTTCAAAACATAAACCGCCAAGCGCATCTTCGAGACGTGTTATAGATACAGAAACTAATGCCGCCTGCGCCTTAAATACCTCATCTTTGGAGAGATTGTTGTTTTCGGCAGCAAGCCTGGCTTTTTCAATTATTTCCCCATAGCGCTGGATTTCTGCGATGTGCAGCCTTGTTTCAAAATTTCTTACGTATTCTCCCATCAGGTTGGAAAGATACGTAGCCTCCTCATGGCGCGATTTAATTTCATTTCTCAGGTTGCTAAGGTCAAGCGTATGGCTGTCAAGCATACGTGAAGTCTTTTGATAATCCATACGTACCCGGACGAGTTCACTTTCAAGGTCGTTAAGCTTGCGGTTAAGCGGGATTTTTTCATCTGCTATCAATTCACGTAGGGCGCTGAGTTCCGCCAGGCCTTCCTCAAGCTGCCCCTGCACCATTACTTCAGCACGGGCAAAGGAGCCTTCAACATTCTTTTGCTTATCATCAGCAAATGCATACCCCCAAAAAATAGTAAGCAGCATTACAATACCGATACAATTAATTGTCTTCATAATACCCTCATTTCCGTTTATTGAATTTCTATTGGCAATTGCACAAATGCCGCTGCGGTTTCATTTTTCAAAATTGCTATCGCTTTGGCAATAGCAGCGGCATGTTCATTGGCAGGCCTCCAAATCCAGCCGTCTTGTGAAGCAATCCCTAATCCTGCCTTGTCGCAATTACCGTTAACAAAATATGATTGGCCTATTCCAATATAAAGAGATGTCGCTTCAACATGGTTTCCGTCCGGCAGACCATGCACTTCACTTACAACGGATATCTCTCCGTTAAATTTATTTACTTCGTTTAGTATTCCTATGATATTCTGAAATCGTTCTCCCAAAGATAGTTTTGTATCTTCCTGGTTTTCTGAAAGCCTCTGGCTGAGCGGTTTCACACGTCCTCTAATAGGGTCGGGCAGTTTTTTCAAGAGTTCCTTTGTTCTGGTTTCAAGTTCTATCACGGTAGCGCTTAAAGTTGTAGATGCTTTTTTAAGTTTTTCATTTTCTTCAAACATTTCCGCCCTCTTTTTATCCGCTTCCGTTATACTTGCTTCGATCTCACTGTTTTTTTTACGCACGGTCTCAATTTCGCGTCCCAGCAGTTCTATCCGCTCAGAAAGCATTTCCTTCGCAAGCTCAAATTCCAGTTTCTCTTTTGAAATAATGCGACGGGTTTCAACCCATTTTTCAAGGGCTGCCCGTGCGCTATCCACACTGCCGTTAGCCGTTTCGAATGGTATTGTTATAAAGGCAAACATGAAAAAAGCAATGAGCAGCAATGCGACTGTGGGTGGCCGGCAACGCATTTTCACTAATACACCGCCAATGGTTTTTATTCTCCGGCATTTATATATTTTTTTGTTTTTCATAATTTATTCGTCCTCTTTTAATAAAATACTGGTATTTTTGTAATTTTTTAAGCAAACAAACATTGCCATTTCCATGCATTTAATGTAGAGACGCATGCAGTGCGTCTCTGCTAAAATAATGTCTTACCATGTACCGCTTATATAAATTGAAAAATCTATCCCCTTCGTATAGGAGGTTCTGACCTCGTCATTTCCTAAATAACCCGGCGGCCTATATACCTCTTCAATTTCAGGGTTAAGCAGGTTTTTCGCCTTAAACGTTATGTTAAAGTGTTTCCCGATATTTTTTGAAGCGCTGAAATTAAGCGTGCCGTATTCCGTTGCATAGACGTCCGGCACATAGTTTCCGTTTACATTTCCCGCACCGGCCACCAGCGTATCTCCTTTCACCGTATAAAAAAGCCCTATTTGCGTACCAATGCGTTCAATATCATACATTGTGTAAATATTGTACAGATATTCAGGCGCATTCATCATATTGCGGCTGGTCGTTTCCACCCCGGCATCGGCAAGCCGTGTTCGTTCGCTCTCAGGAAGCGTCACTTCCGAGTCAATAAACGTTGCGTTGCCTCCTATCGAAATACCCTTCAGCACATCCCAGAAATAGCCCAGATGCTGTCGTGTCTCTACTTCAAAACCGGTCAATTTCCCTTCAGGAAAATTCAGCGGGGTCGTAAATGAAAAAGCGTTCACCAGATCCTGCACGTATTCAATGGGGTCTTCTATGTCTTTATGGAACCAGGAGACTGATACCAAGCCGCCATTATAGGGAGTATAGTCGAGCCGCAGGTCGTAATTTTTTAGTGCACTCATTTGCAGTGCATTATTTCCGATAAAAACATCGTCACCCAGAAATTCCTGCTGTTGAATCGGAGTAAGTTCCTTAAAAGTCGGACGCGCCACGGTTTCACTAAATGAACCGCGCAATGTGATCTTGCTAAAGGGTCTCAATACAAATCCGAGTGAAGGCAACACATCATCCTGACAATACGCGACGTCCGCATCTCCAGGAAGCAGGTCAACGTATAGACGATTCCCGTTTTCATCGGTAGTAACCCATTTAGCGTCTTTTTCAGGGTCATTTATTACGTTCAGTTTCGTTGTTTCATAGCGTGCTCCGCCAATCACATTGAGGAATGAGCAGAGGGGTAAGTCCGCCATGTAGTACCATGCCGAAATCTTCTGTTCTCCCTCGTAGTCGACATCAACAAAGGGAGGGCCGTCTTTCATTGTAGGGCCGCCCAAGTCAAGGAATTCGTCGCTATAAGAATAGTCATCCCATGATCCTTCATACGTTGGAATAGCGCTATCCCCCGTTAGCCGGTAATTGCCATATGAATCCTGATCATACTTACGATCTACCTTATCCGTGAAAAGCCCTAATTTCACATATCCTTTATCTCCGCTCCATTGCTCAAAAGGGAATTTCAGATTTAAAAAATACTGGTTACTTTTTTCTGAAATATCGGTCCATGTCCGTGATGCATTTCCCAGCAGGAAGTTTGCAGCAGGCGTGTATGGGCCATAATAAGCGGGTTTGTATTCCGGATCGATTCCATAAACCGGAGACCCTTCATCATACGATTCTGCATACCATGCAGAACCAAATTGCCGTTTGTCAGGTTCATTAAGACCTGAAAAACTCATGGCAACTGTCCAGTCGATTTTAGGAGAGAGTATTGTAAAGAAATCATTAATGCCCGCTTCAGAGAACGGCACGGTATGATCTCCTGTAAATTGTAGTGTATCGGTCTCCCTTTCCGTATATTTTAACGTTTCAGTTCTGAGGTAGGGGGCTGCAAACCTATTGTCCGGGTCATTCCCCAGCCCTTTCGGGTCGTTTGGGTCATATCCGGGGAAATAGTATGCCTTGCCCCTGGTATCTTCAGCAAGAATCGACTTGTCCTCCGTAACCTGGGTATGCATATGAAGCGCTTGCAGCGAATGGTTTTTTATTTCCATCCCAATTGCGCTTAAAACACCCCATTGCACTTCTTCAGATGACTCCGTGACATCAAATAGAGAGGTTTTAAAATCTTCTCCAACAGCGGGTATGGGTGGATCGGGTGGGGAGTCGGGGTTTCCATACTGCGGAGTCAGCCCATCGCCCCTGTATTTGCTGTCAACCCACAAAGCATCATCGATACCATTGTCGAAATGCGAACTGTCCTTCTTATAATAGGAACTGACAAGCCCCCCTACGCTGATGCCCTTCCCCAATTCAATTCTTCCCCCGGCGGCCATCGACATTGAATAATCAATTGGCGCTTCGTCTCCGATAACTCCCATTGAACCGGTAAATACACCGTCCGAAGGGATATCCCTGCTTTTCTTGTCTATCCCCCAGAAATTCACTCCTCCACCCTTGTAGGTGAGGAAATTATCGTTACCTGCCGCCTGCGTGTTATATTCATATCCAGTTTTAAATCTGATTACATTTTTATCAGGAATACCTTTCAGCACCACATTCACAGCGCCACCGGATGCATCGCCCTGTTGATCCGGTGTAAATGTTTTGCTTACCTGAATGCTTTCTATTACTTCCGTAGGAAATTGGTCCAACTGTACGGCACGTTTATCCGGGTCCGCGGTAGGCAGCCGCACGCCGTTCATTTGTGAACTGACATATCTGTCCGGCAGCCCTCGCACGACAGCAAATTTGCCGTCTTGCACCGTAGCGCCCGATACAAGACTCAATGCACTTGCCGCATCAGTCACTCCTGCCTGACGTAGCCATTCTGAACTAATGGAATCCAGAAGTGCCGGGCTTTCAGCACGAAGCTCCATAAGGCCCGCCTCTGTATCTCCTGTACGAATATCCTCAACAATAAACTCTTCCATATCCGTAAACTCTCCCGACAATGAAACTTCAACTTCCGTCATCTTCCCTGGAGAAACCACCACATTTGCCTGCACCTGACGGGTATAACCGCTTTTCGAAAAGATAAGCGTATAGCTGCCTGGAGCTACATGGTCAAACAAATATATTCCTTCGTCTGTAGCAATTATCTTATCTCCCGTTTCTGCAATAGTAACCTGTACAGTAGCCAATGGCGCATCAAACTCCTTGTCATACACAATCCCACGAATTGAGCCTTTCTGTTGAGCGAAAGCAACACCTGCAAATAATAATGACAAGATGATGCTTAAACAGCCACTCCGTTTATTCGTCATTTTTAAACAAATCTACCTTTTCTGCCAGAATTCAAACTAATCATTTTATAGGAGCATTCCTGATTTTTTGTAACAGTTTAGATTTTTGGAAAAACAAAAATGCTCGTTCCCAAGCTCCGGCTTGGGAACGTAATTGCGTTGGGAGCTCTAGCTTCCATTTAGCAAGTAAGCGAAGCTTTGCGTATTATTCGGTTCAAAAGAGGTCTCCAAATATCTTGGGTAACATACTGAAAAGCCTCCAAGCTGACATCATGGGTTCATTCCCTTTTCCATTCGAAGCTGGAGCTTCTCAAACAATCCCGTTCCCAAATCGGAGCTTGGGAACGAGCGGTTTTTTTCATAGGACTAAAGTGTTACAATCTTTTGTAAAAAAACAAAATGTGTGAAGATATACAAAAAATCGGGAATGCACCCCATTTTATTTGCATAAGTACGTTTTATATTTATAGGGTTAAGAAATAATTTATTATTTTATTCACCAGGGATCGCCAAGTCCCTCTTTAATACCGCGTATTCTGCCCCACAATTCAACATCAGGCTCTACACCATGCAGCGCCATAGATAAACAGGCGGCAGATAAATCTTCTGCCCGTGGTCTGGAATTGGGATTTTCAACGCCTTCCTGAATCGCCATCGCATATATTTGAAGCGCTTCCTCTGTGTTACCCATTGCCTGATACGCTTCGGCTAATGGCAGCAACGCTCCTGCCCGGTAGATAGTAATTATTTTTTCTTTCTGCAAATTATAAAAATTAAGGATATCGCCGGCATCTGCCATTGCTTTTTGCCTGTCACCTGCCAAATAACGCAGCCTGGATACCCTGGACATAAGTGAAACATAATGTTCAGGCCGCCATTGTGCTGAATCAATAATCGATTGCGTTTCATTTACCAATTCAAGCGTCTTCGGCTGGTCGGCATGGTCCAGCGCAAATCCTGCCAGTCCCATAAGTAGATCAATGCGCTTAAATACCGGAAGTACTTCCCATGATGCTTTAAGCTTCTCTTCCGCCAGCATACGCCACCCCTTGTTTTCATAAAATCTGTTAAATAATTTAGCGCAAGCCTCCAATGCATTTACGATTGCGTCATAATTTCCAGATTCAATCCATGCATCCAGCGCATCCATTTGTTTCTCAAAATGATCTTCACTGGCAATCATCGCCCGAACGCCAGCAACTTTTCCGGACGCAGCATTTTCTACTCCCGATGCATATTGTGCAGACTTCTCTGTTTCACCAAGCAGCAGGTAAGCATTAGCAATTTTCACTTTTATATGTACTTTGCGCCATTCTTCGGCAGAGGAAGAGACCTGATCTGCAAGGTCAATGTACTGCATCGCTTCGTCAGTGTAACCATTTTTAGCGCAATAAAATGCAACATCACCGTAACCGGAACCGCGGCGCCAGTTGTCAATATGTTCAATAAAACCAATAGCGAGGAAAGGCTGATTCAGCTCAAGACAAGCCGCCGCCGCTTTTTCCTGCATGCGCGACCTATCTTTAATATGTGGCTTAACAGGAATTGCTGACGACGTTTCAAACGCAAGGACAAGCAATTCTCTTTGGTAAGCAGCCAGGGGTTGGTCCTTTAGCGTCTCTACCAAAAGTGTTGTATGCTGTTCTGCAGCGTTGTCGGTATCGTACCTGCCGCAGCCCAACGTAAATGAGAATAGCAGGAAAACAATCCTTAAGAGGATATATCTTGATCGTATTGTCATTTTATATTAATGGTTTTAAGAAAAAGGGTTCGATGTCCGTTAGCCGGACGTATATCCAGAAAAGTGCGGTAAATACCTTTGTCATTTGCGTCATTAGTTACTCGCCTTATGTAAAACAGGGGAAAACGGACAAAAATAATCTGTCAGCGCCTCCCATTCCTTATGCAACACGAACAACTCTGTGCGGGTTCAGGTTACAAACCTGAACCCACCACAGTATTTAATCCACAACCGTACTTGTTTATTTCTTCACCTTGACCTTCAGTTTTTCTTTCAGGCTGTCTGATTGAAAGGTAATCACCGCTTTACCTTTTTTCTTAGCAGTAACGGTAAATACAGCCTCACCGTTTTCATCTGTCTCTTCACTGTTTGACGATATACTTACACGTTTTTTACCTGCACGATTTAGCTTCGTTTTAACCGTATTGCCTTCTACGGCATTTCCGTCTTCGTCTGCCAACGTTATGGCCACATCAGCGCTATCACCCTTATTCAGGGTTAGGCTAGACGGCGATACCGTTATCGATTTTACCGGGTTTACGTCAGGATTTTCGTCGTCATCGGAAACGATCATTCCGTATGCGTACGCAGCAGTCCAGCCCTGCATCCAATTATCATCCGCACTGAAAGCGCCGCGAAATTGAACAGGTGTGAAAAACCCGTCATTAGGTGCAGTACCCGCACTAACAAGGGCGTCATTAGCGGCACGTGGGTCTACAGATTTTACAGGAAGGACGCCTTTGCCTTCTGAGGAAGTAAAACTTGTACCACGGGTTAAGCTAACAATAGGCATATCCTTATCATCGGTACCGGTAACCACCACGTTGTTCTTTCCGGAATTACTGCCGCCGTTAGTTGTTACGCCGACTGTGTCAGCGTCCGTATATGCATCCGCATGAAGGTTCCTGAAGAACACACTGTCTGTAATTTCTGCAAGTTTACCTGACGTCTGGGCTGTATAAAGCTTACTGGCGTTATTGAAAGCAGCGGAAGGACATCCGCCACAATCATTCACAGTGGAAGTAACTGTGTAATCTGTCGTCCACGTATTCTCCCATGACAATGTGCCGTTATATCCATAGCCATTAGCGCCGTCACCATCATCATTGTCGGCTTTTACAAGTTTTTCTCCCAGATCCATAAATATGCAGTTTCGAAACTGCACCCGGGCGTTGTCACGCCATGCGGTTCCATGGTCACCATCAAGTGGATTGCCAATAACTGTGGCATTATAAATTACGGATGTAGTAACTGGCTGAGCGTCAGAATCTTCAGCGCCATCCATTTCAAAACAGTTGTCGCCTACACCGGAACCTTGTTTTGCATCGACGCTGTAGCCCTGAACAACAAAAAGAAACTGTGCTTTACCGCGCCAGCCCTGGTCAACGTCAAAACTGTCGTCACCAACGTTCCAGATGCTGACGTATTTCAGATTAACCGTACCGCCCCAGATTTCAATACCATCATCCACATTGTTCATAATCTCAACATGATCGATATCGGTTTCACGCCCGATACCGCCCAGCGATAAACCGTTGAGCTCATTACCAAGGCCAATCACTCTCCCTGCATATCGTAAGGACAAATAGCTGATGGAACCGCTGT
This sequence comes from Candidatus Kuenenia stuttgartiensis, assembly GCF_900232105.1. Classification (NCBI taxonomy): domain Bacteria; kingdom Pseudomonadati; phylum Planctomycetota; class Candidatus Brocadiia; order Candidatus Brocadiales; family Candidatus Brocadiaceae; genus Candidatus Kuenenia; species Candidatus Kuenenia stuttgartensis. The sequence continues at coordinate 2,764,157 of NZ_LT934425.1, forward strand.
CATCATTGTCATCTGCGCCGCCATACAATGAGTAATTAGCATCCGTAAGGCCTTCCATTTGCGCCTCATTTAGCCCTGAAGGATCTTTAGTGTTACTACCCACCTGAAGACCTTTGGAGTGGGAAGCGGATATTACTCCTTCACCCATAATAGTCAGATTCCCCCACTCATTTGCGCCTTCACGCCATGTGCCGGTTTTGGGGTCGCCGCCGCTGGGGTGGCTGGAATCTTTTTCCCATGTAGCCACATCGTCGGTAGAGGTCATTATTACCGGGTTGTCTTCTGTGCCGTTTACGAAGATTTTTGCGCCGCGTGCTACCGCCAGACTGCCTCCAGCGTCTGTAGTGCTGGCAATGACTGTCCCTGCCTCTATCGTAAGACTAGCGCCAGGCAAAACAAAGATTTGGCCTTCTAACCGGTATACGTTGTCAGCAGTCCATGTAGTAGAAGTATCAATATTTTTTGACACTTTTACTGTGGCGGCGCTGGCAGCACTTGTAAAGAAAAGTGTTGTCAACGCTGTCAATACGATCTTTCTCATATTCTTCACGATATATTTCTCCTTTAAATCATAGTTTTATTAATTACTGTTTAGCGCATCAGTATAGCTCCATTATTTTCATACGATTTTCTGTTTCATTCGTGCCTCCTTTCATTATTTTATTATTCGTTTTTGTTCATTTAATATTTAAGTCCACCGATGGCCTGATTTATTGAGCGCCAATCTGCATGAAGCGGATTGTGAGCATCACATACGTGAAAATGTAACTTTTATTTATTAAGAGAATATGAAGGATTTGTTAATTTTGTGTTAAGATTGAAAACGGGATGGATGGGATACAATTACAAAAGGGGTAGCCGTGATTTACCCATCTGTGATTTGTTGTTTACATATTTCATAATAATGTAGCCATTTAAACAATCCGTACATTTGAATCTTTGTCGTACGGAGTTTTTACGAACGGGGGGCATTCCCGATTTTTTGTAACCGTTTATTGGGCCAGGACGACATAACGCTGACAGGGTTCAGAACCCTGTCAGCGTTAACACTACGGCAATATTTCATTAAAACATGGCGGAAGTCTCAAAAAATCAGGAATGCACCCTTATGAACGGGCACACTTCTTTAGTTGGTAACAATTTAGCTTTTTGAAAATCCAATATATAAAAAACAATATAACCCCGTTAGGGGTGGTCTGTTTGTAGCTCAATAAAATTCAATAGGGTAAATAGCTCCATAGGAGCGGCCTGTGTATGATTCATAGATAAACAGGCCGCTCCTGACGGAGCTAGTACCTCTTCATCCTTATCTTGCTACAAACAGTTCGCTCCTATGGAGCTTATAGATAATACGTTTTTCGAAAACTAAATTGTTACTTTAGTTGTTATTTTATTTCACCTTTACCTTGCTATACGTTATAACACGTGCCTTATTTTATTTAACTATAATGGGACATTAATTTTGTCTGCTTCTCTTCTATCTGACAGGTAAGCTTGTTAAGGCATTCAACCGCCCTATTGTGCCGCTTTGCAATGGCACTCACCATGTCTTTCACAAATTCCGGAAGTTTTTCGAGTTCCATTTCCAGTGTTTTTGCCGCAGTCATTTTTGTTTCATGGTCTTGCAGTATCTGGAATAAAACAACCAGCCGGCTGTAGATTTCAGCAATAATTGTGAGATTTTTATCCATTGCATACAGATTAGCCTGTACGTCCTTTGGTAATTCATGAAAAAACCTCATAAAGGAATCTCTTCCGATCATTTCCACCATAACGTCACCTTCTGCAACAACGGAAGTAGTTCTCCTTGGTTCTCCGAGAAAACCCGTTTCCCCAAAAATATCCCCTTTGTTTAATGTGCCGATAACCACTTGCCTTCCATCAACTTTTTTCATCATCCTTGCCTTCCCCTCCCTAAGCACAAAAGCAAAGTATGCCCATGTGTCCTCCTCCATAATAAATTCACCGTCTTTTACTTTCTCTATTCTTGAGTACATTTTTTCCACTATCTGCCTCCTTTCTGTTTTAATGTTTTTTAGCCATCACGGTACAAAAATATATAAAGCGCTGGTTGTACATAACGATTTAGTTTTCTCAATATTTTTTCAATGCGGGATTATTCAAGTGTGCCTGGCATATATTTCCACAAAATGTTTTCCGTATTGCAAACTTTCGTTTGCCGGTTTGAGCTGACGAGTGGGATTTCGCAATTTATCAATCAACAATATAAGCAACGTACTATGTAATTTCTAAAAAGCATAGTACACGGTAAATATTAAGGGAGTATTAAGGAAATGTTAATATTGTATTAAACCGCAAGGGGATAATAAGCAGATTTTGTAACGCTTTAGTTTTTTGAGAAATTCCAATAATAGCGGTGTTTGCAGCATAGTGTAGGGGCGAGGCATTTGCTATAAATGGTTCCAGGCGGGTTCAGGTTTGTAACCTGAATCGATGCGTTTATGCGGATAATGGGGCCATGTACTGAGGTAAAACTCCAATGCCTAAATAACAAAATCCGTAACACTTTAGTCTTTTAGAAAACTCCAACAACAATCATTTGTAGTGCGACGAGGTTAGTCGTACTACAAATGATTATTTCCAGTTTCAAAAGACTAAAGTGTTGCCAAAATCCCTGTTTGGAATTTTGAATTTATTTGTCATTTCCTCTGTCAATAGAAGGTGTGATTGAAAGTATAAAACGTTTGGTTCAGGTTACAAATCTGAACCCGTAGAGAGGTAGTATAAAGAAATATAGAAAGGGAATATAGGGCCACACCTTGATTTATGATTATAGAGATAAAATTGCTATGCGCGTAACAAAGATTAAATAACTAATCAAGGTGTAGCTACAAATTAACCTGCAAATTAACCTGACAAAAGCAAAAGGGGACATTGTAGATATTAGCCAGCCTTGTCACCTTTATATTTCCTGAAATTATTTATAAGACTTGAAAATGAATCCGGTTTATATTTCTTGAAATCCTCCTCATCAACAAATACATAATCAAAGCGTGCTTTCTTTTGTGAAGCGTTGATATCTTCGCACCATTTTTTTAAACGAGCCATTTTCAGGAGAACATCCGGGTCTTCAATTTAGTTTTTTGAAAAAAAATCGCAACTATTCAGGCACACGTGTAAATGAATGTAACCACAGATTTCACAGATTAAAAAAATCGTAAATTTCCGGCGAGTTCAGATTACAAACCTGAACCCGCGAATAAAAGTCTTCTCTATCAAGAAGGGATAAGGGGTGTGTTATAAATTACGCGGAATAGTTACAAAAAATCTACCTATAGTATTCGCAGTTCAACCTACACCGTATTATTAAATACACGCTGTACAGAAGATAATACCTCTTCCAGTTCGTAAGGACTTGTTATAATGAAGTCAAATGCTAATAGTTGCCCGTTCTTGTATTTTTCTTTAATATCAGGAATCCCGGCGAGGATGCCAATCTTTGGTTTCTTTTCCACTGTTTCTATAAACTTTATGATATCCCACACAGAGACGTCAGGTAATCCGATATCACAGAGCATAAGGTCAAAGCACTCTTTTGATAACAAATCGATGGCCTTACGTCCCTCGTTAACATATTGAACGATATATCCATTATCAGAAAGAAGGTTTTCCAGAATTTTGCCAATAGCCAGTTCATCTTCTACCAAAAGGATACGATACTTACTCTTTCTTTTTTTACCGGCGTCGTCTTTCGATGAAGGCTGTGGTGGTAACTCTTCTGCCGTTGCAGGGAATTTCAGGGTAAAAGTACTGCCTTTCCCAGGCTGGCTCTGCACTTCTATTGTTCCCCCGTGCCGTTTGACAATACCATACACGACGCTCATTCCCAGTCCCATCCCCTTTTTCTTAGTAGTAAAAAAAGGATCAAATATCTTTGCCTTTACTTCATCAGTCATGCCTGTTCCAGTGTCGGCGATACTGAGAAAAACATAGCCTTCTTTTTCCCATGTGGAAAGTGAAATAGTTCCTCCTTCAGGCATTGCGTCCAGCGCATTCAGGAAAATATTTAATACTACCTCCCTTAATTCCGGGGAATTGCCCTTTATATTCGGCACGTTCTTAAGGCAATCCGTATTCAATTGATATTTTAAGCCTTTACCTTCGGCAATGTTCTTCCACAATGGCTTGGTAAAAACTATTATATTATTGACTAAGCTGTTCATATTAACCTGGATCATTTTCCGGGGGTCGACAGACGTGCTGGTAAACTCTTTCATTCTGCGAACGACTTCAGCGCCGTCTATGCATTGTTCGCGAATAATAGAAAGCGCTTGCAGCAATTTTATCCTGCCCTTGCTTTCTTTTATCAATAGTTGGATATTTGCGTCAATGACTGCGAGGATGTTATTTAATTCATGCGCAATGCCGGAGGCCATCACACCCAACCCTTGCAGTTTTTGCGCATGGAGAAGTTCTGTTTCCATCTTCTTTAAATCGGTTATATCGGTAGAAATACTTCCGATTGCATACATAATGCCGTCAGCCTTGAATATGGGAAATTTGACGGAAATAAAGGTGTGTTGCCCGGTATCGGAGTCCACTTGTATTTTATATTGTACCGGTTGTTTCGTTTCAAAAACCTTTTTATCGTGTATTACAATTTCATCTGCTGCTTTTCGGGGAAGGATATCATGTACGGTCTTTCCTGCAACTTCCTCTGTTTTTTTATGGATAAAATTTTCATATTCTTTGTTAATCAGAAGGTAGCGACCATTCATGTCAATTATTGATATGAGGGCAGTGGTGTTGTTGATGATTGAACGATATTTTAGCTCGCTTTTAACCAGTTCAGACATGGTATGGCTGCTATACTGTATTTCTCTCTCAATGGTATCTGCCATACTATTGAAGCTGTTTGCAAGCTCTCCTAATTCGTCATTTCTGCGCAGAGAAACCCTTCCTTTAAAATTCCCCGCAGAAAATGACTTTGTAGCGGCTTTTAATTTTTGAATAGGCCTTGAAATTGATGCGGCGAATAGCGTCCCTGTGCAAGATACAAGTAAACAAACGGAAACGCCTAAAACCAAAGATATGATTCCCAACGTTTTTAAAGAGGCAAACAACTCTGCCTTATCGGTTTCAGCCAGTAATATCCACTGACAATCAGGAATGTCAATTGAAACCCCAACAACCTGTCTTTCCCTGTAATCAGTATAAATCCCTACCATCTCCTGTGATGATTCCAGTATTTTGCGAACCGGTTCGGTATCCACTTTCTGCTGCAATGGCGCATCTTTAACAAATCGTGATTCCGTAATCATAATCTTGTCTCTGTTTACAAGATAAACCTCCCCGGTATCTCCAATATTCCTGTAATCAGTGAAGATTTCATTTATTGCCGATACATCAAAGCAGGCAATAAGATATCCTAACGGTTCTTTACGGGAGATTCCAAGATGGTGTATGGGGGATATTATATGAAAACCTTTCATCCCGCACAAAGAGCAGAAATGGAGAGGATAAAGGTATACCTTTTTCTGTGTAAAATCCATGTTGGTTAAAAGTTTTTCTTCCGTGTAGATATTTTTTCCGGCCATTTTTTCATCTGTTGATACAATAACGTTATATTCAGTATCTACTATATGAATACCTAACATGTGAGTATCTATGGGCAACTTGGCGGTTTTTAAGTACTTAGTTAATGATTGTATGATAGTGCTGCGGTATTCCCCATGCGTTATTTTTTCGAGACTTTCTCTTATATATCCGTCGCTGCAGAAATCAATTACCCTGTTCTCTTTCGAAGCAATGCACAAGAGTAAATAATTTTTTTTTGCTTTTGCAAGTGCTGTGAATCTGTTTATTTCACGGTCACGGATTTCCGTTCTGAGATACAGATAATACATCGTTGTAATGAGGGCAATTGGTATGAGTGCGGCGCAAAGCCCGAATAGCAATATTTTCCATTTTATGTTAAATGATTTCACTTTTTTTTCCTCCCTTCTGCAAAAAAAACGTAACACTTTAGTCTTTTGAAAAATTCCGATAATAGCGATGTTTGCCGCATAGTGCAGGGACGAAGCATTTGCTATAAATTGCCATAAATACGTTCATACCCAAACGGGCAAATGCTTCGCCCCCTACTTTTTAAAAGACTAAAGTGTCACAAAAAACCAAAGGGGATTTTCAGGTTGATTCCAGTAGATACCGGCGCTTGTCGTTTGCTTATATAATTGATCATCACGAATATCTCCTCCCTTTACTGGTTCAATGCTATCTGTTCCATAAATTAACATTTTTGAATTGCGCACCTTTCATTAGTTTCTCCTTTGCACTTACGTGATAATAGGCTTTCTACTCAGGTTTCAAAGTCATGTATTACGGAAAAAAACAAAAAAACCACCGATAGTTTTATGCAAAACATACACGTTATTTGAAGAAGGCAACGGGTGTGTACACGCAGAAGATGCTTTTTTAATATCGGTAGATAAAGGTATTTGTTTAATAATTAGGGTGTATTCCCGATTTTTTGTGATTTCCGCCATGTTTTAATGAAACGTTGCAGTAGTGTTAACCCTGACAGGGTTGTTTTGCCCCGACTCCATGAACGCTTACAAACAATCGGGAATGCACCCGTCAACATGTGCATTAATAATTATCACGTGGAAAGGGTAGATTTAAACTGTTTTAAGGGAAGTGCTGCGTATACTATACTATAAAGCTACATTGTTACTAATTTTTTATTTTGCGGGAATATATCCCGGTTCTTATTTGTCATAAGATTATATTTGGCATTTTTACGCCCTTCGTTCCCACGCAGGAGCATATGGGCAAGTCCTGCCAGTCACAAATTTGCGTCTTGTATTTAATTTGGTATCAAATAAAATTCCACCAGTTCAGGAGTTCTGAATTTATAAAAGGTATTTGTGAATAACAGACTCCCCGTATTTTCTCTTATGTGCTATCCTTATAATCTGTTATGGAATAATTTGGGAATCTGCGGTTCTCTTATCTCTCTTCAAACCCGGCGTATTTAAGATAAATAATCGGTAATGATTTTTAATATCATCACTTTTTTAATTTTGCTTATAACAAAACGTGAACCAAAAAGACTCCCTACTTATTCATATAGATGCTCTATACAGATCGGCACTGTATCTCGTCAAAAATGAACATAACGCATATGATCTGGTCCAGGAAGCCTATTTAAAGGCATTCAAATCTCTCCGGAATGGCGAAATAGTTAATAATGAAAGGGCATGGTTGTTTAAAATATTAATGAATACCTTCATCAATCAATATAGAAAAAGTAAAACAGAACCTTCTTTGGTTGATTTTGACAGCATTGAGTCCTTTCATAAATCAATAAAAGAAGAGGTATTAACGCCCTCAAATACAGAGAATGAGGCAGCATTTGATGAGTTACTTGACTCAGATGTGAAAAAAGCGCTTGAAGAATTACCCGATGATTTTAGACTGGTCGTCTTACTTTCGATAGTAGAGGGCTTTTCCTACAAGGAGATTTCCAAAATGCTTAACTGCCCAATCGGGACAGTAATGTCCAGGATCTATAGGGGACGAAAGTTGTTAAAGGAAAAATTGACAGGTTATGCAAAAAAACATGGCTACGAAAGAGAATAAGAAATGAATTGTACCGATGTAAGAAAATATTTTTATGCCTTTCTCGACAACGAACTCGATGTGGAAAGGAATATCGAGGTTTTGTCGCATATTAATATGTGCCATGCATGCGGCGTGAAAATAGAAAGGGAAAGACTGCTTCAGGAAAGAGTGAAAGAAACTGTTTGTAAGATAAAAGTCCCTGCATACCTTGAGCAAAAAATTTTTAGGAGTGCAGAAAGCCGTCCTAACTTTTTTGCTCAATTTATAAAGAATTTCTCGTTGAGAGGCAGATTCGTATTAGTCTCTGGCATAGCAACCGCAATAGTTCTTATTGCTTGTTTTTTCGTAATACAAAATAAGCTGAAGAAAGATAATATTTTTTACCTCACGGAGTCAAAGTATCACGACTATATAATGAAGCAACTTGTTCCAGACATACGTTTACAGAATGCCGGAGAAATTATAGGACGCCTTCAAAATCGAACCGGCCTAAGTGTAATCCTGCCTGGCATTGAAGAAAATATGCAGATACAGAATGCAAAAGCTATTGTGGATTACTTTCAAAAACAAACTGGTTTAACGGTAACGCTCCCTTTTATGAAGGGAAATGTACAGTTGGTGGGTGCGTCTTTGACTAATATTAACGGCAAAAATGTACCCCTGGTTTTTTACATGCTTGATGATACCCCAATTACGTTGGCTGTGGTTTGTAATTCCGACATCACTTTTAGAAAAATGAAAGAGGTCGTAGCTGATAAGATGGTGGTATATACAGGTACCGGTTTTTGCGGCTCCTGCCAGATTGTTGGATGGAAAGAGACTGGCGCTCAGTACGTTATGGTATCGATGTTAAATAGTGAAAAAATGATAAAAGCGCTTACAAAGGTATAAAAACGGACCATGAATGACAAGAAATTTTTAATATTTAAGATGCGGCTCTAATTCTATATCTTTAACCTTTTTTATTCGATATCGGAGGTATCGGGATTTTAAAATTACTGTTTATTTATATTTTAATTAGTTTGGAAAGAAAGGATGTATCATGATTATAAAAAAGAAGTCTCTGCTTTCTGTGACACTCGGTGTGGCATTTTTTATTGCATCTGCGTTAGTCACCGTTGTATCTGCTGGGGCCAATCCATTCGCACCCGGCGATGCAACCACCTTCAAAACCGATATGGAGAAAAAAACAGAAGGGAAATGTGGTGAGGGTAAGTGCGGTGAAGGAAAATGCGGCAGTGATGAGAAAAAGAAGGAAGGAAAGTGCGGTGAGGATAAATGCGGCGGCAATGAGAAAAAGAAAGAAGGGAAATGTGGCGGTGACGAGGGGAAAACAGAAGGTAAATGCGGTGAAGGCAAATGTGGCGGTGATGAGAAAAAGAAAGAAGGAAAGTGCAGTTAATTAAAATAAACCGATGCCGAATAAAGTGGGCTTACGTGGAGGAACCACAATTCCTTTGCGTAAGCCCTTTTTAGGCGTTCCTTCGCTGTAAGCTGATGTCTCGAATGTTTATTACATTTTGATTTACATGGAAAAAGGTATACTTGCGAAGGTTAATCTATGCGCATTAAAAAACACAATGTAAAATGCTTACTGCGAGGAAAACATAATGTATTTCCTCGCAGTAAGCATGGGTCTGAGAGCATCGGCAGGCGCACATTTCTTTCGGGCGCTGCCGGTTTTATTGCCACACTGCTTTTGTCCCCGGTGATAGCAAGGACTGTTAAAAGCCACGCATCTGCTTTGACAGAAGACCCGTGGCAAACCCTGTCCGTAGTGCAAGACCATCTCTTTCCTTCGGAAGCAGATTCTCCGGGGGCAAAGGAAATCAATGCGATTTCGTATTTGCGCAATATGCTCGCAGATCTGGTGACGGATACTGATGAGAAGGAATTTATACTGAATGGCGTCGGGTGGTTGAATGAACTGGCGATTGAAAGGCACGAAGCCGTTTTTGCAGATTTGCCGCAGTTGCAGCAATCAGATTTGCTGCAACAAATTTCAAAAACCACCGCCGGCAGAAATTGGATTTCTAAGCTAATTTCTTATCTGCTGGAAGCCTTGTTAAGCGATCCTGTGTACGGAGGAAACCCGGACGGCATAGGATGGAAGTGGCTTGAACATCGGCCAGGTTATCCACGGCCGCCGACGAATAAACGTTATTATGACCTGCTAAAAATATGAATACAGATTTTGACGTGTGTATAGTAGGAAGCGGCGCCGGCGCCGGCCCCGTAGCGCTCACCCTTGCAGAATCGGGTTATTCGGTGGTTGTCCTTGAAAAAGGCCCCTGGTTTAAGGAAGAGGATTTTTATAAGGATGAGCTTGCCAGTCGCAGACGCGATGTTTACACGCCGAATCTGCAGGATGAACAGCATGTAATTGAAGAACCGGATGGACTGGGTGGATGGGACTGCGAGCCAACCTCTGTTTCCGGATGGAATTTCTGGAGGGGCTGTTGTGTTGGCGGTTCCTCAAATTTTATGAGCGGATTTTTTTTCCGGATGAAACCCGAAGACTTTCGCTTGCTTTCAACCTTCGGCCCGATAGATGGCGCTAATCTTATAGATTGGCCCATCTCCTACGAAGACCTTGAACCGTATTATACGAAGGTAGAATCGATTGTCGGCGTATCGGGCAGTGTTGTGCCGCATCCACTTCTTGAACCGCGTTCTACCGGCAATTTCCCTTACCCGCCTACGCTGGAACACCCCATTTCCGGATTGTTTGATACTGCCTGCCGCAAACTCGGATTACACCCATTACCGACTCCGCGTGCAATTCTATCCAACAGCGCCATGAAACGGCAAAGCTGCGGCTATTCGGGGTGGTGTGGCAGTTATGGCTGTTCAACCGGCGCTAAAGGCAGCTCCCGGGCAGCATTACTAAATCCTGCCCTTGAAACCGGCCGTTGTGAAATCAGGCCGCATGCCAAGGTATATAAACTTACGACCAATGCTCAGGGCAAAGTGATTGCGGCGGAGTACTATGACAGGGATGGCAAGCAACAACGAGTCGATGCAAAAATATTTGTTGTCGCATGCCAGTCAATCGAAACCGCGCGTTTATTGCTGTGTTCTACAGGAACGCGTCATAAAAACGGTCTGGCAAACAATACCGGGCAGGTAGGCAAAAATCTTATTTTTTCAGCGGGTGGCACGGGAGGGGGAGACCTTATCTATAAAAAACTTGGCAGGACAATTACAGAGTCATTGAAATTCCAGGGACTGTTCCTCAACCGCAATTTGCAGGACTGGTATTTTATCGATAATCCAGTATGGGGAAGGATGCAAAAGGGTGGAACCATTGATTTTCTGCTGGAACACCCTGGCCCAATCGCAAAGGCGATAGACCTGAAATGGGACGATCATGGCAACCTGATATGGGGGAAACCGTTAAAACAGGCATTAAAAAAACACTTTACCGAAATGCGCGAGTTTAAATATGAAATCTTTTGCGATTGGCTGCCTACGGATAACTGCTTTGTCTCCCTTGATACGAAAGTGAAAGACAAGTGGGGAACACCGGTAGCCAGGGTAAGGGTTGGTTATCACCCGCACGACATCAAGATAGGTAACTATCTCGCGAAAAAGGCAACATATATTATGAGGACAATGGGCGTAAGAAACGTCTATTCTAACATAAGCGGTTCGCCGCCGCCTAACCTGGCGGCAGGCGGCTGCCGGTTTGGAAATGACCCGAAAAATTCCGTGCTTGACCCTGATTGCCGTGCCCATGATGTTGAAAATCTTTTCGTTACCGATGGGAGTTTTATGCCAACGGGGGGAAGCATTCCTTATACATGGACAATTTATGCAAACGCCTTCCGTGTTGCAGATAAGATTGTGAAACAACTTGGTGGATGATTGAACGTTTTTATGATGAAGGAGGTGGTATGCCCAGAGATATACCGGTAGGGAACGGTTCAATGTTGGTTACATTTGACTCCGAGTATCAGATACGTGATATTTATTATCCGTATGTTGGCAGTGAGAATCATACGATTGGCCATCCGTGCAGAATGGGTATTTGGGTGGATGGACATTATAGCTGGGTGGACAGCGAGTGGCAAAAAACGCTGACGTATAAAACGGATACACTAGTTACTGACGTAAAGGCAAAAAATGACCGGCTGAAAATAGAACTTCAGATGTACGACACGGTCGACTTCCATCTGAACATATTTGTAAAGGAAATCATCATCAGGAATCTTGATGGGAAAGATCGTGAGATCAGGCTGTTTTTTTATCATGATTTTCATATTTATGGCAATGAGATCGGTGACACGGCGTATTATGACCCGGATACCATGTCAATTATTCATTATAAATCCCAGCGTTATTTTTTAGTTAATTGTTGCGACCCATCCAAGTGCGGAGTAGACCATTTTGCCACCGGCGAGAAGGAGATGCATGGTGCGGAAGGTACGTGGAGAGATGCGGAGGACGGTTTTTTGAGCGGCAATCCCATTGCTCAGGGGTCAGTGGACTCTACAATCGGCATTAACCTCCATATAAAGGCACACGGGGAAAATTTAACCCATTACTGGATTGCTGCAGGCAGGAAACATAGCGAGGTGGTAGCGCTCAACAAGAGTATCTGGGAAAAAACACCGGAAGAACTCATTCGGCGCACGGAGAACTATTGGAAATTATGGGTAAATAAGGAATCACTGCAATTTTACGATCTTCCCGAAAGTCTGGTGTCTTTTTTTAAGCGGAGCTTGTTGATAATGAGGACACAGATTGATAACAATGGCGCGATTATTGCGGCAAATGATTCTGATATTACCAAGTTCGGGAAAGACACCTATTCCTACATGTGGCCTCGCGATGGTGCCCTCGTTGCATACGCGCTTATACAATCTGGATACAGTGATGTATCAAAACGTTTTTTTCAATTTTGCGCGGATGTTATTTCTCCGGAAGGCTATTTACTCCACAAATATAATCCTGATCAATCTCTTGCCAGTTCATGGCATCCGTGGTTCAAAGACCGGAGAAAGAGCCTTCCGATACAGGAAGATGGCATTGCGCAGGTAATTTGGGCATTATGGCATCATTACGATAAATTCAGAGATATTGAGTTTGTGAAGCCCCTGTACCGGCATTTAATCATGAATGCCGCAGAATTTATGGTGAAATTCAGAGATGAAGAGACGGGATTGCCTCTTGCCTCATACGATTTATGGGAAGAGCGATATGGGGTGCATACCTTTACCGTATCGGCAGTGATCGCGGGACTAAGGGCGGCTGGAAATTTTGCCTGCGCCTTCGGGGAAGAGGAATTCGGCACAAAATATTATGAAATAGCGGATAAAATCAAAGACGCCCTTATTGCGAATTTTTATAATAAAACGGAAGGGCGTTTTGCGAGGATGGGAACAAGGAACGCAAAAGGGTATGATTTGGATATGACTGTAGATGCAAGTCTTTACGGGCTTATTGCATTTGAGACACTTGCCCCTGGCCAACCGATGGCTGTATCAACAATGGAGGCTGTTAAGAAGAGTCTCAGGGTAAACACTTCTGTCGGCGGCATAGCGCGATATTCCAATGATTATTATCAGCGAGTAAATACCGGCAGAGAAGGCATTCCTGGGAATCCGTGGTTTATCTGTACTCTATGGATGACGGAATACGATATCATGCGGGCCGGAAATCTTGATGAATTGAATGAGGCACTGTCAGGTCTGGAATGGGTTGTTGGCAAGGCGTTGAAATCCGGAGTCCTGGCAGAACAGGTAAATCCGTTTACCGACGAACCTCTCTCTGTATCCCCCTTAACATGGAGTCATGCGACATTTGTTACTGCCTTACTAAAATACATGGAGAAGAAAGAACGGCTGTTAACCTGTAAGTCATGCGGCCATTCTCAGTATTATATGCACCGTCAGGTACAAAAACCCTGTAATGTATAAACAGATTGTACGGAAATTTTCACCTGAAAAATGAAAGAAACACCCCTGACAGGATTTGAAACCCTGTCATGGTTAATATACAATTCTGTGAGAGGATGAAAGCATGAAATATACAAAATTTTTCATTATCGCCGCGATTTTCCTCTCGTTCCCAAGCTCCGGCTTGGGAACGCAATTGTTTGAGAAGCTCCGGCTTCGCATGGAAAAAAGAATGAAACCATGCTACCCAGGATATTTGAAAATATACTTTCATGCTTCGTTAAATCTTTAAATCCCTTCCCAGTGGGGGGCAAGGGGGCATAAGCGCTAACTTGTTTTAGGTATGCTCGAAGTATTTTGATATCTGTGTTTTTCGGATTCTTGTATTTTCTGCTAAAGAACAAGCAATGTCATTCCAGCACTTAAGAACTTCCTGTAATGATAACGCTGGTTCTATAGCCCGTTTTACTTGATTAAGCATAAAAGCAAATTCACGCCATTTGCTTTTAGTCTTCTTGCTTGACAATGAAGTATCCCCAGGGGGAAAAAGACGTAGCAAAATCTATTAGTTTTTCTGTCAAAAGAGCAACGAATAGTTTGCCATAAAGCCAAGCTTTTGAGCTATCATCATCGTATTTAGGTAAGTGTCCAAATTGTGCTATTTGTTTAAATCTTTTAAAGACCAGTTCAATTTGCCATCGAACTCGATACCATTCTAAGATATCAAAAGCGGTAAATTGATTTTCAGGAAACGTTGTGAATACTATTACGTACTTGGCATAAATAAGGGTCTCCGGTTTTAGTTCAATGCCCTTTTTGCTTGCATGTCTTTTAAGTTTTTTATGAGCTATTTTAATGGCTTCTTCTGTTTTGCGTATTATACAAAGACGACCTTTGACATATTCAGTATTATCAACGTTTGGAATAAAAACGTTCCATGATTTTATAGCAAGGGGTCTTTTTAAATATTGGATTTCTTTCAATAAAGGAAAGGGTTTCTTTTCTTCGCCGAATATCCGTAGAGATTGCGAATTAACTCTAACGCTAAGATAAGCGCCTTTCCTTGTTGCATGATGAATTCCTTGGCCAGTACAGTAACCTCTGTCAGCTATAATATAATCATCTTTTTTCATCGGAAACTGCCGAAAAGATTCTCCTGTGCCTTCTCCTTCAGTTCCCGTAAGTTTAAAGAAATCGCAAGATAATGAAGGAACCTCAATACTATAATGAATGCGCCAAAGACTTCCTGTTTTCCCAGGTTCCTTTACTGTTGTTGCATCAAATAAGCGAAGATGAAAATTATTCCGTTTATTAATTTGGAGGCCACGCTCACGGAATAAAGATAAACATAATTTATATAGCCATTCTTTGCTCTTTTTTAATCGCTTTAATAAGGCAACATCGGATAAATCTGCTAAGTTAGCACGCTTGGCTCGAACTACTGTTTCACGCAATGAATAGCCACATCCTAAATGAATTAATAATGTTCGAAGAAGCTTTTCTTCAGATTTATCCTTGCGCAAGCCTTTTAAAGCATTTGTATCAACGGCTAAACTTTTCCAATCGTTTGGGAAGAAAGTTCTTAGAAGATCCCAATCTTCTCTCATC
The DNA here is from genome assembly GCF_900232105.1 of Candidatus Kuenenia stuttgartiensis. Lineage (NCBI taxonomy): Bacteria > Pseudomonadati > Planctomycetota > Candidatus Brocadiia > Candidatus Brocadiales > Candidatus Brocadiaceae > Candidatus Kuenenia > Candidatus Kuenenia stuttgartensis. The sequence continues at coordinate 2,779,249 of NZ_LT934425.1, forward strand.
ATGGCTTTATCCTCCTATAGAGTGATTAGCGGGATAATTAACATAAAAATACCATGATGAATAAAATTTGTCAATAAAACAAGTTAGCGCTTATGGGGCAAGGGGGGGGATGCTAATCCCTTTAACCACTTACAAAGTTTGGACCAAATAATTATTACGAAAGGGAAGCGGGAGCTTCCAATGCACTTGCGTTCCCAAGCCAGAGCTTGGGAACGAGCGTTTTTAAACAGATTGCATGGAAATCTTCATTTTTTATGTGAGGTGGTAATACTTCCCAAAACAACTCTTCAACAGGAGACCAGGCATGAAATATACAAAATTTTTCATTATCGCCGCGATTGTTGGCTTGTTCGTCGTGTTCTATATGCTGGGCTTCAATAAGTATCTTTCATTGGAAGCCTTGCAGACAAACAGAGAGGCGTTGAATACCCTTTACCACGAGCATCGGGTAGCCTTTACGGGCGCATTTATGTTGATTTATATCATTTCAGCCGCCATTTCCTTGCCAGGAGCGACCATTCTTACATTAACAGGGGGGTTCATTTTCGGCCCCCTTCCTGGTTCTGGTATTGTAATTGTATCCGCAACAATTGGCGCTTCTTTGGCGTTTCTCGTTGCCCGGTTTATCTTAAGAAATACCCTGGAAAAAAAATATGAACGTAATCTGAAAAAATTTAACGAAGGTATTGCAAAAAATGCCTGGAGCTATCTCCTGTTTTTAAGGCTGGTTCCGCCTTTCCCCTTTTTCCTGATTAATATCGTCATGGGACTCACCCGCGTACCATTACGGACATTTGCCTTGGTAAGTTTCATCGGCATGTATCCCGGCACTTTTGTTTATACCCTGGCAGGCGGTCAGCTTGCAACCATCCATTCTGTAAAGGATATCGCCTCTCCCCGGTTGATAGGCGCTTTCACCCTCCTGGGGTGCTTTGCTTTAATACCAGGTATTTACAAAAAGTTAAAGGGAGCAAAAAAATGAGATATGATTATCACATTATTGTTATCGGCGCAGGGAGCGGTGGATTGGTCGTTGCCTCCGGAGCGGCAAGCCTGGGCGCCAGAGTAGCATTAATCGAAGCGGAAAAAATGGGAGGCGATTGCCTGAATGCCGGTTGTGTACCCAGTAAGACATTTTTAAAGAGCGCCCATATAGCCAAGGCAATTCGGGATGCATCAATGTACGGCTTAACTGCAGATTTGAAGAAGGTGGATATTACCACAGTCATGGACAGGGTTAACAAGGTAATCCGTGAGATAGAACCACACGATTCCAGAGAGCGTTATGAAGGGCTTGGAGTAGATGTTATCTTAGGCTTCGGTGAGCTTCAGGATAGACACACGGTAAAAATCGGGAATGAAACAATAACGGGCAAATATATTGTCATTGCCACGGGTTCCGAACCAGCCGTCCCGCCAATCCACGGTTTAAATGAAGTCAATTATCAAACAAATCGTACCATTTTTCATCTAAAAGAACTTCCAGGACATTTAATCGTATTAGGCAGCGGGCCTATCGGTATTGAACTAGGTCAGGGATTTCGCCATCTGGGTTCTCAGGTAACGATCATTAACCGCAGTCCGGGCTTATTCAAAAAAGATGACCCCGAAGTAGGGCCTCTTATGGAGAAACAACTGAAAGATGACGGCATAGAGCTTCTTTTGGGGATTGTATACCGGGAGGTCAGGCAGGATAGCGATGTAATATCTGTCGAAATAGAACATGAAGGCAAGGGGCGTATTATTACCGGGGATCAGCTACTGGTAGCTACCGGACGATTACCGGCAACGAAGAATCTGGGACTTGATAAGGTTGGGGTCAGAGTAGACGAAAAAGGATATATCGTCACTGACAAAAAACAGAAGACCTCCGTAAAAAATATCTATGCCTGCGGAGATGTAACAGGTCATTATCAGTTCACTCACATGGCCGGTTATCAGGCTGGGATTATCATTCGCAATATAATATTCAAACTGTGCGCTAAAGTAGATTATTCAGCAGTTCCATGGACTACCTATACAAAACCGGAGGTGGCCCATGTGGGATATACAGAACCCATGGCAAGGAAGACCGGTACATATAAAAGTTCGCTGAAGGTAGACCTGTGTGCGATAGACAGGGCAAAGGCAGAAGATGACCGTGTAGGTTTTTTAAAGCTGAACCTGGGCAAAAAAGGGCGTATCATTGGAGCGACGCTTGTCGGTGAAAAGGCAGGGGAAATGATCCCAGCAATAACAATCGCCATTAAGCAGAAACTTACCGCCGGCATTTTCATGAATATGATATTCTCATATCCTACAGAATCGGAAATTCTCAAATCTGCCTCCCTGGAGGCAGCGAAACAGTCATTGAAACCCTGGATGAAGAAGGTGATTCGGGCGGTGTTGTTACGCTAACAATTTTAAAAATCCTGGCGGGTGGATTTTTTACTTTATGGGAATAAATTATGGTTTTTATTTGTCATTAATGTCATAGAAAGACAGTAATACCTGTCTTTAGGCACAATGAAGTTGTTTCTGCCCGGGGGGTGTTAGATCATTTTGATTGTATCTTATCCGAAGGGATTTTTTATAGGAGAGCAACATGTTTAAAAACATTGCGTTATCTTTATGCTTTATAATGGCCAGTGGATATGGATTTTCGTACAACACGGTAAAAGCCCAAACACCTACCCCTACGTTAGTGCCTACACCGACACTGAAAGGTAGTGCTTCCGGTACAGTAACAGCTAAAAAATCCGGCAAACCAATTAAACGTGCAAAAGTTTCTTTGAAAAGCAAGGAACTGAATTTTAAAGACAAAACCACCACTGATAACGACGGTAAATATGTATTTTCAGATTTAAGCGCTGGCAATTATACCCTGAAGGCGAAGAAGCACGGCTTTAAGAATGCAAAAAAGAAATTTGAACTTGCAGAAGGTGAAAATGAGGTGGCCGACATTCAATTGAAAAAAGAAACGAGCGATGACGGCAATGGTGACGATGGCGATGGTGGATACTAAGGGACTTGGAATTTTCTATTATACCGTTTAACTCCCGGCGGGTTCAGGTTTGCAACCTGAACCTATGAGTTTATGCGTATAATGGGGCAATGTACTACGGCAAAATTCCAATGCCCAAATCACAAAATCCCTGTTTGGAATCTGGAATTTATTTGTCATTTGTTCTCCTATTAGAAGGCTGGATTGAAAGTATAAAACGTTTGGTTCAGGTTACAAACCTGATAATCATATAGAAGGCACCTCCGAGCGCACTCTTCATGGTAAAATGGAGGATACCGTGAAAGGCGATTGTTAAATAATAACAAAGTAAGGAGGGAGCGAGCAATGGGATATTTCGTAGGAATAGATTTACATGGTGATAATAATTATATTGGAATACTCGATGAGGAGGATCGGAAGGTATTCAAGAGGAGAAACCGTAATGACATCAATGAAATAAAGCGCGTATTAGAGCCATACAAAAAAGAAATAAAGGGTATAGTAGTAGAATCGACCTTTAACTGGTACTGGATAGTGGATGGTCTGATGGAGGCAGGCTATCAGGTACACCTGGCAAATACATCGGCAATGCAGCAGTATGAGGGATTAAAGTACATTGACGACACGAGGGATTCGTTTTGGTTGGCAAAGATGTTACGGTTAAAGATATTACCAGAGGGATATATTTATCCCAAAGAGACGCGGTCAGTGAGGGATTTACTGAGGAAGCGGATGATGTTGGTACAACAAAGGACAGCGCATATATTGAGTATGCAAACGATGGTAAACCGTAACAAAGGAGTACCGATAAGCGGTGATACGATAAAGAAGCTGAGTAACGAAGAGGTAATGGGGATGTTCAGCGACGTGCATTTGACCATGTCAGCACAGTGCGATCACGAGGTAATAGAGGTATTAAATAAGCAGATATACAAGATAGAGAAAGCGGTATTAAAGGAGGTGAAGCTAAAGAAGCCGTATAAGAAATTGCTCAAGGTGCCTGGGATAGGCGAAATCCTGGCAATGACGATAATGCTGGAGACTGGGAACATAGAGCGATTTAGTGATGTGGGGATGTATTCATCTTATTGCAGATGCGTATCGGCAAAAAAATTATCGAATGGTAAGAGCAAAGGGAAAGGAAACCGTAAGAACGGGAATAAATACCTTGCGTGGGCGTATGTGGAGGCAGCGCATTTTCACGTAAGATTTTGCGAAAAGGGAAGGAAATGGCATCAGAGGAAGGCGTCAAAGAGCCATGTAGTTCTGGCAACGAAAGCCTTGAGCAATAAGCTGGCCAGGGCATGTTATTACATAATAAAGGAGCAAGTAAACTACGACGAGAAAAAAATGTTTGGGTAGCAAGCAGATTAGGTGGTGCAAGGAACCGGTTGCGGGTTAGGTAACCAATCCATGAAACCTGATTGGAAGTTGTTCCACCTTTTATTATGAGTTGTGCCGGTAAAGGAATCGGCGAAAAAGAATATTCCATTCTGATCTGCCCATACCATGAGCCGTGAGGTTTTGGCCGTAGAGCCGAATATTCTGTGAATAACGATTGGACACTGGTATGGAACCGATGGTTTTCTGGGACAGAAGATAAGTCAGGGGCGGTGAGAAAGTCTTTCACAAAGCCTTGATCCCGATGGGTGAATGGTGCGGATGAGAACGATACCAAAACAATTGCGAAATACCACGGGCGTAGATAAACGTGAACGGTATAGTCATTTTCGTAAACAGCAGTAAGAGCGATTCCGTACTTGGAGGGGTATTCAAAACGTGAAAATGTAGATATTTTTGCGACCGGAGATATTTTGTCCTTGACAAAAGCCTTCTAATGAGTGAACCCGCGAATGTAGTTTCCAGCGCCAGTTTTAAAAGGCTAAAGTGTTACGGCAGAAATGACATTGGGTTGCAAACCCGCCGGGGGAATTCGAATGAAAATAAATCCTGCGTTATTTTTCGTTATTGCGCTATTTCTGGTTGGGTGTGGTAATGCTCAAAAATATGATAGGCCTTCCGATCAAGGACCCTATTATCCGGAGCACCATTACTCTCCCTACTACCACAGTCCTTACTACCATTATTATTCTCCCTATTATTATAGGCATCATCATTACCGGCGGAGTTGCGGTACATTTACGAACACTATTTACGATAATACCGCAGCTATTTATTAACGTTTATAGACTATAACAAGGATGAATATACCATGAAAACAGTTCCCCTCATAAAAAGATGCTCTGCTATTGTCTTTGTTTTAATCATATTTCCCCTTATAGCCTTCGGAGAAACCTCTCCGTTTAAATCAGGCGCGACACTTTTAAAAGAACATGTTCCAGCGGGTGAGCTTATCCCTGTTGCAGTTAACTTCACAATTGCCCCAAACCACCATATTTACAAGGATCAGGTTAAGATAGAAAGCGGAGATAACACTAGATTCGCGGTGGTTTCCACAGAACTTCCTCCAGGGGAAATCCGATACGATCAATTTTTTGAGAAAGAAGTAGAAGACTACGTAGGAGAAGTACTGGTAAAGTCATTCCTTCAGGTATCAAAGGATTTACCGGCCGGTTCGTATAATGTGCAACTCAAGGTACATTATCAGGGATGTTCCGATAAAGTCTGCTTTGCCCCAACGATGGATGAATTTACACTTCCGGTACAGGTGGAGTTAGCAAAATCGGGCGTTTCTAAAATACAGGAAGAAAAAATCCCGGCCGTTTCAAAACCTGTGGAAAAAGCGGAGGCCACTGGTATCCAAAAGACTATCGAGAGCCGTGGAATTTTTGTTTCACTAATTATTATTTTCCTGGCAGGTGTGGGTCTGAGTTTTACTCCGTGCGTGTACCCTATGATACCCATTACCGTTGCCGTAATTGGCGGACAAGCTGCCGGAGGCCAGGCTACGGCCAGAAGCCCTTTAAGGGCATTTTTCCTCTCACTGATTTATGTCCTGGGCATATCCATTGTATACTCAGCAATGGGGGTGGCAGCGGCTTCTACCGGGGCATTGTTTGGTACTGCTCTGCAAAGTCCCTGGGTCATAGGGTTTGTGGTGGCAGTTTTTGTCGCGCTTGCCATGAGCATGTTTGGGGTATATTACCTGCGGGTGCCATCTTTTATCTCAGATCGGCTTGGAACAAAAACCGGAAAGGGTATTATTGGCGTTTTTATTATGGGGTTAGTTTCCGGGATTGTTGCTTCGCCATGTATCGGCCCGGCCCTGGCAAGTTTGCTTGTTTACATTGCCAGCACGGGTAATAAATTCATGGGGTTCTGGATGTTGTTTGTATTTGCCTGGGGATTGGGCGTGCTTTTGATTGTGTTGGGCACCTTTTCAGGCGCTATAAGGGCCCTCCCGAAATCGGGAGGCTGGATGGAAACGGTGGAGAGAATCTTCGGTCTCCTTTTAATCGGAGCCGCACTCTATTACCTGAGTTTTATCATCCCGGGAAGCGCCTTCATCATCATCCTGAGCGTATTCTTGATTGTTACTGCGGTATTTTCCGGCGGTTTTGACCGGCTGACTCATGAAAGTACTAATTTTCAACGGGCCAAGAGATCCTTCGGACTTATAGCCTTTATCTTTGGAGCGTACTTTCTTGTGGGACATCTCATGATTAGTGGATTTATTTTGCCTCCCTTCCCGACTACCGTTTCCACTCAAGCAATCGCACAGGAAAAAATTGATTGGGTTTTAAGTGAGGAAGAAGGACTTAAACAGGCAAAGGACGAGGGTAAGGCGGCAATGATTGATTTCTGGGCGTCGTGGTGTGCAGCCTGTATGGAGTTTGAAAAACTCACTTATACTGATCCGGAAGTTATCAGGGTATCAAAGAGATTTGTGAATATTAAGATTGATTGTACCAATAGTAACGATCCAAAGATTAAACAACTTTGGTATAAGTATGGGATTGTTGGCTTGCCCACCATCGTATTTGTAGGCAGGGATGGAAATGTACTCAGGGATAAAACTATTACCGGTTTTGTCAATCCCAGGGAATTTCTTAAAGTCATAAAAAATTTGGAACAATAAAATGAAGCTTAGGAAAAAAATAATTTTACAATCTGTAATTACTTGTCCGGATTGTTGATGTCAGAAAGAAGAAACAATGCCTACTGATGCGTGTCAATTGAAAATTGTAAATCAAGACTAATATCTTCAAATGGTATGAAGGGGATTTTATTCAAAAGGATGAAAAATTGGAAGAGTACATTGCAGGATATTTAAATCCGGAAGATGCAGCATTTATTCGAAATAATAAAGTAACGATAAAATACCTCGACTACGATTGGGGTTTGAATGAACAGGAATAAGGCGGGATAAAATATCAGGTTTTGAATTGAAGGAATATATCGTCAAAGACTGGAAAAGATACAGTCCAAGGAGAAACTTTACAGTCAACAACAAACAAATCCGGAGGAAAAAAAGAAATGAATCCCCTGTTAATGTTGAAAGAATATGGTCAAAGTGTCTGGTTGGACTACATTCAGCGTGGTCTCATCACGACCGGAGAGTTACGCCGTTTTGTGGAAGAATACGGGTTGGGGGGAGTTACCTCCAATCCGGCAATCTTCGAGAAGGCAATCACTGGGAGCGCTGATTATGCGGATATGCTGGATACCCTGCAACAAAAAAAAGATATGGACGCTATGGCAATCTACGAGTATCTGGCGATACGCGACATTCAGGATGCTGCTGATGTACTGATGCCTGTCTATGAGAAGACTGGCAAACGAGACGGCTATGTCTGCCTGGAGGTCTCACCATTTCTGGCCAATGAGACGCAGGGTACTATTGTTGAGGCCAGGCGGCTCTGGAAGGCCGTTGGCCGGCAGAATGTAATGGTCAAGGTACCTGCCACATCAGAAGGTATTCCGGCTATCGAACAGCTTATCAGCGAAGGGATCAATGTCAATGTGACGCTGCTCTTTTCCCGGGAAACTTATGAACACGTAACGCAGGCTTATATCAATGGATTGGAAAAGTTAGCATCCCGCGGCGGTGATGTGAGAACAATCGCCAGTGTGGCCAGCTTCTTTGTTAGCCGCATAGATACACTTTTAGACTCCATCATTGAGGCCAGAGTTAAAACGTCTGCGCATGCAAACGAACAGGCATTGTTGCAAGGAATCATGGGGAAAGTAGCCATTGCCAACGCCAGGCTTACCTATCAGCGATATAAAGAGATTTTCCGTGGTGATCGCTGGCAGAAACTTGCCGAAAAAGGGGCACAAACGCAGCGTGTTCTGTGGGCTAGCACAAGTACCAAGAATCCGAAGTACCGGGACGTGACGTATGTCGAGGAACTCATCGGGCCAGATACGGTAAACACCATGCCATTATCTACAATTGAAGCCTTCCGGGATCATGGACGTCCCCGTGCGAGTCTTGAAGAAAATATTGTAGCCGCATACGACACGATGAAGACACTTGAGCAGTTAGACATTTCAATGAAAGAATGCACCGACAATTTACTCCGGGAGGGGCTACGCCTCTTTGCCGATGCCTTCGGGAAATTGTTAAATGCATTGGATACGAGAGGTATAAAAGGCGCATAGCGCAAGGGTCAACCTCCAGGCCCTATACCCTCCCGGATGATCTTCCCGTCAAGGCCAAAACTGCTATCGAAGACTGAAAAATCAATGGGGAAAACCGTGTTTACCTGCTATGGGAGGTTGTTGTATGTTTGCATGCCGGGGGTTGCGTAAAAATGTCATTAAGTTAAGGTTACTTGATTAAAAACAACCCCCTTCGCGGGGGAGTGACGTGTAGTGCCAATTTGGCCCGTTTTTCTCAATGGACTCCGAACGTTCAAAAGTTTGTTGAGTACCTGACCGACCGGGAACACTGCAGGGAATAGTGCTGCTCACTCCGGTATGCCGGTGCGCTGGTCGTTGACCTACATAGTGTTTTGCTGGAAGGTGGAGTTTATTTCTACCCTGAAGATGCAGGGCACGAAGGCTGGAAGCTGCGCCTGTTGTATGAATGTGCACCACTTGCATTTCTTGTAGAACAGGCCGTAGGCCTCTCCAGCACCGGCACGCGACGGATTCCTGATATTAAGGCTGAATCTATTCACCAACGGGCACTACTGGTAATCGGCAGTACCGAAGAAGTGTCACTTTATGAGAAGTTCTTTATGAACGGTAGTCCATAATATTACGCATCAAAAAATAACAAAGCAAAAATTGATCTTAGGCTTAGAGAGGTATGTAACGTGAGAATAGCGGTAAAAGCAATAAAAAAGTATCCATGGTACTTGAAACCTTTTTTTTGGAATCAAAAAAGGAAATACGGGCAGGTACTCAATCCAGGGTTGATATGGGCAAGGGTGCCCCGTTTATTTGCAACGGTAGCTCTGTTGTATAGGGCTTTTGATACAAGGCGTTCTCCCTTAACCCCGGTGTTGCGGTCTTTAGTGACCGTTCGGGTTTCACAAATTAATTGGTGTCATTTTTGTGTCGATATAAATTCGTTCACTTTAGCAAAGCGATGTGGATCGATGGAAAAAGTCAGAGAGCTGGCAACGTGGAGAGAAAGCACGCTTTTTGATGACCTTGAAAGGGCGGTTTTAGATTACGCAGAGGCAATAACTTATACTGATCGTCAGGTTACTGATGAGCAATTTGAATCATTGAAAAAACATTTTGATGACGAAGCTGTTGTGGAGATTACCGGGCTAATCGCGTTTCAGAATATGTCCAGTAAATTCAACAGCGCCCTTGACATACCACCACAAGGTTTTTGTTCACCAACGGGGCGTCGCTGGTAATCGGCAGTACCAAAGAAGTGTAACTTTATGAAGAATTCCCGGCAAAAACAAAATCCGGGATGCATTCTTTTATATTCTTGCTCAGAGTAACATCTCAATTAATGTATTCAACGCACGGTTGTTGAGTACACGGCTCAATGTTGATTCAGCACCGGGTATAGAATATCTGGAATACCTGACACCAAAAAACGGCCGCCCGATGATTAACGAATAAAAAGGAGAAAATTATGAATTCAGAAAAAATGCGCCTTGAAGAAGATAAAAGCGGGGAAAAATCGTGGAAGAAATGGGGTCCATATGTAACGGAACGCCAGTGGGGAACCGTCAGGGAAGATTATAGTCCTCAGGGTACCGCATGGGAATATGTTTCCCACGATGCCGCACGGAGTAAGGCATTTCGATGGGGAGAAGAGGGAATCGCCGGTTTTTGTGATGACAGACAAACGATATGCCTTTCCCTTGCCCTCTGGAACGGCCGTGATACAATCCTGAAAGAACGTTTTTTTGGCCTGACAGGGAACGAAGGGAATCACGGTGAAGACGTGAAAGAATATTATTACTACCTCGATAATACCCCGGTGCATTCTTATATGAAAATGTTGTATAAGTACCCGCAAAAAGAATTCCCCTATACGGAGCTGGTGAATGAAAATCGACGTCGCGGAAGACATAAACCGGAATTTGAACTTATTGATACCGGGATATTTGATGAAAATAGGTACTTTGACGTGTTTATCGAGTACGCCAAAGTTTCGCCGGAAGATATCCTGATTCGTTTTACTATTCACAATCGGGGACCGGAAGATGCGACCGTATCCATTATACCGCAGTTGTGGTTTCGAAATACCTGGTCATGGGGACTAACAGACTTTAAACCTGAACTGTTTGCGGTAAATAAAGAAATCATCCGTGTAGAACACGTAGATCTTGGCAGCAGGTGGCTTTATTGTGATGGAGCACCGGAGCTGTTGTTCTGTGAAAATGAGACGAATTACCGGCGGTTGTATGGGTTGTCATCTATGGAGGGTTTTTTCAAGGACGGCATTAATGATTATATCGTAAACGGGCATAAGATGGCCATAAATCCTGCAAAAAAAGGCACCAAAGGAGCGGCACATTACCAGCGCACCATTTCATCAGGTAATGCAACAAGTATTCGTTTAAGATTCTCGGGACATGCCTTGTCCAGCCCCTTTAAAAAATTTAACAAGATGTTTCAGCAAAGCATTGCGGAAGCGGATGAATTCTACGCGGACCTGCAGTCAGAAATCAAAGAGGAAGATGCAAGGAATGTGCAGCGCCAGGCATTTGCCGGCATGCTCTGGTCAAAACAATTTTATTATTTTGATGTGCGCAGATGGTTAACGGGAGACAGCGGGCAGCCCCCACCGCCTCACGAACGGTTGGATGGACGCAATCATGAATGGGTTCATCTTCACAACGCAGACATTATTTCCATGCCTGATAAATGGGAATTCCCCTGGTATGCCGCATGGGATCTGGCATTTCATTGTCTGCCACTGGTGTTGGTTGATCCGGAATTTGCCAAAGGGCAGCTTTTACTACTCACCCGCGAATGGTACATGCATCCCAACGGACAATTGCCAGCCTACGAATGGGCCTTTAGCGATGTGAATCCCCCTGTCCATGCCTGGGCAACGTGGCGTGTCTATAAAATTGATAAAAAAAGAAATAAGGGGAAAGGGGACATTGATTTCCTGTCACGGGTCTTCCATAAACTTTTGCTCAACTTTACCTGGTGGGTCAACATAAAGGATGAGCATGGTCATAACCTATTCCAGGGGGGCTTTCTGGGATTGGACAATATTGGCGTCTTTGACCGAAGTGCGGCATTGCCAACCGGTGGGCATATCGAACAAGCCGATGGAACGAGCTGGATGGCTATGTATTGTCTGAATCTCATGCACATTGCCCTTGAATTGTCAATATATAATCCCATCTATCAGGATCTGGCAATCAAGTTTTTCGAACACTTCCTCTATATCGCCGCCGCAATGAAAAATCTTGGTAACATTGGCATTAATTTGTGGAATGAGGATGATAAATTTTTTTATGATGTTCTTCATTGCCCCATAGCAAATCATAGCAAGTGTGATGTCATGCAGTTAAAAGTGCGCTCTATGGTGGGATTAACTCCTCTTTTCGCAGTTGAGACCCTTGAGCCTCACCTTCTTGAACAGGTCCCGAAGTTTAAGAAGCGGCTCGATTGGTTTCTGGAAAACCGGCCCGACCTGGCAAGTCTGATTTCCCGCTGGACAGAACCCGGTGTTGGCGAGCGGCGGCTGCTTTCGCTGCTGCGGGGACACCGGATGAAACATCTGCTTAAGCGCATGTTGGATGAAAGTGAGTTTTTGTCTGATTACGGGGTTCGGGCATTATCCCGTTATCACCTGGAACACCCCTTTGTCTTACATTTTAACGGCAATACATTTTCAGTGTCTTATCAGCCTGCCGAGTCGGACTCAGGTTTGTTTGGCGGCAATTCCAACTGGCGGGGACCCATTTGGTTTCCCATGAATTTTTTGATTATCGAGTCACTGCAAAAATTCCATCACTATTATGGAGACGATTTCAAGATTGAATGCCCGACGGGGTCAGGAAATTTTATGACCATCAATGATGTTGCCAATGAGCTGTCGCGGCGTCTGACCCGAATATTTTTGCAGAATAAGGATGGGAATCGTCCTGTATTCGGCTACAGTGAAAAAATTCAAAAAGACCCGCATTTTCGAAATTACCTATTGTTTCATGAGTATTTTCACGGCGATACCGGAAGGGGTGCTGGCGCTTCTCATCAAACCGGCTGGACCGGTTTGGTGGCAAAACTGCTGCAACCCAGGGACGTCGGACAACCTTGATTCTATAGGAATCAAAAGAAAGGCAGAGGGATTCAATGAAAGCCATTGCAGTTGTACCGGGTCGGCCAGATTCATTGCATATACGGGAGATACCCAAACCAATGGTGACTGATGTCCCTGATGGAAGAGGTGTTCTGGTAAAGGTGCTGAGAGTGGGCGTTGACGGGACAGATAAAGAAATTAATGCCGCAGAGTATGGTACTGCGCCACCCGGAGATGATTTTCTCATTATTGGTCATGAGTCTTTTGGCATTGTCGAAGATGTGGGCTCTCATGTGAGTGGTCTGAAGGCCGGTGATTATGTTGTGGCAACGGTCAGACGTCCTGGAACTTCCCTATATGATAAAATCGGGACGTACGACATGACTACAGACGATGTCTATTATGAACGGGGAATCAATCTGAGACATGGGTATATGACTGAGTATTATGTGGATGAACCGGAATATATCGTTAAAGTTCCACCGGGGTTAAAAGAGGTAGGCGTACTTCTGGAACCTACCAGTGTGATCGAAAAGGGGATAGCTCAGGCGTATGAAATCCAGCGACGGTTAAGGGTGTGGCGTCCCAAGCGGGCCGCTGTGCTCGGTGCCGGTACTATCGGATTGCAGGCAACTCTGGCGCTGCGTCTTCGCGGATTGCAGGTTTGTGCTTTCGGACGGACCAAACCACCTTACTTAAACTCTCAGCTTTTGAATCAAATAGGTGCATGCTATCATAGTCTTCAGGATGTTACTTTAACGGAATCTTTCGGAGATCATGGCCCTTTTGATCTCATTCTCGAAGCGACGGGCTATTCACCGCTTGTATTTGAAGCGATGAACATCCTGGGGAAGAATGGTGTTCTTGTTCTTTCCAGTGTGACAGGCGGCGGGAGATCTGTTGAGATACCATCTGATAAAATTAACATGGGATTTGTTCTGGGCAATAAGGTTGTTGTTGGTACAGTGAATGCAAATCGGGAGTATTTTGAATTAGGTGTTAAAGACTTTTCTCTGGCTGAAATGCAATGGCCTGGATGGCTGTCGAAATTGTTAACCCATCAGATCGGAGGTCTTGAAAACTATCAGGATATTATCCCCATTCTAACGAAGGCGAAAAATGTGATTAAGGTTTTTGTTCAAGTTGCAGACACGCAATAGTTTAATTTTCTGGCTATCGCCCATAATATGCCTCTTCAGTAATAGGGCCGCAATTTTGATATGCGTTTGTTTCTAAGACTTTAGCTTTTTGAAAATTATGTTTCGGTTTAGTTTTGGGTGGCACGGACAAACACAGCTTGTCTGTGCCACCCATGTTGAGCGATAATAGATGCATCAATTTCCAAAAATCTAAAGTGTTACTAAAATTTTTATTTTGTTGGAATAAATCATGATTATTGCTTGTCATTAAAAGCGTAAGAACAAAATTATTTTACAGATACTTTATTAAAAAGCAGGGAGTGGATATGGCCCAAAGCCACTCATAAGTCGATTGGGTGATGAGTGAGGAGGAAGGACTCAGGCAGGCCAAAGCAAGTAGTAAGATAGCGATGATTGATTTTTATGCGTCGTGGTGCGCAGCCTGTATGGAGTTGTTGGTTTGCCTACTATCGTGTTTGTTAATAAGGACGGAACTGTGGTCAAAGATAAAACTATTGCCGGTTTTGTCAATTCTAAGGAATTTCTGAGTATCATAAAAAGCCTGGAGTGGCGTAAAATAAAGCGCCATGCAAATTATTTTATAGCGCCAGGTACTGAATAACGCGCTATATCAAGAGTGTTATGGAAGCAAAAATGAAGATAAAGAAAACAATAATAATTTTTATGCCCATAGTCTTAATCCTTATTGTGCTGGCTGGAGGAGGTATCTGGTTTAAAAGGAAATATGCCACCTCGGTTAATATGGATATTCATCTCAAAGAATATTCTCAATTTGAATATCCCGAAGATCCTGCAAATCGCAGTGTTCATTATGCGCAGTATTCAAACAGGAATTTGAAAATTGTGAAAAAAGATAAAACCCATTTCGATCTGATTTTGGAACCAACAAATGATCATACGGCAAAAGTTGTATTTAATGATATTGACGCAGGTCTTTTTGTAACAGGCCTGCCGGAATGGACAAAAAAGGATAAAGATTTAGAGATTATTGCCCTGACCGATAGGGAATGGAACAGGCAGCAGGTAAGTTTTGAGCCAGATTCAAAACACATTGAAATTACCGGTGGTGATGGATTTGAAAAAAGCAATTTGCATTCAGCCGCAATTGCTAAGAATTGTTTAAATGCCGGTCTTTGGGAAATTTTATTGTTTACGAAAGAAAAAGAGGAAAAGGCCTTATATTATCAAGGATGGTTTACGTTCCCCCTTGGACACTATAAAGCTGTATTTGAGGAAATCACCGGCCTGTCGTATTGGGAGCACTGGCGAAGATTGGAACATTGGGTAGACCCTGCTGGCGCCTCTATCAATTTAAAAGCCCTCAGAAAAGTTTTAAATGAGAGAGAGGTACAGGCTGAATTCCTGGCACAAGAGCGTATTTTTGCATCGGGTGAACAGGTAAGAAAGCTCAGAACTACAAATGTGCAGAACGTTATCACCTGGAAGGATTTTTGTGGTAGTTCGGTTGAATTTGCGACCTTTGCCCCGCCAGGCAGGTACTATGTTGAAAAACCCTGGAAGAATGAGTATTGGAGGATTGCAGAGTTCAAAAAAGCGATACTAAGGGACATTCAATCACCAGCATCGGAAGAAGTCTTACAGGAAATAGAGCTGGTTTTTAAAGATTCCAAAACTGGCGAAGAGAATAGATTTTTTGTCAGCGGATTCAAGCTGAACCAACTTCCTCAGCTTCCTGTTGAACATTACCCACAGGGGTTATACATGCCCATGGGAATCGGGGTTCCGCCTTTCTTCTTAAGCTATCAAGACCTGGAACGGAATCCACCCGATAAGAGCCCTTATTTCAGTGTACTTCTGGATTCAAATGACACATGGATTAATCACCACGAGGTGGCTATCGACGGGCCGGTTCTTCACAGAGATATTAATAATCCGAATGTAATCCATGTTTATTTGCTTTCTTACGAACGCCATAGTCTGGTCGGTCATTACCTTCTGAAGATTTAACTTTTTGAAAATATGTTGCAGTTTAGTTTTGGGTGGCACGGACAAGCTGTGCTTGTCCGTGATCGCGCGCAAATAGGTTTAGTGTAGAGACGCAAAATCTTGCGTCTCTACACCCCACATGGACAAACAGAGTTTATCCGGCCACCCATGTTGAGCGATAATATCTGCATCAATTTCCAAATATCTAAAGTGTTACAAAGGAAGAAATAATACTTATGGATGCCTGTCCGTTGCAATTTGTTGAAAATAAGGGAGCGTTAGCATGAAGAGGACACTTTTCATTATCTTATTATTCACTATAGCTATTATATTTGTCGGATATTATGCATTAAAGGCAAATATACAAAACAAGAAATTTGCTATCATTCTTCAAGCAGGTAAAGAGACTCACGAAGGAATGGTTCGTGCTACGCATGCTTTACTATATGCCACAGAATTAAAAGGGAAGGGCTATGAGGTAGTTTTGATTTTCGACGGTGCAGGAACGGTGTGGGCAGAAGAGGTGTCAAATCCTGATTCACAAAGCAAACTCTTACCAATGTATAATGCTATAAAAAAGGCGGGAATTCATGAGATTGTATGTGATTTTTGCGCTCATGCTTTTGGGGTAAAGGAAGAGCTCCAGACCCGACAATGCCCCCTCCTATCGGAATATAATGGCCATCCGAGTATTGAAAAATTGGCGGGAAAAGGCTATCAACTTATTGTGTTGTGAAGTAATAAATAATTAAAAAGAGTCCCAATAACCTGATTCAGAAAGGAGAGATTTTAATGAAAGTACTTGGGATCAGTGGCAGTCCGAGAGCTGGTAAAACAACAGAGAGCCTGGTGATGGCCATTTTGGATGCAACTGGCTTAGAAACGGAATTCATATCCTTACACGGCAAGAAAATTAACGGTTGTATATGCTGTTTAGGTTGCGTGGAAGACAACCTCTGTAAAGTACAGGATGATTATCTCCCAATCATGCACAAAGTTATGGAGGCAGATGCGATTATTATCGGTGCTGCAAATTATTTTGGCAGACTGAATGCCCTTACGCACGCCCTTCTTGAACGATTTTACTGCTTTAGACACGATAGTAACGGACACGGCGGCATGAAACTCTCCGGTAAATTGGGTGCAATTGCCTCTGTGGGCGGTGGTGGAAACTGGAAGATGCCGGGGAAGGATATTAAAATGAGCGAGGTTGCAGGAGATGATATTAAAGGCTTTTTTGCATACAATGAGATTGAACTTGTTGGCGCTGTAAAGGCACAGGGGCCTGTGGCATGTTTTACCTGTGGATACGGAGAAACTTGCAACGTAAGCGGCATAAAGAAATTCTTTGGTAAGGATACCAAAATCACCCCGGACATTATACCATGTTTAGAAAAGCAGCCCGAAGTCATAGAGAAGGCAAGGGCACTTGGAAAGGCATTGGGAGAAAGATTGAAAAAATAAAATGGAACATAATGTAATTTTACAATCGGTAATTACCTGTCCAAATTGTGGACATCAGAAAAAGGAAACAATGCCTACTGATGCCTGTCAATATTTCTACGAATGTGAAATTGCAAATCAAGATTAAAACCCAAAAAAGGGCATTGTTGCGTGTTCTGTTCTTATGGAACAGTTCAATGTCCATCAATACAAATACAACAAAAAAGAGGCCACAGTCCTCTACGTTGATGTCAACGACTTTGAGGAGCAAAGGGATGCCTTTGATGCCGCGTGGGAGCTTGGAGTAAGGAATGAGAGGCAAATGTAGGGTGGATGAAGCGAAGCGCATCCACCATTTCTCAGGAAGGCGGGAAATGACAGGAAAATTACCGCTTTTCTGTGTTCCTGATATTAAATCTGGTGGATACGGCGTGAAAAGGCGCACGCCTTTATCCACCCTACCCAAAACAAAAATAATGTCCATCAATACAAATACAACAAAAAAGAGACCACAGTCCTCTACGTTGATGTCAACGACTTTGAGGAGCAAAGGGATGCCTTTGATGCCGCGTGGGGGCCTGGAGAAAGGAATGAGAGGCAAATGTAGGGTGGATGAAGCGAAGCGCATCCACCATTTCTCAGGAAGGCAGGAAATGACAGGAAAATTCCCGCTTTTCTGTGTTCCTGATATTAAATCTGGTGGATACGGCGTGAAAAGGCGCACGCCTTTATCCACCCTACCCAAAACAAAAATAAGGGAATATCCATGAGCGAATATCGCCGGCTCTATCGTGAACAAGGCTGGTATTTCTTTACGATTGTGACATACAATCGACAAAAAATTCTTACCCATCCTGATAACGTTACCAGATTACGACGTTCGTTCCAATATGCGATGAATAAACACACCTTTTTTATCGATGCTATTGTTGTTCTTCCTGATCATATTCACTGTATCTGGAGGTTGCCTCATGACGATGATGATTTCTCAACACGATGGAGATTGGTTAAATGGCATTTTTCTTTGGGCATGGATACCCTCTTGACCGAAAGAGGTGAGAAGAAGGTATGGCAAAGGAGATTTTGGGAACATTTGTTGAGGAATGAAAAAGATTGGCGCTATGGGTCATTTCATGATGCTGTAAAGAGGGGATTCTATACCATAGATTGGGGTTCGCAAGAACCTGATTCCATAAAGGAAATGGATTTAGAGTAGGATGGATGAAGCGAAGCGCATCCACCATAGTTTATCTCTGCCTAATCCCCTTCATACATAGTTGTTTTTTCAGAAAACTAAATTGCTATGAAATTTTTTATAGAGAGGCTGGATAATGGCACGGATTTTGGCTAGAGAAAAAGAAGAAACGTCGATGGACGTACAGGAGGTTTTTGCAGAAATTGAAGGTGCTTTTGGCATGGTTCCAAATTTGTTTAAGACCTACTCGCATTTTCCACCTTTATTGAAAGCCAACTGGAACAAGGTAAAGGCGGTAATGATGCAAGGGGGTTTGAGTAGAAAAACAAAGGAAGCTATTGCCCTTCTGGTTTCAAAGGACAATAGCTGCGCATATTGTGTGGCTGCTCACACGGCTGCCCTCAAATCCATCGGTGTGACGGAAAAAGAAATTAACATAATTGAGAGTGAGATTGAGAAATCAAAATTTACAGAGAAGGAACGAGAAATCATAACCTTTGTCAGGAAGGCGAACAAAGACCCAAATAAGATAACTGATGAAGAATTTGAAGAGCTAAGGAAGAGGGGCGCTAGTGATTCGGAAATTGTTGAGGCACTTGGTGTAATGGAACTCTTTACAGCATTTAATAAATTCCTCGATTCTCTTAACGTGGAGATAGATTTCTGATGGCAATCTTAATAATCCTTTTTCTTGCTACTTGTTTTCTCTCATATTCAAATGGCGCTAATGACAACTTTAAAGGGGTAGCTACGCTCTTTGGAAGTAAGACCACGAATTATAAATACGCAATCTGGTGGGCAACTATTACAACATTTGCAGGTTCGCTGGCTTCCCTATTTTTTGCATACGGTCTTGTGAAGACCTTTTCTGGTAAAGGCTTGGTTCCCCAAAGCATATCCTCTGCTCCTGAATTCCTCACAGCAGTGGCGATTGGCGCTGCCATTACCGTTATGGTTGCAACGATTACAGGGTTTCCAATCTCAACCACTCATAGCCTGACAGGCGCCCTGGTCGGCGCTGGTTTTGTAGCCGTGGGTTCACAGGTTAATTTTGCCGTTCTGGGCAGCGCCTTTTTCATGCCGCTTTTACTCAGTCCTGTTATTGCCACCGCTCTTGGCAGCGGTCTTTATATTATTTTTCGGAATATGCGTATCCGTTCCGGCATAACTAAGGAATGGTGCCTTTGTGTTGGTGAACAGAGAAAAGCAATTCCATCATGTACGCCCACTCCCGCTCTGAGTGTAAAATACGGTAACACTATCAGTGCTGCAATTGACACCGAAGAAAACTGTCAGGAAATTTACCATGGACGTTTTCTGGGTATAAATAGCCAGAAATTGCTGGATGCTTTGCATTTTTTCTCTGCCGGGGTTGTCAGCTTTGCGCGGGGTCTTAATGATACGCCAAAGATTGTGGCGCTCTTATTATTGGTTAAAGGTTTGTCGATACACTGGGGCATGCTGGCTGTTGCTGTTGGAATGGCTGCCGGCGGGCTTTTGAATGCAAGAAAAGTGGCTGAAACCATGAGTAATAAAATCACAAAATTAAACCACGGTCAGGGCTTTACAGCAAACCTTGCCACCAGTATTCTTGTAATATTTGCCACTAAGCTTGGGATGCCGGTATCTACAACACACGTATCCGTAGGCTCTCTTTTTGGCATAGGGTTAATTACAAGGCGTGCCAACATTCGCAAAGCGCTGGAAATACTTTTATCATGGTTCATAACCTTGCCTGTTGCCGCAGTATTTAGCGGCGGCACGTATTGGATATTAGGAAACTGGTTATTCAATTAATTCTTCGGAAGCGAACTTTCAAGGCTGAAACCTTGAATCATTGTAATAATTTTTAACAGAATGGAGAGAAGCGTGAATAAAAAAATGTTTAAATATAGATGTTTTGCTTTTTTGTTTGCAGTGAGCCTGACTATAGCCCCGGCAATTTCTTATGCAGAAGATGCAGTCAAGACGATAAAACTTACTGAATTAAACACCTTGCTTGAGAGCAACAAAGGCAAGGTGGTGATTCTTGACCTGTGGGCAACATGGTGTCCGCCCTGCCGGAAGGAGATACCCGGTTTTATCAGTCTTTACAAGAAATACAAGGACAAAGGCTTAGAGATCATTGGTGTTGCATTTGATGAAAATGGGCCGGAAGTTGTTCCCCCATTCATGAAAGCGATGGGCATCAATTATCCCATTTATCTTGGTGAGGGCGATATTGCCCGGAAGTATGATCTACATGCCTACCCAACAACTATTGTCTACGGAAAAGACGGCAAAGCAGCCAGCAAACATGTTGGTTACGTATCAGAAGAAGAATTCGAAGACGAACTGGGGGAGTTGTTGAAAAAGTAAAGAGAACGGGGCACCCGTTAGAAGTCTCTTGTCAAGCAAAACGTCACCGAACAAAAAAATCAGCTGTCGTGCTTTTTACGGTCGGCTGCATTGCCTCGTTATGATTTGTTTTTTAGCCTTTTTGCATCTTCAATATCTTTTGGTCTACCTATTGCTTCCTTGTTTTTAATTAAATCATCACTTGTTTTTAATTAAATCATCAACGGACAATATATTTGGGGAAATTCCTTCGAATTTGGCTTTAATAGAGCGTCTTTTTGCATCTGCAAATTTTATATCGCCGGAAATTTCTGTTATAATGTCAATCCGGCATGGTGCAACACCAATTTGGAATATAATTCCTTTTTCCTTAAAAGTATCTTCATTAATACCATCAAGAGGGGCACCGAATTCTACCAATGCCTTGTAAAGTTTTACGGAATTATCCTTGTCTGGTTTAACCCAAATGTCAATATCAAGAGTACTTCGAGGATAGCCATGGGCGGCTAGCGCATACGCGCCAACCAAAATATAATCTACATCATGCTTTTGTAAGATTTGTAACATTTCTTTGTAATCTTGATTTAGCATTTATATTTCCTTTTGTTGAAATTGCCCATAATTCTTGCGTAATATCCCAAACCATTTCTATCCGATCTTTTATAGAGGCATCGACATATTCATCATTAACAATATTTTTCATTTGAGATAATTTTACAATATTTTTATTTAGTTTCATCTTAATCCTTTTATTTTAATCAATCATAACGTAGAGCTAACCGGGCACGGCACGAGAGGGAGTAGGGTTGCAGCTTAAATCCTAAATAATGGCTAAAATTTATTATAATAACGCAATAGAAAATATCAATATTTAACATTTAAGATGTGACCCTTCCCCATTCCCTTGGGAGGTTTGTCCGTATTTGGTGAGTTTCCCGTTAGTACATGATAATTTGTCACTAAAAATATAATTTTCCCTTTTGTGCTATCTTCTAAAAGATAATAGAATCCAGTCCCTTGAGAGATAACAACATTGCCTTTAAGCAACTGTATTGGAGTTGTAATTAAAGAAATATGTTCTATTTCTTGAGCATTTGCTTGCATAACGAACACTCCTAATATTAGGAATAATATTTTTGTAGCTAAATTTTTCATGCTGTATAACGCCTCACATCACCGGCAGCGAAAAGCAGAGTGAGGAACGAGCGGCGCTTTTTGCTGTCCGAGTGCATGTGATTGTTAGGCCTTAGTTGATTCCAGTGCATCTGCTCGTTCTTTACTGGCTGCAGTGTAAACTTGGCGTGCAGCATCCAGATTAATGAGGAATATTGCTAGCCCTACGATCAAGTCGGGCCATGCACTTAGGGTAAGTAAGGTTATGAAGCCTGCTCCAATAATGGCAACATTAGCGAAAGCGTCATTACGCGCAGAGAGAAAAGCAGCGCGTGTAAGGCTACCGCTATGTTTGCGGTAACGAACAAGGACAAATGCACAAATAATATTAACAACCAAAGCACCACTTCCAGTAAGCGACAGGAGGGTTGCGTCTGGTGGCAATGGAATGAGAAATTTCCCCCAAGCTGTCCAAAGCGTGAAAAGCCCTGGAATTAGAAGAATTGCCGCAAGCGCCATGCCGACCATTGATCGCCGATGCAAGCTCCAGCCTAGCGCCATAAAGATTAGAATATTAACTGCTGTATCTTCAAGAAAATCGATGGAGTCTGCAAAAAGTGAAACCGAGCCTATTGAATGTGCGACAGAAAACTCAACAAAAAAGTAGCCGAAATTAAGGAGGGCTACGACAAATACTGCTCGACGGAGGAGAGAATTTTTAGCGTTCATATAATGTTTTCTTGAGGCCTAACTATTAATATACGAAATTCCAGATTACCAAAAGCTTACAGTAACTTTGCGGGATTATAGCCGGATATTTGATGTCGGTCAAGGGAATATAGTCAAACAAATCTGGTTTTATAAACTTAGCGGTAATTTGGCTTTTTGAAAAATGGGGGCGAAGCATTTGCCTGCGTACAGTATAACTCCTTCAACATAGCGGGGTTGGCGTATGTACAGCATTTTACGTCTCTCTCTTATATGCAGGCAAATGCTTCGCCCCTACCCAGAATGTTTTTCGAAAAACAGATTTATTCGACTATATTAGGAAAAACGTTGATACGACTTCGTATAGTCTGTATAATTCCACAAAATAAGAACTTTGTATTTTATGGAATATTTGTCCATTTAAGGATTTTATGTTGAATAATATACTACCTGAATATCAAAAATATTTAATTTTCAATAAACTTGTTCCTGAAAAAAATGTCCAGTTTTACGCCTTGTGGGTGAGTAAGTTTCTGTCGTTTTCAAACAAAAATGAGGCTTTTACCGTTGATATCAAGATTGAGAAGTTTTTGGAATCTCTATCCAATGATGAAGAAATAAGAGACTGGCAAATAGAGCAGGCCAAGACAGCATTACATTTATATGTTAATAATTTTCTTGAAGGCGACAAATCGTTAATGGATCCAAACTACCAGAAGAATAACCATAGTAAATTTCCCGACTTTAATGCTGTTATTGATAAATTACGAGAATTAATACGTTTAAAACATTATTCATACAGCACGGAGCAAACTTATATTGAATGGGCAAAAAAATTTCATACCTTTATTTTAGATTCGAAGGGAATCAAATTTGAAATAGATACATTGGATTCAAATGATGTCCGTAATTATTTAAGTTATCTGGCATTGAAGCAAAGAGTGTCGTCTTCAACTCAGAATCAGGCATTCAGCGCGTTGTTGTTCTTATTTAAAAATGTGTTGAATGTTGAATTGGGTGATTTAGGAGATACTGTCAGGGCGAAACGTGGGACAAAATTGCCGGTGGTTTTGGCGGTGGAAGATGTGCAGGAATTATTTAAACAGGTAAAAGGAAGGAATCTTCTTATTATTCAGTTGATATACGGTTCCGGGCTCAGGCTTATGGAACTGGCCAGATTGAGGGTTAAGGATATTGATTTTGATTCGAATATGATTTTTGTACGCAGCGGCAAGGGCGATAAGGACAGGTCAACCATGCTTCCTGAATTTGTTAAACCGGAGCTGAAATTGCATCTGGATAAGGTCAAAGTACTGCATAATGAGGATGTGGAAAAAGGATACGGTGAGGTATATTTGCCGAACGCGTTAGATAGGAAATATCCCAACGCGCCGAAAGACTGGGGATGGCAGTATGTTTTTCCTTCCGAAAGGCTTTCCGTTGATCTGAGAAGCGGGAAAATCAGGCGGCATCATTTAAGTGATAAGGCGATTCAGAATATGGTAAAAGGGGCAGTTAAAAAAGCAGGGATTGTCAAAAATGCGTCTGTTCATACCTTACGGCACAGTTTTGCGACCCATCTTTTAATGAACGGGGTTAATATCCGGGAGGTTCAGGACTTACTTGGGCATAAGAATCTCGAGACTACGATGATTTATACGCATGTAATGCGGGATATGTCGAATGCGCCGAAAAGCCCGCTGGATAATCTCTATGGGAAAAAAAAGCTATAACAAAATTGATAAACGGGTGCAACCTCTGTATTATGTAAATCGACTATGCTGCAATAGGAAATCGGAGATTCCGGGGACACCATACTTAATTTTAGGAGGTTAGAACCATTAATACGCCAAAGGTTTATTTAAAACAGCTCGAAACGTTGTGGTTTCAGGTAACAGGCACTCATTGTAACCTACAGTGCGCCCATTGCTTTATCTCCTGCGGCCCCAAAAATACAACGCATGAGATGATAACCATTGATACAATACAGTGGTACTTGAAAGAGGCTGCAATGCTGGGTGTAAAAGAATTTTACTTTACCGGAGGCGAGCCTTTTTTACATCCTCATATAGTAGATATTTTACAAGAGTCACTAAAATACGGTCAGACCACAGTCCTTTCAAATGGCACCTTAATAACAGAGGATATTTCACAAACGCTAGCCCAGGTATCTCGCACATCCAAACATAAATTAGCATTCAGGGTAAGCCTGGAAAGTTTTATAGAGGAAGAAAATGACCAGATTCGTGGAGAGGGAGCATTTAAGATGGCAATCAGGGGTATTCAATCCCTGACACATGCTGGTTTTAATCCGATTATTACGGTAGCCGATTGGTCGAAATATGGAAAGTTTACGAAAGAAACGGCAGAAGAACTTCAGTTGCTTGAACGTTCTTTGAATATCCCACAGTTAAGACTCAAAAAACTACCTTTGGTTCTCCTGGGACGATGCGCCGAATTTGTCAGACCTTACGATGAGGGCGAACGGGTTACCGATCAGTGCTTTGATAATTACCCGATGGACAATCTCCAATGTACTACCAGCCGTATCGTGACCAGTAAAGGGGTCTTTGTCTGTCCAATACTTATTGACGATCCCAAAGCATGGATGGGACGGACTTTGCAGGAATCCCTCAATCCATATACGATGGAATCGCCCGCTTGTTATACCTGCAGAACAACGGGATTAACCTGTAAAAATGAAGCGGATGATGCTAAGGATGCGGTCAGGAAATCGGTTAATGAATTTTATGCGGCGGCCGCCATTCAGCCCCAAAAGGAACTATGCTGTCCCACCAGTTATAATGCGGCGGATATATCACACATTCCCCTGGAGGCGCTGAATATCTCATATGGATGTGGTAGTCCAGTGACACAAGCCAACATCAAATCTGGGGAGAACGTGTTGGATTTGGGATCCGGCGGTGGAATAGACTGTTTTATTGCGGCAAAAATGGCCGGAGAACAGGGACAAATTATCGGGGTAGACATGACAGACGAAATGCTGAGAAACGCCAATGCCACAAGAGAGATTGTTGCGCGGAACCTTGGTTATAATAACGTCCGTTTTATGAAGGGGTTTCTGGAAGAAATACCGGTTACGGATGAATGTGTCGATTTGGTAACATCCAATTGTGTCATTAATTTGTCAGCACAAAAGGAGAAGGTCTTTCAGGAGATATTCAGGGTACTAAAGGCGGGCGGCAGATTTGTGATATCTGATATAGTTTCCGACAGGGAAGTTCCTGTGTCTATGAAACAGGATAAAAAATTGTGGGGCGAGTGCATTTCCGGGGCAATTACAGAAGCAGAGTTTTTTAATATAACAAGGAAGATTGGTTTCTACGGACTGGAAATAGTAAATCGTTATCTCTATAAAGAAGTGGACGGCTTTACGTTTTATTCTATAACTGCGCGGGGACACAAATTTAAGAAATCAAAGGAGTGCGTGTACACCGGCCAATATGCAATCTATAAAGGGCCATTCAGTAATGTCTCAGATGATGACGGCCATACATATCCGGTAGGAACGCCAATAGAAATTTGCATTGATACGGCATGGAAACTCTCAAACCCTCCATATGAAGGGATGTTTATACTGTCCGGTGGTATGCAAAGCAAAGATGTAAAGACAGCATGCGGGCCAAAATGCTGTTAAGATAAAATTAAAAAGAATGGTGTAGCATGTAACATATCCTTTCTCGTATTCTGCCGAATCGTCAACTGCCATTTAACCTAACAAGTTCTTTTTATTTTTTTGCAATAAAATCAGGGCTTGGGAAAATATAGCTTTGCAATCGGCAATCTACAGTCGGCAGTTGACCAATGACTAAGACCAAATGACTAATGCAAACAAAACTAAGCAGTGCTTTCTTGAACTGTTAAATCCCCATAAGGATTTACTGTACAAATACGGCAAACACATAATACGGAACGTGAATGATGCTGAAGATGCATTGCAAACAACGATTATGAACGCCTACAAGACTCTTGATATATTTATGGACAATAGGTTCCGGCGGGCTTTTTTTCAAGGGACGCAGGGAAAAGGCTGACGTCAGATACCGGTCATCTGAAATACCATTGGCAAAGGTACAGCAGGATATCATACAAGATATAATCGTTGTCCATACACAGGTACATATCAGGCAGGAACAAATAACGATTGCAAAACAAGGTGTTATGGATGCGGAGAAATCTCTCAGGCTGAATGAAAACCGGCTGAAACATGGTATGGGATTGCCCCTTGAGGTATACTACAGGCCGAAGACGCCTTTATACAAGCAAGAAGGGATCGTATCCCGGCAATTATCGATTATAACAAGGCGCAATACACACTTTTTGTAAGTGTGGGAAACAGACCCTGGCGCCGGCATACCTCACTTGAAAGTCTTTGCAATCCGAACGGATGCTTTCCCGATTTTTTGTAAAAAAATTCAAAGGTAGGGTGCATTAAGCGATAGCGAATCCACCATTCAATACCATGTCCCTACAATAAATATCTCATCAATAATTAAGTATGGCGTCCCCTGAATATGATCACAAAAATTGACATTCAGGTTTTTATTGACAAAGCTTTTTAAAAAAATTACCCTTGTGCAAGGATGAACGAAGCAAAGCCGACTCTGCATTAAAGATAATTTTTGTAACTATTCAGCGTAATTTATTAAACTACCGGAGATCAGAGCGCAACTCGTTACCAAACCACAGTTTGGGAACACAATTGCACTGGAAACTTTGTTTCCAGTGCGTGTCAGACTTGACGAATTACAAACTGTCTTAACCCTGTGATTTTATTCCCTATCTATCAGCAAACAGGCGAGAAACCGGAGTTTCTCGAACAAATGCATTCCCAAACTGGAGTTTGGGAACGAGCCGTGTATCGTTTACTCTGAATAGTTACTAATTTTTCCATGTTTAAGGAGATATAACAAAATGATAAAAAAATTAGCCAAATTTAAACCCCGGTATGTTCTCGATAAGAAAGGTAAAAAAATTGCTGTTGTTTTTGATCTTCATGAATATCAATCTATTATAGAGTTTATTGAAGATGTCGAAGACTCCAGAGACCTATTAAAAGCGGAATTGAACGCCACCGACTTTACACCGTACGAGGAATTCCGGAAAAAATGGCTAAACCACAAGGTTATCAGATAATTCTTGAAAAGAGGGCTAAGAAGGAAGCTGAGAACATTCCTCCGCCACAGAGACACAGAATTGACAAAGCCATTAGTTCTCTTTCGGTTAATCCAAGACCTGTCTCATGTAAAAAAATTACACAAAAAGAAGGTTATCGCATTCGTGCCGGAAACTATAGGATTCTTTATACGATAGATGATAAAGCAAAGATAATCGTTATTTACCGCATAAAAGTAAAAGGCAAGGATACGTATAAATAAATTGATTATAACAAGGCGCAATACACACTTTTTGTAAGTGTGGGAAACAGACCCTGGCGCCGGCATACCTCACTTAAAACACGCACCTGAAAGTCTTTGCAATCCAGACACTTGTATTGGCAGCAATTCTGAAACATATGAGAGTAAAGGCCGCGCATATGAAAAAAACTTTATTTATATTTCTCGCCATATTCACAACCATATCTGCGGTGAATTTAAGAAATGTATCTTCCGATGCTGAGACAAAGGAAATGAAACATAGCTCCGCGCTCAACGATGCCGGAAAGAAACACAACAGGCTTATCCATGAAAAGAGTCCGTATTTACTGCAGCATGCAGACAACCCCGTAGACTGGTATGCCTGGGGGCCTGAGGCCTTTGAAAAAGCCAGGAAGGAAAACAAACCCATCTTCCTTTCCATTGGTTATTCAACCTGTCACTGGTGCCACGTAATGGCGCACGAATCATTCGAAGATCCGGAGGTTGCCAGGTTAATGAATGAGGTATTTATCTGTATTAAGGTAGATAGAGAAGAGCGGCCTGACATAGACAATATTTATATGCGTGTCTGCCAGATGATGACGGGCAGTGGCGGCTGGCCGCTTACTATTGTCATGACGCCTGACAAAAAACCCTTTTATGCCGGCACATATATCCCGAAGAAAAGCTATGGACGGATAGGCATGCTGGACCTGGTACCCCGTATCAAAGAATTATGGAACATACAACACGCTGATATTCAAAAATCAGCCAATCTGATTACGGCCAGTCTTGGCCAGTTTTCTCATGACCCTTCAGAGGCAAGGCTTGACGCCTCTACCTTAAAGGCTGCATATGAGCTGCTCGCCAGGCGCTTTAGTGAGCAGCATGGCGGTTTCAGCACTTCGCCAAAATTCCCTAGCGTGAGTTTATCACGAAATAAGGTGTAAGACAAAGACATCAAGTTGCAATCCAATGATTTGTATCGGGTTGCGACTTTTTTTGTCTAAAAAATTATGTATACACTGAATAATACTATATTTATATTGCATTATATGCCTGTATATACTATTATACACGGAGTATTAATCTATTACGTATACACTAACAACTAATAGCCATGGCTACCATTCAATCTAAAAACTCCAGAGGTTATAAATATTGGTATATTGTCGAATCGCGGCGCGTTAACGGCAAGCCCAGGCCCATCGTCCTGGCCTATCTTGGCAAGGCAGACGATTTATTAAAACAACTGCAAGGTCTTACCGAAAAATTACGGCTCAAATCTTATTCACATGGCGCGGTAGCCGCATTGCTAAGTGTGGCCAATGCCCTGGACGTCCCTTCCGTGATTAATAAATATATAAAGTCGCCACGGCAGTATTGTGCTAAAAAACCTGTTCGAAATAATCTGACCGCCGGAAGTACCCTCTTGTTGGGTGCCGTGGGGAGAGTGTGTGTGCCTACCAGCAAAAGAGGATGGTGGGATTGGGCAAAGACGACTACTGCCGAATACTTACTCAGACACAGCTTGAGTAAAATAGACAGTCAGCATTTCTGGGATTTGATGGATGCACTTCCTGAAGAATCCATTGCAGAAATCGAGCGCGAATTAATTGAAAAGACATTTAAAACATACAACCTTCAAAGCGACACACTGTTTTTTGATACAACCAATTTTTTCACGTATATCGACACAACTAATCTGCGATGCACTATTGCCCGGCGGGGGAAAAACAAACAAAAGCGATACGATCTCAGGCAGGTCGGGTTGGCGATGGTCGTTACACGTAACGACATGATACCGTTGTTTCACCATACCTATCAGGGGAACATGGCGGATGCAAAGGTGTTCAGCGCGGTTCTTGAGACGATAAAAGACAGGATGACCGGATTAGGTTTCGACAGCAAAAAGCACACTATTGTTTTTGATCGTGGAAACAATTCCATGGACAATATGGCTATTGTAGAGAGATTGGCATTGCATTACGTTGGAGCGCTTACACCGTATCATCACAAGCAGTTGGTAGGGGATGCCATGTGTAATTTCAGGGAATATGACGTTGACGGCAGTAAGATACAGGTGTACCATGACAAACGGGTTATTTGGGGGCAGGAAAGAACCGTTGTCGTATTTATTTCCGAGAAATTAAAGGTTGGGCAATTAAGGGGAATGTCTCAGTCTCTGGAAAAGGCAGAACATCAGTTAAAGCTCTTACAGCAGCATCTGTGTAATCCAAAGGGAAAGATGCGGGACAAAGAGGGTCTGGAGGATACGATAAGAAGTGTAGTGAAATGTCAATTTGCGAAGGATGTTATCGATTGGTCGTTAAAAGAGGTATCTGAAGGCAAGTTTCAATTGAATTTTTCAATCGACCAGAAAAAGCTCGAAGAAATAGAAGGGGAACTGGGGTTCAGGATTCTTATGACAGACCATCACGATTGGGATACCGCGGACATTATAAAAGCCTACTATGGGCAATCAAAAATTGAACATGCCTTTAGAAATCTCAAGAACCCCTATCACCTTGCTTTAAAACCGCAATTTCACTGGACGGATCAGAAAATCAGGGTGCATTTTTTTATTTGCGTCCTCGGATACCTAATGGCGGCGATTGTGTGGTATCAGGCAAAAGCGCACGCACAATTTAGTGGAACGTTAGATACCCTGTTAGACACCCTTAATAATATAAGGCTTTCTGCTATGCTTGAAGAAACAAAGGCCAGAGGGAGAGTTAAGGCTACCTACAAATTGGAAGAAATGTCCGACAAGGAATCTCTGTTGATGAATGCGTTAGGCATTATGGATTTCCACAAACATCGGCTGAAACTTCAAGGACTCAGTGTATACAATTGATGTTGTGCTTAACGCATTGACTGTATTTATGTTACGTTGCTTCATGCCTTATTTTGTGATAAACTCACGCTAGCCCCCAAAACCTTCTCTTCTTACTGCGCTACTGGAAGAGTACGGGCGAAGGGAATGCCCTTAGGATGGTGGTCAAAACCCTCCATTCCATGCGGAAAGGCGGCATATACGACCACATCGGATATGGTTTTCATCGATATTCTACTGACCCCGAATGGCTCGTCCCCCATTTTGAAAAAATGCTTTATGATCAGGCAATGCTGGCAATGGCATATACAGAGGCATATCTGGCAACGGGGAGGAAAGAATTCGGTGAGACCGCAAAAGAGATATTTGCATACGTTATGCGTGACATGACAGACCCGAAAGGAGGATTCTGCTCTGCCGAGGATGCTGACAGCGAGGGTAAGGAGGGGAAGTTTTATGTCTGGACAGAAGAGGAGATTCGCCATGCCCTCAAAGAAGATGATGCAAACCTGATTATCAATGTATTTAACATCGAAAAGGCAGGTAATTTCAAAGATGAAATAGCCGGCAGGAATACGGGAGACAACATCCTGCATCTGAAAAAAAGCCTTGCAGAAATAGCCTTAGAGAATAAGACATCATTGGATGAACTCAAAGAACGTGTCGAAACTGCCAGAAGGAAATTGTTTGCTGTGCGCAGTAAAAGAATTCGTCCGCACAAGGATGATAAAATATTGACAGACTGGAACGGGCTAATGATAGCTGCCCTGGCAAAAGGGGCGCAGGCATTTGATGCGCCGGAATATTTGGCTGCGGCAAAACGTGCGGCAGACTTTATTCTTTCGGACATGCGCAGGCAGGATGGAAGATTGCTGCACCGTTACCGTGGCGGCCAGGCAGGCATACCGGCCTTTGCAGATGATTACGCCTTCTTTATATGGGGACTACTTGAACTCTATGAAACAAACTTCAATGTAAATTATCTCCGGACAGCGCTGGACCTGAACAGTGACATGATAAAACATTTCTGGGATAATCAAAACGGTGGTTTTTATTTTACTGCGGATGATGCAGAGGACCTTATCGTTCGGCAGAAAGAAGTCTACGACGGCGCCATACCATCCGGGAATTCAGTAGCGGCCCTGAACTTATTCAGGCTTGCGAGAATCACCGCAGACCCTGAGCTTGAAGAGAAGGCAAATAAAACAATGCTCGCCTTTTCCACGGAGGTGAAAAAAATGCCTGCCGGTTACACACAGATGATGATAGGGCTTAGTTTCGGAATAGGCCCTGCTTATGAGATTATCATAGCAGGCAACCCGCGCGCAGTGGACACCAGGGACATGCTTAATACTCTCAGAAGACATTTTATACCCAATAAGATCGTACTCTTAAGACCGACAGATGAAGAAACCCCGGAGATCACCAGAATCGCCAAATTCACAGAGCATCAATCAGGCATAGACGGCAAAGCTACCGCTTATATCTGCCGTGATTACACATGTAAGATGCCTGTGACAGATACGAAAGAAATGCTTAAACTGCTCAAAGAATAGGGAACACTTCCCGTATTTCATTATAGCCCGCCGCTTCTTTTATATTTGCGGTTTATGTATTATGTGTATACCGGATTTGTCCCGCCTATCCTTCTGGCAAGGGATTCTTCTTGTTCAGGCGTCACAAGTATATGGACGTGGTCTGTCATAAGACAGTATGGGGTGCATTCCCGATTTTTTGTATATCTTCACACATTTTGTTTTTTTACAAAGAATTGTAATACTTTAGTCCTATGAAAAAAACCGCTCGTTCCCAAGCTCCGGCTTGGGAACGTAATTGTGTTGGAAGCTCCAGCTTCGAATGGAAAAGGGAATGAACCCATTATGTCAGCTTGGAGGCTTTTCAGTATGTTACCCAAGATATTTGGGAACCTCTTTTGAATCGAATAATACATGAAGCTTCGCTTGCCGGCTAAATGGAAGCTAGAGCTTCCAACACAATTACGTTCCCAAGCCGGAGCTTGAGAACGAGCATTTTTGTTTTTCAAAAATCTAAACTGTTACAAAAAATCAGGAATGCTCCCAACAGTATGCCCAAATATCCAACCCCCGTTTTTTGCTATAGACACTGAGAGTTTTTAGATAAAACGCCTTGTCTTCATCGTCAAAAAAGACGTCTCCCTGATTGTTTCCACGTTGAGTGATATGGTGCGGATAATTCACAGCGCATACTCTCGCTATTTTTTTGGCATACAGAGGAAAATATCACACCTTAAAGTGCATGTCAAAAATATGGGAAGTGTCCCTCCAATTCCTGTAATGCATCGCGCAGCCTTTGGGCATTTCGAAATGCGAATTTGTGTAACACTTTAGCTTTTTGAAAAATTCCTACAATAACGATATACCGTATTAATGCATCAGGAGCAAGGATGCTCCGGCATATCTTAGTTTTTTGAAAATGTAGCGCTGATCCCTTGTGGTAGGCTTGTGCGGGGGATAAACCTCCCGCGCTACGTATTCTGTTTAGTACTTATCAAATTCCCCTCATGGAAGGGGTAAGGGCTTATGTTTATACACATCTTTTTCCATTCCGTGTTTTCGGTTGCACAGGCCCAAAGGCTTTCCAGGCCAATGTGAAGTCTACCATTCGTTGCAGGCCAACCCACATGGTTTTTTGGCCTGGTGAGCCATCGCATTTGCGATTTAAGTATCCTCCCAGACTTGATACCATTACGGTAAAGTCTCCGGGCGATGGCGGGGTTTCGGGTGGAGCTTCATTTTTGGCAATCATATACACGGGTTTCCATTCATCATCCTCTAAAAGTGCTGTACACGGCAAATCCGGGCATTCCCTTCCAAACATGGTAACAAACAATACCCGCCATGCTACTATCATATAAAGAGCAATACACGGCTTGATACGCTCCGCTGTCTCCAATTGGCGCTCTTCTATCTTGCAACCGCTCTTTAATACTTTAAAATATATCTCTATCTGCCATCGGCAAAGGTAACATTCCACCACGAGACACGCTTGCCTGAAGGTGTCTGCGGGGAGGCTGGTGAGCAGCAACCAGGCGATCGGCTCTTCTCCTCCGGGAGGATTGATCTCTTCACTGAAGGGCGTCGTGGGTAAACGACCTTCCGCATAATCGCTCTGGTATTCCTTTATTCATCCATCATCTCCTTGTAATGCAGTTTGTATTTACTCAAAAAGATAATTATAATTATTCAGTGTTTCTGTACCCAGCTAAATTTCTTAATATATCTTCTCCCTCGCCACAATGACTCTAAGGAAACGAAAAAGATGTGTATAAACATAAGGGGTAAGGGGTGGGTAAAAGTGAATGTTGTTGGGTTTTTGTCTTTTATAACCCAACCTAATTTATATTCGTTTATTATGACTTTGGCGTTGCCGTGGCGTAGAATGCTTTTAACTTGCATTCACCAACATGTTATGATATACAGTTGTGAACATTTTCTTTACGTATTTTGAAGGGCTACCGTTTAATAAAAAGGAAGTATTACTATCCAGAAAAATATACCGGATGTTTCTCATCCGTGGTTCTACCTTGTATTTTTTGTTGCGGGATTAGTGGTAGGGAGTTTTCTCAATGTCTGTATCTATCGAATCCCGAAGAATAAATCCTTGATACATCCCCGCTCATTTTGCCCGCACTGCAAGGTGTCTATCAATTGGTTTGATAATATTCCTGTTATTAGTTATATGTTTCTGCTTGGGCGTTGCCGGGCATGCGGAAACAGGTTATCAATACGTTATCCGCTCGTAGAATTGCTGACAGGTTGTGCTTTTTTACAACTGTATTATATTTTTATTGTATGCCGAAGTGAATCTTTCTGTGTGCTTTTTGGATATCTGGCTCTTTGTTGTGCGCTGATAATATCTGCCTTTGTTGATCTTGAATTACGCATAATTCCCAACGAAATCACCTTTATCGGTATTCCGGTCTTTGTTGTTTTAAGTATTGTATGTCCGGATCTGCATCATGCACAGAATACATTGAGAAGATTTACCTTTATTGACATACACCGGCTAGACTCGTTTATTGCCTCGCTCATCGGTATTTTTACCGGAGGCGGACTCATTTTCCTATGCGGTGTGATGGGAAAACTTCTTTTTAAAAAAGATGCCATGGGTTTTGGCGATGTAAAACTTATGGGTATGATTGGCGCTGTTGTCGGCTGGAAGCTGGCGGTGGCGGTATTTTTTGTTGCGCCATTTTTCGGACTTCTGATGGCAATCCCCGTATTTGTGTTTAAAAAAAGCCATTTGATCCCTTACGGGCCGTTTTTATCGATAGCTGCTTTGGTATGCATCTGTTTTCAGGATTATTTTATAGGGCAAATCAATTTATATATACTGGTATTCCGTGTTTTTTTAAATGGTTTTCCTGCCTAAAAATGCGGTATTTATCCTGTCAAAGCACCTATAGTCAAACAAATCTGATTTTTGAAAAGTAGGGGTTAAGCATTTGCCAGTTTGGGTATGAACTTATTTATGACAATTTATAGCAAATGCTTCGCCCCTACACTATACGGCAAACATCACTATTATTGGAATTTTTCAAAAAACTACAGTGTTACCAAAAAGAATGTATTTTTATAATGAGAAACTGCTTTGCGGTTTTCTGTATCCCTTAATTTCTAGTGGCATTGCTCGTGAAAGGAAAAAAAGAATATGTTAAAAAAGGTTGGATTGATGCGGGGTATTTGTCTTTTGGGAATGTTCGGAATGTTTGCGGTGGGAACAGGGTGTGGCGAGCTTAAGCAATTACGCGTTGAAAATCAGCAGTTGAGCCAGAGCCTTGCCAGTCTGCAGCAGGAAAACGCGAACCTTTCGGCGACGGCAAGCAGGTACGAAAGCGAACTCAACAGGCTTGAAAATTCGAGACGGGATCTTGAGTCAAAGCTGGCAGGCACAGGAGCAATCACAAAAATAAAGGACGGCTCTGTTTCTATTGTATTGCCAGACTCAATACTCTTTGATCCTGGACAAACGAAATTACGTGAACAGTCAAAGGCGACTTTGAAAAAAATAGCCGGAATATTGAAAACCGATATTTCAAATGAAATGGTAAGGATAGAAGGGCATACGGATAGTGATCCTATTCAAAAGCAAAAAGATAAATACCCTTCAAACTGGGAACTTTCAACCGCAAGGGCAAACTCTGTTTTGCATTATTTGGTAGATGAATGCGGCATTTCTCCCACAAGGGTATATGTTGCCGGGTTTGGGCAATTTCAGCCCATTTCGGACAATAAAACAAAGGCAGGCAAGGCGCAAAACCGCCGTGTAGAGTTTGTTATTATTAGCGGGGGTGGCTGAAACGCACTGCATGATTACCGTTGTCGATTATGGGATGGGGAACCTTCGCAGCGTAGAG
The DNA here is from genome assembly GCF_900232105.1 of Candidatus Kuenenia stuttgartiensis. Taxonomy (NCBI): domain Bacteria; kingdom Pseudomonadati; phylum Planctomycetota; class Candidatus Brocadiia; order Candidatus Brocadiales; family Candidatus Brocadiaceae; genus Candidatus Kuenenia; species Candidatus Kuenenia stuttgartensis. The sequence continues at coordinate 2,815,387 of NZ_LT934425.1, forward strand.
AAAGGGTTCGAACGGTTTGGTTTTGAAGTCAAGGTAAGCGACAATCCAAACGATATCAAACATACTGACAAGCTGGTGCTGCCAGGGGTAGGCGCCTTCAAGGATGCCATGATCGGATTACAGAAGAGAGGATTAATAGAACCCATCATTGACTTTGTCCGGCGCGGGAAACCATTTCTGGGCATATGCCTCGGTCTTCAGTTGTTGTTTTCACGAAGTTGTGAAGATGGTGAGCACATGGGGCTGGACATTATCCCGGGCAAGGTAATTCGATTTGATTTTTCCGGCAGGCAAACAAATGAAAAATTAAAAATTCCCCACATGGGCTGGAATCAGATTGATATTGTCAGGCAGGATAATCCCCTCCTGAAAAACGTTCCTTGTAACTCGTATATGTATTTTGTGCACTCGTACTATGTATGCCCTGAAGATAAAAATGTTGTTGCTACGGAAACGGAATATGGTGTGCGATTTACTTCAATGATATGGCACAAAAACATTTTTGCCACGCAATTTCATCCTGAAAAAAGTCAAAAATACGGCCTTGCCATACTTGAAAACTTTGGGAATTTATAGTGTAGGGGTGAAGCATTTACCATAAACTGTCATAAATGCGTTCATACCCAAGCTGGCAAATGCTTCGCCCCTACACAACCCTGTATGGGTTTGTTTGTGTTTTTTAACCTTTAAACATCTGACCTTATCCTATGATTATTTTTCCGGCAATCGACTTAAAAGGCGGGAAATGTGTGCGATTAACCCAGGGGAAAAAAGACGAAGAAACCGTCTTTTCCGATGACCCCGTGGATATGGCGAAATCATGGGAAGATCAGGGTGCACAGTATCTGCATGTGGTTGACCTTGACGGGGCATTTGACGGGCTGCCTAAAAATCTTTCTATCGTAGAACAGATTGTCAACAACATAAACATTCCCATCGAATTCGGCGGCGGTTTAAGGACCACTGAATCAGTAAAATCCGTGCTAGGCCTCGGTGTGGAAAGGGTAATAATAGGAACAAAGGCCATCGATTCCCCATCATGGGTTGAAGAACTTTGTTCCCTATTTCCCGGGCGTGTCGCGGTTGGCATTGACGCGAAAAACGGCAAAGTTGCCGTGCATGGATGGACGTCTCTCAGTGAAAAAACTGCCATAGATTTCGCACGAGAGATGGAGAAATTCTCGCCATGCGCGATTATTTTTACTGACATTTCAAAAGATGGAATGCTTCAGGGACCAAACATTGAAAGCCTGAAGGAACTTTTATCCTCTATAAAAACCCCGGTAATTGCTTCCGGAGGAATATCCTCGCTCAAAGATATTGAATACATCTGTCAATTGCCAGTAGAGGGTATGATTGTGGGAAAGGCGCTCTACACGGGACACATTAAATTCTCAGAGGCGAAGCAATTGTGCGATTCGATTTGCCTGAATAAATAATACGCCACTGAACTTCAATTCATCCTGTAAGCCGGGGTTAAAGTACGAAACCCAACCGTTCGGTAAATACCGCAAACCGTTTGCTAAAATAAGATAAAACAAAAATGCAAGACATTTTGACAATTAAAGAAGCCAGTGAATGGGCGACAAACTACCTGAAAAAAAATGTAACGACTTCAAATATTTCTTACTTAATACAATACGGAAGGATTAAAAAGATTGGAGACAATGGAACGGTACAGGTTTCCAGACAGGACTTAATAAATTACTACAAATCTTTCAATGGCAAACGAGAAGTCTCCTGGAAAGACCAACTCGGTAACGACTTAAATTGGGCTTTATCATTTGACCAATACAAAGAAGCAGAAACAACCAAGCATGTTCACCGGCTTCATCCTTACAAGGGCAAATTCATTCCTCAACTTGTAGAGTATTTTCTTGACGACCACACCGACAATTTCAAAACAGAGATATATTTTAAAAAAGGTGACATTATTCTAGACCCTTTTTCCGGTAGCGGCACTACAATGGTTCAATGTTGCGAACTTGGAATGCATGCACTTGGTATTGATGTTTCAGTATTCAATGCTCTTATTGCAAATTGTAAAGTGACCAAATATAACTTGATTAATGTCCAAACAGAAATTAACCGCATCACAAAAGCATTAAAAGAATTCCTTTTTAATTCACAGACTTTGGAGTTTGAAGAAAAACTGTTACAAGCACTTTATGAATACAACAACAAATATTTCCCTATTCCTGAATATAAATACCGTTTAAGACAAGGCGAGATTGACGAAGTACAATATGGAGCAGAAAAAGAAAAAGAGTTTTTGCCTGTTTACAACAAACTTCTTAAACAATACGAGCTGAAACTCCGCCAGGAAAAATCCGACACGTTTCTTGGCAAATGGTATTCTCAGCATATCCGGGAAGAAATTGAATTCGTATTCAATGAAATTAAGAAAATCAAAAACATTGACACCAAGAAAATTATCAGTGTAATTCTAAGCCGGACAATTCGAAGTTGCAGAGCAACTACCCATGCGGACCTTGCGACTCTTATCGAACCAGTGTCAGCTACTTATTATTGTGCGAAACACGGCAAAATATGTAAACCGCTTTTCTCCATCTTAAAATGGTGGGAAACATATACCCGGGATACCGTTAAACGGATCGCCCAGTTTGACAAGCTGAGAACACAAACTTTCCAAGTTTGCCTGACCGGAGATAGCAAGACTATCAACATATTTGAAGAACTACAAAAGAAAAATACTGCTTTTGCAGAATTAGCCCTGAAGAAAAAAATCAAAGGTATCTTTTCTTCACCTCCTTATGTAGGGCTGATTGACTACCATGAACAACATGCTTACGCTTACGATTTGTTTGGATTTAAGCGAAAAGATGAATTAGAAATCGGCCCGCTTTTCAAAGGCAAAGGCAAAGAAGCAAGAGAATCCTATGTTCAAGGAATCGCTGATGTGCTAAATAACTGTAAAAGATTCATGGTGGAGGGTTACGACGTTTTCCTTGTCGCAAACGACAGGAGTAACCTTTATCCTACGATTGGAGAAAAAGCAGGAATGCAAATTGTCAATCAATACAAAAGACCCGTATTAAACAGAACCGAGAAAGATAAGGGAGCTTACTCGGAGATTATTTTTCACCTTAAATCAAAATATTGAATGGCATTATCAAAAAATCAGAAAGACAGAATCAGTGAATTATTGTCTCAAAAAATAGAGGGTAAGCTAAAAAAGTATGGCAGAGAAACGACATCAATGCCATTTCTTGCAAGGTTAATCCAGGACAATGAAAAGATTGCTGCATATTCTTTTATTCATTCACTTGCAACAACCCTTGGAATGTCTATCTATGAGGACGTTTCATTGATTATTGCCAGCGAGACAAGTGATGAATGTTTCAAAAGCTACGGAATTGGTGGTGCAATTTCAAGACAACAAAAGTCTGTTATTAATAAAATTATTACAGAATTGAGGAATGGCAATAGAACCGCCGACATTAAAAAGGAAATTTCAGAGATAATTGCAACCCCCTCTTCAGGTGGACAATTTCAAAAGTCAGGTAACATTGCAGATTTCTATATGCGAAGGGGAAACGATGAATGTTACTTTGAAATAAAAACGGTAAAACCAAACATTGACGTTTTTGAAAAGAGCAAAACAAAATTGCTAGAATGGGTCGCAAGAAAAAGGAAACCTATAAAGGTATTTCTAGCTTTTCCTTACAACCCTTACTATCCGGAACCATATTCAAGATTTACAGAAGTCGGTATGATGGACCACCCAAACGACTTTCTTATTGGAGAAGAATATTGGAACTTATTGGGAGGTAATAAGACTTTTCAGGAATTACTTGACGTATTTGATAAAGTTGGTAAACAATTTAAAGCAAAACTTCAGGAAAAGTTCAAACAAGTTGCAAAAGATAAATTAGATTCCTACTAATTTCATCTGCTTGTTCCAAAGCTCCTGTTTGTGAACAAGCAGTTTGGTATTTCGGTAGATTGGGGTTGAGGTACGAAACCAAACCAAACCAAACCAAACAGTTCAACTATTCCGGGTAGAAATTTGATTAAGAATTTGCAATCTTTCCAGCAGGACAAATCATTTATTTGTAAAAACAGCCTTCCCATCCTGCATATCTACCATGATTTCCGAGCCGTCTGGGAATTTCCCTCCCAAAATTTCCATAGAAAGCGGGTTTTCGATGAGCTGCTGGATGGTGCGCTTTAAAGGCCGTGCGCCAAAATGCGGGTCATACCCTTCTTCAATCAAAGTCTCTTTTACCCGGTCTGTAACGGTAAGTTTAAGGTTGTTTCTGGCGAGGCGCTTTCGAAGGTCGTTCAATTGTATGTCGGCAATCTGTTTGATTAGTTCTTTGGAGAGACTGTGAAAGACAATTGTTTCATCGATACGGTTAAGGAATTCAGGGCGGAAGGTCTCCTTCAGCGCCTGTTTTACCTCTCTTTTCAGTTCTTCTTCATTTTCAGGGCCGGTTAAATCCTGTATCCACTGGCTTGCGATGTTTGAGGTCATTACAATAATGGTATTCTTAAAATCAACGGTTCTGCCGTGTCCGTCAGTAAGCCGTCCGTCATCAAAAACCTGAAGCAAGACGTTAAATACATCCCGGTGTGCCTTTTCAATTTCATCGAATAGCACCACTGCATAGGGTCTTCTTCTTATAGCCTCAGTGAGTCTTCCGCCTTCTTCGTATCCCACATAACCAGGTGGGGCGCCTATAAGCCGTGCAACCGAGTGTTGTTCCATGAATTCAGACATGTCGATACGAACCATTGCATCTTCGTTATCAAACAAAAAGGCCGCCAGCGCCTTGCAAAGCTCCGTTTTCCCAACTCCGGTAGGACCAAGAAACAGGAAGGTACCGATAGGCCGGTTCGGATCCTGGAGTCCGGCGCGTGCACGCCGGATGCCGTTTGACACGGCGGAAATTGCCTCTTCCTGACCAACTACCCTCTCTTTCAGTCTTTCTTCCATCTTTAATAGTTTTTCCTTTTCACTTTCCAGCATACGTGATACGGGAATTCCAGTCCATTTGGCGACTACCATGGCAATGTCATCCTCACCCACCTCCTCATTCAGGAGGGATTTGGATTTTTGCAGTTCCTGTAATTCAAGGTGCTTTTCCTTTAATTTTCTTTCACATTCAATAATACGTCCATAGCGTATCTCAGCAACCTTTTCTAAATTTCCCTCCCTTTGGGCTGCTTGCTCCTCAATGCGCGCCTGGTCAATCTTTGCGTTAATGTCCTGTATTTCCTTGATAACCTTCTTTTCGTTTTCCCAGTGTGCCCGGAAAGCCCTGGATTCTTCTTTCAGGTCGGATAATTGTCTTTCAATTTTCTCTATGCGTTGTTTAGAAGCTTCGTCTTTTTCTTTTTTTAAAGCCTCTTTTTCTATTTCCAATTGCAGGATCTTACGCTCTATCTCATCAAGCTCAACAGGCATGCTGTCGATTTCTATCCTTAATTTTGACGCAGCTTCATCGATAAGATCTATTGCCTTGTCGGGCAGAAACCTGTCCGATATGTACCGGCTGGAAAGGGTCGCTGCAGCAATAATCGCTGAGTCTGTTATGCGCACTCCGTGATGCACTTCGTATCGTTCTTTTAGTCCGCGCAGGATTGCGATAGTGTCTTCAACGGTAGGTTCTCTCACATATACTTGCTGGAACCGTCGTTCCAGGGCGGCGTCTTTTTCAATGTATTTTCTGTATTCATCAAGAGTGGTGGCGCCCACGCAACGCAGTTCTCCACGCGCCAATGCCGGTTTTAGGAGGTTGGAAGCGTCCATTGCCCCTTCTGCGGCTCCTGCCCCAACCACGGTGTGCAATTCATCGATGAAAAGTATTATCTGCCCTTCCTTCTCGCTTATCTCTTTAAGAACCGCCTTAAGACGGTCTTCAAACTCCCCACGGTATTTTGCGCCGGCAATAAGCGCACCCATATCGAGCGACATTACCCGTTTGTTTTTTAAGCTTTCAGGGATATCTCCGTTTACAATGCGCTGGGCAAGCCCTTCGACGATAGCGGTTTTTCCCACGCCTGGCTCGCCGATGAGAACGGGATTATTTTTTGTCCTTCGTGACAATACCTGTATTACCCTGCGAATTTCGTCATCACGGCCAATAACGGGGTCAAGCTTTCCTCTTTGTGCCAGAGCAACCAGATCTTTACTGTATCGTTCAAGTGCACGGTACTTGTCTTCGGGAGTCTGGTCGGTGACTCTCTGGCTGCCCCGGATTTCTTTTAAAGCCTTGAGAATATTTTCCCGGTCAATGCCTGCCTCGTTTAATATTTTGCATGCGGAGGTATTTTTTTGCCGTGCCAGCGCCAGCAGCATATGTTCGGTGCTTAGGTATTCGTCCTTCAGCTTGCCGGCTTCTTCCCATGCAAAGTTTATCATATCGCGCAGTTCCGCACTCACATATGCCTGCCCCGGCGCTCCTGAGCCGCTTATTTGCGGAAGCTTGTTAACGGCCTCCATTGTTTTATCAAGAACAATATTTGCATCCACACCTAATTTTTGCAGGAGAGGAACTACGATGCCCTGCTCCTGCGTCAATAAAACCTCCAATACGTGCGCCGAAAGGATTTGCTGCTGCCTCTTTGATTCGGCTAATTCCTGAGCTTCCTGTATGGCTTCCTGCGCTTTTATGGTAAACTTATCAAGTCTCATAGTCTTCCTTTCAAAAGGTTAATTCTCACATAATGTTATTAAATAAGAATTCGTATGGTACAACCCTTCTTCCCTAACACGGCATAGCCGGAACCAAACAAGCGCGAAACAAATTCTAAAATACAAAATAACAATGAAAAAAACCGGGTTTTGAATATTTAAAAATTGAAATTTAGAATTTGTTTCGTATTTCGTGCTTTCACAAAGGGTTATAGATGGTGGACAATTCTTTTATAACACGTCGGACATGGTGTACATGCCGGGGGGTTTTTTTGCAATAATCTTTGCCGTATAAACTGCGCCCCGCGCAAACGTATCTCTTGTGTGTGCCTTATGGGTAATCTCTAATCGTTCTCCAAGCCCGCCAAAAACTACCGTATGGTCGCCAATGACGTCTCCGCTCCTGACTGCGTGTATGCCTATTTGGTTTGAAGGGCGTTCACCGATGATCCCCTGGCGGCCATAGATAATGTTTTTTTCTTTATCCAGTCCGGTTGCATCGCATATTTTTTCTGCCAGTCTCAGCGCTGTACCGCTAGGGGAATCTTTTTTATGTCTGTGGTGTGTTTCAATAATTTCAATGTCAAAATCTTTGCCCAGCATTTTTGCCATTTGGGCGGCAACCGAAAACATTACGTTTACCCCCAGGCTCATGTTTGGCGAAATCAGGCAGGGGATTTTTTTTGATATTTCCAGCAATTTTTCATGATGCAGGGGGGTTAGTCCGGTAGTGCCAGTTACAAGTGCAACGTTTTTTTTCGCGCAGCATTCCGCAATATTGACGGCAGATTCAGGCGATGAAAAATCTATCAGCACATCTGTAGGATTTTCCATCGCAGTTGAAATTTTCAGCCCTGATTCTCCAAAACCGGCCACCAGCCCAATGTCTTTGCCAATGGACACATGCCCCGGGTGTTCCAGCGCCGCAGTTAAATCAGATGCTTTATCTTCGAGGATAAGGGCACAAATCCTTGTTCCCATTCTGCCGCATGCGCCATTTACCGCAATCTTAATCAATGTTTGTTCCTTTTGTATTTTTTGCTGGCGGTCTTGAGGATGTTTCTTTCCCGCCATGTTAAATTATGCAACCCTTCACGATTCACCTTGTCAAGGATTTCATCCACCTTTTCACGCAACTCCATGTCTTTTCTCAGTTCTTTTTCCTGTTGAAGTATTTGGCATCGTTTTAAATAATCAACAACACGGTTTGAGTACCGTACGAACAAAAACCCGTACACAAGTCCCCCCAGATGGGCAAAATGCGCAATATTGCCTCCCCTCGGTGTAATACAATTAAATACCGTAATAGAGGCAAATATCATTACCAGATACTTTGCCCTGATAGGAAAGAAATAGAAAATAACCATGCTATTGGGGAAATACATCGCGAAGGCGACTTCTATAGCGAAAATTGCACCGGATGCCCCGAGAATAGGAACTTTTGGCGTAAAGATACAACAGCATATCCCCGCGAAGATTCCCGCGGTAAAGTAAAGTGTCAGAAATTTTTTTTGACCGAGAACCTTTTCGACCTCGCTGCCAAACATCCAGAGCACCAGCATATTAAAGATCAAGTGCCAAGGGTCTGTTGTACTATGCAAAAACATATACGAAAAAAACTGCCAGAACCACAAATTCCCTATAGCGTCCGGCGGATAGAGCCAGAACATTTTTGTGAATTTATCTGAAGCGGGATAATGCCACGGCAGGGCTGGAGCCTCTGATAATGAGTTAACCGGAAGGGGGGGTAACTGGGGGCTTATCGTGGAAAATAGTAATTGGAACATGAACACCCCGACATTGGCGATGATTAGCATCATAACCAGGCGGGTCCATTTGCTGCCAATATTTAATCCGAAAGGGTTTCTCCTGTAATACATTACGCCCGATCTCTCATAAAACGTTAAACGAAGTTAATTAAATTATAGTAAGCCCTATCCTGAAAAAAGTCAAGAATTGATGTCCGTTACAGGACAATGCCAAAGACGTCTGAAAACGTATCTGCTTGCATGGAAAGCACGATATAAAAAATACGAAATTCGAAGTACGAAATACGAAACAAATCCAAAACATACAACAATATGAAGCACGAAATGCGAGATACGAAAAAGGCGTTTGTTTAGAATTTCAAATCATTTCGTCATTAGAATTTGTTTCGGATTTCACCAGTAAATATTTTGCCAAAAAGTGCAAAGAAATTACTTATAAGGTACTAAACGTTTAAATCAGGTCTTTGATGGCTTATGCCTGTTAAGATTTATTATATGCAAAAAGTTTTTGGTAAATACATATGCCAACGATAAGAAGTATGCCATTCGCACCCCATAAAACAGGCACAACGGGCAATAATGTATCATCTGCAAGTACTGAACCTGTTACCATCAGGGGGTAATAGATAAACAAGATAATCATAAAACTTACTCCAAACCCTATTATAAGGTGAGAGCTACGCAACTTAATGCCCAATGGAATGCCAATAACAATAAAACTTAAACACGAAAGTGCCTGTGAGATTCTTTTGTGTATGGAAATATCGTTTTTGCGTCTTAATTTCTTTTTTGACGCTAACGTCAGGTCGCTTTCAAAGCTTGTAATTTTCCTCAACAAAACAGATATGTTCTTTTCTGTCTCTTCAAGCGATTTTGTGAGTGTGGCTATGTTATTTGTTTCACTATTTTGTATCTCACGTGTTTCAATCATTCTTTGTGATATAACGCTAATCCGCTGTTTTTCTCTTTCTATAGTCTCTTTTATTTCCATTAATTTTAAATCGATATCATCAGCGATGTAATATCCGGCTTTATTTTCCCTTTTTAACTGCATAAGATTTTCGGTTGCGACAAGTATATAATTATTTGCCAGTTTACTCTCGTTTGCCAGTCCATCAATCTTTGATTTCTGCCGTTCCAGATTTTGTTTTGATTTTTTTAATTCGGATTCAAGGTGTTTTTGCTTTTTATTTAATTGCTGCAACTGGTTTTGGTGTTCAGCAAGTTTTCTTGATGCTTCAACCCGTGCCTCTTCAAAATTGTCGGGAATTTCTTTGCTGTTTGCAAGTTCCCTGTCAATTTCATTGTTGTATTTAAAGAGCTGGAATATCGTCATATGCTTGGTGGAAAAGTCGGCCTTGTCTTTTCCCATGGGAATTTCAAATGTGGTCTCCGTAAACACGCCTAAACGCGGAACCTCTTCGGCTTTTTTGTAGTTTGGTTTGATAAATTCCCCCTTGCGCAGCGTAAGGAAGATTGTGTTTTTTTCGTTATTCACCTCGATACTGCCTTCTTCCGCAAAGATGATATCCGTAACATAATCATCCGCATACTGAATAACGGTGACGTCTTTGTTGATGTTGTCTACTACATTTCCAATGTATATTTGATACGGCTCCATGAGTACTTTTTTCTGGAAGGTTGCTAATCTGCCGGCGAGGATATTGTTTATCGCCCTTTCTTGTAATAATTTTATCTGGTAAAGGGATCTTGGCAAAATTTCCGCCGATAGCACCAGCGTAAAAAAACTGAAAATAATGCCTATTACCAAAACCGGAGTAATTATCTTCCGTAAATGGATGCCGCTTGCTTGTATGGCGATAATTTCTCTGTCGGCGCTCAATCTTCCATACGTTAAGGTAGTGGCGGTAAGCAGTGCCGAAGGAATGGAATAAGGCGCCACCTGGATAAACATATGAGGGATGAGAGCTTTTAGGGCTATAATATCAAGCCCTTTGTGTAATATCTGAATTACAAACCCTAAGAACATTAGGATTTCAAAGCACAAAAAAGAAGGCCAGAATGTTTGAAACCATTCTCGTATAACGTAGCGTTGTAATATATTATTAGCAAACATTTTATGTATTTCTATTCTTGTGCCGGTTCTAAATGGATTGTTTTTGTAACAATTTAGTATTTTGAAAAATTCCAACAATGTAGTTCGACGAGGTTCGTCGCACCAAAAAGAGTTGTGCGATGGTGAATAGGGTTTACTCAAGACAATGCGACGAACCTCGCCGAACTACATATGACTATTTCCAGCTTCAAAATACTAAAGTGTTACATTTTTTTTAATTTTATCAGCAATCGCAATGCTTTCAATCGATTTTAATTGTTTTATGTTTTCGCTATATCGTTTCGGCTAATCTGAGGTTAGATCTCAGTCCATTACTCTCTAAGATAGGAGGAAAGGCTTATTCCGTCGATATGAAAATAAAATTACGGTAAATGCCTTGACGTGTATTTTTATTCTTCGTGAAAATTTATTCGAAAACCTTCAGGAGTGCCGTTGCTAAAAAGAAATAATAGCATTCTCTTGTCACTACATCCGGGAAAAGGGGGAAGATTGCGGGTTTTCAGAGAGGGGTGGAGGATGTTTTGTAGATTTGCTGCAATTCCGGAAAGGGGTAATTTATTTCATGCCTCTTTGTGCCCGGCCACTGTTTTTGTTTTTTCCTGCAGGTGAATTAGCTTGTTAATGGTATCAATAACCGGTTCAGAAGAATTTTGGAATTTAGCAATGGGATTAACGATTGCAAGCCCTTTATAGTAGGTGACGAGCCCTTCCGCAACCTCGGTCAAAATCTTGTTAAACGAATTCCGCTTCTTTGCCCTCGCGAGTTTTACCTCAGGGCCTTTATCCCCGGTAATAGGTATCCTCTCATAATTTCCAAAGTCCATACGCAACACATTAATCATACCACCCTGTCCTGACAATTGGTTTACGATTTCGGCGGAAGGCAGCGAGGCGATATATGCTAAAGGATAGGTGTAGTCTTTATATTTCCCCTTTTCAACATAAGAATCGCTCCGGATGCCCAGGCTTTTAAAATAAGCCTGTACCTTTGCGAAACACGACTTATTTACCCGGAGTTCGTCTACCTGTTGTATTTGTTTATTCAGGGATTTTGGCCTTCCCAGTACAATGGCGCTTGCTATAATCTCATTCTGCTGATACGTTCTTATATCAATCTGGATGTTGTTATCATTAATAAACTGCCAGAGGAACAGACTACAGGTTTTCGCGCCATAAAAGGCGGAACGGGTAAATTTAATGTTAACGGAAGATATCTCCATATCCGCAAAAAGGATTTCCAGGGGAAGAATTATTTTGGAGACCGTCATTGCGCCAGGAACAATATTTCCCTTCCTGTGGATGAGATTTTTATCATTTGTGACGTCAACAAAAAGCTCACCGTCTTTTTTCGCAATTTGGTATTCATGTTTGATTAAAAACTTTCCCCAAACCAGCATCTGGGGATCGTTCGCATTGTCTTTCTTTAATTCAAGATTAGGATGTGGGGTCCGGGCTTTTGCATCCCTAAAGATTATTGTATCCGACAAAAAACCTTCAGTGCGGTTTAATGGAATTTTGAGAATAGGAGCGCCTGTTCTGTTCATCTGTTAGTCCAGCAATTCTTCTTATTCTGTAACCGTTGCTTGCCTGTCAAGCCCGCCTTAACACGAATAATAATGGGTAGTTAAAGACGCAAGATTTTACTGTTGAAAATGGAAATTTTCTGTTGCTGCGAGGAAAATATCTGTTGATTCAAGTATGGTTCATTTCGCAAAATCTCAACTTATTGGATTCTATAATGTCATGTTTTCCCTGTCAAGCATATAAAAATTAATTTTCCATTATACTACCGTAGTAGTAGGCAATCTACAATCTACAATCGGCAAATTGCTGATTGAGGAGTGGAGACTGGGGACTGCCAATTTTAATTTGGGGTCAGTTTAAATACTTAATCTCCCCATTGCTTTTCCCATGGACCCCTTTGCGAATAACCAGATTTTTTCCATGGTTGATCCCGGAGGCATAGGCTTCATGGCAGCTTGTTGAATATCGGTGAGAAGTACGCGAGCGCCTTGGGTTTCTTCTGAAGAAAAACTCTTTAAGCCTGGGATCTCCCTTCCAAACAAGTTTATTTGAATGGCTGGTAACGGCCCGGTTTTCCAGTTTAGTGTAAAAACCTTCCAGGAGGCCGTAGATGAAGGTTCTCCTGTGTTTGTTACCGTCGATTTTTTTTTGTTCTTTATAGTCTGTCCACAATAATTCGGAGATGTTTTGAAGGTAATTATACACATACTCAGCCATCTCCACATTTTCCGGCAGTCCATAAATTTCCAGCGCCCTGCCATTTTTATTTTCATGCTGTTCGTACCCGAATTTCCAAATGGCTTCTACGAAAAAAAATTTACAGAGTATGGAACAGATTAATGATTTGATAGCATCCCTATTCCCTATATTCCCGATTTGTTTGTAAACGTAATGCCGCCCGGCATGCGCATCCAATAATGACAGGTTGTGTTTTAACAGTAGTTCGTGTGCCTTTGCCATTGCCAATTGCGCCTCATGTTCATTTTTGCTCTGGGCTAATGCCAAAAGCTTGTGTACCTTGTCAAGTATGGTGTGGTTGCCTGATTGTGCAGAAAAGCTGTTCCTCTTTCTTTCCATCCACGTATGAATATCTCCGGTGGCAGAGGAATCAATACCATTTTCCCGGCAAATACTCTTAAATATTTCACCATGGGGTAAATCATCCCGTATTCCCAGAATTTCATCCACATACTGATGTGCCATTTCGTGATAAAGCACCTCCTGGACATATTCCCACGGATAGGACTGGATCAGGAAAATGCTGATAGAGAGTCGCCGCCAATGCCCTCCCTTCCAATTCCCCAGCATTCGGTCCGCACCCGAAAGTTCAAAGTGAGGGGGACGCATGGAATTTTTGAAATAATGGTAATTCGCGGTTTTCCAGTCCTCTTTCAACTGCATTATCCATGCCGTTTTTAAGGTGTTGTCAATCGTTTCTCTATTTTTATCCATTTTCATTTGCGAAGCGTATTCATTTATCATTAGTACGAAAAGAGGAAAAAAGCATAACAGATATATTTGTATAAATAAAAAGAATTTTTGCTGAAATGGGACAACATCACGCGCACGGTACACTTTCAGTTAAGCAATGAGCCGTACGGAGAGGATGGCACTTGATACGTGTTCTAAGCCCACTAAATTCCCATGTAGTGCGACGAGGTTAGTTGCAATACAAATGACAATTTCGTTGTATATCCATACAAATGACCTTTCTTTATAATATTGAAATTAAAACATTTTGCCCATTCAACCATCAAAGAGGAAAACGCGCAAGCAGAATTTTTGTAGCAGAAAGGCTTTCTCGTTTTAGCAATTTTTTTTATCAGTAGAGAATGGTTTAAATTTTCCTTACTTCTTTATTACCCATACCGGTAATTCTAAAAGCGCTATACCAAAAACATGGACGGCCAAGAAATAGATAAGCGCTGTTATCAATACTACGCCGAATAGGTTAAGTACAAGGCCGGTTTTATCCAGCATTGGTATTGTGACCTGGTCACTGCTGAAAATAATGGCTTTGGGCTATGTTGCAACCGGAAGCATGAACGCACAAGATGCAGAAAGTGTTGCGGGGAGCATTAAAGCAAAGGGATGTATATTAAGCGTTCATGGAAAATAGAGGGACACTTCCCATATTAATTTTTGAAATATGGGGAGTGTCCCTTTATTGATCAAACTGATTAATTGTTTTCCTGCCGAAAAGACAGGATAAACAACATTGACGAAATACCTGAACCCGCTTTAAGCACTTTTTACCAATACGGAAAAACAACTACGCTATCGCTTCCAATTCATTTTTTAATAATTCTGCAGAATGTATACGATTTAACGGGTTTTCCTCCAATAATCCTAAAATAACCTTGTGTAGTTTCTCGGGTATTGATGAATTTAACTCCCATGGGGGGACCGGATTCTCTTGCCACAACTTATTTGTCAGGGCTTCATAAAGAATCAACCCAACAGAATACAAATCGGATGTGGCCGCAATCTTAATCTTTTTCAACACATCCTTTTCCCGCTCATTTTTTCTCAAGAGTTGTATCATTTCTTTCTGTTCCGGGGATGCATATTCCCTGCTCATACCAAGAAGCGTCTCTCCTGTTTTAATAGTGCATTCAAGGTCAATAAGCGCCATTACACCCGTAGTTGGATTTAGTATAAGATGACCGGGTTTGATATCGGAGTGAAGGTATCCTTTGGTATGCATGTGCATCAAAGGCAAGGTCACGCTTGCAAAATGCTGAATTACCCCTTCGATTTCTTTCCGGTCGGTCATATCCCTTTTTTTATAATATTCAAGTACGCCCTTTCCTTCAAAGTGGGTCATAATGAGATAATATTGTGCCAAAACAAACTTGTCATCATTATACATGTTATCCCTTCCCACTTTATATCGAACCGGAATTTGCGGATGTGAAAAGAGGGCAAGGATTTTGTATTCTCTCGCGTAATCATTGGAAGGGTGATATTTTATGCCCCACTGATTTTCTTTGAACTCAGGATTACAAAGGATTGCGTAATTAGCCCTGTGTCCGGGCGTAATCTTAAACTCTTTAAACGTATATTTGTTAATAGAATACATTTTATATACTCCCGACAAAAAAAATAGTGAAATTCTAAATACGAAACAAATCCCAAAAAATAAAATTCGAACTGTCCAAAACTGTAAGAGCCGATTTGTTTTTAACATTTGAATTTTGAGTTTCGGTATTGTTTCGAATTTCTATATTCGTAACACTTTAGTTTTTTGAAAAATTCCCGGGATAGAAAAAATACCATGTAGCCCCGTCAGGGGCGGTCTGTTTGTAGCGCAATAAAATTCAATAAGGTAAATAGCTCCGTAGGAGCGGCCTGTCCGTATTCAGGTAGACCTGTTTATATGGATTTACAAGAGACAGGTCGCTCCTAACAGAGCTAATCTCTGTTATAATATCCTATTTTGCTACAAACAGGCTGCTCCTACGGAGCTTATAGGTAGTACATTTTTCAAAAAACTAAAGTGTTACCTATATTCGAATTTAGAGGCTTCGACATATCGACAAAATTTTGTCAATATTAGACGCTAAGCGCCTAAACCCCTTTTAAAACCCTCTGGGCTAACTCATTCGGCAATTTTGCTTCGGTTATTCTTCTTGATGCAGCTTCAGCATTATACCTCACACGCCTGAAGCTTATCTGGTTTAAAGTGGAATCAAAAACAACATAACACCCGTCGGGATTTCCATCCCTAGGCTGACCCAGTGAACCAACGTTAACATAATATTTCCAGTCATTGTTTTGATCCACCGTAAAAGATTCTGTCTTGTCGGAGCATTCTTTTTCAATCACCATTAATCTCATATCATAATTGTCGGTAGGGATGAGAACGGAGGCATTTACCAATCTCTTCTCTTTCGTGTAAATGTACGCCGCTGGCCGGTGTGTATGCCCGCCAAATGTTATCTTTGACCATAAGGTGGTGTACTTTAAAACGCTTGCATTTTTGGCATATTCATAACCAATCGGGTACGAAGGGGTACTGTGTACTATTTCAAACCCCTCATGCTTAAATTTTTTTCTCAGCGATAAACGTTTTAAAAAGGTATAATTCTCCTTCGTCAATACCCCTTTTGTCCAATCCGCTGCGGCTTGTGCTACGGGATTCATTTCAGAGGTAAGGGATGGTTCCCCGACTACCTGTTTATCGTGGTTTCCTCCAATGACAACGCATTTCTTTTCCATTAATTGAATGGCGTCCATAAAATCCCTGTCGGGAGAAGTTTCCGGATTGATTTGTTCAATGATTTTATATATTCTTTCAATCGGTACTTTTCTCTTTCCATACTTCATGTAGCGTACAATGTCGCAGCATTCATTTGGAGAGGCGCCATACCCTACTATATCGCCTGCGATAAGCAGCCTGTCAATGGTACCTTCCTTTTTCGCAATCTCTTTAATAAATGCAATCAGAGAATCAACATTTCCATGAATATCTGATATTATAATGTTTTTCAAGAGCTTGCTTTCCATAATAAGTAAAAGGCATTTATTAGATACTGCGCAACATCTTTTCCAGTTTCTCTGCGGAAGAAATTCTGTTCGAAACATCTTCTTCCAAAAGCCCCATGATAATTTCTTCCAGTTTTTGAGAGATATTTTTATTAATTTTGTGCGGCAAATCCATCCCTTTTTGCCATTTTTTTTTCGTTAACGTTTCATAGAATAAGAGACCTATGGAATACAAATCTGTTCTGCCATCCAACTGCATAGAAGAGGGAAGGCCGTCTTCGCCATGATCTCCTTTTTGGCTCCTCAAATAATCAAGAATGCGAAACTGTTCAGGCGAGGCATACTCCCTGCTGATTCCCCGCAGAACTTCTCCATGTTTAATAGCCAGTTCAAAGTCAATGATATGCCCCAAACCTGTTTCCCTGTTACAAATCAAATGCCCTGGTTTTATATCACAATGAATGTACTTCATAGCATGCAGATATATTAAGGGGTCGCAAACCGTAAGAAACATCTTTACCACTTCATTTATGACCTTTACCTTTTCCACATCCTTTTCCCTGAAATATTCCAGAATATCTTCACCGTCAATATGTTGCAATACGATAAAGTTCTGTTTTATCAAAAACCTCTCATCCTTGTATAAATCACCATGTCCAACATCATACACTTTAGGAATTTGTTTATGATTAAGCTTTTTGAGGACATTGTATTCTCCGGAAAAATCAGCATAAGGGGCGTATTTTATCCCCTTACCGGCAGCATTAATCAAAACAGCATAGTTAGACTTATGTAAATTTGATTCACACTTAAACGTTTGAAAACGATAATTATTAATTATATACATACGTGTTATTGTTATCCAAGAAAACATATACCCTGCCGGCAGTCGGCAGTCTACTGTCAGCAAATTGCAGATTGCAGATTGAAGATTGAGGACTGTTTTCGTGCCTGTTTGGCTCTGGCTATGCCAGCCGGGAGCGGACTTTATACATATATCAATTGGTTGGTGGCAATAATCCTGTACAATGTTGTTTTTCGACCATTAGTTCGCATAAAAAATGCCAAATATTCAATTTATGACTTCAAAGCGTTGATTTTCATATTTTCATAAAGAAAAGAGGTGAAAAATTAAAACACTTCATCTGCCTGTAAGGTATTCATATGTTTTGCATTATACGCAAAATTTAAAACAACTATTTTTCTAAACAAAAAATGAATCTATATTAAATTTTTTACACGAACAAATGAAAAAATGATACCTACCCATGAATGCTGTGGCTGAAATAAACCGTCGTTGCATTTCGAATTTAAATCGTAATTTATTCATAATTGCCAAATTATTAAATACTTATGCAATATATTTACAAATACTAATATATTAATTATTTATAAACTATTTTGCCTATAAACCATGGAGGAAGTATTATTTATACTGCAGCATGGTTTTATCTATTTTGTTTTAGGATAGTTACGGATTTTAACATTATAGGAAACTGCCTTTAAAAAAATATACCGCAAACGGATGGAATAATAATTGCTCCAATAAGCCAATTAAAGTTGAATTGCTTTTATCCTTAAGTATATTTTATAGATAGAGAAGAGAATTCTATCGCCAATTATCCATTCAACACATTAAAATTATGCGGAATTCTCAGGTTGCATTTGTTATATTTCTCCGTTTTTTGGAAGTTTTATTTTAGAAAGGGAGGTACTATTGAAAATATAATATGCCAGCATAACATTTTACATTGTAGACACATTTGTAATTTTAGTAGGGTGATAAAAAGGAGAGAGACTTAACTTATGAAAATGTATAACAAATTTATGATCGGTGTTTGGCTTTTACTAATAATGGGTCTGTTTGCGTTTGGCACGGGGGTTGCTGAAGCGGCAGGAGACCCAAACGGTTCCGATACGTATTCTGAGAGTATTGAAGGATTAAAGATTTCAATCAACGTCGTATGGACGTTAATAGCCGCATTCCTGGTATTTAGCATGCAGGCGGGTTTTGCCTTTTTAGGGGGCTTTTTACGACAAAAGAACATGCTCAACTACCTAGCACATTGTTTCATTGATTCCACGTTGGGTGCATGCGTTTTTTATTTTTTCGGTTTTGCTGTGATGTTTGGCGGGTCTCAGGCGTATTCAGGCCTTGATAGGGGCTGGCCTGGTATTGGCTGGGACGGCTTTATGCTTTTAGGGGATGCATATGACGTAAAAACGGTCATGTTCTGGCTCTTCCAAATGGTATTTGCAACAAAAACAGTAACAATTATTGCAGGCGCTGTTGCAGAAAGAATGAAATTTGTGCCTTATATTATCTACAGTTGTTTAATGTGCGGCATTATCTATCCGCTTTATGGTCATTGGGTATGGGGAGGCGGATGGCTGAGTACCCTTCCAATTGGTGCCGGGGTAGTAGATTTTGCGGGTTGCGCCGTAGTTCATACAGTAGGGGGTATTATGGCCCTCATGGGCGCATGGGCTGTTGGTCCCAGAAAAGGCAAATATAATCCCGATGGCTCGCCAAACGCCATTCCCGGGCACAATATGACCTATGTTGTCATTGGCTGTTTTATTCTTGCCTTCGGCTGGTTTGGTTTTAATGCCGGAAGCACCGTGGCAGGCACTGATTTACGTATAGCAATAATTGCGACAAATACCTTTCTTGCCGCTGCTGCGGGCGCATCAATTATGTTGTTCTTTACATGGAAGAGACAGGGCTTTGTTGACGTATCGTTTGTTTGTAACGGAGCTTTGGCTGGGTTGGTTGCGATTACCGCGCCTTGCGCTTATGTAGCGCCATGGGCAGCAGTTGTTATCGGAGTCCTTGCAGGCCTTATTATGAGAGGCGCCGTAGCGCTGGTAGAAGTCGTTTTCAAGATTGACGATCCCCTTGGGGCGGTGGCAGTGCATGGCGCAAACGGCATGTGGGGCATGCTTGCCGTAGGTTTATTTGCCGATGGAACCTATGGTATAAATGGTTTAATCCTTGGCACCGGCGAGCAATTGCTTGCCCAATTTATCGGAACTGTTGTCGCTTTTGCATATGCATTTGCTTTTGGCGGAGCGGTCTTCTTCGGATTGAAAGGAACAATTGGTTTAAGGGTTTCCGACCTTGAAGAAGAAGAAGGTCTTGATATTGCATATCACGGTACTTCATGCTATCCTGTGGAAGGAGGGTTCTTTGGCGCTGTGGGGGAACACCTCATCGATGTTCAGGCAGAAAAAGAACAAATCTCTTTGCTTGAAGAAGCAATCAGCAAGGACCGTTCACGCGAGAGGATTTATTCTGAGAAACTTGGCAGATGGGTATACGGAAAGGCAAAACAAGAAAAACAATCGTCGAATTCTAAGAAATAAGACCTGTTTGTGGTCAAATAAACATATATAGTATTAATAATATGAATGGAGGAGTTTCATGAAAAAAATAGAAGCAATAATCAGGCCGGAGAAGTTCAATATTGTGCGGGACGCCATGACGGAGATGGGCTATCCGGGAATGACCGTTACGGAAGTAAAAGGGCACGGCAGTCAAAAAGGAATCAGCGAAGTATGGCGCGGTAGGAGGTATCGTGTTGATTTGCTGTCAAAAATAAAACTGGAAATTGTGGTAAAAGATGAGGATGTACAAAAGATTGTCGATACTATCACCACGGAAGCTCAAACGGGAAGCATCGGAGATGGAAAGATATTTGTCATAAATGTAGAAAACGTTTATAGAATTCGTACAAAAGAGAAAGATGCGACTGCCATTTAAGGTGGATTCTATACCGCGCTAAATCCAAAGTTGGCGCTACCATGAATAGTTTTGATAGCGCCAGCTATTTTTTTGTAGTAGGGACGAAGCATTTGTCTGCATAGAAGATAAAGACTAAATGCTGCACACGCGCCCCAACTAGGTCCTATTTGACGAGTTATGATGTATGCAGACATGCTTCGCCCCTGCTGTTACGAAAAATTTTTTCCCCTGACATTATAGTATTTATAAAAAATTTATTGGGAGTGGTGTATTGAAAAGGTGTCTTCTTTTTATCACTTTAATTGTCATAGTAACATGCCTGGCAAATGATATGTTTGCAGGAGACCCCAGCGGAAAAGAAACATACTCTGACAGTATACAGGGATTAAAATTTTCGGTAAACTTCGCCTGGATATTAATGAGCGCTTTTCTGGTTTTTAATATGCAGGTTGGTTTCGTCTTCCTTGGGGCTGGATTTGTACAAAAGAAGAATACCCTGAATTACGGCACTATGAGTTTTATGGATTTTTGCGCCGGAGCAATAATTTTCTGGCTTTTTGGCTTTGCTTTAATGTTTGGAGGTTCTCAACTTGCTCCCGGGCTTACCAACGGAAACAAATTTATCGGTTATAGCGGATTTTTGCTGATAGGCGACTCATACGACGTTCATATTTCTGCGCTCTGGTTATTTCAGGTTATGTTTGCATCTACTGCCTCTACGATAGTAACCGGCGCTATCGCGGAAAGATGTAAGTTTCATGCCCATGTGCTTAATAGTATTTTCCTTTGCGGCATATTGTATCCTGTTTATGGACACTGGATGTGGGGCTACGGCTGGCTGGAAACGCTGCCATTTGGGGTAGGGGCAAGAGATTTTGCAGGTTCGGGAGTTGTACACGGAGTAGGGGGACTGATTGCTTTTGTCGCGGCCTGGCGCGTTGGGCCGAGATATGGCAAGTACAATCCGGATGGCAGCTCGAATGTTATCCGCGGACATAACCTTCTGTATATAGTAATAGGGACACTTATCTTAATTTTCGGCTGGTTTGGATTTAATGCCGGCAGTACGCTTGCCGTTACAGAATTGCGCGTATCCATAATAGCAACTAACACCTTTTTAGCCGCCGCCGCAGGTGCTCTAACCCTGCTCTATATTTCTTATTTTATGACAAAAACGTTTGGCGTAAGCATGGCATGCAACGGTGCTCTTGCAGGCTGTGTTGCAATTACAGCATCCGGTGCATATGTTCCCCATTGGGCGGCTATTGTAATCGGGGCTATCGGCAGCGCATTGACATGTTTCAGCCTCGATTTCATTGAAAATAAACTAAAGATTGACGATCCTGTGGGCGCCATATCGGTTCATGGAGTAAACGGGATATGGGGCTTACTTGCAGTAGGTGTATTTGCAGACGGGACATATTGCGAAGTAAGAGGATTGATTACAGGTTCAGGCTGGCAATTGCTCTCCCAGTTTATCGCCAGCATCACCTTAATTGTGTGGTGTCTGGGAATGGGCTTTCTTTTTCTCTCTTTCCTAAAACGTGTTATAGGATTAAGAGACCCCATCAGCGCAGAGCAAAAAGGCCTGGATCTCTACGAACATGGCTCCGGGTGCTATCAATAATTTTGTAACATCAGGCTATTCCCTATACGGTTAAATGCCTGGACGGATTTTTCAAAAAACTATAGCGTTACATTGTTTTAAAAATTTTCCCTGACTCCAAAAACAGATAATGTAACATTCGCCTCCTAAACTTCATTATTCGTAAATATTTTATCCTTAATAACCATGGCTTGGTTAAGGCAATAAAGGCAATAAAGATGTACTTGCGATAAGAACAAGCACTGCACTTTTCGCCTTGACGTTTAGGAATTTTAATATTTTTGTAGAGACGCATTGCGAATACGTAATGAAAATGTTGATACAACAGAGAGACGCATGCAATGCTTCTCTATACTAACATCAACAACAGTCGTCATGTTGCGCTTGCAACATGACGACTGCGGTTTTTTTTGTTTATTGTCTGAAACGAATATTGTTCCAGACTAATTCACATTATTTCTATGAAAGGAGGTTTTAGTTTTTTGTCATGTTTTACGAATATTTTTTCTCTTTATTGTTTTCGTTAATGGGAGGTGGTAGTAATGAAAAAAATTGAAGCAATTATCAGGGACCAGAAATTAACAGCCGTAAAAGACGCCCTAAAAGCCATTGGGGTAGCCGGTATGACCGTCTCGGAGGTAAAAGGACACGGCACACAGAAGGGAATAACCGAAGTATACCGCGACAAACAGTATTCTGTGGATTTGCTGCCTAAAATTAAGATAGAGATCATCACTACAGATGAAAATGTGGATAAAATTACCAAAACAATCGTTGATGCGGCACAAACCGGCAGCATCGGTGATGGTAAAATTTTTATCTACGATATAAGAGATGTTATACGAATAAGGACCGGAGATACCGGGGAAAAGGCAATTTAGCATTATTCCTGCAAATTTAAAGATAAGGATTTTTAAACTGACGAATAGGAGGTTTTAAAAATGAAAAAATTTAGTTTACTGACAATGTTAAGCCTTGTACTGGTGATGGCCGCATCATCCGTAGTATTGGCAGGTGACGATGTATTGGATTCGGGCGATAATGCATGGATTCTTATGTCGGCATCATTAGTACTTCTGATGTCCCCGGGCCTTGCCTTCTTTTATGGCGGCATGTGTTCATCCAAAAATATCATAAATATGTTAATGATGGTTTTTATGAGTATGGCGGTAATCAGTATCCAATGGGTATTCTGGGGATACTCTCTCTCATTTGGAGAGGATTGCGGCAACTTTATCGGAAATTTGGCAAAGGTCGGCTTGCGCGGTATAACGCCCGATACACTCTCCGGCACCATTCCGGAATACACTTTTTTGGCATTCCAGGCAACATTTGCGATTATTACCGTGGGGCTTATCATGGGTGCAGTTGAAGGGCGCATGAAATTCAGCGCACTTTTAATATTTATTCCCCTGTGGGCGACTGCCGTATATGACCCGGTATGTCATTGGGTGTGGGGCGGCGGTTTCCTCCAAGCCTGGGAAGTGCTGGATTTTGCCGGCGGAACGGTGGTACACATAAATTCAGGTGCGGCAGCCCTTGCCCTCGTGATATTACTCGGAAAACGCAAGAAACAAAACATAAGGCCACCATGCAATGTCCCGATGGTGCTACTCGGCACGGGCCTGCTCTGGTTCGGATGGTTCGGTTTTAATGCTGGCAGCGAACTGGCTTCTGACGGAAGGGCGGCATTTGCGTGGGTAATAACAAACTCGTCTGCAGCCACTGCTGCTTTCGTTTGGATGGTATGCGAATGGATTCATAGGAAAAAACCTACGCTTATCGGTGCGGCTTCAGGCGCAGTTGCCGGCCTTGTAGCCATAACCCCGGCGTCTGGTTTTGTAGGGCCTTTAGGCGCTATACAGATTGGAATTATGGCGGGTGTTGGATGTTACTTTGCCAGCATGAAGCTAAAAGCGCTTTTTGGATATGACGACGCTTTGGACGTAGTTGGAGTACATGGGATTGGCGGTACGATAGGCGCCTTTGCCACAGGTCTATATTGTACCAAAATGGTAATGGGGCCTGATGGAGTTGACGGCTTATTCATTGGATGGGGTATGGAAGGCTTCAAACAATTGGGCTTACAATGTATTGGTTTCCTGATTTCATGGTCATACGCATTTTCAGTGACAATGGTTATCGGATTATTTCTCAAGTATACGATAGGCTTAAGGACAGCAGAAATACAAGAAGACACCGGGCTGGATATTACTCAGCACGGCGAGATTGGCTACCACCTTGAGATGGAATCTACTAGCACATTGAAGATACCTGCCGGGCACTAATTCCGGACCTCATGCATTACTGTGGTTTGAGGGATTAGATTTACGGAAAAATACAAGGCGCTGTCTCTTTGGAGACAGCGCCTTTTTTAATGGTAACGCTTTAGTACCTTATCAGTAATTTCTTCGCACACTTCCATTCGTCAGTGCATGCTTTTTGGGAAAATATTTAATTGTCCCTTCTGTAATCGGCAATCCACAGATTGAGGACTGTGGATTTTCTATTATGCCGTTTAACAACAATCTGTCATTCCGACTATTCCCATTCAATTGTGCTCGGAGGTTTTGTGCTTATGTCATATACCACACGGTTAACGCCCTTCACCTCATTTATAATCCGATGAGAAATACTTCCGAGCGTTTCATTGGGAATGCGGTACCAGTCTGCAGTCATAAAATCTGTTGTTTCTACCGCACGAACAGCAATCACATTTTCATAACTCCTCTCATCACCCATAACCCCAACGGTACTTAACGGCAGGAGCACCGCAAAACACTGAGCAATTTTATTGTATAAGCCCGCTTTGCATATCTCCTCAATGACTATTTTATCTGCCTTACGCAAGACTTCTAAACGCTGTCCGCTAATTTCTCCTATTATCCGGATAGCCAAACCAGGCCCTGGGAATGGATGGCGTCCGACCAATTCTTTCGGAAGCCCCAGTTCTTCACCTATTTTCCTTACTTCATCCTTAAACAAAAATCGTAATGGCTCAACCAGTTCAAACCCTAATTCTTCAGGCAATCCGCCGACGTTGTGATGGCTTTTTATAGTGACTGTCGGGCCGCCATGTGCAGGTATGCTTTCTATAACATCAGGATACAATGTGCCCTGGGCGAGAAATTGTACATCGCTTATCTTTTGCGCCTCATTTTTAAATACCTTTATAAATTCATGACCAATAATTTTACGCTTTTTTTCCGGGTCTGATACACCCTTTAATTTCCCCAGAAATCGGTCCTGCGCCCGAACCACATGGAGGTCTGCTGAAAAATTTTCTTTAAATGTTTTAACTACCTCTTCTGCCTCAAAATTTCTTAACAGTCCGTTATCAACAAAAATACACGAAAGACGATTGCCAATTGCCTTGTGAATAAGCGCTGCAGTTACCGCGGAATCAACCCCGCCGGACAAGCCACAAACGACGCGCCCGTTTCCCACTTGTCTATTTATGTCATTCACCGATTTTTCAATAAAGGAATCCATCTTCCAGTTTCCCGAGCAATGGCATATTTCGTAGAGGAAATTCCTTATGATCTGACTGCCATTTGGCGTATGTGTCACTTCCGGATGAAATTGTACCCCATAGAAATCCCTATTCTTATGCTTTACTGCCGTATAAGGACAATTTTTTGTGTGTGCAAGCGACTCAAATTCCGCCGGTAATTCAGTAACGATATCGCCATGACTCATCCATACCGTGATCTCTTGTGGAAGGGTTTTTAAAAATCTGTTTTCACCGCTGATGGCACATAAAGTACGCCCATATTCTCTTGCAGCGCTAGGGCTTACTTTTGAGCCAAGCATCATACATCCCAATTGCATGCCATAGCAAATGCCCAAAACAGGCACTCCTAGTTTCATTATTTCCTCATCACATCCCGGTGCATTTTTTGAATATACACTGGCAGGTCCGCCGCTGAGTATAATGCCTTTTGGTTTTATCTTTTTTATTTGTTCTGCAGTAATAAGGTGTGATACTATTTCGCTGTACACATGGTTTTCTCTTACGCGTCTGGCAATAAGCTGCGCGTACTGAGATCCAAAATCAAGGATTAAAACTTTTTCAATGTTATTTTCGAGCATTTCTTTTCCTAATCAGACATATTTTTATACGGCCTGTTTTTAAAAACATGGCTTTATTCAGTGCAAAATAAAACCATGCCTACGTTGGTTTAAAATACTAAAACAGAATCATTTGAAAATGGCAACAGAAAATATTCCTTATAAAATACCGGAAAACGAAGCGTCCGTTTTTTATCCGCCTATCGGAGACGCCCCGGAATTGACGCGAGACAATATGCGGGAAATACAGCATTATGCCTTTAAAATAACTGATATCACTTTTCAGACATTACGGAATGAAACCCGCTTGGAATTATTAAACATCGCAACACAATACACAAAAAAAATCTTTTCGTTCCTACCGCACAAATCCAGCGAAACAACTAGCCACACGGTAAATGATAGCGGAAAAAATGCCGCTGAACAATTATACGAAAGTTTTTTGCCTGTTGAACCAATAATCTCACATCGTTACTGTCCTGAAAGTATACCAATAATACTCACCGGACATGAACCCATTTTCTATCATCCAGGGATATGGATAAAAAACCATCTCGCATATTATTTGGCAGAGAAATTAAAAGGTATAAGCATAAATCTTATTGTGGACAGTGATTCATGTAAGGCTGGTTTTGTGTATGTGCCGTGTTTCTCCGAAGAATCAGCATCTATTCAGAAAGTATCATTTGTTGAGGGGAAAGAAACTCAGGCTTATGAAGAAATTTCGCTTGAAAGGATAGAGGTGATAGAACGCTTTAAAGATAAAGTTGATGCATTGCTCCGGAAAAACAATCACGACGACGTAAAAAATACCGTTAAAGATATGCAAATCATGTTTGATTGTTTTATGTATCAAATACGGCATGCGTATCAGCAAGGCTGCAAGGACATGACGGGATTGTTTACGGCGGCAAGAAAGGGTCTTGAAAACGCCTTTGGCATTAAAAATCTTGAAATCCCTGTTTCGCTGATGTGTAACACGAAAGGGTTCTACTCTTTTTTCCTGCACATTTTGTACAATGCAAAACAATTTACAGAAATTCATAACGAAAAATTAAATGATTATCGAAACACTCATGCCATTTCCTCTAAAGCAAATCCGGTTCCCGACCTGGAAATACATGATACCTTGGTGGAACTGCCCTTTTGGATATGGGAAAAAGGCGGCGCACGTAATAAATGTTATGCACGATATGATGCCGGTTCCATAATAGTAACAAATGGCAATCAAATGGAATTGGCATTAAAGAAAGATGAAGATCCGCAGAAAATCATCTCCAGACTCAGGTCGTTGGCGTCGCATCCTTTCCACCCTATTAAATTGCGGCCCAGGGCGATTACCCTAACGATGTTTTCCCGATTATTCCTGTCTGATGTATTTATCCATGGAATCGGCGGATCAAGGTACGATGTGATAACAAATGGCATCATGAAAGATTTCTTTCATATAAACCCGCCAAAATATATTACGACAACAACCACATTATTTCTACCTGTCAAAACACATGATATTGACGCGAAAACATTCCCTGCTTTACAAAAAGAGCTGAACGATATGCGTACCAATCCCGAAAGACATGCTTCGGGAAAAACAAGGCAACATCCCCTGTTTTTAAAAATGGTGGAGGAAAAACGTGCATTGATAGAGAGGATGAGGGGAAGCGACAAGGAGAAACGAAGTCAGTTATTCCATCAAATCAAAAAATTGAATGCGTCTATGTTTAAACAAATAACTAATGAGTTCGGGAACAGACAAAAAAAACTAGCGGCTATTAAAGAGAAAAAGGCCTACAACAAGGTGGTAAAATGCAGGGAATATCCAATAGGTATATTTCCTTTTAATGCCTTGCATGACCACTTTGCAAATGTCTTTTCCGAAAGTAAAAATAAAGATAAACAATCGTGATAACGGCTATGACCGTGCCAATGATGATAAGATTTGTTTTCAAGGCAAGCACGGCATAAAACGCCTCCTTTTTATCTATTTTTATCAAAAGCACCCAGTGGACATCCCTGAGGTTTTCAAGGGGGGTATAGGCGTTGAGTACGGGGATATTGCGATAATCTTTTATGATTTTTATATCCGTATGCCCCGCAAGTGCTTCTTTCGTTGCTTGTGTGTCAATTTCCAGTTTTAAAATAGTGTTTTGTTTCAAAAACCTTGACTTTGACCGCATGAAGTTGTCATCACCAACCACATAAATCTCCCCGGTTTCCCCTAATCCATCCCTTTGCAATAAAATAGGATCAATCTTTGAAAAAGGTATTTCAACCATCACCAACCCTAAAAGAGTATTAGAAGCATCATACACAGGGGCAGCCCCCAGAAAGACAAAATCTTTTGATTCCTCACTCCATGTCAAATCAGAAAATTTAATATTATTTAAACCTTCTTTAAACACTTCTCCAATGGTAAATGAGCTATAAACGCCTGTTTTTAAATTTGTACCGAGGTATTCATTGCGCTTTATCCCGAAAACAACATTTCCGTCTTTATCAACAAGAAAAATGTTTTGATAACCGAACCGTCTTTGGTAATGTTCTAAAAGAGGTCCGTAATAGGTATCGACCTGTTTGTATGAGGCAGAATCTAAACCTGCAGATCTAAATGCATTGGAGAATCGGGGTAAACTTTGTTCTACGAGGGGGTTTTTGGAAAGGATATGCACGTCTCCGTATTTTTCATAAAAGAAGTTTTGAATCTGCACCTTTTTTATCTCTCGTACTGAGATCAAATGGTTCTTCACCTCGCTTTCCAATGCGGGGATAAGTGTCCGATACGTCAATGGCCCCATAATTACCAAAAATGTGAAAAAAGCAATACTCGATGCGACTAATATCCTGTACATTTTATCTTTACCATTTCAAAATTAAATTATAGATACGATTTCTCATGTAAAAAAAATAGACTTCCGCATGATACTAATAAATTTTGTTTTGTCAAGTTTATTGATTGAGTTAGGGGAGGAGGGTAGACAATCTACAATCCACAATCTGTCGGTTGCCGGTTTCGCCGGGGCAAATGATTTCGACCATACACACTATCACGCATTTCGATATGTCTCAATGAAAAATGCTACATCCTTTTCATTTCCACCAATAATTTCGATGGTAAAATGCGTAATGTGATTTTTTTTAAGAAGAGAAATGATTTTTTCCATATCCATATCATAGTCAGTAGAAAAATGCGAATGGGTATCTCCCATTGGCGCTTTGAAATTCCAATCGAGTGGCGTTTGATTTGTATTTAAATGCACCCCCATAACACTACATTGCGTACATATCTCGTTAATTCCCTCGTAAAAATCAAATTTATTTAAAATCGCTGATGCCCATAGGTGGCCGACGTCCAGCCAGATTGGGCAATCAAGATATTTTAAATGCTCCGGTGTTTGATTTCCATTCCCAAGCCCGGGAAAATCATTCTCAATGCACAGGATGTAGGCCGGGAAATGGCTTCTTAGCCTCTCCATATTTATTTTCACCCCTTTTTGGTAGCCCTGAAACTCTTCCGTAGCTAAATATTCCGGATTCATTACACGGGTATTGTGTAAAAGGTATTTACTGTCTATTGCCTCGCGCAATACATTCCCATAGTTGGCAGGATCATTTTTAATTGGTTTTGTGGTCATGAAAAATCCATGCAGCACGGCAATAGTGCTGTTCAACTCTTCAAGAATATTTGCCGTGTTTTCAAAATCCTCAACAATACGCTCAAAATTATCTCCTGCCAGATTTATGAAATGTTGAGAAAATAATGGGGCATGAACGGTATACTTTACATTATATCCCTTAATTTTGTTATACAACTCCCTTGAAATGGTATTATGAATTTGAATACCAAATTCAAACCCTTGTGATTCAACCATTTCCTTACAATTTGTTACCTTTGCAAACACCTCTGTGTCTTTGAAACACATGGTACTCATCTCTATCAATACCGTCATTATAAAAACATTCCTTTCTGAACAATATCAGGACACAATACGGGGAAAATTTTTCCACACCGTTTTCTTTAATATATATTCACATTAAAATAAAATCACTTACCCATTTGGGCGAAGCGTTTGCTGCATATAGTTATAACTCGTTCAACAAAACGGAGTTGTCGGGTATGTAGCATTTTAAGTCCTTATCTTCTACGCAGGCAAATGCTTCACCCCTATTATTTTAAAGGCACTATATTTGCTAAAAATTCTTATGCCTCATACGAAAACATTCTTTAAAGAAGGTTTATCATGATACAGAGTACAGAAATTTCGACGATCAGTACCCAGGTCAATTCTGGTTTCACCACAGATGCTGCCAAAGGTACTGACAATTCTTTGTTCCGGGATATTATTAACCATGAATTAAAAAGCCAGGCATCCCAAACGACGTCACATTCCGCCACTCAAACTATAGAAACCGGCAAACCAGCTTTATCGCAGTTAGAGCGTAATAGTTTTGCCATTCAAACAGCCTCTGAAAACATAAAAAAAGGAAAAACCTCACCATCGTTTATAGAACAGCTAATAATGTACAAAGAAGACCAACTGTTATCAAAACCCGGCGGGGACTCTTTTGCGCTTAATAAAGAAACAAATACAATAGATTATGACTTAAATCAATCTCAATTTAGTAAAAGAGTAGGAAAAGACCTGAAAGATGCCGGCGAAAATATTATTAACATTTTTAAAGACGTAGGCGCCGGCGCGCCATTTAAGTATGTTGATAGCAATGGTTCCATTCAGGCGGGGGGAAAAGTCGGTTTTTTCGGCACAATAATAAATTTCTTTAAAGATATTGCCAGCGGATTCACCCTTGGCAAATACACCCCGGAAGGGGAAAGTTCCCCTACAAATGCACTCGACGCAACAAAACACTTTTTCAAAAAGATATTTGTTGATGCTGTTTTCAAAGACATTGTAGTAGGCGTGCCAAGGAGCGCAATACATGTCAGCGAGAATGCACTGTTTGCAGGTATAAATTTATTGGAAACTATTCCGGACGCCACCATTGGCAATTTTAAGGCCGGACGGACAGTGACTACTGAAATCTTTGACGATATGCAGGTGTTCGTTGATTTTGTAACCGATGTAGTCCCTATGGGTGAAGCAAATTCCCGGACGCATGCCTTTGCGCTGAATGAGGGTCTCAGGGGGCTTCCTTTTATCCGTAACATTACCAAACAGGCGCCGGAACCAAATGATGAGAGGTGGAAATATGTGCGAAATACCCCATTCAGAAAATCAATTGAATCGCTTGCAACAATAATCCCCATACGCATGTGAAACAGGGGGGGGCGATTTACGAATTACGATTTGGGATTTGAATCGCACCTTGTAAACCTACGCTGGCGATACCAGCACCAAGCGAGATATAAAAAATACGAACTTCCAGCTTGAGGGTAAAATGCCAGAAGCAGTCATCATGTTGCATTTGCAACACCCAGAAACGATGAAAATGGTTTTATAGCCATATAGTGTTGTAGTATCTGTACTTAAACTATTTTTTGTAGTCTTATTTTCGAGCCGGGATGCTTGTGTTACAATGTACCATTAGTTAACCAAAAATCGGGAATGCTCCTGTTCAAACCATGTCACCCGCTGGCGGGTGTGCAGAGGGTGGACTGGATTTCTCCATCGATTCAACTACCCCCTTTATTATGAAAACAAATTTGACCCTCTTTCCCACGCTCCGCAGACGGGTCAAATGGACAATTTTATCCTAATTTTACGACAGGCATTCTCCACTTTAATGGGAAAACAGCACTAAATAGGGTCAAAAACAGGCATAATGCGGGGAGTTGCCCCATAAGCGCTAACTTGTTTTAGGTATGCTCGAAGTATTTTGATATCTGTGTTTTTCGGATTCTTGTATTTTCTGCTAAAGAACAAGCAATGTCATTCCAGCACTTAAGAACTTCCTGTAATGATAACGCTGGTTCTATAGCCCGTTTTACTTGATTAAGCATAAAAGCAAATTCACGCCATTTGCTTTTAGTCTTCTTGCTTGACAATGAAGTATCCCCAGGGGGAAAAAGACGTAGCAAAATCTATTAGTTTTTCTGTCAAAAGAGCAACGAATAGTTTGCCATAAAGCCAAGCTTTTGAGCTATCATCATCGTATTTAGGTAAGTGTCCAAATTGTGCTATTTGTTTAAATCTTTTAAAGACCAGTTCAATTTGCCATCGAACTCGATACCATTCTAAGATATCAAAAGCGGTAAATTGATTTTCAGGAAACGTTGTGAATACTATTACGTACTTGGCATAAATAAGGGTCTCCGGTTTTAGTTCAATGCCCTTTTTGCTTGCATGTCTTTTAAGTTTTTTATGAGCTATTTTAATGGCTTCTTCTGTTTTGTGTATTATACAAAGACGACCTTTGACATATTCAGTATTATCAACGTTTGGAATAAAAACGTTCCATGATTTTATAGCAAGGGGTCTTTTTAAATATTGGATTTCTTTCAATAAAGGAAAGGGTTTCTTTTCTTCGCCGAATATCCGTAGAGATTGCGAATTAACTCTAACGCTAAGATAAGCGCCTTTCCTTGTTGCATGATGAATTCCTTGGCCAGTACAGTAACCTCTGTCAGCTATAATATAATCATCTTTTTTCATCGGAAACTGCCGAAAAGATTCTCCTGTGCCTTCTCCTTCAGTTCCCGTAAGTTTAAAGAAATCGCAAGATAATGAAGGAACCTCAATACTATAATGAATGCGCCAAAGACTTCCTGTTTTCCCAGGTTCCTTTACTGTTGTTGCATCAAATAAGCGAAGATGAAAATTATTCCGTTTATTAATTTGGAGGCCACGCTCACGGAATAAAGATAAACATAATTTATATAGCCATTCTTTGCTCTTTTTTAATCGCTTTAATAAGGCAACATCGGATAAATCTGCTAAGTTAGCACGCTTGGCTCGAACTACTGTTTCACGCAATGAATAGCCACATCCTAAATGAATTAATAATGTTCGAAGAAGCTTTTCTTCAGATTTATCCTTGCGCAAGCCTTTTAAAGCATTTGTATCAACGGCTAAACTTTTCCAATCGTTTGGGAAGAAAGTTCTTAGAAGATCCCAATCTTCTCTCATCATGGCTTTATCCTCCTATAGAGTGATTAGCGGGATAATTAACATAAAAATACCATGATGAATAAAATTTGTCAATAAAACAAGTTAGCGCTTATGGGGAGTTGCCCCCATTTTTGAGACAACAAAGTTCATTTGACCCAGTCTGAGAGCGTAGAAATTAGAAGAAAAACTTATGGCTATTCATGTTATAAACCTCCCAGATTTCCTCCGTAGACAATTCCACCCCCTTAATCCCCCGCCAACGGGGGACAGGCTTGCCACACACCCTTGCAGCTTTCATGCCCTTGTGGGGTTGATCTGGGTGTATTCCCGGTTCTGCCATGTTTTAATGAAACATACAGTAGTATTAACCCCTGGCAGCGTTGTTTTGCCCCAATCACACAAAAGGTTACAAAAAATCGGGAATGCTCCTCTTTCAAAATTTTGATTCATCTTTCAATTGCAACCATCAGTATGCTTTTGTCCCGCATGGTTTTAAATTCCTGCTTTGCCCTGCTATGATAACATCATTAATTTTTTATTGACATATAACACTGTTTTTTAAATAATGTGTTAATTGTTTAATAATTATTTTTTATTAGGACTGTTTTTTTATTAGGATTTACTATTTGTCATGCAAACGGTAGAAAAACTTACGGACACATTAAAGAATAACAGGCTTAAAATTACACCGCAAAGATTGATGATTTTCAAAGTATTGGAGAATAACACCTCTCATCCCTCTGCCGAGGAGATTTACAAAAAAGTCAAAAAGGTGTATCCGTCCGTATCTTTTACCACAATTTACAAAACCCTGGAAACGCTAAGGGATCTTGGTGAAATAAAGGAACTCACCATTGATAAAGACCGCAAGCATTATGATCCTGATATTAGTGTTCACCATCATTTTATTTGTTCTGATTGCAGGGAGATATATGACATTCACGAAGCTTTTACCGCCAATATAAAACTTGATGATTCATTAAGAAAAGATTTCTCTGTTTCCGGCTTTCAGATATCTTTCTTCGGCGTTTGCAGTAAATGCAGCAATAGCGACCGTTTTTGAAGCAATTCATCTCTCCGGTAACTTCCCTGAAATTATGAACAGGCATTTCAATATTTTTGTAGAGACGCATTGCATGCGTCGCTACATTAACATCAATAACAGAATAAAGTTGCTGTCAAACCCACCCAAATTCATTTTTTTGCTCATTTCGCACGGTTGAATGGTGTTCTCTCCGTTCCATTTTATACATCTACCGCCAGGATTGCCTTTCTCTTTCCTCACTGAATGTTTCGCTGGCGCGTATAAATTCACAAAAGAGTGCTTTTTTGTGTGAGGAACTATTGCACAGACGCTCCGGATGCCATTGCACCCCCAACAAAAACGGATGGTCTCTGCCTTCAATGGCTTCAATGATTCCGTCAGGTGCACGGGCAGAAACAATTAAACCGCTGCCCGTTTTTTTTATAGCCTGATGATGTGCGCTGTTCACCTCAATGTGTTCTTCTCCCACAACCTTATGGAGCAAGGTATTTTTTTTTATGGTGACAGTATGTGTCTGTTTTTTACCGGTTAGCCTATGATTACAACATTTGGTGTTCTGGCTGGGAATATCCTGAATAAGGGCGCCCCCGCAAACAACATTTATCAACTGAATGCCATAGCATATAGCAAAAACGGGGATCTTTAATTGAAGGGCATGATGTAAAAGGGCAATATCTGAAACTTCTTTGTCAGGATGGATGCATGTCGTGTTTTTATGCCTTGTTTCACCGTACAATTCAGGGGAAATATCATCCCCGCCGGTAAGAAGAAGTCCGTGCATTTTTTCTAAAAGAGAAACAACCTCCTCTTTTTCTCTCGGCACAGGCAATAAAACAGGTATGCCTCCCCCCATGATTATCGCATCGCAATACTCTCTGTATACAAAAGAATGAGGCCGGGTTTTTTCCCAGCGATAATCACAATTTACCGCAATGATTGGCTTCATAACCTTAAGCAACTATCGTAAAGGTTTTGACGAAACAGCAAGGCTCGTTTTTATAGTAATGGGATTAAGGAGAGGGGCATTATAGGCGGGAAACATACGTTGGATGATACAGCGGGAATATTCCTGAAGTGGTTGGAGTATTAATAATGATGGCCGAAATACATTAAACGAAATAAGTTTTCTTTTTTCGCGTACGTTTGTCTCTTATTCATTTTTTACAATATATACCGGCTAAGATCTTCGTCTTTGACAATTGCCTGCAATTTATCATTAACATACTTATCGTCAATAATCACTTCCTTACCCCCTTCCATATCAGGTGCATCAAAGGAGGCGTCCTCCAGCAGTTTTTCCAAAACAGTATGCAGCCTCCTTGCTCCAATGTTCTGAGTACGTTTATTTACCTGCACGGCAATTTCCGTAATAGTTTCAATGGCTTCCTTTTTAAAATGAACCTTTATCCCTTCTGTCTCAAGAAGTGATTTATATTGTTTGAGTAACGCATTTTTTGGCTCTGTTAAAATACGTAAAAACTCTTCCTTCCCCAAATCTTCCAGTTCAACACGAATAGGGAATCTCCCCTGCAGCTCAGGAATTAAATCCGAAGGTTTTGAGACATGAAACGCTCCTGCTGCAACAAAAAGAATACGGTCTGTTTTGACAATTCCGTATCGGGTATTAACGGTGGTGCCCTCTACAATCGGCAAGAGGTCTCTTTGCACCCCTTCGCGGGACACATCAGGGCCTCTGCTTGTTTCGCGCCCCGCAATTTTATCAATTTCATCAAGGAAAATAATCCCAAACTGTTCTGTCCTGCGAATCGCCTCCTGTATTGCCTTTTCCTTATCAATAAGTTTTTCCGCTTCTTCCTGTATTAAAATCCTCTTTGCCTCGGCAACCGGCGCCTTTCTGACCTGTGCCCGCGGCGGGATCATTTTTTCCATCATGTTCTGAAAATCTATCCCCATATCTTCCACACCGGCGACAAATCCCTGCAACACATATGACTTTTCATGTACGGTAAGCTCCACCGTGCGGTTAGCAAGAGCGCCATCCCGCAATTTTTTCCTGAGTTTTTCCCTTGTTTTTATCCGCTGGTCTTCTTTTGCCACCTCTTTTTCCTTATCCATTTTCTCAGAATTCTTTGGAGTCGGCGGCAATAGCAGGTCAAGAAGGCGTTCTTCCGCCAACTCTTCTGCTTTGCCCTGAACATCTTTCACCATCTCTGCCTTTACCATATTAACGCCAATTTCGGTAATATCGCGTATCATAGATTCAACATCACGTCCGTGATATCCAACCTCTGTGTACTTGGATGCTTCGATTTTAAGAAAGGGCGCCTTTACCATAGATGCCATGCGGCGTGCTATTTCAGTCTTTCCCACGCCGGTAGGCCCTATCATTATTATGTTTTTTGGTAAAATTTCTTCACGTAATTCCTCAGAAAGCTGATGCCTGCGCCAGCGGTTTCGTATCGCAATCGCCACGGCGCGCTTGGCGCTTTTCTGCCCAATAACATATTTATCAAGCTCCTCAACAATCTTTCGAGGCGTCAATTCCTCCACTTCTATACTTCCTCCACTTTGATATTTTTGTTGGTATAGACACAAATATCCGCCGCAATATTCAACGATTCCGCAACAATTTCTTTCACAGACAACGGAGTGTGTTTTGCCAAAGCGCGGGCAGCAGCAACCGCATACGAACCTCCCGATCCAATGCCAATGATACCGTCATCCGGTTCAATCACATCGCCGCTTCCGGAGATCAGAAAAGAATGCTGTTTATCTACCACCACCAGGAGGGACTCTAGTCTTCTTAATACCTTATCTGTTCTCCACTCCCTTGCCAGTTCATGTGCGCTCCGCAACACGTTACCCTGGTATTGTTCCAGCTTTGCATCAAAACGCTCCATAAGCGCGAAAGAATCCGCCGACGAACCGGCAAACCCGACCAGTACCTTATCATGATACAACCGTCGAATCTTTTTAGCATCATGCTTCACCACCGTGGCTTGCATAGTAACCTGCCCATCGCCGCCTATGGCAACATGTCCGCCCTTTCTCACTGATAAAATTGTTGTGGATGAAATAAACGGTTTCAAAATAAATTCCTCAATGTTTTACCCTAAAATAATTTAAGTTCAAATGGTATCAACAAAACTAAGAGTTATCAAGGGTTTTTCTCTTATGCGACACATTCCCCTTTGCCGGCATTTTACACATAAAAAATGATTGTATGATTTTGTAAAACTAAAGTGTTACATGATTTTTGAAAAGACTTTCGTACAGAATTTGTTATATAATGAAAAAGTTATTTTAAGGTTTTTATCTTTTATAAAGGAGGAGAGAATTATGCTTGCAAAAGATGTTATGAATAAGATAGTTGTTGCGGCAAAAAGAAACACCCTTGGCAGGGATTTAACGGTAAAACTTCTATCAGGCATGTATAGCGGAGTACCCGTGGTGGACGAAAAAGGAAGGGTTATTGGTGTTGTAAGCGAATTCGATCTTCTCAAAGTGATTCAGGCGGGAAAAAAACTGGAACAGGTAACGGCTGAAGAAATTATGACAAAAACCCCTGTATGCGTAAAAGAAGATTCCTCCATAGAGGAAATTATCGACCTTATGACAAAGCACAATATTATCAGGGTCCCAGTAGTAAGGAACGATATGCTTGTCGGGATTATTTCACGGTGCGATATCCTTAGCAGTATGGTAGAACCTGAGTTTGTAACCGTTTGCTACGAATAAGATTGTTCGCAATACACCAGACTCAGCAATCCGCAACCCAAAAAGTAGAGAAGCATGGCCATGCTTCTCTACTTATTTAAAAAAGTTTTTACAGGTAATACCATAGGAAGGCAAAATGGCTGAACAGACTATTAAATTTGATATTTCCGGCATGCATCGCGTTAACTGTGCCGCTACTATTGAGCGAAGGCTGCGTGAAGTAAAAGGTATTACATCGGTACGAGTAAATTTCTCCACGGCATCCTGCCTGGTCAGCTATGATACACATGCTATAAACAAAAGTAGTATCGCAAGATGCATAAAAAGCATTGGTTATACTGCAAAAGAAAGGATGCGAATGGACCAATCATCAAAAGGGTCCGTTCAGATAGCATGGCTGATTTATAGCATTGCAGCTTCCATTGTAATGATGGTAATCATGTATGTTCCTTTTCCAGGACTGGATAATAAGCACCTTTCCTTCCTGCAGATGGGAATCGCAACAATCACCATTCTTGGTTCCGGTATGGACTTTTTTATCAGCGCCTATAAATCCATTAAAAATCTTTTTGCCAACATGGATGTTCTCGTCTCCATAGGAGTTTTGTCTGCCTTTCTCTACAGCGTCTTTGCCGTTTTCGGCATTTTTGGCGCTTCAGGCCACGCATTTTTCGAAACATCCGTAATGCTGATTGCCTTCATCCGCATCGGAAAGTATCTGGAAGAACGCGCAAAAGGCAGGGCAGGCAAGGCGCTGCAAAAACTCATAACACTACAGGCAGACAAAGCGCATTTGTTGTCCCCTGAAGGAAAGGAAACGAAAGTAAACGCCTCCATACTTAAGGTGGGAGATACGGTTATTGTACGGCCCGGTGAAATTATTCCGGTGGATGGTGAAATAACAGAGGGAACGGCAACAATTGATGAATCCATGGTAACTGGCGAATCAATGCCGGTTGTAAAGAAAAAAGGCGACAGCGTTATTGGGTCAACCATTAACAAAACGGGAGTCCTCATTATAAAAACCTTGCGGGTAGGCGAGAAAACCGTTTTATCTCAGATTATTACTATGGTAGAAGACGCCCAGATGGACAAGGCTCCCATACAGCGGTTTGCGGATAAAGTGTCCAATGTCTTTGTTCCAATCGTTGTCGCTATTTCCATAATAACGTTTTTCTGCTGGTATCTCATATTTTATGACGTCACTCCCACCCTCCCTTTGTATGGGCTTTAAAAACGGCGGTAGCAGTCCTGGTAATAGCGTGTCCCTGCGCCCTTGGGCTTGCTACGCCAACTGCCATTATGGTGGGGAGCGGCATTGGACTCAACAATTCAATACTCATAAAAAAAGCCAGCGCCCTTGAACAGATTGCGCGTATAGACACTATCGTATTTGATAAAACAGGCACTATTACCGAAGGAAGGTTTGGGGTGACAAGCATCTTCCCGTCGGGAAAAATAAATGATAATGAACTGCTCACCCTCACCGCCGCAGGCTGCGCCTTTTCTAATCATCCCCTTTCCCTTTCAGTTGTTGACGAAGCAAAGGCAAGAAATTTTACATGGGATACAGTTCAGGACTTCGAAGAACGTGCCGGCAGCGGGATACTTTGCAAATACAGGGATAAAGCACTGATGATAGGCAATGAGTCGCTTATGACATCAAACAATATCAATATTGAAGACTTACGAAACAAAGCAGGGGAGTTGGAATATAGGGGAGAATCCATTCTCTACGTCTCTTACGACAATGTCTGCAAGGGCATGCTGGGGCTTGCGGATACAATAAAACAAAACGCAAAGGACGTGGTAGCGTCATTACAAAAAATGAATATACGTGCCGTAATGATTACAGGAGATAACGAGCCTGCGGCAAATGCCGTCTCTTCCGCGGTAAACATAAAAGAATACCATTCGAAAGTTTTGCCGGGAGAAAAAAGGGACATTGTAAAAAACTATCAGGAACGGGGAATGAAGGTGGGAATGGTAGGCGACGGCATAAATGATGCGCCGGCCCTGGCGCAGGCGGATGTAGGCATTGCCATTGGCGCGGGAACAGACGTTGCAAAGGAGGCAGGCGACATAATACTTATGAAAAATGATATTATGGACATTGTGCGGGCTATCCGGTTAGGGAAAAAAACACTGGCAAAGATACGGCAAAATTTGTTCTGGGCATTTTTTTATAACTCCATTGGAATCCCGGTTGCCGCCGGCGCCCTGTATCCTTTCTTTGGCATCAGCCTTAAACCTGAATATGCCGGACTTGCAATGGCGCTTTCTTCCGTATCCGTAGTAACAAACTCCCTGCTCTTAAAACGGATGTCCTTCCGCTGACGTGTATGATAAATCTTCCTGACCGCTTATTTTCGGAATATTTGCCAATGCTGACTGTTTCATAGCGAGGCGCAGCAGTAACCAGGAAAAGTTACTTAGTTCTGAATAATAAATACTGTTGTTTTTTTGACAAATTCGAAACTCGAATATCGAAATCCGAAAGAAATTCTAATATCAAATTAAAGAAATTAAAAACGAGGTTTGGAACATTTGAATTTGTAATTTTGAAATCGTTTCGGATTTCGTGCTTCGGACTTTGTCGTAAGCTCAATCGAACGATTTAGCAATCTTCAATAAACAAAAACCTACAAAAAAAGATGTTTTTACGGAGTAATATTATAGAGGCATAAGATCCCTTCCTGCTATTTTTGCCCCTAATTTCCACGATACCGAAGTCTGTCTTCTTTCCTTCTTTGTCAATTCCGTATACGCAGAAATCACATCTTCGCCCGATTTAATACAGGCGCATATCGCTTCCGCAGCAAAAAGCCCCGACGACAATGCACATGAAATCCCTTCTCCAAAGGCATTCAAAAACCCCGCGGCTTCCCCCACCAGAAGGATATTGCCCTTCCCCAGAGAAAAATTCCCCGAAGCGCACATAGTATTTCCCAGGCAGCTTGTCTTTCGCACCAATTTTTTCAATGCCAGCCCATGTTCTTTCTCCAACATTTCGTGAAATGCATTTAGACAAGGAAGGATTTTAGCCCCCTTTCTTACGGATGTGCCAAACACCTGCAAATCATCCTTTACACTGAACCATGCATACACTTCGCCATATTTTTGGTCAAGGAATCCATGATAAAAATATGGGTCTAAACTGGACTGCCCTTCATAATAATTTTGATATGCAATAAACCATTTCACATTACGCTCAAATGCTGGTGAAAGCATTGCCCTGATACAAGAAACACTTCCCTCGGCGCTTATCAAATACCTGCATTTTGCCTGGCGGATTTTATTTTCTCTGGCATCATAATAATGAACAACAACCGCATTCCCCTCCGTTTCAAACCCTTTAAACACAGCACAATCCATCACTTCTGCCCCGGAATTGCTGATAAGCCAGTAATCGTATTCCGAACGCCATACATTCGGCGCCCCCTCACTATCCTTTGAAAACGGCCAGTCTGAATAATTCCCAAGATCACTCCAGAACCTTACCCCTTTTAACAGCTTTGGCTGTACATAAACGGCATCGGGAATCCTGCCAAAATAGCGTTCGGTGATCTCCTGGGATTTTTTAAAAATAATGCCTGAACATATCTTATATCGGGGAAGTTTCTTTTTCTCCAATACCAGTACCCGGAGTCCCTCGCCGGTCAGCCTTTTTGCAGCAGCAGCGCCCGAAGGGCCTGAACCTACCACTACGGCATCATATATCGCATTCATCTTATACTCGCTTTCTCCAAAT
This sequence comes from Candidatus Kuenenia stuttgartiensis, assembly GCF_900232105.1. Classification (NCBI taxonomy): domain Bacteria; kingdom Pseudomonadati; phylum Planctomycetota; class Candidatus Brocadiia; order Candidatus Brocadiales; family Candidatus Brocadiaceae; genus Candidatus Kuenenia; species Candidatus Kuenenia stuttgartensis. The sequence goes on from NZ_LT934425.1 coordinate 2,856,866, forward strand.
AAGTTTCCGGGAAACGATAGTTAACTTTTCCCATCAAAAAAACGTATTTGCCGGAACAGACTTTCAAAGGTAAAATGAAAACAGTTGTTTATCAATTATATATTACATTATGTACTGGCAATAATAAAAAACACTTTGGTTGCGGAATGTGCTTTTTATGGGGAATGTGCCCCTGATTTTCCATTTCTCCAAAAGTCTGAATTGTTACCATAGCATAGCAAAGCCGCAACCGAAAAGAGTTTAACCACAAAGGGCTTGGCGCGGCCTTTGGCCGCAACCAAATTCAAAATACGAATATCGAAATACGAAACAAATTCAAATGACAAAAAACCCAATGCTCCAAACTTTACGTAATCCTCATCTAATCAATGCCTTACGGTTATGCATTTTGAAAAACGAGCATAAAAAACAAGAAGTTGATGGATAGTAGTACAAAGAAAAACTTACAAAAAAAGAAGTTTTTACATGGTAATACCATATCTTACAACTCATTCCGGAGGGAACAAAAATGAAAAAGACGTTCCTTGTATATCGATTAGCGCTTATACCATTTATTTTATTTACATTCTGTAGCGTTATTAACAGTAAGGAGGCACATGCCATGCAGTCAATAAAAGGAAAAAAGGTTGTAATAATTATCGCAAAAAATAATTTCAGGGACGAAGAATTGCTGGAACCAAAGGCAATTCTGGAAAAAAACGGTGCGGCGGTAACAATCGCTTCTTCTTCATTAAAAGAATCAAAGGGGATGTTAGGGGCAAAAGTATCTCCGGATATCCTTTTTACGGATATCGCTGTTGGCGATTATGACGCAGTAATATTTGTGGGGGGGACAGGGTCAAGCGAATACTGGGACAACCCTACGGCGCATACGATTGCCAAAGAGGCAAACAAGGTAAACAAAATAGTGGGAGCAATTTGCATAGCGCCGGTGACGCTTGCAAAAGCCGGATTGCTTAAAGGGAAAAAAGCCACAACATATTCCTCCACCGTAAATGATATCAAATCCGAAGGGGCAAATTACACCGGCGAGGGCGTTGAAAGAGACGGGAATATAATAACGGCAGACGGACCTGCATCGGCAAAGAAGTTCGGCGAGGCCATTGTAAAGGCGCTTCAGAAATAAAAAATATATCCATTTAGGCGATTAGCGCCTCAACATCGACAAAATTTTGTCGATATATCAAAGCGTCTAAATACGAAAGTCGAATGTCGAAATTCGAAACAATACCGAAACTCAAAATTCAAATGTTCAAAACCAAGACCATGAGATGTGTCCGTTTGCTGTGGCCATAAAACCTGCCTGTTTCGTATTTCGTGCTTAGTATTTCGGATTTCCTTTTCGCAGCACTGTCTGCGAAAAGGTTTAGCACCTTATAAGTAATTTCTTTGCACTTTCTGGCAAATAAAGTAGGCCTTTGGTTGCTTTCTCAATGTAGAGCGACGAGCCTCGTCGCTCTACAACGGCAACTTTTAAAAAATCACAATCTGTGAACCCGTAATGTATAATGTAGAGACCCATTGAAGAAGGCTTTGGAAAAGGATTATTTGTAGTAATTTCAGCGGAAGCAACGAAATGAAAATATGTATGTGAAGGGCAGGGAGGAATATGTGGCCTTTTGTTTCCTTTAACAAATTAGTTGATTATATTAGCCAAAAGTCTTAAATTGTCGCAGAATATAAGGGATGCAAAACAGATAATGGCTTTTTCAGATAAGGAGAAACGAATATGAATCCGCTTTTACAACGTATTACCATCGATCAGGGTGTCTGCTTTGGCAAACCCTGCATTCGTGGCACTCGCATCTGGGTATCACTGATTCTTGATTTTCTGTCCAATGGGATGAGTATTGAGGAGATTCTTGCAGAATATCCTCAACTGACGGAGGAAGATGTTCGGGCTGCTCTTGCCTATGGAGCTGAGATGGCGCGAGAACGATATGTTGAAATACCAACCGGGACGACAGGATGAAGTTTAAATTAGATGAGAACTTTGGAACACGAACACAGGAAATTTTTCGTGCAGCGGGACATGACATTCAAACAGTCCGTAGTCAGGAACTCCAGGGGTGTTTGGATCGAAATCTCTATGAGGTATGCTGTAAGGAACAACGTTGTCTGATAACGCTGGACTTGGATTTTGCGGATGTAATCAGCTTTCCACCATGTTCAGCAAGTGGCATAGTTGTCATTCGTATTCCCCGGAATCCAGGTTTTGCTTTGCTGGAACAACTGGTCCTGCAATTTCTACAATTACTCACTCAAATGCCCGTAGAGAAGAAGCTTTGGATTGTCGAGGTCGGCCGAATTCGGATTCATCAGTCAGAAGCAGGAAAATGACTGTGATAATCAAATAAAGGCGGGGCGGGGGTTTTAACATTTGCCCGCCCCGCGTTGGAGCTTGAGCTTAGGCGCTGTAAATAAATTAACGTCTCACTTTGAAGCCTTGATTGCATGTTTCCAGAGCATGAAATTGATCTACTTGATACCTTTATTTATTTACAGTGCCTTACTTGCCTTTAAGTTCCTGGATGCGTTCTGCTGCTCCTGCGAGCTCTTTCTTCAGTTGGTCACTGTACTCTTCCAACATTTCCTGTTCCTCTTTTGTGGATATGAAACGTCGGAAGAAAGGACGACATCCACACCCGCAGCAGCCACAGCTACATCCCAAAACCCCCGTCATTCTTTGGCTTCCTCCTGGTTTGCAACACATTTTTCATCACCTCCTTCCTATAAAATTCGATATTGTGCTGACCACGTCAGCAAACATATAAAGATAGTAGTTAGGTATTTAAGCATATACTTAATTATAAAATTAAAAAAATTTACCTACTTCTTTGGGGTTGCTATTTCTTTAATCCTTTCATGGACAGTTCTGATTTCATTTTGCAATTCCTTCTCATATTTCCTGAGTAATTCTAAACTTGCTCCACTCAGTTCTTTCTCTTTGAATTTGCCGGTTTCTGAGCATCCACATGTACAAACTTCGTTTAAAATCTGTCGGCAATTTTCTAACGCCTCTTCATCTATGGAATACGGTATCCAGTATCCCTTTCTTTCACTCCTGACAAGACCTGACTGCTTCAATATTTTTAGATGTTGTGATACCGCGGCTGGTGTTATGCCAACCAGTTCTGCAATATTTTTGACGCCAAGCGGCCCCTTGGACTTCAGGAGATCAATTATTCTAACCCGTGTTTCCACGGCTAATACCTTAAAAATTTCGGAAGGTACTAACTTCATTTCTTTATGCTCCTATTCTGTTAAGTATTTTAGTAATAACTTAATTAAAATATTACAAAAGAGCGTGTTTGTCAAGCGCTTTTTTTACAGCAGCAATATTTTTATTTTGGATGCAGATACACGCAGATTATCAGGATTACATACAAAATTGCCAGTGTGTGTCTGAGAAAATCAGCGTCCTCTTTTGATGGAAATAAGTGCCTTTGAAGAAGGTTTCGGGAAGGGATTGTTTGTCATAATCGTTGCGAAGGTAATGAAATGAAATTCCTGTACGAATAAAATTTATTTTCTCGTGGCTGTTTTTGTCTGTCTTCTTTCACTCTCCTTTCGAACTTCTTCGCATGAACGTCGTACAACAGGGTAATTTCCGGAAATAAACATAAATAGCGAATCTGCCATTTTGGGGCGTGTGATGTAATAACAACGAAGCGCTCCATCCTCATAAAAATCAATTATCTTAAGCCTTCGCAATACCGAAAGATGTTGAGAGAGGTTGGACTGTTCAATGTCCAATAAATCCTGGATATCCGTTACACACTTAGCCCCTTCAGCAATCTCTTCCAATATCAACAATCTGGTTGGATGTCCCAGGATCTTTAAAATTTCCGCTTTGTCTCTTATATCTAATTTATTCATTTGTCATTCCTCTCTTTGTATATTTTACTTGATTGAAATATAATATGATAATATTCTAATACAATCAATAATATTTTCAGGGGTTAGTTTTTTTACATCTGGAGGTTCAAGGGATACTTCAGGTGGCGGTATTTTAACTCAGATAACTTGCTAAAATAAATGAAGAATGGCTTTAGATAAAAAGGGGGAAATTTATGAGTGAAACCATTTCCGATATTGGCGTATTTAAATCCCGGCTCCAGGCGACCTGGGCAGCAGGAAATTTCGGAGAGATTGCAAAATCGTATGAAGATGGCGCAGCAGAATTTGTTGATAGACTGAAGGTCACTCCCGGCCTTAGAGTACTTGATGTTGCATGCGGTACCGGTAATCTTACTTTGCCATGTGCGCGGGCCGGCGCATGTGTTACCGGAGTAGACATAGTTCCTAATCTCCTGGAACAAGGCAGAGATCGTGCGAAAACAGAGGGACTCCTGATCAAGCTTGATGAAGGCGATGTTGAAAACCTTCCCTATCCCGACCACACCTTTGATTTGGTGGTTACGATGTTTGGGGCAATGTTTGCCCCACACCCGGAAAAGACTGCGGCAGAGCTTGTCCGCGTATGCCGCCCTGGCGGACGTATCGCTATGGCCAACTGGGTGTCTTCCGGATTTATTGGACAGGTATTCAAGACGACCACCAGTCGTGTTCCTCCACCGCCGGGAGTGCCATCTCCACTTCTTTGGGGAGACGAAGCCACGGTGCGTGAACGCCTGCAGAAAGGCACATCAGCATTAGAGTTTGCTCGATGCATTATATCCTTTAAGTTCCCGTTTGCTCCTGCAGAAGTGGTCGAGTTTTGGAGGCAGTTTTATGGTCCGACACAGCGAGCGTTCGCTGCACTTGATGCCGATGGACAAGCCGCATTTCGCAAAGATCTCGAAGGGCTTTGGACCGCCCACAACAAAGGAAATAGAGGCTCCACTCTCGTTGAGTCGGAATACCTGGTGGTGGTGGCGCTCCGGACATGATCATTTCAACCGCTTGACAACCCTTTTTCTGCCGGGAATATTGCTAACATTGTGTCACTCGTAAAACTCTTCTTGGTTTTCCTGAAAGGTGAAGGCAATAAAATGAAACTGTGGTTATCTTTATTCTCTTTCTGTCTTATTATTTTTATCGCCTTGCATGACGTAGCCTATGCAGATATCGAACAGGTTGGCACTAATGCCCCTGATTTTACACTTCCCAATATCAAAGATAAAAAAAAGACCGAAGATATAAGTGATAAATACCTCAGAGCCCCTTTGCTTGGGTTAGACATGGATAGGGTTGCCGATGCACTTCAAGAGATAAAGCCAGAATCCAACTGGTTCCAGACGAAACCCGAATCAGATAGATACAAAACCATTTTTAGTATTGAATCTATAGCAACGGGTATTGACGTTGACTTCAAAGACGCTACTGCAAAAACTCAAGGCGCCTTTGATTATACGATGGGATTTCTCACACAGAGGATGCACAAGGAGTGGGAACCAACGTACACACTACCCCGGCCGTCGAATGTATTTTCCATCGAAGAAGGTGCGGCAATAACGACAAGGGCAAGGGCGGGTGTTTATGCAGATATGTCAGAGGACTGGACTGTAGGCCTGGAGGTTGATGCATATGGACTGGGAGGTGATGCCGGTACCGGAGATATATGGGGTGTTACCCTGCCGTATTTTTCCAATCCTTTTGCGGGACACTCGAATGACGTCTCACTCAACACGGCCTGGGCGCGGTACCAACCCTTAGATACCACTATGTCCGTAGGCGCCTTCACTCCGCTGCACGTGGGTGATTACGGAACCCAATCCGACCTTTTACGGACCAGACTATTTGCCCTTTTATGGAGTTAATGTTGTCAGGCGATTTTATAACCCCTTCGTTATTCCATCAACCCTGTACGAGGTATATTTTGCAGAATTACCGGAAGATTCAGATTCTACCAGTTGGGTGGGTGGATTCTACGTGGGAAGGGAATATGAAGATATGAAATTTGGTTTCAATTTTATGAGTCCGTTTAACAGGGGCGCATCAACATCTGAAACAGACTCACCCTTACAGGGTATGGTGGATGGTAATCCGGTACGATGGGAGTCTCCTTACAATAAAACAGGGAAACAGGACGCGTTTGTCCTCGGTGCAGAGTACTCGTATAATTTCCTGACGACCTATAAGGCATGGGTTGCCTATGCACATAGTATTTATCGACCGCAATGCGTTCTCTATCTGCCATGTCTTTTTCTCTAGTTGCCTATGCACATAGTATTTATCGACCTATCGGAAGCGATGGAATCGATGTTCATGGAAATCTGTTTAATACGGGCATCAGTGGCACAGTCGGGAGGGTAAGTTTTAACTTGGAAGGCATTTGGGTCGAACCGAAGTATGACCCCTTTGTGATAAAGATGGAAAGACCAGGCGATGTCCAATCTCCTGGTCTCTTTTATGAACTTCCCTATTTCACAACATATGCGGATAGTTGGCAACTCCACGACGCAAAGAAGTATCCGCAAAATAGAGAGGGAGTACGACTGCACCTTGACTATCCATTCCCTGGAATCCTTTCTTTTACAAGGCTTTTTGCAGACATGGATTACTTACGACAGATAGAAAGTTCAAAGGCAGGCAATGTTCAAGAGCCTGGTTTTATAGAGCCTTTCTTTGGTATCAGAACACAGGAAGGCACTGGAAAAAAGGGGAGTATATCTCACGGAGGAATAGGTGTTGCCTCTGATTTGCCTTACAATCATAAGGTCTCCCTGGTATATTCGCTGTATCAATACAGACGTAAAACGGATGATGCCAATAATATGGATTTTGATGTGAATGCTATTTCCCTGACATACGGGATCCCAATACTTTATCGGCTCAGGTCTAAGATGTATTTTAATGTAGGGAATACCTTCTTAGCAGTTGATGGTAAGGCACTGTAAATAAATAAAGGTATCAAGTAGATCAATTTCATGCTCTGGAAACATGCAATCAAGGCTTCAAAGTGAGACGTTAATTTATTTACAGCGCCTAAGTATTTCTCTGAATCGCATAATGCAGACTTCTTTCAATCAGCGCCGTTTATGGGAATTGATTATAAGTATCTACGATCGCCTGATACTGTCATATCGTTCTTTGTTAATTCAAGGTATCTTGTACAGAACGACAGAGCAAAGACACTACTCTTGGGTGATTATGATGCCTTTTTTACCAGCTTTGGTTTAAAAATCGAATTTTGAGCATAGACATGAACACCTTTAAAATAATTCTGTTTTTAACAGTTAGTATTATCGCCTCCCATGTTTTGTTGGGTAGTGATGCAGGTGTCACATTTATTGGCCCATCAAATTATATTCCCCGGTTAGACTTGCCCCAAAATATTCCTTTACATAGCGCCGACTCATGTAAAGATTGTCACCGGGAAATTTATGACCAATGGCGGGAGTCCTTGCACAGCAAATCATCGACAAACCCTGTATTTCAGGCATGCTGGACGGCAAGGAATAATCCTCCCTTCTGCTCTAATTGCCATTTTCCCATGCTGGAACAGAAGCCTAAAATATTACGGGGGTTTAAAGAAACTGGCCCTTCGCCTTTTGTCGCAATAAAAAACAAAGAATTTGATGCTATTCTTATGAAAGAGGGCGTGACTTGTGTGGTTTGTCATTTGCGAAATAAAACCATTTATGGCCCCCGAAAGATAAAGGAAGGGGAAGCGCCGCACCCGGTTAAATACGATCCGTCTTTTCAAAAGTCTGAGTTCTGTTATACCTGTCATTCCTGGGGCTTTCCACGGGCAAGGATTAAAAAGACATGCTATACCAGCGATGAGTATAAAAGGTCGGGCAAAAAGGAGACCTGTCAGGATTGTCACATGGAGAGGAAAGAAGGGCTTGCCTCATTGGGAAAGCCAAGGCGTATTTACGGTATGCATGACCAGAAAAGCTCTCGCAGTCCTGAGGAATTAAGAAAAGCGCTTAAAACAGAATTAAAAACGGAAAAGGATACCTCTAAACCGGGAGATAAGGTAAAGGCCGAAATAAGGGTCACCAACACCGGGGCCGGGCATTATGTGCCAACGGGTTGCCCGGTCAGGGCCATTGCTGCCCGCGTGGCGGTGCTGGATGAAAATGGAGAGGAAAAGGGATTAAAGGAATATTTCATTACAAGGACATTCGAGTTTCCCGGATACCCAACGGAGGTGAAAGATGGGAGATTGGCGCCTGGAGAGTGTAAATCATTTTATTACAAATACAAAATCCCACGTGATGCATCCTTTAAAAAGCTAACGTTGCGATTAGACATGATTGAATATTTAATATTCCCCAAGAAGGCTGATGAGGCGCCCATACCTTTCAGCAAGATTACCGTACCTTTTTATTCTACATCGGTGGAAATAATGAAATGAGGAAGTTTGAAATTGAAAAAACTTGATTTAAGAAAAAAAGCTGATCGATTACGAATTCTTGCACACCCGACAAGGCTGGCAATCCTGGAAGAACTTTCCCGTGGAGCTAAATGTGTCACAGACATACAGGATTTGCTTGATGTGCCTCAGTCAAACGTCTCACAGCATTTAACGGCTCTTCGTCATGAACAGATTGTCGATTATCATGAGGACGGCAAACTTAGGTGTTATTACATTACGCGCCCAAAGCTGGTTGAAAAATTGCTTGCATTCTTATCGGAGGAATATCCTGTGGAGAGACGTTCTCCGGAGTCAGTTCACGGAGAAGGAAAGAGTCGGGAAAAGGCGTGCTCTCTTCGGTAGAAAACTTTTATGCATTTTTAGGAGGTAGTTATTGGATGGGTGAAGTGAAAGTTTACTTTGATAATAATGCAAGCACTCCAATTGACCCAAACGTGATCGTTGAGATGGAGCCGTTTATCAGGCAATATTATGGCAATCCTTCCAGTGGCCATTGGTTTGGTAAGAAGGGAAGGGAGGCTGTTGATACGGCAAGAAGACAAGTAGCTGAATTAATCGGGGCGAGTCCTCATGAGATTATCTTTACGAGCGGCGGGAGCGAGTCTAATAACCATGCATTAAAAGGTGTCGCTTTTGCCCTTAAAGGAAAGGGGAATCATATTGTTACTTCGGTTGTTGAGCATCCTGCAATAATCAATCCCTGCAAATATCTTGAAACAAAGGGATTCAAGGTAACGTATGTTGGCGTGGATGAGTATGGCTGCGTCAATGCCGATGATATTGAAGAAGCGATAATTGATGAGACAGTTTTAGTTTCGGTGATGCATGCAAACAATGAAACCGGAACTATTCAGCCGATAGCGGAAATTAGCAAGATATGCAGAAAAAGAGGAATTTATTTTCATTCTGACACGGCACAGTCCGTTGGAAAAATACCAGTGGACGTGAACGAGCTAGGCGTCGATTTGTTGACCATTGCAGGCCATAAATTTCATGCACCCAAAGGAGTCGGGGCGTTATACATCCGTGAAGGTGTGGACGTGGAACCATTGATTCATGGCGCCAGCCACGAAATGGGCCTGCGGGCAGGGACAGAAAATGTTGCAGGGGTAGGAGGGCTGGGAAAAGCAAGTCTGATGTCTGCCGTGAGAATGGATGAGTACATTAAAAATATCCGGTATTTGAGAGATTTGCTGCATGAAAAACTGAAGGGAATTGCAGCAGTGAAGTTAAACGGCCATCCCACGCAAAGACTTCCTAATACCCTGAATGTGAGTTTTGAGGGCATTGACAGCTCAGCATTGGTATCCAAGCTGGAAGACGTCGCTCTCTCAACAGGATCTGCTTGCCATGATCAGGTGAGACGGCCTTCCACTGTACTAACCGCCATGAATATTCCGGCAGAATTGGCAATGGGCGCAGTGAGGTTTAGTCTGGGGAGATTCAATACGGAAGATGAGGTAAATTACGTTGTTGATGAAATAAAAAGAGTTATGAGTGAAATAGGTATTAAAAAGATGAGGGGGGAAGATGTATGAAGATTGGAGTTATTATTTCAAGTAATGATGCCGAAACTTGCTGGAATGCCTTACGTTTTGCAAACTTCTGCCTGTCCCGGGAAGACGCGGTCAAGATATTTTTTACAGGCAAAGGAGTTGATTATCAAAGGATAAGCACTGAGAAGTTCAATACGATTGAGCAGGCGGAAAAATTTGTGCAAAGCGGGGGAAGGGTTTATGCCTGTGGCACTTGCATCAGATTAAGAAACCAGGAAGGTTCTGAAATGTGTCCTGTTTCTACAATGAAAGACATGTACGAAATTGTAAAAGAGAGCGATAAAATCGTAACATTCTAGACAAATTTCGTATCTATTCAGCGAAAATAATTTAGAATTTACTTGACAGATAATGAGAAAAGCAGGCAGCAAGTATGGTTAGCGATATATAGGGTTGCAGATGCGGTCACTGCAGTCCATAGGAAGTCTTTACAAAGAGAGGCGTGAGGTCTGTTCAGTGATAGAAATTCGAGCCTTTGTGGTGTGTTATAGAGCGAAAGAAAAGGGTGAAAAAATCTGTGGTATAATAGATGCAGTAGATAATTTCAGGCTAATTATACAGGTATCATCCATTGACGATAGAGAATATAGACGTAGACGCAACACTCCGGAAAGTAGAGAAGCTACTTTCTGAAGAGAAAGGGCTGTCACCGGCGGTGAGGTCAATGATAGAGTTGTTGGTATTATTGATAACACTGCTGGCAGGACGTCTGAACCGGAACAGCCGCAACAGCAGCAAGCCGCCCTCAAGTGATCCGAATCGCAAGAGAGAAAGCAAGGCGAAGGGTGAAAGGAAGGCAGGCGGGCAAAAGGGCCGTGATGGAGTAACGCTCAAAAAGGTAGACAATCCTGATGAGGTGGAAGTAATAAAAGTAGACCGGAGGAAGTATCCGCGCAGCAAATACAAGGTGGTAGGTTACGAAGCACGCCAGGTGTTTGATATAAAGATTTCGCGTGTAGTAACGGAGTATCGTGCAGAGGTAGTTGAGGATGCGAAAGGGAATCGGATTGTAGCGTCATTTCCGGAAGGGGTAACAAAGGCGGTGCAGTATGGTCCGGATTTGAAAGCGCATGCAGTCTATATGTCGCAGTATCAATTGATACCCTACAAGAGGATACAGGAGTATTTTGAAGGGCAGATTGGTATACCGCTGAGTGAAGGTTCTATTTACAACTTTAACAGGGAAGCCTACGAGTCATTGGAACCCTTCGATGTGAGAGCCAGGGAAGAACTTACAAAATCAGAGGTGATGCATGTGGATGAAACGGGCATCAACAAGAATGGAGACAGGTATTGGTTGCACAGTGCATCCAATAGTTTGTGGACGTACTTTTTCCCACATGAAAGGCGTGGAACAGAAGCGATAAATAGTATTGGTATATTACCTGAATTTAGGGGGATTCTTTGCCATGACCATTTGAAGTCGTATTACACCTATAGCAACTGTATGCATGCGTTGTGTAATGCGCACCACTTGAGGGAATTGGAGGGGGTGTGGGAAGATGATAATAAGCAGGAGTGGGCGAAAGAGATGAAAGCATTACTTAAAGAGATAAACCGTGCGACAAGCGATGCGGGGGGAATACTGGGAACCGATGAGTCTGAAAAATACCGGCAAAGGTATAGGACGATACTACAAAACGCAGAAGCCGAAAGCTCTCCTCCTGATGAAACGAACCGTAAGGGAAAAAGGGGTAGGGTAAGAAGGACAAAGGCCCGGAATCTTCTGGAACGATTGAGGAAGTATGAGGGTGATGTGCTGAGGTTTATGGACAATAAAAATGTCCCCTTTACGAACAATTTGGCAGAAAACGATATCAGGATGACGAAGGTTCAGCAGAAGATATCGGGCTGTTTTCGTTCTTTGGAGGGAGCGAAAATTTTCTGCCGCATTCGGAGTTATCTCTCGACCTGTCGAAAACAAGGGGTAAATTTGAGCCGGGCATTACAGATGCTATTCCGTGGTGAATTGCCTGATTTTGCCAGCTCGTAGCGACAGTGGATGAAAATACGCTGAATAGATACCAAATTTCTGCTAAAACATTCTCAAAAGAATTATGATTATGAACAATACATTATATAGAGGGATGCAAAGCGATGGACAGTAGCCGAAAGAAACATTGGGAAAATGTTTATGAACAAAAGAAACCGTCAGAGGTCAGTTGGTACCAGGTTAACCCTGCTGTGTCACTGGAGTTTATCACCTTGGCAAAACCAGACAATGCTGCAAAAATTATTGATGTGGGTGGCGGTGTGTCTGTCCTTGTGGATGAATTGCTGGAGAAGGGATATCGGGATTTAACCGTTCTGGATATTTCATCAAGAGCTATTCAATATGCTCGGGAGAGACTGGGCAGGCGGGCTGAAAATGTATGCTGGATTGAGGCCGATGTAACAGAATATGTCGCGCCCTATCCGTTTGACCTTTGGCATGACAGGGCGGTGTTTCATTTCCTGACCGATCCATCGGACAGAAAGAAATATGTTGAGGTATTACAAAATTCTTTGAAAAGGGGAGGGCATTTGATTATCGCCGCTTTTGCAATTGACGGCCCAACAAGGTGCAGCGGTCTTGATATTGAACAATACGACGCGGAAAAATTACAAAATGAATTAGGAAGCGAATTCCTTCTGATGGAGGAAAAACAGGAAATTCATGTTACTCCAGCCAGCAAAGAGCAGAAATTTGGTTTTTTCCGGTTTATGAGAAAATAATTAAATGGTATAGGAAGCAGAGAGGTGCATTCCTGTGCTGTATTATCAGCGATATCTATTATTTAAGGCCAATAACTATTTACATTTAACCTATGCTCCTGGGAGTACATTGTTCAATAAAAGGCAGTTTGCATAACGCCTTCAATGAAGCCGCGTCTTTGGGAATAGACACCTTTCAAATCTTTACGAAAAACCAACGCCAATGGAAAGAAAAAATCGTCGGTCCGGCGGAAAAAACAATTTTCAGAGAAACATTGCGGCAATCAAACATAAAAACAATTTTTTCACACGCATCCTATCTTATCAATCTTGCCACCAGCGATAGCAGAATTCACGCACTTACCCACAATTCCCTCCTGGGAGAGATTCAACGATGTGATGACCTTGGCATTGCGTCTATTATTATACATCCCGGTTTCACAAAAAATACCGGCAAACAAACCGGCATGAAAAACGTAATCAAAATGATAAAATCAGTACTCAAAAAAACAAACAACTCTCCCGTAAAAATCCTGATGGAAAACACTGCCGGCCAGGGGTCAAGCATTGGTTATCATTTCAAGCAGTTACAGCAATTAATTGAGGGAATCGGTTCTGGAAGAATAGGCGTCTGTTTTGATACATGCCATGCTTTCGCAGCGGGCTATGATATAAGGACGAAGATCGGATTTGAAACAACGATGGAGGAATTGGATGCCACGGTAGGCCTCAACTCCCTTTATGCCATTCATTTAAATGATTCGAAAGGGGCTTTGGGTAGTAAAATTGACCGGCACGAACATATCGGGCAAGGCGCTATAGGACTGGAACCCTTCAGACAGATTATGAATACAATGAAACACATACCGAAAATACTGGAAACACCAAAAGAGGGCGGCATGGATGTGAAAAATTTAAATATTTTAAAAGGATTGGTTGAAAATCGTTGATCCCAAAAAATCAAAGGGGATGTACACTGGTAAGAGAGAATATTTTTGCTTCATCACTTATCCTCCTCAAGACATTAATTCGCAACGAAAACCACACGTAAATATCGCTAGAATTCATAATATATTATTGTTAGACTAGATATCTTTAATAGCTACAGGCAAATGTAAATCTGGCTTTTCACAAATCCTTAGTAGTGCCATGCAATCTTCCCCAACAAGTAGTGAATACATCGTATAAAAAACTTTCCTATTAATATTATGAAGAAGTAACGTTATCCAGTGGAAAAAAACAACGAAAAAAAACGAAAGGGAATAGTTCACATAAATCATAAATATTGCAAACGCTGCGGTATCTGCGTAAATCTTTGCCCGGTGAAGAATCTGGAAATTAAAAACAAAATATTAATGGAATTGAATAAATGTATTGTCTGCAGAACCTGCCAGCGTTATTGCCCGGACATAGCCATTGAAATAGAGGAAATAAATGTCTAAACAATTATTGCAGGGAAACCAGGCAATTGTGTTGGGATCTGAGGTTGCAGGCCTGACATTTTTTGCCGGCTACCCCATTACTCCGGCATCGGAAATAATCCACAACCTGGTGAGCAGGAAAAAAGTAAAAGTACTGCAGATGGAAGATGAAATTTCCTCATTAAGCGCCGTTATCGGTGCGTCACTCGCCGGCCTTAAATCAATGACAGCCACGTCCGGCCCTGGATTCTCTTTAATGCAGGAAAACATCGGTCTCGCACACATGATGGAAGTGCCTCTGGTGATTGTTAATGTACAAAGAGTAGGGCCCAGCACCGGCATGCCTACCTTGCCCGCGCAGGGAGATGTTATGCAATGTATATATGGCAGCCACGGCGATTATTTTCCTATAGTATTTTATCCCAATTCCGTGACGGAGCTTTATACTCATACGATAACGGCATTTAATGCCGCCGAAGAATCGTTAAGCCCTGTTATACTGCTTAGTGACGGCTACATAAGCCACCTCTCTGAGACAATTGCCCCCCCTGTTAATTTTGTGATCAAAAATCGGGAACGGCTTCCGTTTGGCTGCGGGAATCGTCATTTCACCGGTTTATCACACTATGATTCTCAACCAAAAACCTCGGATGTTGACAATTACCGAAAACTTATTGCACGTCTGCATGAAAAACAATTACGCATTGCGGGGCAATATAACTATTACGAATACATTGAATGCCCGAAGAAAACCGACACATTACTTATCTCTTATGGAGCTTTATCAAGGGTGGCGTATTATTTCAAAAATGATTTTTCATTATTCCGGCCAATATTGATGTTTCCGGTTTTTGACGACCTTAAGCGCATCGCATCCCAATATAAAAAAATTATCGTTATGGAAATGAATACAGGCCAATATGCCCGTGAAATTGAACGTTTATTACACCGCGAAGTAACTTTGATCCCTATCCTCGGCGGGCGCATAAGCCTGGAAGAAATAAAGAGTGTACTCTCTGAAGTGATTAAAAAATGCTAAAAAACAAGGGTGTCGTTTTATCATGGAAAACAATGCTATAAAAGACGTCCAGTTCAAACGTTATCTGAAACTCGAACTGCTGCCAACGCCATGGTGCGGGGGTTGCGGAAATGGTATTGTGCTGAAAACCATATGCCAGGCCTTTTATGAACTCAACTACCCTTTGCAAGGCACGGTAGTCGTTTCGGGGATTGGCTGCGCAGGGAGAAGTGCGGGATTTTTTAATCTTGATTCAGTACATACCACCCATGGCAGGGCAATTCCCGTAGCAGAAGGTATTAAATATGCGAACGAAAAGCTTAATGTGGTAGTCGTGAGCGGGGACGGCGACCTGATGGGTATTGGCGGCAACCATCTTTTGCATGCCATCCGGAGAAACACAAACATTACTGTTATTTGTTATGCAAATGAAATCTATGGCATGACCGGCGGCCAGGTTTCTCCCATCACCCCAAGGGGTTGCGAGACGTTAACCACGCCGGGAGGAAATCCTGATAATCCCATGGATATACAATATCTGTTTAAAGGCAACAAAAGTTTCTTTGCACGCACCACGGCATATCACCTCAGCCACATGAGAAAATGCATCGTGGCGGCCTTGCAATTTAACGGCTTTTCTTTTGTCGAAGCAAGAACCATGTGTCTCGTCAATTACGGACGCCGGTTAGGGTACAAAAACTCCAATGCAATGTTGAACCACTATAAGGAATTTTACAAAATTAATGATAATGCTGAAGAACTGGCGTCAAATGAGATTGGTATATTACAACACCGCAATCGGCCTGATACATAATTAGTTGTCAACAAAAAATACTTCATCAAAAGTGGAATTTATTACCACACTTTTCTCAGCGTCTTTAGGCTTTTCAAATAGTCTTCGTACTCCAGGTTTGCCTCGATTTTGTACTCTTTTAATATATCCATCATCTTTGCTATTGAGACACCTGCAATATGCGCAGCTTTTTCGAGAGATGCCTCTGATTTTTTATATTTTTCTATGGCAAGCATAACCCGCCCGAGGTCTACCAGCTCTCTTATTTTTTTTGAGACATCTTCATTTTCCTCTTTTGCCAGTGAGGAAAGAAATTTGTAATCAGTATCACCTATGCGGATACTCAAGGTCTTTGTTGCCATTTTATGTACCTCCTCTTAATAGTTTTGTAGCATCGCGAATTATTTCTTTACTATATCGTCCTATTAATTGTAATTTCTGTAATTTAAGAAGCGCTGTTTCGCTATCGATAAGCGTTTTTTCAAATGCTCTTATCAAAATAGTTATTGCAGTAACAAAATCTAACTTGAGCATTTTGCATGCCCTTATCGCATTTCTATCATCGGTCGCCACCATGGATATCCCTTTCTCGATCGATAAAATAATTGCCTCTGCTTCCCCTCTATCGATGCTAAAGTCTTCCATAATATTTTTTGTCTGTGCAATGCCTTTCACCTTAAAAACTTCGATTTTATGATCATTGATTAGTTTTTCTATAGCAGGTACTTCAATTCTGCGATCTTCGCATACTTCCGTCATAACTGTTTCTGGAATCAAGACTTTACCTCTAAAATTAGAGACAACCATGTCGAGCATGTCTATTTTAGCGAGAAGTATTAATGTGGATGAATCAAATACTATCATTCACTAATTGTATGACAAATGTAATACAAATGTCAATATTAGAGATAATTGATTTTGGTATTCAATTTATTTGCCTGACAATCCATGCCGTGTAACATCTTGTGCGCCATGCCGGTTGACATAAATAAACAATAAGTATTACAAGAAATGAAATTGCACCCTCTCTCAACGACACGGCTTTTTTTAAAAGCCGGATTGCTACAATATTTCTTATAGTGAAACCAAAATTTTTAATAAATATTTTGAACTCTCATTGAAAAGAGGGTATAAACCAGATAACACGCTAGCGTTAAAATAGAGTTTTCATCCCCCCCCAAAAACAACATAACAATTGCATCAACCCGACCCTTACGGGTAGTGCGTTTTCTTAAAATTTGTAGTCCGCAGCGGGTGTTTGGGTTTATGAACGTACGCCCCCTTTTTCCCTGCTGCAGGTTATGTAAAACGTTAAAATCTGATTTATTATGAATGCAACTGCAGTTTCAACCAAAATGCCGGGAAGCTGGAAATGGCAGGTAATCCCTGTTGCATTTATGGTTATATGGTCATGTATTATCTTTGTTAACACGTTGCGGAATAATTTTGTTTATGATGATTCTGTTACGATTGTTAATAACCATTTGATTAAGAATTGGGATAATTTCCGGACGTTGTTTTCCTTTCAGTATTTCATGCTTTCCGGAGAGATAAGCTATCGTCCTATGGTTACGTTTACCTATTTTCTTGACTATTCTCTTTGGGGAGAAAACCCATCGGGGTATCACTTCACTAATCTCCTCTTTCATATTGCAAATGTAACAGTATTCTACTTTTTTATTAAAAAGATAACGCGGATACATTCATTGGCGTTTATTTCAGCATTATTGTTTGCCACCCATCCCGTAATAACAGAAACAGTTAATTCTATCAGCTATCGCGAAGATATCCTTGCCGCCTTCTTTTATCTAATGACGTTTATCCTGTTCTTAAAAATCGACGATGGCTTGAAGAAGAAAGGCGCATTTTATCTGTGTTATTCCGGTTCTTTGACTTTCTATGCACTGTCGTTATTTTCAAAAGAGATGGCAGTAACTCTGCCGGTAATGCTCGTGATATATACATTCTTTTTTCCATCAAAAAATAATCCTTTTAAAGAGTGTGTTAAAAAAATGAAAGGCGTCTATATTGGATATTTTTTAGTCACGTGCTGCTATTTAATTATTCAGTTTTGGGTATTTAAGGATGTGTCTATTAATCTGAGCGAGTCCGGGCAAAGCATCTTTGTGATGTTTAAGGTACTTGCCTCGTATATAAAGCTTTTGTTCCTACCTTTTGACCTTAATGCTGATTATGTGATTCTGCCGGTATTGGCAGATGTGGTATCGTTTTCAATCTCTGTCGTTTTGATAATTGTACTGATTATTGTTTTATTGCGTATAGGGAAAGGAAACAAATTATTCTGTTTTTTTGCAGTGTGGTTTTTTGTCACCCTTTCGCCGGTGTCAAATATAATCCCGTTAAGCAATATCATGTCAGAGCGTTACATGTATATTCCCCTCATGGGATTTTCGGGCGCTGTGGGTGTACTGTTCTGGAAGGGTGTTTCAGAGAATATTTTTGCGAAGATATGCTTTGGCGTGATTTTAATCGTTTTTGCCTTTATAAGTATTTCCCGGAATGTCGTATGGCATGATGAATTTGCTCTGTGGCATGATGCCCTGGCAAGAGAACCTGACAGTGCACGCGCACACCACAACCTTGGGGTGGTATATAATTCAAAAGGGATGTATGAAAAGGCGGAGTATGAGTATAAAAAGACCCTGGAAATAAAACCGAATGATGCCGGGGCGTATTATAATCTGGGGAATTTATACGAACGAAAGGAACTGATTGGCGATGCTATCGCAGCATATGAAAAGGCAATACAATCAAATCCCTACCATGCAGATGCATACAATAATATAGGAAATATTTATAAAAAAAAGAAACAGTATCCTGCGGCAGTGAAAATGTATGAAAAAGCGATCCGGTGCAATCCGTTCGATTTCCGCTATCACAGTAATTTAGGGCTTATCTATCTTGAAACAAAAAATTACCGTGAGTCTGTTGACGCCTTTCTGAAAGCATTAAAAATCGCACCCGATAAATCTTCAACGCACAATTCACTGGGAAATGTTCTTAAAGAAATGGGAGATTTTGATGGCGCGGAAGAGGCATACAAAACAGCGCTTCAATTAGACCCTGCCGATGCAAATATTCACAATAGTTTAGGGATGTTATACACAAACATGAAACAATTTGATAAAGCAATGAGAGAGTTTGATACGGCGATCCGGCTCGACCCGAAAATGGCAAGCGCATATAACAATTTGGGAATTGCCTATGCAAATAAAGGCGACGGGGAAAAAGCGGCAGAGGCATTAAACACAGCGGTAGCCCTTGGATTTGACGGCGCGGATGTGCATAATAATCTGGCATGTGTGTACATGACAATGGGAATGACGGATAATGCCATCCGGGAACTTGACATCGTCCTGGAATATGACCAAACAGATTGCTATGCGCATTGCAATCTTGGCATTGCCTATCTATCCAAAAAAAATGTTGATAAGGCTATTTCTGAGTTTGAAGAGGCTATTAAAATCAATGCGGATGACGCGGATTTTCACCATTACCTTGGCAATGCCCTTATGGAAAAAGGAAGATATGGAGAGGCAGTTGACGCATTTGCACGAGCAATAGAAATTAATCCTGAAAATTCCTCGGTGCACAAGGCGCTCGGCGTTGTGTATGCGAATTATTTCAACAACACCCGGAAAGCATTATTTCATTTAAAAGAAACACTGCGGTTAAATCCAAATCAGCCAATGGCAGGCGAAATAGAAGCGGCTATCGTTACATTAAGCGGCGGTAGCGATGGCATGGCGCAAAAGCCATGATAGGCGAATAAGTAGTTCATGTCATATCAATTTAAAATTTCATAACTCTTGATCTGGTGGAATTTGATTTGATACCAGATTAAATACAAGACGCAAATTTGTACATGGCAGGACGTGCGTATAGCCTGTCCAGTCTCCATGTTCCATTACAGGGTTTAAAAACAGGTGTCATGCCATTTCCCACTCAGCAATGGTGAAGCTTTTTAATCCTTGCCTATCCCACTGGAATTAATAGGCTTAGGTACTTTTTGACTAAAAAAAATACTTCAGAAGCTCTGAGAGTTGAGGCGAGATAGGTGGGCGCTTGCCATTTGGACAAAGACGGAGCATTTTTTTCGAAATATCCTTTTCAAGCGCACAGATTTTCTCTACAATATCGCACAGCGCCACATTTTTGTTTGGGAAAATGGGCTGGTGCGCGTGTTATTTACCCCAAAAATTGATTATCCTGCCCTGTGATTTTATGGCCAGGGAAAATTTTACAAAAGCCCTATCAGTGCAATTTTGCATTCGGCACAGTCTATACATTACATTTAGGTACTTTTTGGCGAAAAAACACTTCGGGAGTTTTGAATTGCCGTTATTGCCGTTATTGATGTATAATGCTTAGTAATTTCGGAAATTCTTAAAAAAACTAAAACGGTTGTAAAATATCGTTTTTTACCGCAGTATAAGAGGTTTTAATGCGGCGTTAACATTGCACTGGCTGCAATGAAAATGTCCTTGACAAGATATTCTACCGCTGTATAATGTTGAAAATTTTTATGCCTTGAAATTTTGCATGAAAATCTTTTAAAAATTTGTTTAATAAAGAACCTGGGAAGGGGGTGGTTAGGCTAAAGATTATTTAATGTTCCTGCTTTTACCTGTGATTCTCGCTTGTGTCACTTAGGTAATAACCGTAGTTTTAAAAGTGTTTAAAGTAAAGAAAGGAGAAGATGTAATGTTTGAAATTTTTAAGAAACCATTGTCCAGGATTGTAGGTGCGACGTTTGCCTTTGCAGGCGTAACCTTGCTAGCTTGCGCTATGGAAAATGGTGTTGCAATGGCTGAAGGACCAACTTTTCAGGACGTAGCATCACAGGTATTCGGCCAGCCAGTTGGCCCGGATAATGATGGCACCTTGTATATATTTGGGTTGACCGCTAAATATACTGAACCTGAATATGTTGATGGACGTGGGCCATACAAGTCTTTTTTGAAGATGTTACCGTCGATTCGTTGGTACGATCCGGAGCATTATTGGACAAATGGAAGCCAGACAGAAGGGGTATTCAAGAACGAAGAATGCGTATTGTGCCATACAGTACAAACTCCGACGATTGTGAACGATTGGAAGCAAAGTTCGCATGGCAGCAAGGACATAAGGAGAGGGATTGGCATAAAGAAGGATGGAAAACCGGTTGAAGATTTGGTTGGTTGTGCTGATTGTCATGGTAATAACCACCAGAAGCTTGAAATGCCAACCTATAAGCTCTGTAACGACTGTCATCCAAAAGAAACAGCGGAACACAGGGCTGGCGGTTTGGGGTCTCATACTCATGCATACACAGTTAACGTGTTGGAATTTTCATGGCACGTAGGGAAACCTGCTGAAGAGGTTACTGGCTGTGCGCATTGTCATGCTATTGCGGAAAACAGATGTTCCGGTTGCCACACAAGGCACAAATTTGACCCGGCTGAGGCAAGAAAACCGACCGCTTGCAGGGTTTGTCATATGGGTATAGACCATGATGAATGGGCTATGTACAATACCTCTATCCATGGAGCATTGTATGAAGCAGAATCAGCCAGGATGGACTGGGGCAAGAAGTTGAAGAAGGGTAACTACAGGGTGCCGACCTGTGCTTATTGCCATATGCAAAACGGCGATCACAATCCGCAGAGGTTTGGAACGATCTATAGCGATATGGGCATGTTCCAGGTAGACCGCGGGGCACCAAAACATAAAGCGAAAAGAGACTCTTGGATTAAGTTATGCCAGGACTGTCATTCGCCAAGGTTCGCAGCGGATAAACTCAAAGAAATGGACGCAGGTGTTAATTTGAGTTTTACAAAGTGGAGAGAGGCAGCTGCGGTTATCGTGGGTTGTTATCTTGATGGTGTAGTTGACCCAATGCCTGAAGGATCAGCTCCTGATTGGTACGGTCATTATACTTTCAGCTTGTTACCAGGCGGAGATCCAAGGTTCTACGCGACTTCTAACTTAGAGCGTTTAGGGCTGGAAATGATTTGTTACCTGACCGGTAACGTTTATAAGGCATATGCACATATGTCTATGTACAATCAAACGTACGGAAATGGAAGCGCCTTTGAGCAGGACAGAAAATTGGTTGAAATCAAAACCGAAGCAGCTAAGTTGAGAAGGTTTGCAGCTATTGAGAAAAAGATCGGTTTAGAACACAAATCTGCTGATTTCTGGAAACATGGTGAATATCTTGATTTACTCCCAGGCTGGAAGAGAAAACCTGGCGACGTGGATGTTGAATGGTTCAAGAGAACTGATATTCCTCACCGTGCTAATGCAGATGCTGGTGTAGAAATACATCACTAAGTTTCATGTACCTGATTTAATTTTCAGGATATATATGTTGTCGAGCAATGAGGGTAGCAGAGGTCAATTTGCTACCCTCATTGTATTTATTCGGTACTTTTATGTGCGTTGTATCTTTATAAATGAGTTAGGTTTTTAGGGAAATTCAAGATAAACTACAGATTGTGCAGAGATAAATACATAATCTGTGTAATCCGTAGTTTCAATCCTTTTTTGCCTGTTTGAAACCTTGTATCTCCAGGCAATTAAGTATTAAGAGAAAATTACTTGTTTTAAAATGAAAGAAGGAGGTTTAAATTATGAGCATCACTACTTCAAAAATAAGAACTCCTGCGTATGAAAAATTATCGGTGGCAGATGGTTTTTCTGCTAAAATGGGGCATTTTGGCCGCTTTGGCGGAAAGTTTGTGCCGGAAACGATTATGCCCTCTCTCGACCAATTGGAACAAGCATATAATGATGCGAAAAACGATCCGACATTCAATACAGAACTGGAATACTATTTGAGAGAGTATGTGGGGCGTCCTTCAACCCTTTATTATGCGGAAAGGCTGACAAAAAAACTTGGCGGCGCTAAAATATATCTCAAAAGGGAGGATTTAAATCATACCGGAGCACATAAAATTAATAATACGATTGGGCAAATATTGCTTGCTTTGAGGATGGGAAAAAAGCGCATTATTGCTGAAACTGGCGCTGGACAGCATGGCGTCGCCACGGCTACTGCTGCTGCAATGTTTGGTGTTCAATGTGATGTATATATGGGCGAAGAAGACATGAGACGTCAGTCGTTGAATGTTTTTAGAATGAAGCTGCTCGGAGCAAAGGTTATTCCCGTCGTCAGTGGTTCGAAAACATTAAAAGATGCTACAAATGAGGCTTTGAGGGACTGGATGGGGTCGGTAAAACACACTCATTACATTATTGGTTCTGTTGTTGGTCCTCATCCTTACCCAACAATGGTAAGAGATTTCCAGTTAGTAATAGGACGAGAAGCAAAAAAGCAGATATTGGAAAAGGAAAACCGGCTGCCGGATTATCTTATTGCCTGTGTTGGTGGCGGTAGTAATTCAATAGGATTGTTTCATCCATTCATTGACGACAAAGAGGTAAAAATGATTGGCGTAGAAGCGGGAGGCACTGGCCCTGGAGTAGGCCAGCATGCATCGACTCTGACAAGCGGGAAAGTAGGTGTGTTGCATGGAAGTGTAAGCTATGTTCTTCAGGACGATGATGGGCAAACATTGCCGGTGCATTCAATTTCTGCCGGTTTGGACTATCCCGGCGTTGGTCCCGAGCACAGCTATTTGAAAGACATTGGAAGGGCTGATTATGTTTCGATAACTGACGAAGAAGCGGTAAGCGCCTTTCAGGAATGTGCCCGATTAGAAGGGATTATTCCAGCCCTTGAGGCCGCACATGCTATTGCGTATACAATGAAACTTGCTCCTGTTTTGAGTAAGGACAAATTGATTATTGTTTGTTTATCCGGTACTGGAGATAAGGATTCCTTTGAAGTGGCAAAAAAACTAGGCTACGTCATCTAGTGGAATACCACATATAAAATAATCGTAAGTAAATAAGGTATTTAATTCGAAGTAAAGCACAGTCTCTATTTGATTTTTAGAGTAGAGAAATCGTTATAGTTTTGTTGAGATGATTCCAATGAACAGGATTGATAAAAAATTTGAAGAATTAAAAAGAAAAAAGGAGCCTGCTTTTATTCCGTTTATTACGGCCGGAGACCCTGACATCGAAACAACAGAGGACTTGATTCTTGCTTTTGAGAAAAAAGGGGCAGATATTATTGAGCTTGGTGTACCATTTTCCGACCCTATTGCAGATGGGCCTGTTATTCAGGCATCATATCACAGGGCATTGGGAAAAGGGGTAAAGGTTGCGCAAATATTCGATATGATTTCGAGGCTTCGCAGTAAAACTCAAATACCTGTAGTCGGAATGATTTCTTATAGTATTGTGTACAAATTTGGAAGTAAAGCTTTTGTTGAAATGGCTTTAAAGGCAGGGTTTGACGGATTGACTATCCCAGACCTTCCCATTGAAGAAAATGAAGAAATATTTGAAATCTCATCCAAAAATGATTTAAAAATTGTTTGTTTTGTGGCCCCAACAACAACGAATCAACGAATGAACCTTATTACTCAAAGAACGCAGGGGTTTTTGTATTATATTTCGGTGGTGGGGATTACCGGAGCAAGGGATATGTTGCCCGATGATATTGTACAAAATATTAATAAACTTAAACAGCTTACTAGTATTCCTATTGTAGTAGGTTTTGGGGTATCCACAGCCAAACAAGCAAGTATGGTCGGAAAGATCGCAGAAGGCGTAATTGTTGGCAGCGCTATTGTAAGAGAAATTGAAAAATATGAACACGAACTTCATGAGAAGCGGATAGAAAATGTTGGTAATTTTGTTGAGGAGTTAGTTATTGGGACAAAGAATTTGCCGAAAACACCTTTGGTAAGCATTGGTTAGTTGAAGTTTTATTTTTAATATCATTTAAAAAAAAGAAAAAACGTAACTATTCAGCGTGTTTGAGCAAAAAACATTATATGTGGTAGAGAATGCTTGTTTTGTATTTTCAGACTATATGTGGTAGTACAACCTGTGGCTAAATTTTATGTTTTTAGTCATTTTATGCCATATATGGTAGTCGCAAAATCACGCTGAATAGTTACAAGAAAGAAAAAACAGGATATATTTTGGATCAGAACAAAGAAAAAGGGTACACTCAATATCAAAAGAAGGTTATTAAGGGATTTTATGAAAATAAAGACCTGCGACTAATACAAAACCTTGGAGAGCTGGTTTCTGATATGTACCTGATAACGGACGAAAAAAAGAAGGATTCCGGCTGGAAGAGAATTAAGAAAATACTTGCCGATTTGAAGGTGCACCCTAACGAAGTGGAATATTTGACTAAAGAGAGAAACCTTGCGGTAATTTCAAAAAAAATAGAAGAAATATTCTAATGGCAAGCAGGAGGCCGGCGTTAGTTAATATGGGCAATTTATGATTTATCAAAATCAACCGCAATGTCGGTTATAAGTGTCTGTGCAGACACTTATAATTGCTACGTTTTTAAGTTCTGCCACTAAAAATCAGTATGTCTGGTTTTCCACAATACAGCTTCAGATGGGAATTAAACTGTGACCCTCTCTTAAAGCGGATGTTCACCCCAAGTCAAAAAACAAAAGTGCCGTAAAAGCCTTATATTTATTGACTTTTACGCCGAACAGCAAGCTTTTTTCTAGTGACTACCCGTATGTTCCGGCTTGGCAATACTTCTGGCAACTTTATCTGTAATGCCTCTAATAATTCATGTGATTGTTGCCGCGGACGCGGGATCTTCTGGCAACTAGCTTTTTGGCCTTTGATTGTTACTTCCATCGAACAAATGGTCGTCAATTGTGCGAGACCTTCCTCTACCGTCAAGTCAAAATTCTTCCACGCTCTGCGCAGCCTTCGAATTATCATGTACGCAAGCATTACCACAAACACATGTCCCCGTGTACTATCCTCCTTTCTTACATACACCGGACGAACCTCCAAATTCACCGTCTTACAGTCCCGAAACGCCTTCTCCACTTCCGTTAAATCCTTGTATCGTTCATGTACCAGATTGGTATCCGCCTCGTTCTCCTCAAGATCAGTCTTGATTGCGTAACAACCATCAAGGTATGATGCCTCCTTTAATGCTTCCTCATCTCTCTCTATCTTTAGCGTCCTATCCTCTTCTTTTATCTGCACCCACCCATCAAGTTTCAATCTCGTTAGCCTTTCCCTTGTTGTTTCCAGGGCCTTCGATACTGACGACTTAGGATGTTCCTTCAGATAACTGTTCTTCTTCACGATGTATTTCTCTATACTCTGTAATTTTGATACACGGGTCTTTGACATCTCTTCCGCCCTTACCGGATTGCGCCTCAGAATATATCTAACCTCATCATCCTTTATCTCGCAGAGCTTTTCTTCGAACAATCCTAATTGCAGTATCCCTTTATTTATCAACGACTCTATCTGCGGCTTGGTTATCGCCGTTATGTAATGAAACCCTTCCGGTAAACTTTCGATTTGCACCGTCTTGATCATCCCACGATCTCCTACAATCGTTACATCTTTGCATCCAAACCGCTCTAATACCTTCTTTACCTGAGATTCAAAGGTCTTCGGATCCTGGGTGTTGCCCCTAAATACTTCTGTTGATACCGGCTCCCCGGATTCATCACAAAGCATACCGATCACTATCTGTTTTTTCCTCTTTTTGCCGTCACGATTATACCCGTACTCACCAAAATGATTCGACTTCCCCTCTAAATAACTGCTCGTCACGTCATACAAAAACAACTTCGGCTTATTGCCTCCTCGTCTTAATGCTACGTCTTAGAATAAATGCTCCAAAAATGCCCAATTAGTCTCAGAATATTTGAGTCTAATACCCAGCAAATGATTTGAAAAATCTTACCCAGCTACCCCGCATTTTTTTTATCCTGCGTAAGTATTTCACTTGATTTTTTGTTCACGTTAAGAAAAATACATCGTTTACCCCGTTAGAAAGAAGTTACGTCCGTAAGGCGGAGTAAAGCCTCATTAAATAGTTTGGAAGGGGTTAAAACCACTTCCAAACTTCCTAACGGCGGTTTACTTCCCAGTTCCCCGTTTTCACGAGGACAAGTTTTGTAAGATTTTTCCGGAACATAAAAAACTCAGGGCAGGAGGACCGAACGTTGGGAAACTTCATCCTCCTGCCCATTTCCCCTCTATACAAAGGAGGCAGTGCGTGAATATTATAGAAAAAATCCACAAGCATGAAAAGCTTATTGCGACAAAACAGAAGCCATGCTTTTGTCCAAAGTGCAAGAGTACCCATGTCAATTTCACCCTTCATGAATGCAGATATCGGTTGTTTCACGTTATTATCGACTCCCTTGTTCATACGATAGAATCTTTCCTGGGACGTTGGAAATGTTCCTTGTGCAAGAAGACGTTTACTTCCTATCCTGAGTATGCGCTCCCTTACAAGCGGTACGTAAAGGATCACTGTCTCTCCTTCAGTCAGGCTTATGTCAAAGATGATACAGAAACCTACCGGAGTGTCTCCTCTGCCATCGGATATACTACCCGAACACAGGAAATAGACAACCGCATGCTTGCCTGGTCAACCGTTTGGAGGTGGCTGCGTTTCTTTGGCTCACTGAAATACACACTCCGCAACGCCTTTGACCTCATCAGGCAGGCCGACCCCAACTCTCCGGTTTTTCGCCAAATGTTTCCCATTTACCACGGAAAGTATAAAAGCAAACAACGAAAAACCTCCCTCGATCAATCGATTCAATTGTTCAGCGCCGAGCCGGAATATCACCGAATTTTTGGGCATTCATTTTTCCCCGAACTGGCAACAAAAAGCGGCTGGTCTTGAGTTACAATCACCTCCACACTTAAAAAAGGAGGTGAATTATGAAATCGAAAGACGAAAAATGGGCTTTATTCTGGTGCAATCTTCTGCATCCTGTCATCTTCGGTGAGATTGAGAAGGAGCAGACCAACCTTTTTCTGAAAAAACTCTGCCTTCAGGAGGTCGTATTCCCCAACGGAAAGCGGAAAAGACCCACTATCTCTACCCTCAGGAGAAAACTCAACCGCTACCGCAAAGATGGATTTCAATCTCTTGCAAGAAAGGCGAGGAGCGACCGTGGCGCATCCAGAAGGTTTTCTCCTGAAATTATCGACAAAGCCGTTGAACTCAAAAAAGAACAACCACGCCGCAGCGACGATTGCCTCAACCGCTTTCTTGAGAAATACTATGGGAAAACGATCCCCAAATCCACCCTCTACCGCCATCTCAGACTCGCAGGGGCGACCCGGCTCAAACTCGGCGTCTCACAGCAAAAGGTGCGTATACGCTCTTAGCCGTGAGCATACCCACGACCTCTGGATTGGCGACTTCCAGGAAGGCCCTTTCGTGCTCGTTGACGGCGAGGCGCTTCCCACAAACCTCTGTCTCTTTATCGACTGCTACAGCCGTTATGTGGTCGAAGGACGGTATTATCTCAAACAAACCCTCGATATCCTTATCGATTCTCTCATCAGGGCCTGGACTATCCACGGCTCGCCCAAAGAACTCTACCTCGACAATGCCAAGGTCTACCACTCTGACGCCCTGCGCTCTGCCTGTTACAACCTCGGCATTAAACTCATCCACAGACCACCACGCGACCCTGCTCCCGGCGGACTGGTCGAACGTTTCTTCGGCACCAGCCAGACACAGTTCGAGTCGGAAGTCCGCTCCGGCGACATTATCACCCTTGATGCCATTAACCAGGCCTTCTCCGCTTACCTTGCCGTTGTCTATCACGCAAGAATCCACTCCGAAACCAATCAATCTCCAAAACAACGCTACGACGAGGGGCTTACCGTCATCCGACACGTCGATATGGACGCCGCTCTTGCCTTCTTCATGAAACGCATCCCCAGAACCGTTGACAGAACCTTTGCCGATGTCCGCATTGATAACCGCTTTTACCGTGTTGACCCCAAACTCAGAGGCGATAAAGTAGAAGTCCGTTACGACCCATACGGCGATCTCAAAAAGGTCTTGATCTATTCCGCAAACGGTGAATACCTCGGCTCGGGAAATCTCTACCTGCGCGACCAGGGCGCTGAAACTCCAGCCGCCTCACCTTCAAAACCAAAACATAATTACCTCGACCTTATCACTCAGAAACACAAATCCATTCTCCAGGCTCAGGCCAAAGGCATTGATTACCACCAAATCATCTCCGAACGACCCTGGCCATTCATGGCATTCGTCCAGAAACTCGCACTCCTCATGGGACACAAAGGCTCTCTCTCCGCCTTCAGCTCTCATGAACTCGAATCGCTTAAAAAATGCTACAACCGTATCCCCGCTCTCAACGAATCATTGCTCACGGAGGCATTCCAAAATGCCTCCGTGAAAACCTTACCCTATATCATTCGTGAATTACAAATCGCTTACTCGAAAAAGGAGGTCTCTTAACCATGTTTACTTCTCATTTTTCCATGACTACTCAGCCGTTCTCTGAAAGAATCAACACCAGCCTTATCATGAAAGACGAACGCTTTACCCAGGGGCTTGCACGACTCCAATACCTCTTACACTCAGGCTCTATCGCCGTCCTCTACGGACAGACGGGAGTCGGAAAATCCACACTCCTCAAACTCTTCCTCTCACAAATCCCCCAAAACCTGTTTCTCCCCATCTACCTCCATTTTACCCACCTAAAATCATCCAGCCTTCTCTCCTTAATCGTCTCCCAGCTCGGTGAAATACCAAAACACACCAAAGACCGGCTCTTCCTCCAAATTATGGATAAATCCTTGCGCTCAAATCTCACTCCCATTATCGTTATCGACGAGGCTCATCTCCTGAAAACCGACGCCATCACAGACCTCAGACTCCTTGTCAGCTCTCCGCTTGATTCTTCCACTCATCTCAAAATCATCCTCTCGGGACAGGAACACCTCAAATATATCCTCAAAAGAGACATCCATGCCGACTTCGCACAACGCATCTCGGTACATTACCACATTCATCCCCTTACTAAAACTCAAACCGCTGCATACATAGACTTCCATCTGAAATCTTCCGGCGCATCCGATAAAATCTTTGACTCAGACGTCAAAGACCTGATCCATGAGTTCTCCGCCGGCATCCCAAGGCAAATCAACGCCATTTCCACCGCCTGCCTGATTAACGCTTCCATCAGACAATCACAGAAAATTACCCAGGATATCTTCCATCAGGCTCTTGCTGAAATTCAATCTTTTTAAGGAGGTCTACCATGGCCCGTCTCTTTTCCCCTCAACTCTTGCGCTCATTACGAAACGATATCCCCATCGATCGACTCATCACTGATGTCCTCTCCATACCTCATAAATACTCCGAAGGCTATTTCCGCTTCCTCTGCCCTCTCTGTTCTGAATTTAATTCCGCCACCAACCCAAATACGAACCTCGCCAGGTGTTTCCGTTGTAAAAAAAACTTTAATACCATCGACATCGTCATGGTAGATTCCAACTCCTCTTTCCCAGATGCTGTCTATCTGCTAAAATCCGTTTTACCTCAATATATTAATTCCACTTAATCTGAGAATTCCAGGTTCATTTATTGTGGGGCTTAGCAACCGGGCATTTGCTCCACGATCCTTATGGACCGCTTCATGGACTCTCTCCCGGAACATCAGCTTACCCATAAAATTCAATACCGGTAAAAGCCCTGCATGTACCGTTAAGCCTTTCCCGCTCATCTCTGCCTTGATTTTCGGTTGTCTTTTGCTGTATTTTTTTGCTATATTCTTCATCGAAATGGTGAATCTCCTTTCAGGTGTTTTTTGTTATCAATATACCGCCGAATACCTTGGAAATCCTACCATTTCAATCCTATTCCTGCAACAAGGCTTTGCCTTGTTTGCAGGATTTAGGTTGTAGTTTATTGTAAATCGTGTGCTGCTTTTCCGTGGGCGCTGTGCAGGTTCTGACGTCAATAACGCAGCCGTCCTTTGTGTTCATGGTCGTTGTTACCCTTATATGGGTGGCAAGGATATTACGAATCGTATTCCAATTATAATGAACCCCTGCGGTTCTTAGCTTTTTTAATATCCCGGCAAGTATGTGATAGGCCAATACAGTGACATGCACGTGGGCAATGGTTGGGGTATCTGTGTGGTGAAAGTTTGGCCGTAAACCAAGGTTGCCTTTCATTGTTTTAAAACTTTCCTCAACAGTACTCAACGACCTATGGAGCTTTGATATCTCTTCCCCGCTAAGATCAAGTCGGTTTGTCCGTAATACATACGTGCCTATGGCTTCTTCCTTTGCTTGCGCCTGAGCATTTTTCTTAAATTTGATATCGGTCGCTTTGCCATCCGTCTGTTCCACTTTGATCGTATATAAATTGCCCACCTTGTAGCGTTCTTTTAACCGGCCTATCCTCTCTATGATCGTATCATATTTTTTCTGTCTTTTTGGCTTCTCTAATCCTTCTTTTATTGCCGAGAGCGCCTCTTCAAACCTTTGTTCTTTCAGGGAAAGGATGGACTTCTCTTTTGGCTCTTTTGCCTCGCTGTGGCATAAAAGGAATGCCTCTTCTTCAGTACGGACTAATTTCATGCCCAACGTTGTTTTCCCGTCTGATAACATAATCTTCTCTTCGTCCGTTTCAGGCCAAAAAGTATCTTCAAAAGATTTCTTGCGCGAGACGACCACATATTTATAGCCACTCTTCCTGATAAGCGCAATGTTCTCTTCCGTTGCAACCCCTGCGTCCATAACTATCGTTCTATCATTTGAAAACATACCGTCTTCTTTTTTTAATCCCTCCAAAATATCTTTCAGGGTACCAGGCTCCGACACATTGCCCTCAAAAACCTTGCTCTGCTTGGGAAATCCCTCTTCATCAACGGTAAGGGATAGCGTAATTAACGGACAATCATTACGGCTCTCTTTTGATTTGTAGCGCCGGGCCACCTTACTCCCTCTTTTGCTACCCTCAAAATAGGTATTTGTTAAATCATATAAAATCACCGTCTCTTTAAGGGAAAATATCTCTCGCGCCCGCTTTGACAACTCTTGCTCTATGGCGGCATGATTCTCCCAAAGCAAGACTGCCGCGCGATGCAGCGCTTTATCATACAGTTTAACCCCGGAGTCCAACAGCTCTCCCGCCCCGCTTGTTTCAGAAAGCCATCGCACGGTATCACGCTCGCTGCCGGGATGAACCATTCTCCCCACAATGAGCATCTTGGAATAGGCAATCTGGTCATCTGTAAAATCAAGCCCTTGCAATATCTTATCAAACCCGTATTCATTCATTTGGCTTATGGCCACGTGTTCGGCGCCTACGGTCTTTGCATCATTTGTTATCAGGGAATTAATATTCACATGCTCGTATTGAGCAGGTTCTTCCCCTGCTGATTCACCGCCGGTAATACGTTCTTGCGCCCTGTCCAACCGCTCCTGTCTTATCTGGCTGGCATAATGCCTTGCTTTCGCCTCTATTTCAGGATCTTGAGGAAACAACGTTTTTTGATTTGCTAAAAATCCTTCAATGCAATTGGCAAGGGTCTTCCACTTCTCCTCGGGCAGACTAAGCTGCCCAAGGTTTAAGACTATTTGCTGTCTTGGCCCTGAAGGGGTGCGAATGGATTCGATGAGTTGGTGTTGTATGTAGCTCTTCCCGCCATTCACTTTTTTGATCTTTTCACGGATAAACACACCGGTATTTTACCATGTAAGCAATGGCGCCGCAAGCATAAACAATAATATTCAGGCACTACATTAAACGCCGAAAGCAACATTCAACCATACCAATAGGTTACGACTATTATACGCTCAATTTCTTGCCTTTTTCAGGGTAAATTTGTCGAAGTTGGGTTAAGAGTACCGTATTTTACAGTAGGCACTAATCCCATTCTCACGAGTAAAAATACCTTGTGAGTGAAAATAAAATAGTTAAAAAGTGTAGTAAAAGCAACTATGCGACCAATCGAGCCCCTTCTGCCCTGGAAAAATCGATTCGTTCAAGAATAAATTTTGTAAGGATTGACTTTTGAGATGAATCCACGAGAAATTCAGGAAGGCAATTTCTCATTGCAATGGCCGTCACTTGTTCTGAAGGACAAATTCCCGGTCTCATAGTCCGCAACCATGACCCGAAGGAATTCCAAACAAGCGATGGAAATGCTGAAGAAATATATTGCAAAAGCCCCTGTGCAATAACGCCGGCCTGTATATGTCTGTGATAGGCTGCAAGTTTTCTGCGAACTGCATTTCTGTATTCAGAGCTTCTTTTGTGAACATGTTGATTGCCGGAACGCCTTTTAATTGGCTGCATATTTCTCATCCAAAAATGGTAGGCATATGTGCCCAAGGTTCTAAGCGCCTGTTTGAAAGACACTTCGATTTTGAAACGCAATCCATACAGGCAGATAATTTCCATTGCATTAATAGTTAAATCCGTACTCATTAAAATAATTTTCCCTCTTTGAGGGTGATCCACCAATACAAATCGAATAAGAATACCCACGGGTTTCCAAAGCAGATCAAGGGTTCTATAATTTATGCCTCATCCGCAGAATCTGTGGGTAAGTATTGGTTCCGGCAAATTACCAAGAGTATGATACAAGGCTGTTTGCAGGCATTCCAGAGATTTATAACCATAAGCCTTTCTCATAGTCAGTTTCGCCTTAAGGTTAAACCCCTCAACCGTACCGGAAGAAAGTCTGCCATCAGCCTTGAACCAGTTGAGAATGAGCTGCTTGTGATTGCGCAACATCTTTGCCACTTTTTTCATAGGTTCCAGGTTGGTTTTTAGGGTTCTCGTAATCCAGTTCTCGAGAAACCTGTCTGCATACGCCGGATACTTATACTCCCAAAAACGCTGAAAATCTTCACGCATTAAATATGCCTTTATTGAACTCAGGTTGATCTTAACTATCTGGCTTAACCGTACCGTTTGCTTTTCTGTCAAGTTCTCAGGCCTTTTCAACAGTAACCAACGGCTCTTTTCCAAAACATTGTCTGTGCCTTCATCCTTGAGCTTTTTGACCTCTTCCCTCCGTATCTGGTCTATGGCTTCATTGAATTTCTTCATGATGTGGAAACGGTCAAGAATATTAAGCGCCTGGGAAGCCTTCTTCGCTATCACCTTCAGGTACGGCGACCACATATCGCTGCAAACGAATTTGATTCTCAGACAACGTTCTATACCTAACTCCATGAAAAACTTCCGCAGGGTCTTTGCCTTCCGCTCAGGGCCACTCCATAAAAGCCTTTTGGCATGCGAATCAAGCTGATATACAAGGGTTAAATACTTGTGGCCACTCCAGACTTGTATCTCGTCTATTCCTATTTCCGTTATATTCTCCAAGTCCCTGTGGGCAAGGCCGTAGGCAACTACAAACTGCACTGCCCTATACACACTGTCCCAACTGGACTTGAATATCTCGGCTGTCTCTTTCCAACTCAGGCGTTTAGCCCATCGAGACAGGAATACCTTGTATGTGGTGGTCATCTGCTCCTTACCTTCTGACCAGGGAATTCGCTCTACATGGATTCCGTCCACTGGACAGGCGGCGCGTCGCGGGGAATATCGGAAAAATACTTGAAACCCCCATAATGGCGGATACTCGTATAACCGGGACGGCTGTGTATCATACCCAGACGCTCTCTTCCCACATACTGAACATTCAGGCTTGGCATTTACCCTCGGCTTTATATCTGCTACTAATGCCTTTCTACCATTTATGACCTCGAAACTGACTGCTTTGTAAACAAATGACTTGAAATTCTCTACCGTATTTAATAATGTCTTTATCTGCATTGCCTCTCCTTTTGGGTTAAGATGCTTTCTTGATAAAAAACATCTTACTCCCTTTGGGATGGCAATGCACCTTTTCTCTTACTAATCCTTACTTATTACCCACAGATTCTGCGGACGAGCCGGTATTTCATTACAGAGGAAGTTGTTTCCACAAACCAAAATAATTGGAGAAATCACTTTGTACTACTATCCATCAACTTCTTGTTTTTTATGCTCGTTTTTCAAAATGCATAACCGTAAGGCATTGATTAGATGAGGATTACGTAAAGTTTGGAGCATTGGGTTTTTTGTCATTTGAATTTGTTTCGTATTTCGATATTCGTATTTTGAATTTGGTTGCGGCCAAAGGCCGCGCCAAGTGTTTCTATGTCTGATTATTCATCTGTTATATCTGCTGTTGCTACGGTTGGACTTGTTGCATTTTCTGTCTTCCAGTGGATAAGTCTAAAAGCAAGGGTAAAGGAATCGGCCAAATCCCGTTACGCTTCATTGATTCTATCGGTTGAAGAAATAATGCAAAAGTTGGTACCTGATCTACTCTCCATTCACAGTCTTGAGGCTACAAGACATGCAAGTTGGGAATTGGATGAACGCCGTGCCGCTGACCATGTTGTGGGTTAACTTCAACGTGTATCATTTTTATGCGAAAATAGAAGGTCTTAACCCCTTGAAATTTTTTAATAGTTCACTGCAGAGGGCGCGGAGAAAACAAATACAACATATATCTGCATAATTTTCTGTTTTTTATCTCCTATTGGATCGTGCTGGGAGGGTTGGTAGGGATGAACATATGGTTCACTCCTGCATGGGCGTTGTAAAAAATTTGCCGAAGGCTTGGTTTAATTGAAAATGTGGTATTTCGTGGAAAACAATTTTCATAAAAAAAGGAAGGTATTGGGGTTAACCAATGGGGGGATTCTTTCCTTTTCTATCAGTTTTTGGACAGCGATTTCATTTTTTCCTTTGTAATTTCAATATTGAATTTTGCTTCCAGATTATCAGGTTCCAGTTCAAGCACTTTTTCCCATCTCGCAATCGCCTCCTGGTAGTTTCCTTCCCGATATTGTTCTAATGCGTCATCTAAAA
Source organism: Candidatus Kuenenia stuttgartiensis (assembly GCF_900232105.1). Classification (NCBI taxonomy): domain Bacteria; kingdom Pseudomonadati; phylum Planctomycetota; class Candidatus Brocadiia; order Candidatus Brocadiales; family Candidatus Brocadiaceae; genus Candidatus Kuenenia; species Candidatus Kuenenia stuttgartensis. The sequence continues at coordinate 2,892,484 of NZ_LT934425.1, forward strand.
GTGTTTGTAATCTTTCTTTTTTTTGCGCATCGGATAATTCTTTCATTTCTTCCCGCGCAAAAGGTTTTTTATCTGTTTGAATCTCCAGTGCTTCCTCGTTTTCAGGGAATTCTACTTCATTCTTTTCCTCTTTAATCAGTTCACGGTTTGCGAGAGGTGTTTCTTTTGTTTGTGGTATAATTGCTTTTTTTGCAAACGTAGTATCTTCTTTTTGGCTAATCAAACGTTGGTTTTGCAGGATAGCAATCTGATTGCGTAGCTCAGAGTTTGCCTTCTCGATTTCACCCAGATGTTTTTCAATAGTCTCTATATCGTTTGTGAGATAAGAAAGGGTGGTTTCCATGGAATTATTTTTTGATTCAAGGTCGGTTCTGATAGTAGTTAGCATTTCAGATAAATTCGAATATTTTGCATCCATGCTCATATTTTTTTGTGTAAGCATTTCAATGCGTGTCGTCGCATTTTTAGTAGTATAATCTAAATCCTTAAATTGTTTCTCGAAAGTATTTATTTTTTGATCAATCTGCGCCAAATGTGCCTCAGTATCTTTGCTGGTTTTTGTCTCAACAGTAATACATCCTGTTAGTGTAGAAAATACCATCGGTGCCAGAAAGAGCGTGACAAATTTTGCCATAATCGCCCCCTTCTATGGGTTAAGTTTGGAGGTAACGAGCTTATCTTGTTTATGCATCACGTTATCGTAAGGATATATGTGGCAGGAATATAAAATTCATTTCATTTTTTCTAAATCGAAAGGGAATGATGCCTCTTTTTCTTCTTCCGGATCAAAAACAACCAATGTTATTGGCATATTTAAATCAATATCGTAAACAGGGAATTTAAATACCATTCTTGCCATTTGGCTCGGGGGATTTGGCCAAAATTCACTGGCATCGGCAATATCTGGTTTAAATTCATATATAGGTCTGATTTCCAGATCTTTTTGACAAAGTTTTGCAGTTTGAAATACTGCGAAATTAAATGCGTCCCCGTAAACAGTTACGGTAAATACAAGCGCATTTCCTATTTCTAAAGCATTCAAAATGTCCCGGTTGGTAAGATTTTTATGTTCTATTTCAAACTTTTTTGCCTTGTAAGCAACATTGTGGTAAGGAGTGAATAATGTGGCAAAGCCTATTCCCTTTCCGAGGGATACCGTCCATTCTTTTGAAAAGGCAACGAAATCAACCTCTTTATTTTGCCTTCCGTATTGGATTGCCTCCTGTATCTGTTCTGGCGCTAAACGTAAGGATACTGCTTGTGCTGGTGCTAAAAAACAGAGGGCAAGGACAATAAAGATGCTATTCGTTACGAGAAAGATTTTTTTCACCATATGCCATCCTACTTACTTTTAAAACGTTATAAGCAACGTTAAATAAAAATGATACCGGTCATCTGCCGTGTCTTATTCATCCTCATCCACATCTTCTTCCTCTTCGTCTTCACCGTGCCCCCATTCAGCATCTTCCACTCCTTCTGCTCCTGCTTCTACGGCCGTATCAGCGGTAGGCCTCACGACATAATTCTTTCCGGTTTTCATTAAACTTGCGGTACACATGATGAAAACTATACCAAAAGCAATTGCACCGAGGAAGGTAACCATTGCGCCAATACCGTTTACCATCCCCTCTACTTTTTTGTTTGTCATAACCTTCTCTGATTTCTCAGAAACAACTCCATTTACCTTGTCGATCATCGCGTTGACCTTGTTGAGCATTTTTTTCTTCCTCCTTTGATTTTTACAGCGTTTACGTTATTGCCTGAAAACTAAAATAAGACTATGTTTTTTTACCTCTCCGTCCGGGTCAGGTTGTTGTACTTTGATAGTTCTTCATCTGCTTCTACAATTAATCCTTTTTGCCGATAGGCAGATTCCAGATTTTTATAAGCTTTAATGTAATAGGGATCTATAGCAAGGGCTTCTTTAAATTCGCGTATTTGATCTTCAACCATTTTCATTTCACCGTAAGCAATACCAAGGTTAAAGTGAATCTTTGCGTCGTTTGGCGCTAATGTCAACGCTTTTTTGTATTGAATAATTTCCTCGGTTAACATGCCTTTTTGTCCATAGACAACACCCAAATTGAACTGCGCATTGAAATAATCAGGATAGAGTTCTGTTACTTTTTTGTATGCGGCAATTGATTCATCAAATTTCTCTTTTTTACGGTAAGCATGCCCTAAATTGTACAGACCCTCTAAATTATACGGATCGATGCTTATTAATTTTTGGTAAGTGGATACTTCCTCATCTACCATGCCTTTCGAGCCATATGCAATTGCCAGGTTAAAATATGCATCCTCAAATTCAGCATTCAGGTCAATTGCCGTTTTGTATGACTCTATTTCTTTATCAAACATCCTTTTTTTGCTATACGCAACCCCAAGGTTATTGTAAATATTTGCATAGCCTGGATTTATCTTTATTGCGGCATGGTATTCCGAGATTGCCTCATCCAGCATTCCCTGCATATTGTATTCGTTTCCCAACTTGTAATGTATCTCAAAATCATCAAAAAATTCTGTTGCGAAAATTTGGAGGGTACAAAACAGGTTGAGTAGTAATAAAAGAGGTGCAATTCGTATCATAAGTTTATTTGGCTGGGATAAAACCAGAATATTTTTTTGTTTTTATCGTCAATTTTTTTAACGATTTCATAAAACTCAGTTTTAGAAATGTCTTCTAATTTTTTGCCGTATGTTTTAACGGTTTTATTAAAAGCCATTACCTTTTCCGCAAGGTTGTCATGGGTTTTGGCAGATCCGCCAAGGATATAAAAATTTTCTCCCGTGGTAATCCTTTTATGATTATCTTCGTGGTCAAATGCAAGGCCAAGCAAGACGATATTTTCGTTTGAAGATTTGCGTTGATATGGCAATCGCGCCTCCGTTCAAAGTTTGCTATAATTCACAATGATAAAAGTATCAAAGGATACCATCGGTCAAAAAAAAAGTCAAGCTTCGTTTATACGGGTTCCTTGCGATTTTAGCGGTATTTTTTTAAGGGAAGCATGGGCGAAGCATTTGCTATAAATTGTCATAAATGCGTTCATACCCAAACTGGCAAATGCTTTGTCCATGCTGTTTGTTGGGGAAAAAAATGTTAGTGGGTTGTTATCAAAAGCACCCTTCTGGCGATTTCGAAATAAATAATAAGTCCCGTTGCGTCCAGTATCGTTGCAATTAATGGTGCAGATACAAACGCCGGATCCAGTTTTATCAGCCGGAAAAGCAGCGGGATAGAGACTCCTACGATGTTCCCGGCACTCACTACGGAAAATAAGGAAATTCCTACCGTTGCGGCCAGTGCGGGTTGTTTTGTGGATATTGCTGCAATGGAAAAAGCAATAAATCCTAAAATTAGTCCAAGCACAACCCCTACCCGTAATTCCCTTAGTAAAATTTTCCACCATTCCCTGGTAGTTATCTCTCCCGTAGCCAGCGCCCGGATCACAAGGGTAGATGACTGGGAACCAGTATTGCCGCCTGAACCCGTTAGCATAGGGATGAAATAGGCAATTGCAATCATCGAGCTTAAGATTTCTGAGTATCCCTTCAGTATTGTTTGTGAAATGGTTGCAGCGATGACAAGTATCGCGAGCCAAACTATCCGGTTAATCACGCGTTTTGATACTCCAACGCGGAAATATTCGTCTTCTATAGTCTGGATACCAGCCATTTTTTTAAAATCCTCGGTTGCTTCTTCTTCTACAACATCAAGCACATCGTCAAACGTCACAATACCAACGAGCCTGTTTTCGTTATCGACTACCGGTACCGCAAGAAGATCGTATTTCTGAACCACTTTTGCCGCTTTTTCCTGGTCATCGGTGGTGTGAACAAATAAAACATGTTCATTCATTATCTCTTGTATCAGTTGGTCTGGATTCGCAAGGATGATGTTTTTGAGAGAGGTAACCCCCCGCAATTTTTTTGTTTCATCAACGATATAGCATATGTAAATAATTTCACGGTTCAAACCTGTTTTCCGTATATGTTCAAGCGCCCGTGCAACGGTCATATGCATTTGAAGCCCCACGAACTCAGGGGTCATTATGCGGCCTGCGGAGTTAGGGGGATAATTTAAAAGCTCGTTTGCTTCCTTTCTTTCCGCGGGAGGGAGTAATTTCAGGAGTCTTTCCACAACGTCTGCAGGGAGTTCATCAAATAGCTGGGTTCTGTCGTCCGGCTCCATTTCAATTAAAAGCGTTCTTACATGTTGTTCTGTAAATTGCTTTAGGAGCGCTTCCTGTTCGGAAGAATCAAAGAGTGAAAAGACTTCAGAACTTTTGCTCTTGTCAAGCAATCTGAAGCTTACCACCTTCTCTGCAGGTTCCAGCCCGGCGAGAATGTCGACAATATCGGCGGGATGGCGTTCGCGAAGAAAATCCCGCAGCCGGCTGAAGTCTTTTGTCCTTATAAGTTCCTTGATTTCAGGAAGGAAAATATTTGCCCACTTTAGTTCCATTTTTACAAAGGTATTAAAATTTTTTGGCAACGTTCTGCCTTATTGGTTCCAGTCTGATAAATCTATTGACCTGAAAAAATTTCACAGGGGTAAAACAATGCTATTTTCATTCAACGTACCATTATTTTTTCTTTTGCACAGTGGAGGAATTTATTCTACCTTTTCTACTCCTAAAGCCTTCGCCATACCCAGCAACGCTCTGCCAACCAGAGAGCGTTTCATCTCTATTGCATGAAAATCGCATACCTCATCACAGCAAAAACAACCAATACATTTCTTTTTGTCGACCTCTACTTTTCCCGTGTCTTTTGACATGGCGCCGGCAGGGCAATTTCTTACACACTCATAACACCTTGTACAATTGGAATGGTTTACGGTGGAAAAAGTAGAACAGGTATTGTCAAACATCATCGCAAGAAGAAAATTGGGGAGATACTTTCCCGCAAAGTCCTGTGCACCGCTGGATGGTTTTTTAAAATCATGCACCGCTACATTTTGAATGGATTCTCCTGCTACAGTAATATTGCGCAATTCGCCAATGCCCAAACCGCGCTGATGTGCAAAACGGATAGTCGGTACGGCCATAGGTTCGAAACCAATGATGTTGCTGGCTACCGTATCCAGCGCGACGCTGTCCCTGCTGGAAATAATTAAACCGACCTTTTTTGGGTTTCCCGCATTAGGGCCGTTTCCTTCCATGCCTACAATTGCATCCATTATGATGAGATGAGGCGGCGCCATTTGGTAAATATCCACCAACGCCTTGGCAAAGACGGTTGGTTTCGGCGCTATTAAATGGACATTCTTTTTGCCATTGCCCGGTATCGAGCCGAGCATGTTTTTTATCGCTCCGGTATACTGCGTTAAACCGTGCGTTTTCAGTTTAGGAACGGAAACAATAAAATCTACCTCTCTCAACGTCCTGGCTATACGGAATTTGTCTAAGATTTCATAATCCTTGTTGTAAACATCGATGTATTTGTCTTTATCAAAATTTACAATCTTTGCGCCGGTATTTTCCGCAATTTCGTTGATACGGGTAACCCGGAAGGCGTTGAACGTGGAACTGTTTTTTACGCTTCCTGATGAATCCCCAATATATACCTCGCACCCAAAATCTTTCTGAAATATATCCACCAGCGCCCTGACAACTGCAGGGTGGGTATTTACCGCTCTTTCCGGGGTTTGTGATGATGAAAGAAGGTTAAGTTTTAACAGTACCTTTTTTCCTGGTCGTACAAGCATTTCAGTGCCATTAAGCAAGCTTAGAGACCGATGTATCGCATGGTAAACCTTTTCCAGGGTATAATCGTCACATTTTGCAATTGATACTATAGACATGGGTAAACCTCGTAAAATGTTTCTTGTATCTACGTTACAAAAGAAGTCTTTGCTGGGTAATACTATACCACAGCATATATCATGATAGTAGTAAAAATGAGCAGATGGGTACTAAAATTTAAGAGGCACGGGGGTAAAAGACAGGAGAAAAATAATGAAAAGGGCAATGCCAAGCATCTTTCTCCTGGGATCGAGAGGCGTATATTCATCTGCGGGCGAGGGATGTCGAAATCCAAAAATCAGAAGGAGTATGGCAAATAAAATCCAGCCCTTATAAAAAAAAACGGTGATTACGCAAAAAATAAATATACCTATACGATAAACGATGTCACTCTTTTTCCCCAGCAGTGCGTACATAATATGTCCTCCGTCAAGCTGCCCGATTGGCAAAAGATTAAGCGCAGTGACGAATAATCCGGCCCAGCCTGCAAATGCAAGAGGATGAAGATAAATATCCATTCCTTCCGGCAGCGTTCCAAATAGAAGCTTTGCGATAAATGAAAAGAGTACCGGTTCCCCAAGTCCCAGGTAATTTGATGAATCGGCTGGCACAGGTCGTACGTCTGAAAGGATAAGGCCTACTACAATGGCGGGAATGGCAAATACCAGGCCCATAAGCGGACCTGCCGCGCCAATATCAAACAATGCCCGCTTGTGGGGGATGTGCCCTTTCATTTTTATGACTGCTCCAAATGTACCAAAAGGTGGCAGTGGGAGGGGTAGAAAATAGGGCAAGGTGGCGTCTACATGGTATTTTCTGCACATAAAAAAATGTCCTAATTCATGAGAAAGCAGGATTGACATAATAGCTAGTGAATACCATATTCCATTAACGTAATACGTTGTCAGAAAAGTGGCAATAAAAAGCAATACATGGATTCGCACCTTTTTGAAAAAAGGTGGAGATTTCTGGTCTTCTCTTGTCATTTACCTTTATTTTCCTCTTTCTCAATGTTTTTTTAAATTGTTGCCCGGTAAAAAACCCCTCTTTTTTGTAAGCAATTCTCTGTTTTCTTCATGTGTTCTTTTTTACATTAACATGTTAAATAAGTTTTGTAAATTATATTAAACGTTAATATTGACATTGCCTCTGGAATCGTGATACTATTTTCCGATTAGTAACATCGTTTAATGTCAAAAAACCAGAGCGTTACGCATAATTTTATATTGAGGCGCATGATGTCTTTTTTGGTTAGATTCGGGGTTTCTCTGGAAAAGGAACTCCTTAAGAAATTTGATACCCACATAAAGAAGAAAAAATATACCAACCGTTCGGAGGCAATACGTGATCTGATACGCGGTAATTTGGTGATGGAAGAATGGCAGGAAGGCAAGGAGATTACCGGTTCTATCACACTTGTTTACGATCATCATAAAAGGGAACTGGTAAACATGCTCATTGATATCCAGCACGACTATCATGGTATTATCCTTTCTTCCCAGCATATCCATCTAGATCATGATAATTGTCTTGAAATCATTGTTATAAAAGGCAAGCCGCAAATGGTAGAGGAATTATACGGAAAACTGAAATCGGCAAAAGGTGTTAAACACGGGGGCATATCCATGGCAACTACGGGAAAGGGGATTTTGTAAATATGGCCTTTTCTAATCAAGCCCGGATTTCTGCACTATGCTTGCATAGCGGCAAACATGGATACAATGAGAACGGGTTTCCTTCTGCCATTGCAAAAAAACATCCCGGAATATTCGTGATATTATTTTTTTTGTGCTATGCAATAGCACGAGTATATTATACGTACTACTGGTAACCGGAGGAGACATTTTTGCATATTAGCGACGGAGTACTTTCTCCCTACATTGTCATTACCGGATGGGCTGTTGCAGCCCCTTCGTTAGCGATGTCGGTAAAAAGCCTGAAACCTGACAAAGTCGGTGCATACGGAGTAATTGCCGCTGTTTTTTTTGCAGGTTCGACAATCCACATACCCCTTGGACCTTTCAGCATGCATCTTGTCCTCAATGGTATTGCAGGACTTTTACTGGGATGGAGCGCTGTAACCGTAATAACGGTAGGCCTTTTGCTGCAGGCTTTGTTCCTTGGTTTTGGAGGATTGACTGTGTTGGGGGTAAATATTGCTGTTATGGCGTTGCCTGGCGCGATTATCGGCATGCTTGGACGCCATTGGATGAAACAGTTTTCAGCGAAAAAACGGCCATGGATAGGATCGTTCGCGGGTGGCGGTGCTGTATGTATTTCGTCCGTTTTACTCTTTGTTGCGCTTTCTACAACCCATGCGGCGCTGGCGCCCCTTGCCAAACTGGTTTTTTGGGGACATGTTCCTGTCATACTTGTTGAAGGCGTTATCAGTTATTGGCTGGTACACTTTTTGCAAAAAGCAAAACCTTCGTTATTAGGAATTTTACATTGAAAGCTTTCTTATTCGTTTTTTTTTGTATCTTTTTTTCGGTGCCTTTAGCGGTATATGCACACGGACTTTCTCTTTTTTCTAAGGAGAAAACATTGTATGCATCTTACAGCGATCATACACCTGCCTCAGGAGCAAAGGTTGTTCTTGTGGATGCAAATGGCGTAATAATTCTTCAGGATAAAATGGATGAAAAGGGGATAGTGGAAGTTGCCGGAGAATTTGGAGACAATACCTCACTTAATCATTGTAGATGATTCCGGAGGTCATCGTGCAATGATAACATGGGAGGAATTTCTTAAAGAACGCCCAAAGGGGTTGTTAGACATTTTAAGTATCCGCGTGGTAATTGGAGTCATGTTCATTATCGGCGGCGGTTATGCCATACAACGGTTTTTATTAAAAAAAAAGACATAATGCCATTTTGCAAACTACAAAAATTGAAATTGCCGCCGGCTTCTACCCGCACAGGAACGATACTGGTTTTGCTTGTACTGGTGGGTATAGGTTTGCTGAATAATTTTGGGCCTCTTGTTGTTTGCCTGTTTATGGTGTTATTGTTTGGTGTATTCACAGTTGGAAACATATTCATTGTTGTATGCCATGCAAAAGGAGTCTGGGTTTTTTCCCTTCTCACCGGTGTAAGCCTTTTGCTAACAAAAGAGGGCAGAGCGCTTGCCCCAATCCTCATGGTCAAAATGTTTTCAATGTGGTTGTGGAGTGTAATCTGGATTAAATGGGTGGGATTTGAACGTATTTTGTCAACCTTAGAGAAAATGGGAATACCGGCAATTTTGTTAAATGTCATTGCATTTACCACGCGTTTTTTACCTATTATGGGGGAACGGATAAAAATGACGTTTGCCGCACAGTCTTCACGCGGTGCAAAAAAGGGGTTGCGTTCCCTGCAATTACGAAACCTTGCCGGGGGGATTGGCAGTGTGCTTTTGTCTAGTTTTGAGCAATCTGAAAATGTTGAACGTGCAATGCAATCACGCGGATTTTGCGGAACATATACTATCAGCACAGACAAAGACGAAGCGCCCTCGTATGTTGTTTTGTCTCTGATGTTTTTAATGGCTTTTTTAATTTGGACCGGAGTGATTTGCGATGTCCTGTGTGGTAAGTGTTTATAACGTTACGTTTCTTTATCCGAATGGTGTGCAGGCGATATCAGGATTATCATTTTCCGTTCACCAACATGAAAAGGTGGGTCTGATCGGGCCTAGTGGCGCTGGCAAAACAACCCTTTTTTGGCACTTAAACGGGCTTTTAAGACCACATTCGGGAGAAGTTCGTGTTTTGGACAAACCGCTTACCGGACTCAAAAATATTAATGAAGTTCGGAAGCATGTCGCCCTTACTTTTCAGCAGGTAAACGATCAGCTTTTTTGTTCTTCCGTCTGGGAGGAAATTGCATTTGGACCGAAAAATTTGTATTGGCCAAAGCAGCAGGTGGCAGACACGGTGGAAAAGTGGCTGGCGTATTTTGAATTAAATGATGTTCGGGAACGGCCGCCGCATCATTTATCGGGAGGGCAGAAGCGCAGGGTTGCACTGGCGGCAGCTATGGCGATGGAACCCGATTTGTTAATCCTCGATGAACCAGCAAACGACCTGGACCACCGTCATAGACGTAAATTAATAACCTATCTGAAAGGATTAAGAATTGCTCTTCTGGTGGCCTCACATGATTTACGCCTGATAGAGGAATTGACCGAACGGTGCATTCTTATGGATAAAGGCAGGATTGTTGCAGACAAAACTACCGTTGAGTTGGTACATAATGAAGGTATTTTAAAAAAGTACGGGATGGAGGCAATACCGATAAAAGAATAAATATTTTTTTAATTATGGTGGCACGATAGTAATAAGTGTGCTATTTAATTCCCTTTATTTTGTTAAAAGGAGTTCTTGTGATGAACAATCGTTTTTTTTACAGTTTTATTCTTATACTTTTTTTCTGTTGCGCAAGTAACGCTGGAAAAGTGTATGCCCATCATGGAGGCGTTTCTACCGCCTTTGGCCCTGGCGCACCTGTTGAAACTGCATCGCCTATGACTCTCGGGAAAGGGAAATTTTTGCTTTACGAAAAAATAGAATTTGCGTCTTTTGAACAAAAGAACCATGCTGACCCTGAAAACATTGAAAACTTTACCTTCTTTAACACATTAGCCGGCTATGGCATTACTGACTATTTATCCCTCTATCTTGTGATGCCTTATGCTATTAAAGAACAAGACTCCTTAGGCACATCGAAGGGGTTTGGTGATGCTGGATTTTTAGTACAATACGGTTTTAAGTACGGCGAGAGAAACGGGATTCGGGGTTTTTATAATAACGGCCCGGAAGATACTATTGGAGAAAGTTACACGACTAATGATCTGAAAATGTCGGTTTTAGGGGGTTTTACTGTTCAGACCGGTGATATTACAAACGAAGATAATAATGGCAACAGGTTTGACATGGGCATGCAGACAGGTTTTGCCGCGCCAACGTTTATGACAGGTTTCTCCGCATCAAAAATGCTTTTTCAGCACTTTACTCTTACCGGGGAGACATCATTTACCACCTTTACCCGTCATGATGACGGTAAACCTGGAAATGAGATCCGTTTCAATCTGGCCGGAGGGTATGAAATATTTGAAAATCCTCAGGGATTTTTCCAAAGGGTAGATATTATTACTGAATCAAACTTCCTCCATCTGACAAAAGATGAAGACGAACACCATCACGATGAAGATGACAGCGGGGGAACGATTCTGTATCTTTCACCTGGCTTTCGCGTTTCTCTTAAGAAAAATATCAGTATCGGAGGGCTTCTGAAATTTCCCGTATGGAAGGATTTGAACAGGGAATCGGAGCAACAGGGCGCTGAAGGACTTGAACACTATAGGGCAATTCTCACCGTGACATATTCTTTTTAAGGACGCCAACCCTGGCAGGGTTTTCTGGTCAATAATACCTTAAACCATTTATAGAGAAGGAGGAAAAATTATGCTAAAAACACGAATATGGAAAAAGCAGATGATTGCAATACTTTTTTGGGCTTGTTGTACATTTCTGTCTCATCAAAAATGCATATTTGCACATGAAGGCCATGACCACTGGAGTAATACCCCTATAACCATTAAAAGATCGACAGTAGTGCATTTGCAGTCGCTATTGGAATCATATGATCTTCTCTACAAAAAACTTATAGAGAAAGATATCCAAAATATTCCTGTATTGGCGCAAAATATTATGGATGCTGCGCAACAGGGTGTTCAAACTGAAAATAAAGGTGAGGGGCGTTATATGATGGAACATATTTTTCAGCATGCGATATCTCTTAAAGAATGTGAAACCCTGGAAAATGCAAAAGAATCTTTAGGGTTAATAAGCCGTGAACTGTTTCCGTTCTTTATTGCATGGCCAATGCAGCTTAAAGAAAACAAGTTAAGGCTTTATCATTGTAAAAATGATGAAAAATACTGGTTTCAGGCAGAAAATAGCGCTCCAAATTGCCCTTATGCTCACGATGAATTATCAACATGCATTATTATTGAGGAAGTAGCGTATAAATGAATTGAACGACCATCTTTGCTTTAGAAAAACATGACAGTCTTATGACACCGTGTGCCCATAATTGGTCACTGTTTATATCAAGCCTTGCAGGATAGATGCGACTTTGTGTCTTAAGAAAAAAAACCGATGCGTGACCATTTATAGTCTTTCTGCGTTCTCATGTACTAATTGCATCTTTTTTGTGCTGTAATCGTAACATATTTAACAGTAGTAGCTTGTGCTTTCTTTGGTTGTGGTGGTCGTGTTGTTTTTTTCGAAATGGCGCACTTCTTGCTAAGTGTTGTTACATACAAAGTGTTTTGTTGTGTATTATTTTGCGCAGAATTTTTTACGGAAGGGGGGTGAATGTACGGACGCATTTAAGTGTAAAAGCAGAAATTTTCGTGAGTTAGGATTGAGCAGATGTTATGAATTTTGAAGGAGGTAAGCGAAGAATTATGATACGAAAGGGAATGATAGGAGCGGTGATGCTTGGAGCTGCGGTAGCGATAAGTGGCGGAGTAGCGACTGCGGGGTATATACAGGGTACGCATGTAAAGACGGATTTACCCGGGCCGTTTCACATAACGATGTCGCCGGATGGTAGTACGTTATTTATATCGAATCAATCTGGGCACAGTGTAACGTTTGTGGATGCAAGGACGCAGAAGGTAACGGGTGAGGTCGCTGTGAGGGTACAGCCTGAGGCTTCAGCGGTTACGCCTGACGGGGCATTTTTGTATGTATGTAATGCAGAGAGCGACAGTGTATCGGTAGTGGACATACAGAGGAAGCAGGAGATCAAGGAGATAAAGGTAGGTGACTGGCCGAGCGGGATCAAGATTTCGCCTGATGGCAAGACTGCCTATGTTGCATGTTCCGGTTGCATGTGGAACGCGATTGATGTAATTGATACGGGGAGGATGGAGAAGGTAAGGTCGATATATACTTCAGATTACGGTCCCAGGATGGTGGAGATATCTCCTGATGGGAAGACCCTTGTTGCGATACTTGACACGGTAGGATCGATCAACCGGAGCGTTGATTTTATTGACATTGCCAGTGGCAGGGTAGTAGAGAACAGGGTAATCCATGAGAGTTCCAACCTGAGGGATGTTGTATATACGCCGGATGGTAAATACATAGCTGTAACCCACCAGACGCCGAAGAACTGGTTGCCGGTATGTGAAGCGGAGAATGGTCAGGTATTTACGAACAACGTAACAATCATAGAGACCAAGGCCGGTGGTAAGGTAGCGAGATTACCGTTGGACGATCTCAACAATTACGATGGCAATCCGTATGGTATGGCGATGGACCCTAAGGGCAAGTATTTGTACATTGGGGTAAGAGGGATGCATCGTGTAACGATACTGGATATGGATAAGGTATTGGGTCTGGTGAGGAGCAGCACGCAGGAGGAGCTTGATTATCTGAGGGACGACCTTGGGTTGGTAAGAGATTATCTTGTTGCCAGGGTTCCTACGGGTCTGGGGCCAAGTTCGGTATGTTTATCACCTGACGGCAAATTTTGTTATGCGGCCAACTATTTTTCCAACAATGTAACCGTGATAAGGACTGCGGTTGATTAAGGATTGTATGGAGTGTGAGAGTTATTTATTTTTGGAAAACAAATGGCAAGAGAAATGAGATTAGGAGGAAAAGAAAGAATGAAGACAGGAGTAGTGAAAATAGGATTAGTTGCGGCCCTGGGGGTAGTGGGGCTGATATCGGCGGGCGGCGTATATGCCGGTCAGCCGCGGGTAATTTCCACGATCCAGACGGGAGCTACGTGGGAACCGCTGGGAAGGGAAGAACCTTTGACGGTGCCGGAAGTGCATTTTCGTGTAAAGCATTCACCTTTTAAGAGTGAGCTGGTAAGATACGGGCAGTTCCAGTTTAACGATGCAGCGTGGAGTTTGCAGGGATCATACTCATGCGCCAGTTGTCATTATGAGAGAGGCCAGACAACCGGTTTGATTTGGGATTTGGGAGATGAAGGATGGGGTAGCTGGAAGAACACGAAGTATATTCGTGGCGGCCGATATCTTCCTCCGTTCAGGCATGAGGGGTTCACTGGTCATCCTGATGAAATAGTAGGGGCAACCAGTTCACTTGACAGGGTATGTGGAAGGGATCCTGGATTTGTGTTCAGGAGTGAGAATTTTTCTCCGATGAGATTAGAGGCGCTCATTTGTTACATCAGGGCGTTGGAATTTACCGGGAGTCCATTCAGGAATGCGGATGGGAGTTTAACCGAAGCCCAGAAGAGGGGTCAGAAGATATTTGAGGATCCGAAGGTAGGATGTCTTGAGTGTCATCCTGGCGATCCGATGGATCCGAGGGCATTGTTCAGTGATGCACAGACGCATGATGTAGGAACCGGCAGGGTAGGTGTAAATGGTTTCAGGTCAACACCTGGGAAGGTATTTAACATATCGGCGTTAGAGGCAGGTGAGGATCCATATGGTGTTGAGAGCAACACGCCGATCATTGGATTGGATCTTGTGAAGGAATTTGATACGCCGACATTGAGAGACATCTATGCATCAGGCACCTATTTCCATGATGGTGGTGCAAGGACATTGATGGACACCATAAACAACACGGTAAATGATAAGGACATGCATGGAAGGACGTCTCATTTAAAGCAGCAGGAGCTCCAGGATTTGGTGGAGTACCTGAAGGCGTTATAAGAGAGAAGTGTATGAATGTGTAGTATAAGCGATAAAAATTTAAGGACAATAAGTGAAAGGAGAAGGCCAATAGATGGGTAAAAGGTGTTAAACACGGGGGCATATCCATGGCAACTACGGGAAAGGGGATTTTGTAAATATGGCCTTTTCTAATCAAGCCCGGATTTCTGCACTATGCTTGCATAGCGGCAAACATGGATACAATGAGAACGGGTTTCCTTCTGCCATTGCAAAAAAACATCCCGGAATATTCGTGATATTATTTTTTTTGTGCTATGCAATAGCACGAGTATATTATACGTACTACTGGTAACCGGAGGAGACATTTTTGCATATTAGCGACGGAGTACTTTCTCCCTACATTGTCATTACCGGATGGGCTGTTGCAGCCCCTTCGTTAGCGATGTCGGTAAAAAGCCTGAAACCTGACAAAGTCGGTGCATACGGAGTAATTGCCGCTGTTTTTTTTGCAGGTTCGACAATCCACATACCCCTTGGACCTTTCAGCATGCATCTTGTCCTCAATGGTATTGCAGGACTTTTACTGGGATGGAGCGCTGTAACCGTAATAACGGTAGGCCTTTTGCTGCAGGCTTTGTTCCTTGGTTTTGGAGGATTGACTGTGTTGGGGGTAAATATTGCTGTTATGGCGTTGCCTGGCGCGATTATCGGCATGCTTGGACGCCATTGGATGAAACAGTTTTCAGCGAAAAAACGGCCATGGATAGGATCGTTCGCGGGTGGCGGTGCTGTATGTATTTCGTCCGTTTTACTCTTTGTTGCGCTTTCTACAACCCATGCGGCGCTGGCGCCCCTTGCCAAACTGGTTTTTTGGGGACATGTTCCTGTCATACTTGTTGAAGGCGTTATCAGTTATTGGCTGGTACACTTTTTGCAAAAAGCAAAACCTTCGTTATTAGGAATTTTACATTGAAAGCTTTCTTATTCGTTTTTTTTTGTATCTTTTTTTCGGTGCCTTTAGCGGTATATGCACACGGACTTTCTCTTTTTTCTAAGGAGAAAACATTGTATGCATCTTACAGCGATCATACACCTGCCTCAGGAGCAAAGGTTGTTCTTGTGGATGCAAATGGCGTAATAATTCTTCAGGATAAAATGGATGAAAAGGGGATATGGAAGTTGCCGGAGAATTTGGAAACAATACCTCACTTAATCATTGTAGATGATTCCGGAGGTCATCGTGCAATGATAACATGGGAGGAATTTCTTAAAGAACGCCCAAAGGGGTTGTTAGACATTTTAAGTATCCGCGTGGTAATTGGAGTCATGTTCATTATCGGCGGCGGTTATGCCATACAACGGTTTTTATTAAAAAAAAAGACATAATGCCATTTTGCAAACTACAAAAATTGAAATTGCCGCCGGCTTCTACCCGCACAGGAACGATACTGGTTTTGCTTGTACTGGTGGGTATAGGTTTGCTGAATAATTTTGGGCCTCTTGTTGTTTGCCTGTTTATGGTGTTATTGTTTGGTGTATTCACAGTTGGAAACATATTCATTGTTGTATGCCATGCAAAAGGAGTCTGGGTTTTTTTCCCTTCTCACCGGTGTAAGCCTTTTGCTAACAAAAGAGGGCAGAGCGCTTGCCCCAATCCTCATGGTCAAAATGTTTTCAATGTGGTTGTGGAGTGTAATCTGGATTAAATGGGTGGGATTTGAACGTATTTTGTCAACCTTAGAGAAAATGGGAATACCGGCAATTTTGTTAAATGTCATTGCATTTACCACGCGTTTTTTACCTATTATGGGGGAACGGATAAAAATGACGTTTGCCGCACAGTCTTCACGCGGTGCAAAAAAGGGGTTGCGTTCCCTGCAATTACGAAACCTTGCCGGGGGGATTGGCAGTGTGCTTTTGTCTAGTTTTGAGCAATCTGAAAATGTTGAACGTGCAATGCAATCACGCGGATTTTGCGGAACATATACTATCAGCACAGACAAAGACGAAGCGCCCTCGTATGTTGTTTTGTCTCTGATGTTTTTAATGGCTTTTTTAATTTGGACCGGAGTGATTTGCGATGTCCTGTGTGGTAAGTGTTTATAACGTTACGTTTCTTTATCCGAATGGTGTGCAGGCGATATCAGGATTATCATTTTCCGTTCACCAACATGAAAAGGTGGGTCTGATCGGGCCTAGTGGCGCTGGCAAAACAACCCTTTTTTGGCACTTAAACGGGCTTTTAAGACCACATTCGGGAGAAGTTCGTGTTTTGGACAAACCGCTTACCGGACTCAAAAATATTAATGAAGTTCGGAAGCATGTCGCCCTTACTTTTCAGCAGGTAAACGATCAGCTTTTTTGTTCTTCCGTCTGGGAGGAAATTGCATTTGGACCGAAAAATTTGTATTGGCCAAAGCAGCAGGTGGCAGACACGGTGGAAAAGTGGCTGGCGTATTTTGAATTAAATGATGTTCGGGAACGGCCGCCGCATCATTTATCGGGAGGGCAGAAGCGCAGGGTTGCACTGGCGGCAGCTATGGCGATGGAACCCGATTTGTTAATCCTCGATGAACCCGCAAACGACCTGGACCACCGTCATAGACGTAAATTAATAACCTATCTGAAAGGATTAAGAATTGCTCTTCTGGTGGCCTCACATGATTTACGCCTGATAGAGGAATTGACCGAACGGTGCATTCTTATGGATAAAGGCAGGATTGTTGCAGACAAAACTACCGTTGAGTTGGTACATAATGAAGGTATTTTAAAAAAGTACGGGATGGAGGCAATACCGATAAAAGAATAAATATTTTTTTAATTATGGTGGCACGATAGTAATAAGTGTGCTATTTAATTCCCTTTATTTTGTTAAAAGGAGTTCTTGTGATGAACAATCGTTTTTTTTACAGTTTTATTCTTATACTTTTTTTCTGTTGCGCAAGTAACGCTGGAAAAGTGTATGCCCATCATGGAGGCGTTTCTACCGCCTTTGGCCCTGGCGCACCTGTTGAAACTGCATCGCCTATGACTCTCGGGAAAGGGAAATTTTTGCTTTACGAAAAAATAGAATTTGCGTCTTTTGAACAAAAGAACCATGCTGACCCTGAAAACATTGAAAACTTTACCTTCTTTAACACATTAGCCGGCTATGGCATTACTGACTATTTATCCCTCTATCTTGTGATGCCTTATGCTATTAAAGAACAAGACTCCTTAGGCACATCGAAGGGGTTTGGTGATGCTGGATTTTTAGTACAATACGGTTTTAAGTACGGCGAGAGAAACGGGATTCGGGGTTTTTATAATAACGGCCCGGAAGATACTATTGGAGAAAGTTACACGACTAATGATCTGAAAATGTCGGTTTTAGGGGGTTTTACTGTTCAGACCGGTGATATTACAAACGAAGATAATAATGGCAACAGGTTTGACATGGGCATGCAGACAGGTTTTGCCGCGCCAACGTTTATGACAGGTTTCTCCGCATCAAAAATGCTTTTTCAGCACTTTACTCTTACCGGGGAGACATCATTTACCACCTTTACCCGTCATGATGACGGTAAACCTGGAAATGAGATCCGTTTCAATCTGGCCGGAGGGTATGAAATATTTGAAAATCCTCAGGGATTTTTCCAAAGGGTAGATATTATTACTGAATCAAACTTCCTCCATCTGACAAAAGATGAAGACGAACACCATCACGATGAAGATGACAGCGGGGGAACGATTCTGTATCTTTCACCTGGCTTTCGCGTTTCTCTTAAGAAAAATATCAGTATCGGAGGGCTTCTGAAATTTCCCGTATGGAAGGATTTGAACAGGGAATCGGAGCAACAGGGCGCTGAAGGACTTGAACACTATAGGGCAATTCTCACCGTGACATATTCTTTTTAAGGACGCCAACCCTGGCAGGGTTTTCTGGTCAATAATACCTTAAACCATTTATAGAGAAGGAGGAAAAATTATGCTAAAAACACGAATATGGAAAAAGCAGATGATTGCAATACTTTTTTGGGCTTGTTGTACATTTCTGTCTCATCAAAAATGCATATTTGCACATGAAGGCCATGACCACTGGAGTAATACCCCTATAACCATTAAAAGATCGACAGTAGTGCATTTGCAGTCGCTATTGGAATCATATGATCTTCTCTACAAAAAACTTATAGAGAAAGATATCCAAAATATTCCTGTATTGGCGCAAAATATTATGGATGCTGCGCAACAGGGTGTTCAAACTGAAAATAAAGGTGAGGGGCGTTATATGATGGAACATATTTTTCAGCATGCGATATCTCTTAAAGAATGTGAAACCCTGGAAAATGCAAAAGAATCTTTAGGGTTAATAAGCCGTGAACTGTTTCCGTTCTTTATTGCATGGCCAATGCAGCTTAAAGAAAACAAGTTAAGGCTTTATCATTGTAAAAATGATGAAAAATACTGGTTTCAGGCAGAAAATAGCGCTCCAAATTGCCCTTATGCTCACGATGAATTATCAACATGCATTATTATTGAGGAAGTAGCGTATAAATGAATTGAACGACCATCTTTGCTTTAGAAAAACATGACAGTCTTATGACACCGTGTGCCCATAATTGGTCACTGTTTATATCAAGCCTTGCAGGATAGATGCGACTTTGTGTCTTAAGAAAAAAAACCGATGCGTGACCATTTATAGTCTTTCTGCGTTCTCATGTACTAATTGCATCTTTTTTGTGCTGTAATCGTAACATATTTAACAGTAGTAGCTTGTGCTTTCTTTGGTTGTGGTGGTCGTGTTGTTTTTTTCGAAATGGCGCACTTCTTGCTAAGTGTTGTTACATACAAAGTGTTTTGTTGTGTATTATTTTGCGCAGAATTTTTTACGGAAGGGGGGTGAATGTACGGACGCATTTAAGTGTAAAAGCAGAAATTTTCGTGAGTTAGGATTGAGCAGATGTTATGAATTTTGAAGGAGGTAAGCGAAGAATTATGATACGAAAGGGAATGATAGGAGCGGTGATGCTTGGAGCTGCGGTAGCGATAAGTGGCGGAGTAGCGACTGCGGGGTATATACAGGGTACGCATGTAAAGACGGATTTACCCGGGCCGTTTCACATAACGATGTCGCCGGATGGTAGTACGTTATTTATATCGAATCAATCTGGGCACAGTGTAACGTTTGTGGATGCAAGGACGCAGAAGGTAACGGGTGAGGTCGCTGTGAGGGTACAGCCTGAGGCTTCAGCGGTTACGCCTGACGGGGCATTTTTGTATGTATGTAATGCAGAGAGCGACAGTGTATCGGTAGTGGACATACAGAGGAAGCAGGAGATCAAGGAGATAAAGGTAGGTGACTGGCCGAGCGGGATCAAGATTTCGCCTGATGGCAAGACTGCCTATGTTGCATGTTCCGGTTGCATGTGGAACGCGATTGATGTAATTGATACGGGGAGGATGGAGAAGGTAAGGTCGATATATACTTCAGATTACGGTCCCAGGATGGTGGAGATATCTCCTGATGGGAAGACCCTTGTTGCGATACTTGACACGGTAGGATCGATCAACCGGAGCGTTGATTTTATTGACATTGCCAGTGGCAGGGTAGTAGAGAACAGGGTAATCCATGAGAGTTCCAACCTGAGGGATGTTGTATATACGCCGGATGGTAAATACATAGCTGTAACCCACCAGACGCCGAAGAACTGGTTGCCGGTATGTGAAGCGGAGAATGGTCAGGTATTTACGAACAACGTAACAATCATAGAGACCAAGGCCGGTGGTAAGGTAGCGAGATTACCGTTGGACGATCTCAACAATTACGATGGCAATCCGTATGGTATGGCGATGGACCCTAAGGGCAAGTATTTGTACATTGGGGTAAGAGGGATGCATCGTGTAACGATACTGGATATGGATAAGGTATTGGGTCTGGTGAGGAGCAGCACGCAGGAGGAGCTTGATTATCTGAGGGACGACCTTGGGTTGGTAAGAGATTATCTTGTTGCCAGGGTTCCTACGGGTCTGGGGCCAAGTTCGGTATGTTTATCACCTGACGGCAAATTTTGTTATGCGGCCAACTATTTTTCCAACAATGTAACCGTGATAAGGACTGCGGTTGATTAAGGATTGTATGGAGTGTGAGAGTTATTTATTTTTGGAAAACAAATGGCAAGAGAAATGAGATTAGGAGGAAAAGAAAGAATGAAGACAGGAGTAGTGAAAATAGGATTAGTTGCGGCCCTGGGGGTAGTGGGGCTGATATCGGCGGGCGGCGTATATGCCGGTCAGCCGCGGGTAATTTCCACGATCCAGACGGGAGCTACGTGGGAACCGCTGGGAAGGGAAGAACCTTTGACGGTGCCGGAAGTGCATTTTCGTGTAAAGCATTCACCTTTTAAGAGTGAGCTGGTAAGATACGGGCAGTTCCAGTTTAACGATGCAGCGTGGAGTTTGCAGGGATCATACTCATGCGCCAGTTGTCATTATGAGAGAGGCCAGACAACCGGTTTGATTTGGGATTTGGGAGATGAAGGATGGGGTAGCTGGAAGAACACGAAGTATATTCGTGGCGGCCGATATCTTCCTCCGTTCAGGCATGAGGGGTTCACTGGTCATCCTGATGAAATAGTAGGGGCAACCAGTTCACTTGACAGGGTATGTGGAAGGGATCCTGGATTTGTGTTCAGGAGTGAGAATTTTTCTCCGATGAGATTAGAGGCGCTCATTTGTTACATCAGGGCGTTGGAATTTACCGGGAGTCCATTCAGGAATGCGGATGGGAGTTTAACCGAAGCCCAGAAGAGGGGTCAGAAGATATTTGAGGATCCGAAGGTAGGATGTCTTGAGTGTCATCCTGGCGATCCGATGGATCCGAGGGCATTGTTCAGTGATGCACAGACGCATGATGTAGGAACCGGCAGGGTAGGTGTAAATGGTTTCAGGTCAACACCTGGGAAGGTATTTAACATATCGGCGTTAGAGGCAGGTGAGGATCCATATGGTGTTGAGAGCAACACGCCGATCATTGGATTGGATCTTGTGAAGGAATTTGATACGCCGACATTGAGAGACATCTATGCATCAGGCACCTATTTCCATGATGGTGGTGCAAGGACATTGATGGACACCATAAACAACACGGTAAATGATAAGGACATGCATGGAAGGACGTCTCATTTAAAGCAGCAGGAGCTCCAGGATTTGGTGGAGTACCTGAAGGCGTTATAAGAGAGAAGTGTATGAATGTGTAGTATAAGCGATAAAAATTTAAGGACAATAAGTGAAAGGAGAAGGCCAATAGATGGGTAAGAGGAAATTAGGAGTGATAGCATCGGCGTTTGTAGCGGGTGCGTTGGTCTGTGGGAGTACCCTTGTGAATGCTGAGCCTGTAATGACAGGCGGCCCGGTGCAGGGGAAGGCCTTATGGACTGATTATAGTGGGATGTCAAAAGAGGTGCAGGGTCCTGTGAGTCAGATATTGTTTACGCAGTCGCCGAGGACAGCCAAAGGGGATCCGTACCAGAACTATCCGCACTATATACCGGAAGGAAGCCGGATAGTGTTATTTGATTTAAACACAAAGGAATTGAAGGTATTGACCAATGATTTTGCAACAGCCTTTGATCCATGCACCTATTGGGACGGCAAGAAATTTGCGTTTGCCGGGGTACACAAGAAAGGCGGCGGGTGCCAGATATGGGAAATGAACATAGATGGCAGTGGTTTAAGGCAGATGACTGATCTTAAGGGAACCTGCCGTTCACCGATTTATTATGCAGCGGGAAGTATTGAAGAAGGCGAAGGCCGTATCATATGGCGTGACCGGTATTTTGAAGGGGACTGGAAAGAGCATGGCATGGTAGAGAAGACGGGCATGATAATATTTTCAGGTTCACCGGAAGGCGTAATGGATGAGTTCCACAATCCATATGCGTATAATCTTTACCGTTTGGATACGCAGGGCGGTAAGATCATACAGAGAATCACCGGACACGTGCTATCTGGCATAGAGTTTCCGCACCTCAATACCACGATAGACCAGATCACCTACAATTTAAGTTCCAACTTTGATCCATGGTTAACTCCTGACGGAAACATCCTTTTCTCAAGCGTGCAGGCAAATGGCAGCAGGGCTGGCGGAGAAGGCAGGGTGATGATTTGTGTGGACAACTGGGATGGTGCGTATCCAAGGCCTATCTATGGAAACTGTGATGGGGAAATCGGTGGCACCAGCGGAAGGTCTCAGGCGAAGATCACCTTTGGAGACAGGAAGATTGTCTATGTTGAGTCTCCGTACATGAATTGGGGCGTAGGTCAGTTGGCAGCGGTGAGCTGGGATGCTCCGTTCAACAAGACGTATGAGAAGTTGACAGGAAAAGATGGTGGATTGTACAGGAGTCCATATCCGCTTCCGGACGACAGGATGTTGGTATCCTATGCAGAAAGAGGGGATTTTGGCATATACTGGTTTAATTTTAGCAAATGTGCTGCAGGGGACAAGGTATATGATGATCCTAACTGGAATGATCACCAGCCTGCGCCGGTTTATGTGAAGTACAAGCCAAGGTGGATTAACACCTTTACCGCCGGTAAGAACTTTGGTGTAACGGTCGTAACGTATCAGCCGTTTGATCAGGTGAAGGTGGAAGGATATCCGCATTCATGGGGAACATGGATATGCTTTGATACGACATTGTCGGATCAGCCTGTAGGTCCTTATCCGCATCAGAAGGCAAAAAACGTAAGCCATGGAGATATCAAGGCAGTAAGAATCATCCAGGGATATCAGTGTGTAGAACCGGATTCAACCCGTTTCAGGGTAGGAGCTGGAGCACATCTTCTTGGTGGAGAGAGATCAAGCAGCAATTCAGGTACAGCATTTCAGCAGAGGGGTATCATCGGGTATCAATATGTAGAGAGCGATGGTTCAACAGTTACATCCCAGCTTTCAGATGTTCCTTATTACATGCAGATATTGGATGATAAGGGTATGTCTGTACAGACTGCTTTAACCTGGGCATATTTGAGGCCATATCATGGCAGGATTTGTAGTGGATGTCACTATGGATCATATCGTGGAAGGGCGTTCAAGAACATCCATGCAAAGGCGTTGTACAACTGGTGGTATGATGACAGAAGCCACTATGATTCACCATTTGCGTTCAGGTATTTGAAGTTTGACAACGATGGGAATTACAAGGGCGTAAAACATGGAGAGGATGTAGTAGTACCATCTGACATTTACTATGGTGGTCCATCCGGAACGACATCACAGCCGGTGGAAGGATTGACGCTGGATAAGCAGAGGACGGTGGATTTCCGCAGGGACATTCAGCCGATACTTGATGCGAAGTGTGCGATGTGTCATGATTCGAACAATCCTCCGAACCTTGGTGGCGGATTGGAATTGGTAAGTGTAGATGGTATAGCAGCATACAGTCGTGCATACAACAGCTTGCTTGAGCCGCAGAGGGGGAAAGACCCGAACATTGGCGGAAAATATGTTAATCCGTCAGCAGCGATCAACAGTTTGTTGGTATGGAGGTTGTATGAAGCTGAGTTAAGCGCGAATGCTCCCAGGGAGAAGATATTCCCGATAGAGGGTCGTTTATTGCACAATAAATTCCTTACTCAGGATGAGAGATATGCGATAGTAGAGTGGATAGACCTGGGTGCGCAGTGGGATAACATTCCGGGACCAGATTTTTATCCTGGATATCTTGTAAAATAAGAGAGGTTATTAACAGCATTTTATATAGTTGTGGTAAGTAGTAAGAGGTAAAACAAGCGAAGAGCCGGGGAAAAGTGGCAAAACCACGTCCCGGCTCTTTGTGCTTCCAGAGAGATTTGCATGTTTACCGAATAAGCATGAAGCACAAAATATGATATGTTATGACGGTTTCTTTTTCCTCACCTGATTGGCAAAATTGATGCATTTAATACCTTTTGGCCTCCATGCCGGAGAAATGACGCCTTTATGGTGGTAACGATTCATCAGCGTGCCAGATGTGATACTGAATTCCCCATAACGGTTGTTTATCTCGTCCATAACACGCACAACTTTTTGCTTTGTCCTTTCTGCCGGGAAAAGGGGTATTTGTGTATAATCCTTGTGCAGGTTGCTTAAGCATACTCCTAGTAACCGTATCGGATGGCAAGGTCTGGTAGCATTCAATATATCACAGGCAACGAGATAAATATTTAATCCGTCATTTATTGGCGTTCCAATGGTTTTACTTTTGGTAAGGGTGCTGAAATCCGAATAGCGGATGGTGAGGGTTACCGTTCTGCCGGAATACCCCCCTTTACGCATTCTCCGGCCAACCATTTCTGACAATTGAAGAATCATTCTTTCAATGGTTTCCTTATCGAGGATGTCTTTTTCAAGGGTCATGCTGTGGCCTACCGATTTTGCGTCAGATTCTTTTTCTGACGGTATTACGGGACTATCATCAATCCCCTGCGCTATAAGTACCAAGCGTTCGCCGATAATGCCGAATGTGTGTTTTAACTGCGTTACCTGTGCCCGCCCGAGTTCTCCGCATGTGGTGATTCCAATAGCGGCCAGGTGTTTTGCCAGTTTTGGACCGATTCCCCAGAGTTCCTGTACCGGCAAGTTTTCCAGCAATGAACGGATGTCTTTTTCTTCTATAATAAAAAGTCCGTCGGGTTTTTTCATATCGCTGCCAAGTTTTGCCAGGAGTTTGTTTGGGGCAATGCCGATGGAGCAGGTCAATCTTCCAAGGTGTTTGTGGATATCCTGTTTTATTTTCTTTGCAATATGCTCTATGCTATTAAAAAGAGGAATAGAACCGGCAATATCAAGGAATACCTCGTCGACAGAATATACTTCAATAGCGGGGGTGTAGCGCGAATAGCTGGTAGGCTGGAGGCCATTAGCCTCCAACCCCCACTCGTCGCCAGATACTTTGGACAACGTGACAAAGCATCCTTTTTAAACCATACGTCTTTCTCGTAGTCAGCGACCCCGAAGTGTTGCTCTATAACAGAGAAAAGTCAAACATCATGCTTTAGCACACGCCTTAAGAAATTCTCTTTCGAATGAGAGTAACCCCATTTTAAAGAATCGGTGAACAGGGAAACGCTTGTTGTCTGTTCTCCATTTTCTTGAGAACTTGAAACATCTCAGTCTCATGCGTACCCAACAGTCTAATGAGCGATATACCTTTTGTACATTGCCCAGCCGAAAATAGTTGACATGCCCACGAATTACGGGGTTTAATGTATCAACGATGGCTTGCAGATTGACGCCCTGTGTACGTCTGGTGATGTCTCTGATGTTGTTCCTTCGGCAGGCTCAGGACAGGCTCTTGAGTTTGTTCAGTGATTTCGTGCTTATACCCTTATACTTGCCCTTGGAATCGTATCCGAGAAACCTGAAACCTCTTTCGAAGTTGGCGAGCTTGGTTTTATCCTCGCTCAGCTTCATTCCAAGTTTCCCTGCAATGATTTCTTTGACATAGCTGAGGGCGGCTGGGAGTTCATCTTTTGTTTTAGTCATGACAACGAAATCATCGGCGTATCGGACAAACTTATATCCAGCCTTTTCAAGTTCCTTGTCGATGATGTCACCGATAAGGTTTGCAAGCAAAGGGGAAATGACGCCTCCTTGCGGAGTGCCTTTGTTTGTCTCGTGCACGATGCCGTCCTCCATGACCCCTGCTTTGAGCATGTTCTCAATACTGTTCAAAACCCATCCATCAGCGATTTTCTCACGTAAGGAGTCCATAATAAGCTTATGGGGTATGGTGTCATAGAATGCCATTATATCGGCATCAAGGACGCTGGTATACCCTTCCTGCTTATACTGTTCAAGCCGTTTGATAGCATCGTGACAGCATCTGTCAGGGCGAAATCCAAAGCTGTTATCTGAGAATCCTTTCTCAAATATTGGCTCTATGATTTGCCTGAACGCCTGCTGTACAATCCTGTCCTTAACAATGGGAATGCCAAGAGGTCTCTTGTCATGCCTGCCTTTGGGGATGTATACCCGCAGGACAGGCGCAGGGTTGTATATGGCAGTCTTGAGTTCCTGATGGATACTCATGATATTCACATCAAGATTGGACTCAAATTGCTTAATACTTACCCTGTCAAGACCAGCTTTGCCTTTATTCTTCTTTACGTGTTTGAAAGCAGCATAAAGGTTTTTCAGACTAAACACCTTGTCTCTTAATGAATGATACTTAAGCATCTCTCGATATATTCCTTTCGATTGATTACGGATAATAGACTTGTCAATCGTGTTTCCTGGGTACGGATTCTCCCAAACATAGGCAAAACAAGAGAGGCTCTTGTTACTGCTTACCTACGCAAAAGAGTTTCTTTTCTCATTGAACGTATTCAATCTACCACTTTCATCAATTCCACTACGGTTATGCCCCTTTCATTTCCGATTCACACCGGAAACTATTATGAGCAATGCTGACGACTTCAAAGATAGACTTGTGAGAGAAGCTTGTCTATCACCATCTCATACAGCTCGGACTTCGGAATTTCCTTATACCTTGCTGTTAGGGAATTTTGCCCAAGGCGTAAGTCCTCCCCCGGTCATATGGATTACCCCTTTTCCCTTCGTGATGTATGTTCAAACGCATTAACCAGAGATGGTTTTACTTAATCTGTTTATCCATCTCCAACAAAGGACATTGTCAGTGCTTCGCTGAGAAATGGCAGTTGGCACGGAATAACACGCCACACTCATACACCCCAAAAGGTCGTCTGTACCTCGTAACTCCGTCATACCCCTCACGGGTATATGCTATCTTTCTACGCATACGGATTGCTCCATTGTGTGCGCATAGGCACAAACTTCTCTACGAGGATTAGGCTCGCAGAGGTGGTATTTTCAACCACTCAGGTATTCCATACTTCAAGGCACACATATCTCTACAAGCCTGCGACAGGTATCTGTATAGCGGCCGGTATTACCTTCCACCAATATAATATGAGGACACAGCCGCTTCGCCTCATATTTAGTCATACCCGTTTTGACGCCGTATTCCCGTGCTTCATAAGAAGACGTGGTAACGACCGTTCTTTCATTGGAACCGACCACCGCAATGGGTTTTCCCCGCAAGGATGGGTTTATCTGCTGCTCAACGGAGGCAAAGAAGGCATCCATGTCGATATGCATAATGGTTCTTTGTGAGCCATTGACTTGTGAGGGTTTCACCTGAAAATACTCATGGAAACCCTTATGGCAACGCTTTCGTACCTTATCAGCAATTTCTTTGCATTTTTAAACAAAATATTTAATCGTGAAATCCAAAACAAATCCAAAACATCCAACAATGCGAAGCACGAAATACGAAAAATACGCTCGTTTAGCATTTCAAATTATTTTGTCATTACGCTCTCGCATTTAAGTGCTCCCATACCGTTGTTTCATGTATGCGTAATGCCTGTGCTATTTGCTTTAGGGTCCAGCCTTCGCTAGTCAATAATACAGCCTTTATCCGATCATATATTCTACTGCCTTTTTAGATTTTGTGCTGTTCTTCTGGCTTTTGCATCTGATCTTCGGTTAGGGTTGTTTTTATAGGTCGGTGGTTTAACATAATAAAGGAGATATCAACTTTGAATTTTCAATCCGTTTGAGTATATACGTTTAAAAAACTCTTTTAACAGTATTTTGTTAAAAATTAAGCAGCGATTTTTTTCTTAAATCGAGCGGATTTAATTTTAAAATATTCTTGTGAGAGTTTTTCGTTCTTTGATAAAGCGTTTGTTGATGAGAATTCAAGCAGGGAATTGATTGCTTTTTTGAATTCATTAAAGGTAGAAGGTTTTGTTTCCATGATTTTATCCAAATAAGCATTTTGTTTTATCCAATAAACGAACGTCCATGAGATCAGACAAATATTCCAATACCGCTCAATCTTGTTAATGTGCCTTACCTGAGAATGATCAAAATAAAAAGTATCCTTCAATTCCTTGAAACAGTGTTCAATGCTCCAACGCAACAGATAGTTTGTGATAACCGTTTTCATAGAGGCATCGAGTTGGTTGGTGATAAGGATATGATGTTTTTTGTCATCTTCCCTGTTCCATTTTCCCAAAATTATCATAAACTTCAAATGGACATTCATTGCAACCATTCAGTTCGGCGTCAAACGTGTAGGTTTTATCGGAAACTTCGCTTCCATCCGAGAATTTTAAAGTAACATGCCTGATTTTGTCGGCATAATGTTTTTTGATGAGGGTCACGAGCTCATCGGGTTTGACACGACAATGTTTTTGTTTTTCCGGATGGTACATGAAGATATTTCTGTCTCGAAAGTAAGACTACAAAAAATAGCTTAAGTACATATACTACAACACGATCTGGTTATAAAACCATTTTCATTGTTTCTGGGTGTTGCTAATGCAACATGATGATTGTTTGCTTTTATTTCTGAAAAAAAGTATTTCTTTTTTGCGTGAATATGTTCGAGATACCGTTGAGATGCATACCATGAATCGAAGGCAATGGCTGAAAAATCAAAGACGTTCGAAGCAGTATCAAATATCCATTGCTATTTGTATTTTGTCTTTAAATTTGGGGTCATTTTTTCCTTACCCGAACTCGTCGGCAGGAAGGTAGGGGATAACATCCAGAGGAAAATGTTTTATTTTTGAGACAAATGCGGCGCCAACAACAACATTGCGGTTTTCCGGCCTTTTAAGCGAACCGCAATATTGCCATTTGGCGGCTTCTGTGTTTTTAGCATAGGGCTTTGGACACCCAGTATCATCTATGGTAAGGATGCTGTCTTTTGTCAATGCCTTGGTTCTTTGTTTTTAGATAATGTCCATTCTTTTCTGCTTTAATGCGGGTAAATCCCATTTGGATTCAGAAAAGAAGTATTGAAATTTCTGGTAATCCGTATGAACGTCTTGTGCCATGGCCCTCCAGTGAATTTATTTTATAGTCTTTAAACATTACTTAGGCGACAAGGAGAAACATTGCAAATTGTTTTTTAGTAAAACACGATGCAAAATGTTCAAGAAATTTATTTAATAACGATGCTTTGATAAACTCAGCAACCATATGTTTGTTATGAAAATACTCAAATCCTTTCCCTTATCATTACGAACAAGCACACTCTTTAAAACATACTCACTTTTTACTACTTTAAGATGTTGGTCGACATCTGCATAGTCCTTGTCTCTTCTTGTACTCTTTGCACATTTAGCCATCAACGGATTGTTTGCAACCACATGGGTATTCTTCATCCTTTCGCTAATCCAGGTTGTGACCAGTTCTGACTGCTTATGCCCAATGTCGTCGAGGTTTCTAATTAACACATGCCTGAATATCCGACTACATCCCTGGATAGGTCACAATCCTTTGCAGAACAAACGGTAATTACGGAAATACAATGAGTAAGAAAATGAGCCGATTTTTAATCGAGAGATACATTTTCTCTCCGTAATTTAACGAAATTGGACATCCATGTTCATGAAATATCAGACATCTCCTATGCTTATCATACATCCTTCACCACCAATGTGCCGGATAATCTCTCTTCATCGCCTTATTAAAGATAACCGCTATCACCACCATGGTAAACACTCCCAGAACGGTGGGATTCAGGATAAAAAGATACCCGACACCCAACCCCCCCGATTGAATAGCTACATATGCCGTTGCGCCTGCCGGGGGGTGTACCGAGTACGTCACAAACATAAGAACAACAGCAAGGGCAACGCCAAGCGCAAGCGACCACCACGTCACGCCAAATAAATCATAGATAATCACCCCGATACTTGCGCCAAGAAAATGCCCCATCAGAACATTCCTTGGCTGTGCCAGGGGCGACTTATACGCACAATAAAGCAATGGTGCGGTAGATCCTAAAGACCCTAATAACATCGGACAATTCCATGTAAAGGCCAGTATCGCCGTTACCCCTATCCCAAGAATCGTTCCCCAGAGAGAAAGCCACGTCTCTCTTGTGGTGAGCACGGGTTGCGGCGCTCTGGGTAACTTTTTTACATACACACAAAATTTATTTATTCCATTCATTACCAGCATTTTTTTATCCCCTCCTCTGTATAAGCCCTTTTAAAACCTCTTATTAAACAAGCAGAAAAACTCTCTTTATCTGCTACAAAATCGTTTTTTACCTCAAGTGCAACATCGATAACTTTTTTAACCTCTGTGTTTTTTCTTTTCTTGAACATCTGATAAAACTCTTCACTTCTTCCTCATCTCCAGTCGCAAGATTCACAAAAAACAATCTATGAAGTACAGAAGAGGAATTATCACCCACATCGGTTTTTCACTATCTTTGTCTTGAGGCGATTTACAAAGACAAACCAGCTTTTTGCTTTGTAACCTTATTAAATCAAGCAAGGTATAAATTTTACTTTCTGGTTCGTTGTAATAACGAAAGATATACCAATGTCGTAATGAGGAGGAAAAATACCATTTATATTTCACATAAGTGGTATTTAATCAACGTTTTATTAAAACGATTATATTTTCATCTTCTTAATAATCTGCGTCTTATCGGTTCACGAAAACATTCCATTATGCAATAGTGGTTTCAGTATGAAATTAATTATTTGCCGATAGTGTCCGAGATTTAGTGTTGTTATTTGATTCTGTATTTTAAAATCTTCCTACACAGTGTCGTTGTGGATATTCCAGGCACCTGCGAAACCTTTGTTTGAATTACCACCGTATTTGTTCATGGCCTCAATAATGGCATTTTTTTCCTGTTCAGCAAGGGTAGTAACAATAAATGTTTTCCTTCTCTCATCATCTTACGGATTTCTGGAAAGTGCGACAAATTCTTCCACGGTAACTGGAAGCGGAAGTTCATCAATATTCATTATCTCGCTTTTAGACAATGCAACTGCTATTTCTATCATATTCTGCAGTTCCCTGATGTTGCCTGGCCAGTCGTAATTCATAAATGCGTACATCGCCTCTTCGGAGAACACTCTTTTAACCTTTTTAAATTTTTCTAAAATTTTCTCTAAAAAATACTCCACTAAAAACGGAATATCTTCCCTTTGCTCCCTCAAAGGAAGAATATGAACACGTATTACATTAGATCCGAGAAAACAGATCTTTTCTAAATATTATTTTGTTAAAAATTAAGCGGCGTTTTTTTTATTAAAGCGAGCGGATTTAATTTTAAAATATTCTTGTGAGAGTTCTTCGTTCTTTGATAAAGCGTTTGTTGATGAGAATTCAAGCGGGGAATTGATTGTTTTTGAATTCATTAAAGGTAGAAGGTTTTGTTTCCATGATTTTATCCAGATAAGCGTTTTTACAGAGGTATCGAGTTGATTGGTGATAAGGACATGATATTTTTATGACAGATGCAGATATAATGCCGGATGAAAAGAATGGCGTCTTAAGGATAACGATTCATAACATGACAAACCCAGGGAACAACAGATATGTTCAGCAATTATGCGATGTACTTAATAGTTCCGAAACATTATTCCCAGGCACAAATCCGCGCCTTGTATATAATCTGGTATCAAATCAAATTCCACCAGATCGGGGGTTCTGAGATTATGCTGAATAGTTACCTAAAATCATCATAATCACCGTCTTTTTGTTATATGATTCCTGCCTTCAGACTAATTAAAAAATGACTTGAACATAAAAATGCTTTGTGGTAGAATCCCTTAGATTTTTGTGTATTTTAAGGTGGTTCACTTGTAGTGAAAACACCATCCTTTTTAACAAGCACCGCAAATTCCACATTGTCATCTATCGTCTTAGCGGTTATCGTTATGGGTTATAGGTCTTTTTTACACGCTGCAAATCCCACGCAATAATTAATATTATTGTAATTTAGATGTTAATTGTTTTATATAAAAGCAGCAGATTTCATTAAACAAAATTTAGGAGGTATCTATGGCGCGGTTGAAGCAGTTGATAGAGTTTATTAAGCGAAGAAAAAAGCTGGTAGGCTTCTTCTCCATAATTGTTCTCGTTGTTTTTTTCGTCACGTTAAATAAAGTATACCACTATTCGGAGACAAACGAGTTTTGTGCAAGCTGCCATGAAATGGATATCCATTACGAATCTTTTATGGCGTCGAAACATAATAATGAACATGTTGAACATTGTCACGCATGTCATGTGGGGCCTGGGCTGAAAGGTTACGCACACGCAAAGTTAAGCGATGGAACGCATGACTCCTTAATGCATTCATTTCAAGCCTTTTCCGACGGTTCACTCATTGAGGTTGCCGAAGACAGCATAGAGATAATAAATGGTAATTGCGAACGTTGCCACGCGGAAGGTTTTACAAAAGACAAGACGCATATCGAGTTTGTTGCAAAGAGTAGCAAGCACAGTAAGGATGGAAGGGAACTAGAAAAATTAATGTGTACCGATTGTCATTTAGGCGTTGCGCATCCGCACATGCCAGGAGACCTTTACGAGCTTTATGCCGAAAAAAAGGTGAAGCCCTATGGCAAATATAAAGAAACGGATTGTTTTGCATGCCATAAGATAGCTACTCCCGATGTCATAAAGCAATGGACGGGAAGCCCTCATGCTGCAAAAGGGGTAACCTGTATTAGCTGTCACGGCGATGACCATGGATATATCACAAAGCGACACGGTCGTGTGTCAGCGAGCGCTTGTGGAGAATGTCACATGGCTCAATTTACAGAGTTCCAGGAAAGTTCTCACCTCCAGGGACGTACGGTGGCATTTGGTGGTACGTATGATGTGATTACTACAAGGCAGCTTAGTATGGAAGGTTGCAAAGAGTGTCATAAGCTGGGTTTAACATATGAAGACGACAGGGTTGGTGGAAGTTGCAATGCATGTCACGGAAGCCATAAATTTTCTACCGTCGAAGCGATGGCTTATGACGCGTGTGAAAAATGCCATATTGGCGGACCGGAACATTCCCAGTTAAATTCAAGCGAAAATTCCGTTTTTGGAAGGGTGCAAAAGATGCGTAGTCAGGGATTAATCTCTGACGATCTGGTGAAATGCCAAGCATGTCACGGACCTAATAAATCCCATAATTTCAATAAAATATCAATCCCTCAGGAAATCGATGTGCTACTTTTCGGGGGGCACGGGTTAGTAAAAGTACCGGAAAATCATTAATAGGTTTACATGTTAAATCTTATTCAAAGTAGTCACGAAAAATCCCACCCTTATAAAGGTGGGATTTTTTATTATATCGGCATGCTTTTATATATAAGATACAAAATGCAAGTGTTTTACACGCTTTTT
This sequence comes from Candidatus Kuenenia stuttgartiensis, assembly GCF_900232105.1. Lineage (NCBI taxonomy): Bacteria > Pseudomonadati > Planctomycetota > Candidatus Brocadiia > Candidatus Brocadiales > Candidatus Brocadiaceae > Candidatus Kuenenia > Candidatus Kuenenia stuttgartensis. The sequence goes on from NZ_LT934425.1 coordinate 2,926,099, forward strand.
TAGATGTATGGGAGGACAGAATTATGGGGAAAAATATAGTTCAGAAGATTTTAAGTTCACATCTTGTTTCCGGCAGACTAAAAGCAAAAACCGAGATTGCGATTGTTGTTGATCAAACCCTTACTCAAGATGCAACAGGCACGATGGCATATTTACAATTTGAGGCAATGGGGTTGCCGGGGGTAAAAACGAAGTTATCGGTGAGTTACGTTGATCATAATATGCTTCAGGCCGGATTTGAAAACTTTGATGATCATTTATTTTTGCAAAGCTTTGCAAGCAAATATGGCATATACTACTCTAAACCTGGAAATGGTATTTGCCACCAGGTACACCTCGAACGTTTCGCTGTGCCTGGTGGAACATTGTTAGGTTCCGATAGTCATACACCAACATGCGGTGGGTTGGGGATGCTTTCTATTGGGGCGGGCGGACTTGACGTTGCAATTGCAATGGCCGGAGGGTCATTTTATTTCTCAATGCCGGAAATTGTATTGGTAAAACTCTCCGGGGCCTTGTCCCCCTGGGTTACAGCAAAAGATGTAATCCTTGAATTATTAAGAAGACTTACGGTAAAAGGCGGCGTCGGGAAAATCTTTGAATATGGAGGAGAGGGAGTCAAAACGCTTACGGTAACAGAACGTGCAACTATTACCAATATGGGCGCGGAGCTTGGCGCCCTTACCTCAATTTTCCCTAGTGACGCTCAGACAAAAAAATATTTAAAAATGCAGGGGCGCGAAGATGTTTGGCAGCCTTTAAAGGCGAGCGCAAACGCACAGTATGATGAAACGGTGGAAATTGATCTTTCATCCCTGGAACCAATGGTAGCGAGGCCGCACAGTCCGGATAACGTCTGCAAGGTGAGAGAGATCCAGGGGACTATGGTACATCAGGTTTGCATAGGCAGTTGTACTAATTCATCTTATCACGATTTAATGGTAGCGGCGGCAATGTTAAAAGGGAAAAAAGTTCATCCGGACGTCAGCCTAACCATCTCCCCCGGATCACGGCAGGTACTGGAAATGATATCGAAAAACGGGGCATTAACAGATATAATTGCCGCCGGAGCAAGGATATTGGATGTTGCTTGCGGACCATGTATCGGAATGGGGCAAGCACCGCCTTCCGGAGGCGTCACTGTCCGGACATTTAACAGAAATTTTGAGGGACGAAGCGGAACCCTTGACGCAAAAGTCTATCTGGTAAGTCCGGAAACCGCGGTCATTACTGCAATAAGAGGTGTGATTAGCGATCCAAGAGATTACGACATGCCCATTATTATTAAAGATCCGAAAACATTTTTAATAGACGACAGCATGATAATCCCTCCTTCTGAAAATCCTGCACAAGTAACCATAATCAGAGGCCCTAATATTAAACCTTTGCCTAAAAAAGAACCCATGCCGGATACGTTGCATGGTGAAGTCCTTTTGAAACTAGGGGATAATATCACCACCGACCACATTATGCCGGCAGGCGCCAAGGTCTTGCCCCTGAGATCAAATATTCCCGCTATTTCTGAATTTGTGTTTGAAAAAATTGACAAAGAGTTTGCGAAACGGGCAAAAGAAAAAGGTGGCGGTTTTTTGGTCGGCGGCATAAATTACGGACAAGGTTCCAGCAGGGAACATGCAGCGCTTGCCCCGATGTATTTGGGTGTGAAAGCTGTTATTGCAAAATCTTTTGCGCGCATTCACCGGTCAAATCTCGTTAATTTTGGCATATTGCCATTAACCTTTACCGAAGAAAATGATTACCTCGTGCTGGACCAGGGAGATAGTTTAGAATTAGTGGATATTAAGAAGCAATTAAAACCTGGCGGTATCCTTGTTGTTCATAACCGGACAAAAAATAAAGAAATCAAGGTAACGCACCTGTTATCATCCCGCGAAATTGATATCCTTTTCGCAGGAGGCCTGTTAAATTACCAGGCACAAAAAAATTAACCTAATATAAAAGTGCATTGAATTCAATAACTTATTGCCTTGTTAAAATATTAATTCATCTCCATTTTGCGAGGATATTTGTGCTGAATATCTCATCTTTTCATTCAAATACATTGTAAATACACTATGCGTATCTCTTTAACAAAATATGGCATAAGGGAACTTGTGCTTTTTGGTATACCCTGTGTTGCTGGAATTTATTTTTCCCTTATTCTTTTCCCCTGGGCTGTGCCGATTCCCTTGTTTTTTATGTTGTTCCTGCTTAATTTTTTTAGGGATCCTGAACGAAACACACCGCAAGGCAAGGGACTTGTCATTGCTCCGGCGGATGGTGTTGTCTCACACATTGTTCCTGTTTTTGAGGAACATTATCTGAAATGTGACTCAATAAAAATAAGTATTTTCATGTCAGTCACCAACGTTCATGTTAATCGTATACCGGCGTATGGAACCGTGGAATTTATCAAACATACCCCCGGTAAATTTCTGGATGCCAGGGATGACGAATGTTTCAGCAGTAACGAAAATAATGTGGTTGGGTTATCGCTGGCAGAAAAGAAAGGGAACATCGCGGTAAAACAAATTGCCGGCAGGATTGCCAGACGGATTGTATGTGCCTGCAAAATCGGCGATGTCATGCAGCAAGGCGAGCGTTTTGGCATGATAAAGTTTGGCTCACGAGTAGAAGTATTCGTTCCCAAAACCATTCCGTTCGAACCAATGGTAACGGTAGGTGGAAAAGTAACCGCCGGGAAAACAATATTGGGGAAAATGCACGGGAATGGCGCCTCTGCGGCAGAATAAAACCCGTACTTTTTTAACGAAATTTATTTCATACCTTTTGTCATTCTTCTATGTATAAGACGCTGTTATGTTCACTGGAATTATAGAACATCTGGTTGTGGTAAATAAACTCTCCACTTCTCCTCACGGAGCAGAATTGTTTTTGGATTTAGGAGGTTTTTACGATAATCTTGTAATCGGCGAAAGTATTTCCGTAAATGGTGTATGCCTTACCGTAAAAACAATTCATGGCAATGTGGTTAGTTTTGACGTTTCAGGTGAGACGCTAAAAAAAACAACAATAGGGTCTTTACGAAGCCGGGAAATGGTAAATATTGAGAGAGCGCTAAGGATTGGTGACCGGCTGGGAGGGCATTTTGTAACTGGGCATGTGGACAGCATTGGCACGATAAAAGAAAAGAAACACATTGCGGAGCAATGTCTCATAACTTTTTCCACTGATAAGAGATTTACCGGCATGTTGATTGAAAAAGGTTCCGTGGCAATAGACGGCATAAGTTTAACAAATTTTGAGGTAAAAGAAATCGCTTTCTCCGTGGCCATCATTCCCCACACACTTGCTTCAACCACGTTGGGTTATAAAAAACCGGGAGACAATGTAAACATTGAAATAGATATGATGGGAAAATGGATAAATAAACTTTTAGAAAATAATTTTACAGGGAAAAAGAGTGTTCTTACCATGGATAAGTTAATAGAACAAGGTTTTGCCTAATAAAATGAATGCCTTGTATATAAATAAAAAACCAAAACTGCTTATTGGCATTACCATGGGGGACCCTTGCGGTATTGGACCGGAAATAATTGTACGTTCCCTCGCATCTTCCGCATTAAAACGTGCTGCAAACTATATAATAATAGGGAATCAGGCTGTATTAGACAGTACGGCGCAATCTTTAAAAATTCCCTTTCGATACCGCGTTGTTTCACTTGAGACGGATATAGAGCGCGTATCCACCCCAATATCATTGCTATCTTCTGAACATTTTGACCTCAATCTTATAAAAAAAAGGCTCCCCACGGCGGAAGGGGGAGAATTATCTTTCCTATGGATAAAAAAAGGCATCGACCTTGCCTTACAGGGAAAAATTAATGCCCTCGTTACAGCGCCGATATGTAAAGAAGCTATTCACATGGCAGGCTATCAATATCCCGGCCATACGGAAATATTACGTGACCTCTCGAAAGTAAAACGCGTTGTGATGCTTATGATTGGTGGTTCGTTAAGGGTTGCCTTTGTCACTACCCATATTGCCCTGCATGAAGTTGCGCAGAGTATTACGGTTAAAAACGTTCTGGAGACAATTACCATCTGCAATACATATCTGAAAAAATATTTTACTCCAAGAAACCCAAGGATAGCCGTTTGCGGCGTTAATCCCCATGCTGGTGAAGAAGGAATTTTTGGAAATGAAGAAAAAAATATTATAGTCCCTGCCGTAAAAAAGGCAAAGAAACTAGGCGTCGAATGCAACGGCCCCGTTTCCGCAGATACCGTATTTTATAAGGCGTTAAAGGGCCAGTACGATTTGGTGGTCTCCATGTATCATGACCAGGGCGCAATCCCTTTGAAACTGCATGCCTTTGAAACAGGAGTAAACATTACGCTGGGAATTCCGTTCATCAGGACCTCGCCTGACCACGGCACCGCCTACGATATTGCAGGCAAAGGCATTGCAAACCCTGATTCAATGAGGGAGGCAATAATGACGGCAATAATGATGGCAAAATGTGAAGGAAAGGTGTAACTTCTCAATAAGTTGTGGCAGGAGGTAGTAAAAAACTACCATCTACCATACTATCATTTTATTTATGTTTATACGGATAAACCCGTGTCCTATTGTTGCTGGCCATAGGAATATTCTATAAGAGGATACTACGCTGGAAGAAAATACTATTATTCCTCACACTCCTGATTTTTTACGGAAACTCTTTGCCAGAAAAGGCATCGTTCTCAATAAAAAGTACGGGCAGCACATTCTTATTGACCAGAATATACTATCTTACATTGCCAATAGTGCTTCTTTGCAAAAAGACGATGTGGTATTGGAAATTGGGACGGGAACAGGAAGTTTGACAAGGTATCTGGCGGAAAAGGCGTGTCATGTATTCACGGTGGAAATCGACAACAAACTCTTCGATTTATCCTCGGAGATTCTCAAATTTTACAAAAACATTACTATTATTAACGCCGACATATTACAATCCAAACACAAACTCAATGCGGAAATCGTTACGGTGATATCCGGCTGGCTTGCAACAAATAATCATACTGCCTTCAAAGTAGTTTCCAACCTTCCCTATAACATCAGCACCCCTGTTATTATTAATCTTTTGGAAAGTAATCTGCCAATCAGCCTTATGGTACTGATGTTACAAAAAGAAATTACCGAACGTTTGACAGCCGCTTCAGGCTCCAGGGAATATGGAATCCTCTCTGTTATTACGCAACTGTTTTCGGAAGTTGAACTCATGAAAACATTGCCGCCGGAAGTATTCTGGCCAAGGCCGGAAGTATCTTCCTCTATCGTAAAAATGTCTGTTCACCGGGCAAAATATGCAAACAAAATAACAGATTATCCATTTTTTATAAAAATCATTTATGCCATATTTACGTCAAGACGCAAAACACTGCTGAACAGTATTGAAAAATTGAAACTGCCAGGCGTTTCAAGAAGTGAATTGAAACTAATACTTGCTGCCATGCAGTTGAACGAAAACATTCGGGGAGAAATGTTAGATCCGGAACAATTAATCCATTTAACAGAGTCTCTCTTTCTGGCAATATCCCGCGCTAATACACTTACCTTTTGAAATGTGTCGCTAAAAACAAATATCTCGTACGAAAAAAGGGACAGGTTTAAAACCTGTCCCTTTTTTCGGCAAGTATACATCTTTAAGCAGTATTACAAATCCTTAACCCCAGTGCCTCTAAACCTTTTCTACACATCAAGTGTGGAAAATTTGTTTTTGTGAGTTGTCAAATGCAAAATGTACTTTAACTGACTTTTACAGAGATCTGCTTCGGACGTACCTCTTCTTTTTTCGGAAGCGTAATTTCAAGAACGCCATTTTTGCACTCTGCGTTTACTTTATCCATGTCTACAGAAGCGGGAAGCTCTACGGAACGGGAGAATCTGCCATAGCTCCTTTCCATACGGTAATAGTTTTTCCCCTTTTCTTCCTTTTCTTCTTTTTTCTCTCCCTTTATGATTAAATTATTATCTTGTATTGAAATGTTAACCTCTTTTGGGTCAATACCGGGAATCTCCGCTTTTACGACAATGTTGTCATCCGTCTCTGAAAGGTCGATGCTAGGAGACCACGCTCCGGCTTCCTGGCCGAACCCTGAAAAGTCCCAACCCCTAAAGAACTGGTCAAACATGCGGTTTATCTCGTTCTGAAGAGATGATACATTCGTCCACTTCATTAAATCCTTAGCCATAGAATATCCCCTATAAAAAAAACCAATAAAGTAAAATTACTACTGGTACTTTGAGCAATATTCGTGCCTAATAGTATGGTTGGGAGAGCGGCAGATATAAGTCTTTTGAAAATCACGCATTGCGAATCAGGTTATACTTTAGCTGACCTAAATATATGCTGCCATATTGGCAGTAGATTTGATATCCTCACCTGTCCTGCGTAAAAGATTTCCTGTTACTTCATTATTTTATTCTTACGTCCTAGACAAAAATTGGCATGGCATTAACCATGACAAGGTTGTTCTTTCATCTGAAATAAAAATGGAGCTATAAATATTATAAGAGCTGTGGGTTTTTATTTTAAACAAAATTTGTAAGGACAGACGGTAAACATCCGCCCGATACTTCTTACTACTTACCTCGTACAACGTGTATAACCAGTAGGTCTAACGCAACAAGGTTAGCCGTTCCTACGACAACCATAATGCGTATGGGCTGGTCCCAGTTTCTCCAAAAGTTCCTCATCCGTATATGTCTCTATTTTTGGTGCTTCGTATTTTTGCAGTTTGTTTTCTACCATTATACACCTCTTTCGGGGTTAAATTTTAAACACCTTATTCCCATTTGATTAAACATGTGCCTTGCCACAAACAAGTACCCATGGGTGGGTTTGTTTTGCGGTTTTTTACCCACAGCTCTTTTTTAATTCACCGATAAAAAATTTATGTTATGTCGTTTTTCTCCAACACTACATGCTCTTCTTTATGGCCGCACACTACAATTCTTATTGTCTACTATTTATTAAATTTGTCAATACCTGCAAATGGGGGTATCCATTTGGATATCTGTTTTTCAAAGCGCTGTTTTGTTTTTACGTAAGGAGTTGTCAGATAATAACTTTTACAACTATGGCGCGGGATAACAAGGTGTGAATGACTCAATTTTTTGAAATTGTATAATTCCAATCTCAATGGAAATTATGCTTTCCAATATTAATCTTTTCCATTTCCTGATCGGAAACCTTTATCCCTGTTGGATATTTCCTTTTGTCAATTTTAACTACAACCTTCAATCCGGTTTTTGTTTTTGTTGCGCCAATTAAATTAACCATAACATCATGGCTGGTCAGCGGATGGCCTTTCCAATTCATGCTAATATGAGAAAAAAGTCTATGTTCAATTTTGTTCCATTTACTTGTTCCTTTAGGAAAATGGCATACTGTAATTTCCATGCCTGATTTATTTGCAAATTCTTGTAGTTTGATTTTCCACAGGCGAACTCTATAGCCGTCACTGCCACCACTATCTGCACATATCAACAGCTTTTTTGCATCAGGATAAATCTTTCTTCCCATATAAGTCCACCACCTATGAATGCTTTGTACTGCAAAATCTGAGGTATCATGATCGCATCCGACATTGATCCAACCTAAATTTTTACCCTGATCATAGATGCCATAGGGGATGCCTATTTCTTTTCCTTTGGGATCAGGGAAATCTCGACCATTAACTTTTCGGGGAGAACCTTTTTTCCGCCATTCCTGCCCTTTGTTTGCATAGTTTCCCAGCAATTCCTTCTTTTTAGTGGCAACAGAAATGACAGGAAAATTGTCTTTTAAAAACTTTTTTACTTGCATAGTGATATACTTGAATTGTGCATCACGATCAGGATGAGAATCTTCCAAAGATTTATCATTACCTTGAAGACTATACCCAAGTTGTTTAAGAATGACTCGAATTGTTTCGTAAGAAACTTCATATCCTTTTTTATAAAGCTCCTCGGATAAATGACGCGTACTTTTAGAGGTCCATTTCAGTGGAGACATTGGGTCCCCTCGGGTAGAATCTTCAATTAACGACTCAATTGTTTTTAATAATTTTTTGTTTTGAGCATGTTTGGGTTTAGGGTCGCCACCAGAAACTCTCACACTCTCACTGGCATTATTCCCTCCACTCTCTAAATCAGATATCCCCTGATGGATAGTAGGCCTGGATACGCCTGCAAGTCTTGCGATTTTAGAAATTCCACCATAGCCAATAGATTTTGCTTCTGCCCCTAAAAAGATTCTCTTTTGTCTTTCATTTAAAAAGGGTAAAATATCATTGATTTTTTCTTTAAGTTTTTCGGTAGACATAAAAACTTTTTAGCCGATTCCAGAATATATTTCAATCCAAAGTTGTACATGTTATTATCTGACTGCCCCTAAGACCTTAACCTGGAAATGCACCCTTTGTTATTCAATCGCAAATTGCGAGCCTCCAAAGTATGATTCATAAATCTCGCAGGGACTCCACGGTGTTCATGCGTGATGCGCGAAATGCAGGCAGTATGCCCCCAAGAAATCCCATAAGGAGCGCAAATGCCATTGCCTTGAGAAAGATTCCATGACTAAGCCTGAAGCGGAAGGCGAGTTCTGAAAATGTCTGGGAATTGGTTGTCGATACACTGATAAATTGCAGCACGGAAGCAAAAGACAATCCGGTACATCCCCCTAAAAAACCAAGAATAAACGATTCCAAAAGAAATGCCATAAGGATGTTTACCCTGCCAAAACCCAACGCACGCAATGTGCTAATTTCTGAAGTGCGGTTTGCGACTGCCGCGTACATGTTCTTTCATCTGAAATAAAAATGGTGCTATAAATATTATAAGAGCTGTGGGTCTTTATTTTAAACAAAATTTGTAAGGACAGACGGTAAACATCCGCCCGATACTTCTTACTACTTACCTCGTACAACGTGTATAACCAGTAGGTCTAACGCAACAAGGTTAGCCGTTCCTACGACAACCATAATGCGTATGGGCTGGTCCCAGTTTCTCCAAAAGTTCCTCATCCGTATATGTTTCTATTTTTGGTGCTTCGTATTTATGCAAATTGTTTTCTACCATTCTACACCTCCTTCGGGGTTAAATTTTAAACACCTTCTTCCCATTTGATTAAACATGTGCCTTGCCATAAACAAATACCCATGGGCGGGTTTGTTTTGCGGCTTTTGCCCACAGCTCTTTTTTAATTCACCGCTAAAAATTTATGCTATGTCGTTTTTCTCCAACACAACATGCTTTTCTTCAGGAGGGCACATTACGACATCTATTATTTACTATTTATTAAATTTGTCAATACACGCAAACGGGGGTATCCATTTGGAGATATGTTTTTCAAAGCGATGTTTTGTTTTTTTTGTAAGACCTAAACCTGGGAATATGCCATTTGTTATTCAATCACAAATTGCGGGCTGTCAAAGTATGATTCATACCTCTCTCAGGGACTCCACTATGTTCATGCGTGATGCGCGAAATGCAGGCAGTATGCCGCCGAAAAATCCCATAAGGAGCGCAAATGCCATTGCCTTGAGAATGATTCCCGGACTAAGCCTGAAGCGGAAGGCGAGTTCTGAAAATGTCTGAAAATTGGTTGTAGATACACTGATAAACTGCAGCACGGAAGCAAAAAACAATCCGGTACATCCCCCTAAAAAACCAAGAATAATCGATTCCAACAGAAACGCCAGAAGGATATTCACCCTGCTAAAACCAAGCGCACGCAATGTGCCTATTTCTGAAGTGCGGTTCGCTACTGCCGAGTACATGGTAACCATTGCGCCAATTACCGCCCCGATTGAAAATATCGCGGTAAGTGAAATACCCAATATTCTTAAAAACTTTGCCATCATCTCGGACTGTTTTTTGTAATAATCTACTTCAATCATCGCATCAAAGGTCAACCGCGGATCGTTTTCAATACGGCGTTGTAATTTCTGCAAGGAAGCATCGTCCTCCGCGCGAAAAATAAGGGATGAATATGCGTTTCTTCGAAAAGCCTGCATAAACTGATCGGCGTCTCCCCATATTTCAGAACTGAACCCGGTATCGCCCGCGTCAAAAATCCCCACAACCTTCCATGGCCTCATTGCAAAAAATATCGAATCGCCCAACCCTGCATTTTTAAACCGTTTTGCCACGCTATTCCCTGTCATTATTTCTGATGTTCCCATAAGAGGCAGCCTGCCCGCCGAAAGTTTTACCTGAGGCCGCATATCAACGGAGGCATTGCCAATCCCACGGATAACAACATTTGCAGAACTGCTGCTTCCTTTTTTTTGAAGAGTAATTAAAACCACCAGTTCTTTTGCAAACATTCTGCGCCCGTTTTCATCCAATGCCACTTCCGGCTGCGTTTCAATAATAGACGCCTGATATCTTTCGATGATGCTTTGCACCTCTGTAGACGAGGACTTTCTAAGCACAACGATATTATTGTATGACCCTGTTTCGATAAGGGTTTTTTGCAGTCCTTCGGCGAGCATAATAATTGCGGCAAAGACGAATACAACCAGCGCCATGCCTGATGCAGTTAGCGCGGTAGTCACCCGGCGGGTCAATAAATTCCGAAAACTATAAAAAAAAAGGAGTCTCATCTCACCCTATCTTTCTCAGCCCTTCGGATATTCGCACACTCATTGCCCTCCATGCAGGAAGTATGCCGGCAGATAGACCTACGATTATGATAACAACCGCATCCATAAAAATAGTTTTTCCGGTGATATTAAATACCGGGAAATAAGTCCCTACGGCATTTGAAAATGCGATAGCCGCCGGATATGTTGCAGATATGCCCAGTATCCCTCCGATTAGCGTAATCATCATAGACTCTCCAATGATAAGCGCAGCAATATATCCGCCTGAAAAACCTATGGTTTTAAATATCGCATACTCCGCAGTGCGTTCACGTACAGACATTACCATCGTGTTTGCGACAACGATGAGAATAATCACAATAATCACAAACGAAACCAGTTGAACCGCTTTAAGGATGGCTTCGCTCATGGCAACAAATCCGAGTTGAAATGCCTTTTCAGTTTCGGTAAGCGTTTCCGCCAGTGAATTTTTAAACATAGCATCAATAGCCTCTGCAATGCCGGCAGCGTTTTCAGGTCTATCGATGCCAATAATATAAAATCCTACATTATCCGCTGAAAAGGGTCTCACCTTTTTCATTGTTTCATTAAAATAATCCCAATGGAAGAAGAACATGGTCTCGTCCACATTTTTATGTTTCCCTTCATAAACGGCGCTTAAGACAAATTCCCATTTCCCGGGGTAAATGGCACTGACCAATGTAATACTATCCCCAACTGCCCACCCAAATCTGTCGGCCAATTTCTTCCCAACAAGGCAGCCTTTTCTGTTTTTAAGAAACGATGTCGTTTCATTTTCAGGTATTTTGTATTCGGGATAGAGTTTAAGATATGAGGTGGGTTCCACGGCGAAGTTTGCGAAAAAGTCTTTTTCATCTTTATAATATCCGCCAAACCAATTGCCATAGGAAACTATTTTGACGCCATCGGCAGAGCGGATTTTTTCGCGATAGGAAAGCGGTAGACGGAAAACAAGTGATATTGAATTCCTCGTGACCAGCCGGTTTGCAGATGAAGCTGCAACCCCGGCATACCATGCGTCAATTACAGTGTGAAGTAATCCATAGGCTAACACGGCGATTGCTATGCCCGCTATGGTTAAAACACTGCGGAGTTTATGCCTGAAGGCGTTACGAATGAGAATCTTGATCATCATTGCTCAAAACTCCCTTGTCAAGATGCTTCATGCTATGCGCCCTGTTTCCCGCCCAGGGATCATGGGTTACCACGATAATGGTTTTCCCCATATCCTTGTTTAAACGATCCATAAGCTCAAGCACTATTTCCGCAGAAACCCTGTCCAGGTCTCCGGTCGGTTCATCGGCGACAAGTATCGCCGGGTCTGTTACTATTGCCCTCGCAATCGCAACCCTCTGTTGTTGTCCTCCGGATAGTTGGGAAGGATAATGCCACAGCCGGTCTTCCATATTTACGGCTTTTAAAGCGGTATACACATGTTCTTTTCGTTCTCTGCCGGAAAGGCTGGTGAGGATAAGGGGCAATTCAACATTTTCATATGCCGTAAGAACTGGAATGAGATTGTAAAACTGGAAGATAAACCCCACATTAGTAGCACGCCACCGCGCGAGTTCGGATTCTGATAATATGGCGATATCTATGCCGTCCACTTCTATCGAACCGGCGTCTGCACGATCAAGTCCGGCAATAAGGTTCAGGAGCGTGCTTTTCCCCGAACCTGAAGGCCCCATAAGCGCTAAATATTCGCCTTGTCCGATATTCAGGGAAATGTCTTTTAATACACTTATTACCTCGTTTCCCCTCTTATAGGTTTTTGTCACATTTTGAATAGATACCATCGAATCAAATAGTCAAACAAATAAGGTTTCAGAAAGATGTATAATGTAACTAAAAAAACGTAAACCCGAACCCTCACGAAGTTGTTCTTTTACTTACGAATTATTTCAATAACTTTACCGATAATCGCATTAATTTTTATTTTAGTAAGATTGCCAATGCGGTACAAGATAATATGACTATCTGCGGTAAATAACCGATTAGGTCTTATGTTACTTGGTTGTTTGAGGCTCCCTGTCTCGAAATCTCTATCATCAATGGAAATAGAATAATTGTCTTTTATGGTTTTGCTTGTTATCTGACAGAGAATTACATCATCTCCTTCTAAGGTTGCAATTACTAAAGCAGGCCGTCTTTGGGATTGTGATATAGTCAAACAAATAAGGTTTTCGAAAAATTTACACCCCCCCGGCCCCTCTTTTTAGAGGGGAGATGAGAAGTCCCCTCTATCAAGAGGGGATTTAGGGGTGTGTTTGATAGTATGCTTAGTCAAATAAATCTATTTTTCAGAAAGCCATTTTATCGCCAAATTTCTAAAATCATATTTATTTGGCTATAGATCGGAGAAGGGAAAAGGAACAACAACGACATCACCTTTTACAAACTTTGCCATGCCTCGTCTTCCTCTGGTCTTAGCCAATCTTTTTTAAGAGAAGATTCACTCACAATAGTGATATCGAGCTTTTCCCTGAGTATCTTTGTCTTTAGAAAATGGACAAAATCTAATACCTCATCAAGAAAAGGTTCTGGAACTTGTTCAATTTCACGTATAAGTAATTCTTTTTTGCTCATAGTCTGCCTCCGTTCTTGCTCTTTAAATTCAAGTTGAAAAGATTTTTTACGATGGTGATCGTGTTGGCTTCGAATATGTTGAACTATTGCCTCTTCCGATGATTTTCTCACGGAAAAAGCCCCATATCCATTCTGCCATTTTGGTGCTAACCACAAAATGCATTCCGAGAAATGTGAAGGTATCAGCCAAAACAAAACATCTTTTTCTTTCGTCCCTTCGTGGCTTGATATTTTTTTCTCTTTTTTCAGAGGGCTTCACCCTCTGCTATATCCTTACGGCCTTTCGGGCCTATAAGAACACCTTTGTTTCGAGTAATTGCTCTCAGATAAACCCTGCGGCATTTTACAAATTACGGTTTAGGATTTCAGATTTACGCCATTTTCAATCTAAAATAACAAATATTTTACAAGGTGAAATATTTTTGAAATAAACTAAATCAAGGGTTCAGGTTGCAAACACGTAAGAGTTTGAAACTTAAACCCTAACTAGGGAATAAAAAAGGTGTGAGATAAGTGTCACCATTTTGGCGCTTGAGAGGAAGGGATGTATTACCAGAAATGATAACGTCTTGAAAGCTGATAGTTGACGGATACAGGTAATTTACCACCTTATTATGGAGAAACTTCTTTAGAGATTCGGAGTCTTCAACACCACAAAACTCACCCGCGATCTTATACCCCTGCGGAGACTTAATTTCTTCCACTCCAACAAGAAGGCACCCTCCCCATGTGTTTGCAAACTGAGCTATATCTCTGGCAGTTTCTTTTGCACTATTCGGGTTTTTCAAGGGAATCTCTTTTTTAAAATCCAATATGATAGATTCATGAGTTTTACCGAGTATGATGTATTTCTGAATATCATCCCACGAACGGATAGATAATGGCTTCTGATATTTAAGTTGCATGGATCGGTGGCTCCATTTCAAGGTTCCTCTGCATTAATACGAAACTTAAGGGACGTAAGAGACCATTCACCGAAAATCTGTATATATCAATATCTTCATATTTACTAACTATTCCTAAAATATTTTGCAGATATTATAACAAATTTTTAGATAAGTTGAAATCATCGTATGATAAATACGATTACCTAATTTTGATATTTGAAATCATTTTCTTTCAATCTTTATCTCTGATTATCTGCTTTATATACTTTTATATATCGATCTTCCATACATGATAGCTTCTTATGTACTCTTTCTAAAAGCTGCACGTCTTTTTGTTGTGTAACGAAATATATTCCAGTGCCTTTGGATTTACCACACTCACCTTTTCCCATAATTCTGGTGACAGGGTAGTTTTTTGACTCCTCGTATACCCATAACCTCCGCCATCACGTCTAAACGGTTTCTCTGTAGTTTTAGGTTATTGTTTGTTTTTATGCATTGTACTTAGAATATTATCTATAAATTTCTTGTCATTACTCGTGTTTACTTTTAACTCTATAAAATGATCAAATTCTACTTTTAAATGCTTTGATAATCCATTTTTGAAAAAACCGCCTCCAACTATTTGTCCATAGCGCTTAACATCTTTAACCAGTACAACATAATCTTCATCGCTTGTAATAAGAAAGCCAATATCAAAATTCTGGTTAAATGCATTAATTAACATTTCTCGGGTTAGAGCTATATCAACTCCTTTTTCTCGATCTCCGCGTTTCTTAAAAAGAACAGGTTCAAATCCTAAGCATCTCAATTCTGTTTTTAGATTATTACCAATGTCTTCACTTCCTTTATAAGAGGAGAACCAGTAACGTCTAATTGTTATAGTATTAACATAGGGAGTAAACTCATCACGTTGAAAAAAATTTGTTACAAATGCTTTTGTATATTTATCAATAATCACCTTGGAATATTCCAGAATTGCATTGGTAGGTTTCTCAACACAAGAAGGAACCTTAATTTCTTTGCTTAGGGAGCGACCACAAATAACATGGTATTGTATAGTACCAATAGTATCGTTGCAGTGTCTTTGTGTATGTCACGGTAATAGCCGTTACAACTAGTAAATATAGGCATTGACACCCTCCAGCCATTATGATAACATTAGGATTAAGTGGTATTTTATCCGGCGTATTAATCCTAATGGTGTCATTATGCGTTTAGCTAAGTATTCTCATCGCAAGCTCTTGGGACTATTCAGCAGGGATGTCGTTTTAACTCTGGACAGTATCAAAGAAGCTTTGGGAACGACTTCAAAAGCAACGGTTTTCAGGAAGCTAAAATCGCTCGGACATCGTGCGAGTTATTCCCATGCGGGCAAATACCATACACTGGATACACTTGCAAGCTATAATAAATATGGCATTTGGAGTTTCAATCAAATATATTTTTCTCAACAAGGAAGTCTTGTAGATACTCTCGAGGCCATCATTAATAAATCCCAGGAAGGTTATTTTGCCTCGGAGCTTCAAACGCTGGTACATGTGCGAGTCTTTAATGCACTGACTCAATTAGTGGTATCTGGAAGGGTCTTGCGCGAGCAGATTGCCGGAGAATATTTGTATATCTCCAAGGTGTTAGGTACGGATCAACTCGCCAGACGTAAACAGTCAATCATGTTGTGTGCTTGTAAGGAAGAAAAGGTATTAATTCCCGGCTTTGGGAGTGAAGTGGTTACGGATTGCCTGCAGACATTTCTTTCCATACTTGATGAAAGGCAGAAACGGCTTTATCTTGGTTTAGAATCAATGAAACTGGGACATGGCGGCGATTTAAGACTTTCACAGCTAACCGGCATAAATGTAAAAACAATTGCCAAGGGGCGTCGGGAACTTTCGAGTAAGAACATTACACCGGGACGGATACGTAAGGTTGGTGCAGGTCGTTCTTCGATTAAAAAAAAACTGATGTGGTAAAACTTCTTGAAGAATTGATGGAGGGCGATACTGCAGGAGACCCAATGGGTAAAGGAAAAATATGGACGAGAAGAAGCACACGTACTCTAAAAAAAGAATGCGGTGATAGAGGTGTAAGCGTAT
The DNA here is from genome assembly GCF_900232105.1 of Candidatus Kuenenia stuttgartiensis. Classification (NCBI taxonomy): domain Bacteria; kingdom Pseudomonadati; phylum Planctomycetota; class Candidatus Brocadiia; order Candidatus Brocadiales; family Candidatus Brocadiaceae; genus Candidatus Kuenenia; species Candidatus Kuenenia stuttgartensis. Next base: position 2,942,285 of record NZ_LT934425.1, read on the forward strand.
GTGCAACAACAGTTAGCAGGCTTCTTAAGGACATGGATTATTCTCTGAGAGTAAATCGCAAAACGATAGCAGAGACACGTCATCCGGACCGTAATAGACAGTTTGAAATTATTAATGAGACAAAAAAGTATTTTGAAGATTCTGGTCAGCCAATAATCAGTGTTGACAGTAAGAAAAAGGAATTGATAGGTAATTTCAGAAATGAGGGCAAGGCGTGGACAAAAATAGTAAATGAAGTTTTGGCCCATGATTTTCGTTCTCAGGCAATTGGTGTTGGATGTCCGTTTGGTATCTATGAATTGCTGACTAATTTAGGGACAGTTATTGTTGGTACGTCCTATGACACACCGGAATTTGCAGTCGAGTCAATTAAGATTTGGCTGGATGAATTTGGTTGGAAGAGGTATCCATGCGCAAAAGAACTCCTTATTCTTTGTGACGCAGGAGGGAGCAACGGATTTCGTCCCCGGTTGTGGAAATATGCGCTTTATCAAAATATTTGTAAAGTTTACGGACTCTCCATCAGGATTTGCCACTAGCTGGTAGGTTGGAGGCCATTAGCCTCCAACCCCCACTCGTCGCCAGATACTTTGGACAACGTGACAAAGCATCCTTTTTAAACCATACGTCTTTCTCGTAGTTAGCGACCCCGACGTGTTGCTCTATAACAGAGAAAAGTCAAACATCATGCTTTAGCACACGCCTTAAGAAATTCTCTTTCGAATGAGAGTAACCCCATTTTAAAGAATCGGTGAACAGGGAAACGCTTGTTGTCTGTTCTCCATTTTCTTGAGAACTTGAAACATCTCAGTCTCATGCGTACCCAACAGTCTAATGAGCGATATACCTTTTGTACATTGCCCAGCCGAAAATAGTTGACATGCCCACGAATTACGGGGTTTAATGTATCAACGATGGCTTGCAGATTGACGCCCTGTGTACGTCTGGTGATGTCTCTGATGTTGTTCCTTCGGCAGGCTCAGGACAGGCTCTTGAGTTTGTTCAGTGATTTCGTGCTTATACCCTTATACTTGCCCTTGGAATCGTATCCGAGAAACCTGAAACCTCTTTCGAAGTTGGTGAGCTTGGTTTTATCCTCGCTCAGCTTCATTCCAAGTTTCCCTGCAATGATTTCTTTGACATAGCTGAGGGCGGCTGGGAGTTCATCTTTTGTTTTAGTCATGACAACGAAATCATCGGCGTATCGGACAAACTTATATCCAGCCTTTTCAAGTTCCTTGTCGATGATGTCACCGATAAGGTTTGCAAGCAAAGGGGAAATGACGCCTCCTTGCGGAGTGCCTTTGTTTGTCTCGTGCACGATGCCGTCCTCCATGACCCCTGCCTTGAGCATGTTCTCAATACTGTTCAAAACCCATCCATCAGCAATTTTCTCACGTAAGGAGTCCATAATAAGCTTATGGGGTATGGTGTCATAGAATGCCATTATATCGGCATCAAGGACGCTGGTATACCCTTCCTGCTTATACTGTTCAAGCCGTTTGATAGCATCGTGACAGCATCTGTCAGGGCGAAATCCAAAGCTGTTATCTGAGAATCCTTTCTCAAATATTGGCTCTATGATTTGCCTGAACGCCTGCTGTACAATCCTGTCCTTAACAATGGGAATGCCAAGAGGTCTCTTGTCATGCCTGCCTTTGGGGATGTATACCCGCAGGACAGGCGCAGGGTTGTATATGGCAGTCTTGAGTTCCTGATGGATACTCATGATATTCACATCAAGATTGGACTCAAATTGCTTAATACTTACCCTGTCAAGACCAGCTTTGCCTTTATTCTTCTTTACGTGTTTGAAAGCAGCATAAAGGTTTTTCAGACTAAACACCTTGTCTCTTAATGAATGATACTTAAGCATCTCTCGATATATTCCTTTCGATTGATTACGGATAATAGACTTGTCAATCGTGTTTCCTGGGTACGGATTCTCCCAAACATAGGCAAAAACAAGAGAGGCTCTTGTTACTGCTTACCTACGCAAAAGAGTTTCTTTTCTCATTGAACGTATTCAATCTGCCACTTTCATCAATTCCACTACGGTTATGCCCCTTTCATTTCCGATTCACACCGGAAACTATTATGAGCAATGCTGACGACTTCAAAGATAGACTTGTGAGAGAAGCTTGTCTATCACCATCTCATACAGCTCGGACTTCGGAATTTCCTTATACCTTGCTGTTAGGGAATTTTGCCCAAGACGTAAGTCCTCCCCCGGTCATATGGATTACCCCTTTTCCCTTCGTGATGTATGTTCAAACGCATTAACCAGAGATGGTTTTACTTAATCTGTTTATCCATCTCCAACAAAGGACATTGTCAGTGCTTCGCTGAGAAATGGCAGTTGGCACGGAATAACACGCCACACTCATACACCCCAAAAGGTCGTCTGTACCTCGTAACTCCGTCATACCCCTCACGGGTATATGCTATCTTTCTACGCATACGGATTGCTCCATTGTGTGCGCATAGGCACAAACTTCTCTACGAGGATTAGGCTCGCAGAGGTGGTATTTTCAACCACTCAGGTATTCCATACTTCAAGGCACTCATTAACTCAACGGTGAGTTCCGAAGGGAATGCTAGTTCGCGGTACTCAGCATAAATTTTTTCCGTTTGGCAGCGATCAGGTATTTCTAAAATTGGAGTAGCTAATTTATTTGCATCGGCATTGTTCTGTGATGCTGCAGCGTGGATATCCATATTATCAAAGAAGTAGTATTCTCCCGGATTTATTACTTCAAATTCACAATTACTTGTTTCTTTAGGATTGGTTTCAAGTTTTAAGCCATATACATAAAGATCTCCATCCATGTGAAGATAATGATTTTTCAGGTACTCCCGGACGTGTTTAGGCAAATTGTTTTGCCGTGCATCGTATATCATAAAACGAGCGCCGGAATTGCGATAATCTGAAATAATCTGTTCGGAGAAATATTTTTTATAGATTTCCATTTGTGCCAGGCCATTTTGGAAAAAATAGGTTGCCGGTTCTAAAAACATAGCGCCACCTGCATTATCAATAAAACGGTCATTGTCTGATGATATTTTTTCGAGTTTATCGAGTAATTTCAACTGATGCGTATTATTGGATTTTCCAGTAGTAAAAATTACCTGGTTATATATTACAAACAACATGCCCAGGCAAAAGATACTGCTTACGGCTATGTTTTTATACAAAGACAATTTTTGAGACAGACAATACATTCCCCGCAAGCTGCAAATGCCTAAAATAAAACAGGGGAAAACAAAGTTATAGGGATATTGGGCTTTTATCAGAAAAACAGAAATAATAGTGGAGAAACAAACAACAGACCAGAGCAGGTCTCGCTGATCTATCAAAAAATATACCGCTAAAAAGATAAGCACAAGCGTGGAAATCTTTGTCTGGTCTAAATAATTGTGAAGATAGGCTGAGAAATGTATTGCAGGGTATACTTGTTCGTGTTTTATGGCGTCAAAGAAGGTTAATTGAATCATTTTTGGCAACAGTCCAAAACACGCGCATAGAATGAGCATAATTCCAACAACTGAAACAAACCCGATAATAAGTGTTTTTGGATACGGCAAATGACAAGGCGAGTGTTCCTTCCGGAGATATCTTACATTCAGGTTGTTGATAAAAAGGATTATTAACGCAATGCCTCCATAGTAAACAAATTTCTGAGACATAAAGATCGCTATTCCAAACAAAATACCCGATAAGGCGGCGAGTGATCTTCGTTTCAATTGCCTGTTTGCGTCAATACAAAGTATTGAGATGGTTAAAAAAACTGCGCCGAAACAGTCTGTCCTATAATCTATGGATGAAAGAAGTCCAAATCCAACACTAAGCGGCACAATAGTGCCCAGCGAAGCATAAGAATATCTTTTAGTTACATGGTAAAAATAGAAAAACAGTGAAACAGAAAGCAACACCAAATAAGAAAATGATATTTTTCGTAAAAGAAGCGCCTTTTCCTGAAAATTGCCGTTATTAAGCTTTAGTATAAGGGAGTGTAAAAAATGACTAAATGGGGGATGATGTTCATAAAAATCGACATATGGTAATTTTCCCTGTGAAACAAGATGAGTCATGCAGCCATATTGATATTCATCAATGGTAAAATAACGTGTTTGGCCAAACCAATAAACATAGCAGATAAACAGGAAAGAGCTTATTGATAACAGGATGATTAATATCAATTGAAACTGCTTTTCACTTCGACCACTTAATTTATTCATTTAACCTTCCCATTTTAGCCGCCGTTACATCTTGAATAGTGAATTAGCTTTTCTAAATATTTTTTTTGTTTATGGTTCTTTGCTTAACTTCAACTTCAGGAGTTCTGAAGGTATTTCTCGTTTTCAACGAGAAATGATTTGAACCAACCATGAAACAAATGCTCGCTACGTATATGCCTAATGTTAAACCATCGTGTCTAGGTAACTCCCAGCTACTGTATGGATTTTAAAATATTCATGGACAATAAATGGTAGTGATTGCCCATGTGTAAATAAGTAAAGATGTCAACTGAAAATCTTGAAGACATTTCTCCATGTATTTCCCTAAACGCACTTATTAGCTTTATCCTCCCGGAAGATCACTTTTCGCTCATTTCTTGGCGATAGGACAGGATAAAAAGCACCTAAATATTCAATGCACAATGGCCTTGTCATGGCAGGGCATTATAATATGCCTCAAGATGTGACACCATTTTCCTCTTTTTCTTGTTCATTCAATCCATTCTGCTGGAATCAACTTTTTCCCATTTCGCCATTCCTCGACTTCATGGACACCTTCAATCCCACCATATATACTATTGTCTGCATGATCAAGAATGATGCTTTGCCATGCGCCTTCTTTATCTAAAACCGATTTGGCGAGAGTTTTGAACATGCTCTTTACTGCGGCAACATCTTCATCACCCTCATATTTAGGATCATTTTCCACATTCTCAACACCTCTCTTTACTTTGGGGAAATATACCTGGCTGGGTTGATCAAAAATTACGAAACTAGGAACACACGATGTCGCTTGCTCCAAAAAATATTCTTGCAAAGAACACATTAAAGCAATATGAAAAGACACCCAGTTTGAAGCACTACCAACTTCAGCAAGAAAATGCCAATGACCATCATCACTCAGTACTGAAATATTTAAATCTTTAACACTAAATTTAGGGGCAATCTTTCGATACTTATCCTCTACATCCAAAGACTTTAAATGGTTAAGAATCCCCTGAGAGATGTGGGCCGTTGCGTTGTCAATACGTCGTTGTACACCTTTGGGGTCGACCAAATTTATCAGACCTTTATATTCCTCTTGCAAGATGGATATATCTTTTTGAAACTCACCACCATCTGCAAGACTTTCAAATGTTTCCATAGATGCTTTTAAATGTCCAAGAAATAGAAACATATTTTTCCTGCGCTGAAATTCTTCCTGCGCTTTTTTATCCCGTGCCATCAACAAATCAAATCGTTTCTGATGCTTTTTCATTTGATCTAAAAGGTTCTTCAATTCAAATTCGATTCGCACTTCTTCTCTTGCAAATGAAGTAGGCACTGCCGCTACGCTTTTTGCTTCATCTTCATACTTCTTGAATGCAGAGGAAATCCTAAAAAATTCAGAGGTGCTATTGGGGTGTTCAGAACTCCCGCAGGCGAGACATCCCTGCGATTCTGATACTATATTTTCCAACCATTGTGAAATATGTAATCTATCGACCCTCTTTCGCACAGAATTCCCATAATCGAGCAAGCTAGATTTTAAGCGTTGAACATCATTAAGTCTTTTTTTGGAAACACCAATCTCTGCACTTATCCGTTCCTCTTCAAGTTCCAATTCTAAGACTTCTTTATTCGCCTTTTCGATATTTTCAAATTTTGTCTGCGAATGTTCAGGAATATGCTCAAAGATACGTTTTGCCGCCGCTAACAAGTCTTCTGGGCTAGTCGCATCTGAAACATCTTCTTCCAGTATTCCATATTCCTTTGCTACTTTTATATGACCAAGCATATTAGCCATCCAGGAAGCAGATATTGCCTTAGATTTTTCAAACTCTCTCCTCAATTGGTTGAGCCGCTTTTCGACAATCTGAAGACGTTGTCTTGCCGTTAAAATTTCAATATTCTCTGCACCCAAGATGAAAGGAAACCAATTCCGCAACCGTTCCCGATGTTCATGTGCATGAGTTTTATAAAACAGTATGTTTTGATTGGCCACAATGTCCTGGTTTTGAAAAACCAATGCCATCAGATCTCGAAACCCTAATCGAGCTTGATAAGCTCTTTCCCCATCCCCACCATCCAAGGGAAGATAGGGCACAGATGAAATGGTGTTCAAAATATGCTTTACTCCGTCAGTGTTTTCGTTTGCCTTTTTGATTGCAGGAGGAATGCTTACTATGGATCCACGCAAAAGATAAAAATCATTTGAAACTTTATTGCCAAGAGGGATTTTTCGGGAAATCAGAATTTGTTCTGTTTCTGTTTGGAAAACAACCCCATACCAAGATGCATAATTACGAATAGTATCTATAGGTATAAAACAATCACTTGAAGCTAAACAATAATCAATAATTGGAATAATCGCAGATTTCCCTGTACGTGACGCCCCTGTTATGACGTTCACTTTTCCCGGTTTAAAGTCTACAATTCTTGGCGGAAATTCATCAGACCTTGGCCAAACGATTAATTTTAATAGTTGAAATTTCATCAGAATACCACCTTAAGATAAGCTGCAATAGTAGGCAGGTCGTGTTTAGAAAACCACTTCCCAAGAATCTCAGCCTTATTCCCATCATCCCTGATTTGCCCTTTCAAAGTTTTTTTGCGACCAGGGAGTTGTGTTAAATTGCGAGGATACAATTTGCCACTATCAGCATCCCAGACCATTAATCCTTCAGCAATAGCAATATCAATTGCCGCCAAGGTATACTCACGCTTCTCTCTTGCCCGCTCCTGTATGGTTAACAATATGTCTGAGTCTTTTGAGACTTCAAAGCTACGAGCAAATGATTGTAGATCGTTTCTTTTATTGCTTATTGGTTTAAGAAGTGTCTTATTCGTCAGTATGGCACTAGCCACAAAATGTAACAGCCCAATTGGAGCATCCCCGTGCGGATGTCCATTGCAGTATCCTTGAGTAAACCTCCAAAGCAAATAGGCACCTACCAGAGGAGTGTTCCAGAGTTTTACTTCCTCCACTAATTGTCCCATAATCAATCCTCCTTTTGTTTTGGAAATAGTTTTTCCCAATTAGGATGCCAGCCAAGAACTGGTTTATTAGTCAGAGCATGATATGTCCCAGCGATCGTTGAGCATGGGGGCGACATATCTCTGATTGTTTCCGCCCTTGACTTACAATCTCTGAAAAGCAATTGTCCTTTATCTTCTTCACTTAAACTTTTTTCAGTAATGTCTATTCTTATTCTTTGGTTTTTCCAAAAGTTATTTAACTTTGTCTCAAAATCAGAAGCAATATCTTCGTCAATGATGCCGCTCTCTATCCACCGTTCACGATTTACATCTGCTCTCAAAAAATCTGACACTGCCTCTAATATATCATCATCAGTAGTGCCGATTACATCAAGCTGTTTCAGATATACCGGACGAACTTTTACCTGGCTTTGGATATCTTCGTCCTTTAGAGGATACTGCAATGTAAAATCAACAAGTTCTCGACAACGAGCACGATTAAACAGAACTAAAAACTGTTGATCAAATTTTTCCCAACTTATGATTGCTAGTTCCCGTGCTGCAATTTTTTCAGTGATTACTTTCTGTAACCAACCACTGATTTGATCCATAAGAAATTCAATTTGGCTTACTGGAACATGCTTGCGCCGAATTTCGTAGCGCACGTTATCATAACCAGTGTCACTTCCGATTTGAAGCTCAAATCTTTCCACAACTTTTACCAGCAAAGACTCGTTTTGATTAACCACTAAATCATAGTATTCCCAAATATCATGGTCCTTTTTTATATCATTAAGCACTTTTTTTGCGTCATCAATTGCAGATTGCGCTTCCTTTTGGTTTCGCGCAGAACTAAATTTATCGACAATACCGCTTCTTCCAGACTGATTACAATACAGGATAAATTTTGTTTTTCCTACACCTAGGTTTCTACTTGTGATTGCTTTTATCCAATTTGAAAATGTTTTCCACAAATCGGTCGATTTGTCGGTCAGGGGATTTCCAACTATTGAAGATTTGTCTTCCTCGGTAATTACCCCTCCATCTGGTTTAAGAGTTGCTACATCGCCCCGAACTTCAACACAAACAGCATCGCCTGGGCCACTCCTAAGAAGGTGGTACAATGCACGTGGAAACTGAATTGTATACCCTAGTAACTGACCTGGTGCATTTGATTTCATTCGTATCCGCCTATTAGCATTCCAGAGAAGTCGCTGTCGTTTCACGAAGGTTGACCTATAGAGAAGGGCGCATTCCCAAATATTTGTAGATCCCCCATCCTTGTTCTCGATCTCCTCAGACTGGGTCAAATGGGCAATTTTCCTCTATTTCGAGATATGCATTTCCTACTTTAATGGAAAAACAGTAATAAATAGGGCATGAAACAGGTAAAATATAAGGAGTTGCCACCACTTTTGAGATAACAAAGTTCATTTGACCCAGTCTGTGCGCGCCTTGCCTACAAGGAAAATGTTTTGTGCCTGTTATATAACAGGCACACGTGAATATCTTTTTCAAAAAACAAAACTAATACAGAATCCTTAATTTTATTGAGTTTTTTCAAAAAACTAAAATCTTACCAATTGTAAAGGAAGCTCATGCTTTCTATTTTAGAAGCAGAGCTTCTAAAGCAATTACGTTCCAAAGCTGGAGCTTTGGAACGAGTTGTGATCCTATTTTTAAATTTACAAATATTTGGAAATGCTTCTCATAGAGAATTAGGGAAAGCCGATGTCACATTTTGAATAGTGAATTAATTTTGGTTAATATTTTTTTTATTTGCGGTTCTTTTGCTCAACTAAACCTTTATATTACTTACTTGTTTGCTGACAGAAGAATAACCATGATTAAATATTTTTGCAATTTCATTATTTTCAAATTTAGAAATTCGGTTTCCTCCATTAAATATTTTGCCAAAAAGTGCAAAGAAATACCTTTTAGGGTACTATGCGTGAACTATATTACCTCATTTCCTTATAGGCATTAATCAAACCGTTTGTTGACGAATCATGAGTGGCTATCGGTTTGTTATCCGTTAATTCCGGTAATATTTTTTTTGCGAGTTGTTTTCCTAACTCAACCCCCCATTGATCAAAACTAAAAATGTTCCAGATAACACCCTGTACAAATATTTTGTGTTCATACAGGGCGATTAAACTGCCTAATACTGTGGGGGTTAGTTTTTTGAAGAGTATGGAATTGGTGGGTCTGTTTCCTTCAAATACCTTATGCGGGGCTAACCTTTGTATTTCATTATCACTCTTGCATTCCTTCTTTAATTCTTCGAGGACTTCATCTCTTGTTTTTCCTTTTAAAAGCGCCTCCGTCTGTGCGAAAAAGTTTGATAAAAGAATGTTATGGTGTTCTCCAAGAGGGTTATGGCTGATTGCAGGTGCTAGAAAATCAGCAGGGATTAATTTTGTACCCTGATGGATTAACTGATAAAAGGCGTGTTGTCCGTTTGTCCCCGGCTCGCCCCAAATAACGGGTCCTGTCTGATAATTTACCTTATCGCCGCTCCGGTCTGTAGATTTCCCGTTACTTTCCATATTGCCTTGCTGGAAGTATGCGGGGAACCGGTGCATGTATTGGTCGTAGGGCAGAATAGCCTCTGTTTGTGCGCCAAAGAAATTGTTGTACCATATCCCGATAAGCGCAAGTATTACAGGAATGTTTTTTTCAAACGGAGCAGTTCTGAAATGGTTATCCATTTCAAAGGCGCCGTGCAGCAATTCACTAAAATTTTCATAACCGATAAAACAGGCTATAGACAAGCCAATTGCCGACCAGAGCGAATAACGGCCCCCAACCCAGTCCCAGAATACAAACATGTTGTCCCTGTGAATGCCAAACGCTTCCACCTTTTCCGTATTTGTTGAAATTGCAACGAAATGCCTTGCAACATGTGCGTGATCTTTTGCGCATTGTAAAAACCACTCCCTTGCGGAGAACGCATTGGTCATTGTCTCCTGTGTTGTAAATGTCTTGGATGCAATCATGAACAGGGTAGTTTCAGGATTCAGTGTTTTTAGTGTTTCCACAATATGCGTGCCGTCTATGTTTGAAACGAAATGAACCGATAGACCTTTTTTGGCATAGGGACGCAAACATTCTGTGACCATTACCGGTCCTAAATCAGAACCCCCAATGCCAATATTTACAATGTCAGTAATCTTCCTGCCGGAAAATCCTTTCCACTCTCCGGAAATGACATTGCGCGAAAATGCTTCCATCTTCTTTAGCACCGCATTTACCTGTGGCATTACGTTTTTGCCGTCAGCATAGATGGGTGTATTTTCTCTGTTTCGTAAGGCGGTATGCAAAACGGCGCGATTCTCCGTTTCATTTATTGCATTGCCGGAAAACATTTTTTCGATAGCGTCTTCGAGTCCGGTTTCTCTTGCAAGAGCGATAAGGTGTCTTAAGGTTTCGTCCGTTATGATATTTTTGGAATAGTCAACAAGTATGTCGTTAAATCTAATGGAAAATTTTTTAAATCTGTCAGGGTCTTTAGCAAAAAGCGTTTTCATGTGAATATGCTGAATATCTTTGAAATGTTCAGCGAGGCTGTTCCAGCTTTTTGTCTTTATCGGGTTGATTTTGTTTAACATAATTACATCTCCTTAAAGCTCCAATAGGGGTATTCTAACTGATAAGTGGCAATTTTGCCCGGATTGTTTTCGCGGCTGGCAACCAGCCATAAAAAGCTCTTTTTATCCAATGAAGATGCTGGACCAGGGTGTTCCACTCGTGAATTAAGAACATGGCATTGTCTGCGCTGTATTCTATATCTCCTGATTCCTTGAAGCCTAATCTTGTAGCTAGTTCATGCGCCGAAAGGTATGCCTCCGGTGTGTTGTTTACCACAATAAAAATATAGTTTATGTAGGCAAACCGTTCCGGACTCAGATGCTCTAAATCCGTCGCATCTTCTTTAACTATAGTCAAAAGCGTATTGATAGGGGGGACTTCCCGTTTTTCTCTCTAAAAAGAGGGTGGCAGCGGAGCTGACGGGATGTTTATTAAACGCCGGGTTACCAGGAATTTCCAAAATCTGATTTCTTTGACTATAAATATACGGTTCGTCATACGTAAAACAACCCCCTTCCTCCCCTTTTTAAGGGGGGACTTTTGCTGCTGGTAATGCCAATATGAATATTTTTGTGTGGGGGATATTAAATCAGAAAGGTTAAAGATAGCAAGTTTTTAATTCTTCCGGCTTCGCCAAATACTATAGTATACGCACAAATGATTCTTCCCTTGTCTCTTTATTCTGTATTTTGGTTCATCTTATTTGTTTATTTAAATACCCAAATTCCAAGCTCAATTTATACACTACAAATTATAAAGAGCAATAAAGTAAGATAAATCAATGTCTTTTCGACTAATTGAATTATGTATAGTGTATATTGTATACACTACACGAATAGTTTATGTTTTTATTAAAGGAAGCGAAAACTATTGAATATACAGGCTTTCCGCATATATATTCAATGTAGTGTATAAAATTAGCTTCGAAGTCAGGTAAATAGTGACGTAACTAATTTATGAATACAAATAAATGCTGTTGACAATTTTGCATTTGATAAATATTATTAAATAAAAATCGTTGTAGGTAACATGGGATTATGTTGTTATGGATCACTTAATGGCTACGTTTTCATTACACACGAAAAAGGATGATATATGAAGATTACTAGATTTGCTACCATGTGTTGTTTGTTGGCATTTGCTGCTATTACCTTTGTATTACCTGTACTGGTTTCTGCGGAGGAACCGCCCCGGAATATCGGCTATGGCAGAGGCGGAAGAATGCAGGGAGGCGCTGTATCTTCACGGTCAAAAGAACCCATCAAGCCGATCCCGATTAATTTTGACGATAACAGGGCAAAGACGGATTTAGGGAAAAAGTTATTCTTTGAACCAAGGTTGTCTAAATCCGAATGGATTACGTGCAATTCCTGCCACAATCTTTCTACGGGCGGTACGGATAATCTGCCGACTTCTATTGGACATAAATGGACGCTTGGTCCTATAAATTCACCAACCGTCCTGAACTCAAAATTTAATCTGGCGCAATTCTGGGATGGACGCGCCAAGGATTTGAAGGAGCAGGCAAAAGGCCCTATCGCCAATCCTATGGAAATGGCTTCGAACTATCAACTTGCGGTAGATGTATTGCAATCGATCCCGGAATATGTGGGGTGGTTTAAGGATGTCTATGGAGAGGGAAAGATTACTATAGATAACGTTGCGGATGCCATCGCAGCATTTGAAGAAACGCTGACTACTCCAAACTCACGGTTCGATTCATGGCTAAACGGTTATGACGAAAAAATCACCGCTGAGGAAAAGGCGGGGTACGACCTTTTTAAGGAAAAAGGATGCATAGGCTGCCATAACGGATTCGGGGTGGGAGGAAACTCTTTTGAGAAATTTGGCATTGCAAAACCCTATGACAAAGACACCCAGACGCTCGGACGCTATAACGTGACAAAGGATGAGAATGATAAATACGTTTTCAAGGTGCCGCTGCTCAGAAATATTGAGCTCACAGCGCCCTATTTTCATGATGCAAGCACGTGGAGTTTGAGTGAGGCGGTGAATGTGATGGCGGAATATCAGTTAGGCATAAAACTTACTGAAAATGAAACAAGCAGGATTGTTGCGTTTCTCAAAACACTGACCGGTGATCAACCCGAACTTATTTATCCCATTTTGCCACCTTCAAGCGCAAATACACCGCAACCAAACCGGAATTGAGGGCATTGGCGGAAGAAACAAGAATATCCTCCATTTTTGTCCAGTTGTATATGGATGGTCTCACAGGTCATTATGAGCAATTCTTTAGGGTCATCCGGAAACAATGCCAGGCACTCGACGGGTCTCCACTACGCTCCAATAACGGTACATTTTGCCATCCTTTATCCTTGATTTCGCTCGTAAAAGCATGAAAGCATTTTCTCCGTTTTTATTGGACTCGTCAAGAGGGTCGGTAGGCACTACAGCGCATTTTGAAAACCTACTTTAGCAAAATCAAGGGTTTCAAGGCGATATATGTCTAAAAATCATCGTTTTTCGGTGCGAATTGCGAAAGTCGGGTTAACAGGGAGATTGTATCAAGCTTGTCCTCGCAGTATTTCAGCGGGGAAAGATATGTGAAATCGATCCATTATGTTGTCCAAAATGTAGCTGTGAGATGAAAGTCATCCGTTTCATTACCGTCGTTTCATTACCGTGCATAATTTTAAAAAATAGTTGAATTGTGAGAATATTTTACTACACTCATGAAAATAATTTTATTTACACTTTTAGTAAAAGCCACTGTTGCATATTTATGGATAAACAATTCTCAAAAATAATTCTTTCATTAATTTTTATAAGTAGCACTCTCTGCTTTTTTGGATTTGGAGAGTCTTTTACCTTTAATACTCAGTCAAATCATCATCAAGTTGAGATTTCGCTTGATTCACATCTGGATAGCTTTTCCGGTTTTATTGTTAGTGACCACAGTGATCCTCTGAACATCTATTTCACATCTTTTCCTGGAGACGAATGTGGACTGGAAGAAAAAAAAGCGAAAAAGAAACGAGAGAATCTTCGAGGATATTATTCCAACGAGGAGCAATTAACACATAATGTAAATGCACCATCGTTCCGGTCTGTCCCCTTATCAACGTGCTACCTTTACCATTCCTCCCTTTACCTTCTTTTTGAAGTATTCCTACTTTGATTCTTTCTGAATCAAGGAGCCTTTGCTACTTGGCGTTTAATTAATTTACTTACTGCTTAAAGCGCTACATTTAGTATGTGGACGCATCGGTGATGTAAACAGGTTAAGCTGGTTTTCAAGTTGAGGCTCTATCTACCCTTTTTGCTTACAAACTCAGCACAAAATATACCCGTTTTAATTTTCTAATTGTTTAATAATAAAGATTTTCAATGTCTGGAGTATTGATGAAAAGAATGCTCATACTCGTAAGCCTGATTGCTTTGTTATGCCATGCAGGCTGTGGAACAGAACACGAAGAACATAAAAAAGAGGAAGTCAAATTTCTGGTTACCAGCCCGTTGAGAAAAGACACTTCCCTCACCACGGAGTACGTATGCCAAATCCATGCCATACAACATATTGAAATAAGAACGTTCGAAAGAGGCTACTTAAATAAGATTTTTGTGGATGAAGGGCAGTTGGTCAGGAAAGGGCAGCTTATGTTCCAGGTCCTGCCCGTCATATACCGTGCCGAATTTCACAAAGCACAGGCCGAAGCAAAGGGGGCAGAAATTGAATACTTAAATACAAAATCGCTTGCAGACAACAATATAGTATCTCCTAATGAATTGGCACTGGCTAAGGCCAGATTTGATAAAGCAAAGGCTGAACAGGCATTGGCTAAGGCACGCTTAGGGTTTACGGATATCAGAGCTCCCTTTAATGGTTTGATGGATCACTTCCATGTAAGGCTTGGAAGCCTTTTGGATGAAGGCGAACTGCTTACCACTTTATCGGATAACAGTGAAATGTGGGTGTATTTCAATGTGCCGGAAGCGGAATATTTGGATTACAAAACAAAGATAAATAAAGACAACCAGGTACAAGTAAAGTTACTAATGGCAAATAATCAGCTTTTTGAATACCCCGGAGTGGTTACCACCATTGAAGCCGATTTTAACAACGAAACAGGTAATATTGCTTTCAGGGCAACATTCCCCAACCCGGAAGGGCTGTTAAGGCATGGAGAAACAGGTAATATCCTAATGACCAAACCGCTCGAAAACGCACTGCTGATTCCGCAGAAAGCCACTTTTGAGATCATGGATAAGAAATATGTTTTTGTGATAGATGAAAACAATGTAGTAAGAACAAGGCACATTACCATAGGAGCGGAAATGCCACACCTATTTGTGGTAAAAGAAGGTTTAACTGAAAACGATAAGATACTTTTAGAAGGCTTGCGTAAAGTAAGAGATAAGGAAGAAATAACTTATGAATTTATGGATCCAGATTCGGTAATGGCACATCTGGATTTATATGCAGAATAATGTAAGTATTAGAAAAGAGAAGAAAGAAAAAAAACATGTTCAGTAACATTCTTCACAGGCCCATATTTGCAATTGTCATATCGCTCGTCATTGTTTTCATGGGTGGATTGTCCATAACACAGCTACCTATATCACAGTTTCCTGAAATTGCTCCCACAACGGTAAATATTTTTATTGCCTATCCTGGCTCCAATGCCGATGTGTTGGTTAAATCCACCCTTATTCCATTGGAAACGGCTATCAATGGTGTTCAGGGAATGAGGTACATAGCATCTGACGCTACCAGTGCAGGAGAAGCTACCATCCGGATAATATTTGAACCCGGTACTGATCCTAATCAAGCGGTTATAAGGGTGAAAACAAGGGTGGATCAGGTGATGCCCCTTCTTCCTCCGCTGGTTCAGCGGGAAGGAGTTATCATCACACCTATACAACCCAGTATGTTGATGTATGTGAACTTATACAGTGAAGATGAAAATACCGATGAAAAGCTCCTTTACAATTACGCCTATACCAAAATGATACCGGAAATACAACGAATTAACGGTATAGCGATGGCGCAAATACTGGGGAGCCGGAAATACGCCATGCGCATCTGGTTGAAACCTGATCGGATGCGTGCATATAACATCTCGGCAGAAGAAGTGATGAAGTCAATGTCGGAGCAAAGCATCATAGCCAGGCCGGGAAGATTAGGGCAAAGTTCAGGAATACATGCACAATCGATGGAATATGTGCTGACATATCAGGGAAGGTATAACAAGCCGGAACAATATGGGAATATCATCATTCGGGCCAATGAAAAAGGCGAAATACTCTACCTTAAAGATATAGCCAATGTAGAGCTCGGAAGCGAATTTTTTGACATCTATTCCAACATTGACGGTCATCCGGCGGCATCCATTGTTTTAAAACAAACAGTCGGCAGTAATGCCAAAGAGGTCATTAAGCAGGTAAAGGCCAAACTGAAAGAATTAAAAGCGGAATTCCCACCTAAAATGGATTATAAGATCAGTTATGATGTATCGCAATTTTTGAGTGCCTCTATTGAACAAGTGATGCATACGTTACGAGACGCATTTATATTGGTAGCTTTAGTCGTATTTATCTTTCTTGGCGATTGGCGCTCCACGTTAATTCCAACACTGGCCGTTCCTGTATCCCTGATCGGCGCCTTCTTTTTTATGCAGTTTATCGGACTTTCCATCAACCTGGTCACCTTATTTGCCCTTGTGCTGGCCATTGGTATTGTCGTTGACGATGCCATTGTGGTGGTAGAAGCCGTACATGCCAAAATGGAAAAGGAAAACCTGTCGCCATACAATGCCACCCAACAAGTGATGCGTGAGATCAGTGGCGCCATTATTGCAATTACGCTGGTAATGACAGCAGTATTTATCCCTGTCTCATTCTTGTCGGGCCCGGTAGGTGTATTCTACCGGCAGTTTTCCATTACGATGGCCGCTTCCATTGTTATTTCGGGTATTGTTGCACTTACGCTTACACCGGTGCTGTGTGCCATTATATTGAAGAATACGCACGGTAAACCGAGAAAAAGATCACCGATTAAGTGGTTGCTAGGCTATTTTAACAAGGGGTTCGGAAAGCTGACAGGAAGATATGTAGGATTGCTGAAATTAATAGCAAACAGAAGATTGGTCACTTTCGGGATATTGCTGGTATTTGGTGTCGGGATATTCTTGGAAAGCACAGTTGTTCCAACAGGATTTGTTCCCGGTGAAGACCAGGGTACAATCTATGCCATTATACAAACCCCTCCAGGCTCCACTCTGGAATTAACCTATCAGGTAGCCCAAGAACTGCAAAAAGTTTGCAAAGAAATTGATGCAGTTGAATCGGTTGTTTCATTGGCCGGTTATGAGATCATGACAGAAGGACGAGGCTCTAATGCGGGGACATGCCTGATCAGCCTGAAAGACTGGTCGGAGCGTAAACAATCGGTTCGTGAGACCATAGAGGAAATGGAAGAAAAAACGAAGGATCTTGGAGCCATCATAGAGTTTTTTGAACCACCTCCTGTGCCGGGATTTGGTTCTTCCGGCGGTTTTTCTCTGCGCCTGCTCGATAAAACCAATTCTACAGATTACCATGAATTTGAAAAAATAAATAGTGAATTTATGGACGCCATGCGCGAGCGAAAAGAGCTGTCCGGCTTATTTACTTTTTATGCGGCCAATTATCCTCAATATGAGTTGGAGATAGACAACAAAGCTGCTATGCAGAAAGGGGTGTCTATCGAAAGAGCAATAGAAAACCTCAACATTCTGATAGGGAGTACTTATGAGCAAGGGTTTATTCGATTTGGCCGTTTTTTCAAAGTTTACACACAGTCGGTTCCGGAAAGCCGAAGGTTCCCATCGGATATTGAGAAACTGTATGTAAAAAATAAATATGATGAGATGGTGCCTTATTCATCATTTATGAAGATGAAAAAAACACAGGGCCCCAATGAAATTACCCGTTACAACTTATACAATTCGGCTGCCATCAGGGGGTTTCCCGCACGGGGGCACACTACTGGCGAGGCCATACAAGCGATACGGGAGGTAGCTGAGGAAGTTTTGCCCATAGGGTATGACATCGCCTGGGAAGGCCTTTCGTTTGATGAAGCCGCACGGGGAAATGAAGCGATTTATATCTTTGCTATCGTGCTCATTTTTGTCTATTTGGTGCTTGCCGCACAGTACGAGAGCTTCGTCTTGCCTTTAGCGGTAATCTTTTCCCTGCCGATCGGAATATTTGGTTCGTTTTTACTGCTCAAACTCACGGGATTGGCCAACGACGTTTATGCCCAGGTAGGGATGATCATGTTGATCGGCTTGCTGACAAAGAATGCTGTGCTGATCGTGGAATTTGCCGTTCAGAACCATCATCAGGGAGCGACCATAATCGATGCGGCTATAGAAGGTGCCAGGATGCGTTTTCGACCGATCCTGATGACTTCCTTTGCCTTTTGTGCGGGATTGATACCCCTGGTTACTGCCACCGGTCCTGGCGCCATTGGTAATCGTACCATAGGCTCATCTTCTCTTGGGGGTATGCTTATTGGAACCGTTTTCGGGGTAATCGTTATTCCCGGATTGTATTACATATTCGGTAAACTCATAGAAGGCCGTCAACTCATAAAAGATGAATATTTAGAACCCCTGAGCGAAGAATATGTGCATTCAAGAGACAAATATCTCAGCGTTTGTACTGGTTTTCCCACAGGCCTGAACGAAGAAGAAAATGAACATACAAAAGAAAGTTAGAACATGATCTCAAAAAACCTGCGGAAGGCTTCTAACAAGCTAATTAAAAAATTGTTAAGGTCGAAATAAAGAGTAATCAAAGAAATTAAAGACAATGAAAAGAAACAGCATATTGAGCTATATAGGGATAATCTGTATTTCGCTGGTATTCAAAGGCTGTGCGCCTATGTTGTCACAAAAAACAGAAAATAGCAGCGTTCCTGAAAGTTATAATAATGTACAGGATACAGTCAATACGGCAGAGGTTAGTTGGATGAAATTTTTCACCGATACCAGTCTTATAGCCCTGATTGATACCGCACTGCAAAACAACCAGGAACTGAATATCACTTTGCAGGAAATTATCATTGCCGAAAATGAAGTACAAGCCAGAAAAGGGGAATATCTGCCTTTTGTAAATCTTAAGATGGGAGCCGGGGCTGAAAAGGTGGGCGAGTTTACCAGAAATGGGGCTGTTGAAGAAAACCTTGATATTAAATCCGGTAAGGAGTTCCCTGAACCACTGCCGGATTATTTGATATCTGCCAATGTTTCATGGGAAGTGGATATATGGAAAAAGTTGCGGAATGCCAAAAAAGCAGCAGCATTGAGGTATCTGTCCACAATTGAAGGGAAAAATTTCATAGTAACTAAGCTGATTGCCGAAATATCCAGTTCTTATTACGAACTGATGGCGCTCGATAACATGCTTGAAGTAGTAAAAAAGTACATTGAAATCCAAAAAAATGCCCTGAAAACCGTAAAGCTACAGAAAGAAGCAGCTAAAGCCACCGAACTGGCAGTGCGTAAGTTTGAAGCAGAGGTGCTCAAAAACCAAAGTTATCAGTACAATATTGAACAAAAGATCACGGAAACGGAGAACAGGATCAATTTCCTGGTGGGTAGATTCCCACAGCCTGTTCAGCGAAATTCTCAGGGATATAATGATTTGGTGCCAGACACGATCCATGCCGGTCTCCCATCACAATTATTGACCAACCGTCCTGACATTAAACAAGCAGAACTGGAGCTGGCAGCAGCAAAGCTGGATGTGAAAGTGGCGAGAGCACGGTTTTACCCTTCTTTAGACATTGTTGCAGGTGTAGGTTACCAGGCATTTGATCTGAAGTATTTAATAAGAACGCCAGAATCCATACTGTATAACCTGGCCGGAGAGTTGGCGGTACCCCTGATCAACAGAAACGCAATAAAGGCGACTTACAACAATGCAAACGCAAAGCAAATACAGGCTGTTTACAATTACGAACGTACCGTTCTGAACGCTTACATTGAGGTTGTCAATAAACTGTCAAAGATCAGTAACCTGGGAAAAAATTATGACCTGAAGGCAAAGCAGGTGCAGGCGCTTACCCAGTCGATTACTATTGCAGATAACCTGTTCAAATCAGCCAGGGCCGATTATCTGGAAGTGTTAATGACCCAACGTGATGCGTTGGAAGCGAAAATGGAACTGATTGAAACGAAAGTACAGCAAATGAACGCAATGGTTAATATTTACCAGGCATTGGGTGGGGGATGGAAGTCGATTATGTGATATACTAGTACATCGTTTCGTTAAAATGTGTACGTAAAAAAATGTCATCGCGAGGGGTGGAGCGACGAAGCAATCTCTTGTTCCCAAAAAACTTAAGATTGCTTCGCTGTCGCTTGCAATGACGGTATCAATGTAGATATTTTAATGAAATGCCATACTAGGTAGAATGAAAACGAGGGCGGATAGCGGCTGGGTTTTTCCAGTTTCAAATTCTCATAGGTAGAATGAAAGTAACTATTCAGCGTAAACGATACACGGCTCGTTCCCAAACTCCAGTTTGGGAACGCAATTGTTCGAGAAACTCCGGTTTCTCGCCTGTTTGCTGATAGATAGGGAATAAAATCACAGGGTTAAGACAGTTTGTAATTTGTAAAGTCAGACCCTCACCGGAAACAAAGTTTCCCGTGCAATTACGTTCTGATCTCCGGTAGTTTAATAAATTACGCTGAATAGTTACGAATGAAAACTCGCGGCGGGTAAGGTACAGCCACTCAAATAGTTGGTTTCAATTCCTCATAGGTAGAATGAAAACTCATTATAATAGTGCAACTTGTAATTCTCCCGTACCCGTTTCAATTCCTCATAGGTAGAATGAAAACACAAACGTGCAGATTAATAATACAGTTAGTGAAGGCCTGTTTCAATTCCTCATAGGTAGAATGAAAACAAGTTGCCGGAAAGTTGTATCAATCGGGAAAGTTTGTTTCAATTCCTCATAGGTAGAATGAAAACCGCGATCTTTGTGTTGCAGAAGACGAACAAGTTATTGGTTTCAATTCCTCATAGGTAGAATGAAAACATCCTGTCGCTTTTGGAAAGTGGATTTCGCCATCTTGTTTCAATTCCTCATAGGTAGAATGAAAACGCAGCTCGAATGGGCAAGGCATGTCGCGGCGCACGCGTTTCAATTCCTCATAGGTAGAATGAAAACGCTGGAGAGGCCACATTATAAAGGAGATATGGGAAAGTTTCAATTCCTCATAGGTAGAATGAAAACACTTCCATGACGAGACGGTGCTCTGGTACGTACCCGGTTTCAATTCCTCATAGGTAGAATGAAAACCAGGCGGCATCGATCCAATGTGCTTTGGGATAATCCGTTTCAATTCCTCATAGGTAGAATGAAAACAAAACTGTCAACATAAATTAACGAATGGTTTTTGCACGTTTCAATTCCTCATAGGTAGAATGAAAACTCGTCTTTCTCTCGTATTTCCCTGTATTCGTCTATCTGTTTCAATTCCTCATAGGTAGAATGAAAACTCTCGTTTAGAGTTAATGTATGGACTAGGACAAAGTTAGTTTCAATTCCTCATAGGTAGAATGAAAACGTCTGTCCGTATCCATTGCTGTCCTTTTTGCGGCTGTTTCAATCCCTCATAGGTAGAATGAAAACATTCACATAGAGAGACACTTAATATCCCTGCAATGTAGTTTCAATTCCTCATAGGTAGAATGAAAACATGAATTAAGCATTATGATTAAAATGAATTCTCAGAAGTTTCAATTCCTCATAGGTAGAATGAAAACCAAAAATCAAATGCTTCTGCATTTCCTTTTGAAAAAGTTTCAATTCCTCATAGGTAGAATGAAAACCATGCATATTTGGTAAATTCCCTAATGCAACATTTAAGTTTCAATTCCTCATAGGTAGAATGAAAACAAGGATTTTTTTGACGTCTCGAAAACTGGAAGTGTCGTTTCAATTCCTCATAGGTAGAATGAAAACCTGAATGCCAGGCGCAAAAGGAATTTGAAAAGGCGCGTTTCAATTCCTCATAGGTAGAATGAAAACCAAACTGTAGAGATGTTGGGAAACTGGACATTGCATTGTTTCAATTCCTCATAGGTAGAATGAAAACCAACCGCTGTAAAACAAATTTTTACGAGAAACATGGGTTTCAATTCCTCATAGGTAGAATGAAAACACTCAAGGGAACATTACATCAAGGACTTTATTGTCTTTGTTTCAATTCCTCATAGGTAGAATGAAAACGCGATAAATATTTTGTTTGTTCAAGTTGTAGAGATGTGTTTCAATTCCTCATAGGTAGAATGAAAACATTAAAATCATAGCGAATAATAAAACTACTTACACTGGTTTCAATTCCTCATAGGTAGAATGAAAACGAAAAATGGCTAGTTCAGAAAAGAAAAATCGAACTCTGTTTCAATTCCTCATAGGTAGAATGAAAACGTCGTGCCGGGGGTGGAAAATTATTCACACGCGCAAGGTGGTTTCAATTCCTCATAGGTAGAATGAAAACGATGCAGGATTCAAGGCAAAAATAGATGCCCTTCGGTTTCAATTCCTCATAGGTAGAATGAAAACTCGATTGCGTTCCCCGGCGTTGTCTCTAAGAATCCAGTTTCAATTCCTCATAGGTAGAATGAAAACAAACAAATACTCGCTAACATCCTCCCCCCGAACGAAGTTTCAATTCCTCATAGGTAGAATGAAAACTTGTGCCGCCAGTAAAATAATCAACCAGCCATTGCGTTTCAATTCCTCATAGGTAGAATGAAAACGGATTGGGTTTGGCGGGGCACTGGCTTTTGAACAAATGTTTCAATTCCTCATAGGTAGAATGAAAACATAAACTCCATTCTTTTCAAGTTTGCAGTCCATTGTCTGTTTCAATTCCTCATAGGTAGAATGAAAACCCCAGTTCAAATCCCAGGACGCAGGGATTTAACTTCGTTTCAATTCCTCATAGGTAGAATGAAAACTGTATTCCATGTATAGGCGTTTTCAATGCAATCTTCCAAGTTTCAATTCCTCATAGGTAGAATGAAAACGAAACTGCTGGGGACTATACCACTTTTGCGCCTTATCGGTTTCAATTCCTCATAGGTAGAATGAAAACCCGATGCTTGTTTTTCCTCTCCGCTCATTTCCCCCGGTTTCAATTCCTCATAGGTAGAATGAAAACTTATTAATTGAAGAAATTTTTAGCGCGTCTGTGAGGGTTTCAATTCCTCATAGGTAGAATGAAAACTGAGACAACAACGATTGGATAGGTGGTATGATAGGCGTTTCAATTCCTCATAGGTAGAATGAAAACCAGACAAATCCTGAATCTCTTTACCAATATTTTCCCGAGTTTCAATTCCTCATAGGTAGAATGAAAACGTAAAGAGGCATTAGCAACAGGCAGGGTACTGACCCGTTTCAATTCCTCATAGGTAGAATGAAAACATAAATCACATAACATTAATATATCATTATCAATATAGTTTCAATTCCTCATAGGTAGAATGAAAACCCGCCTCTGTTCAGCTTTTCGTTCTGTTTCTGTCTTGTTTCAATTCCTCATAGGTAGAATGAAAACGGCTATGCAGTACCAATACGTTGCGAGGTGGACTAGTTTCAATTCCTCATAGGTAGAATGAAAACGCGCTATAGAATCAAGTACCATGCTTGCCATATTCGTTTCAATTCCTCATAGGTAGAATGAAAACGCTTTTCCACCGTCTTGAAAAAAGAGGAAAAGATAAGTTTCAATTCCTCATAGGTAGAATGAAAACTTTTAGAAGTGTCTAATAGATTTTGGGGGATAGAGGAAGTTTCAATTCCTCATAGGTAGAATGAAAACCAACTGCGGCGTTAACCCTTGCATTAGTATAATATGTTTCAATTCCTCATAGGTAGAATGAAAACCCTGCAATCATCCTTTAAACCTTTATGCTTCAAACAGTTTCAATTCCTCATAGGTAGAATGAAAACTTGCATATCTACCTATGTAATTTTGTGCAAGGATTATGTTTCAATTCCTCATAGGTAGAATGAAAACTTAAATTTAGAATGGGATTTCGTCAAATTTTGGTTCTGTTTCAATTCCTCATAGGTAGAATGAAAACGATTACTATTATCAATTATATTTCGGACATAATACTTGTTTCAATTCCTCATAGGTAGAATGAAAACTAAAGTTTGTCCGAATTGCCTAATTCGCAAAGGGAATTGTTTCAATTCCTCATAGGTAGAATGAAAACAAAAACAAACATTGTTTCGGGCCACGGCAATAATTTAGTTTCAATTCCTCATAGGTAGAATGAAAACGGCAGTTCTACATTATATGTCTTTTTCTTTAACACTGTTTCAATTCCTCATAGGTAGAATGAAAACCTATATCTTTTCCTCCAACATAATATATTATGTTTTTGTTTCAATTCCTCATAGGTAGAATGAAAACGCACTACAAACACAACATTATCGCTGAGGGGGAAGAAGTTTCAATTCCTCATAGGTAGAATGAAAACGTTTTTGTTGTCTCAATATTCATTTCGGCTCCTTTTCGTTTCAATTCCTCATAGGTAGAATGAAAACATATAAAATTGTAACCGCAACACAAATGTACATCGTTAGTTTCAATTCCTCATAGGTAGAATGAAAACTTGTACCCGGATTGCTGAATTGCACAAAGCTGGGTTTCAATTCCTCATAGGTAGAATGAAAACGGTACTAAGGTACTAAGGTACTAAGGATAATACCAGGTTTCAATTCCTCATAGGTAGAATGAAAACTTGGAATTATGCAGAACTCTTTGATAAATTGGAAATAAAGTTTCAATTCCTCATAGGTAGAATGAAAACATAATTACAAACAGTAACATTATCGCCCAAACGATGTTTCAATTCCTCATAGGTAGAATGAAAACGGAAACGCTTGATACAGCTTTTCCAGCACATCTAGAGTTTCAATTCCTCATAGGTAGAATGAAAACCTGCTGCAAAGATTGCCAAAAGAAAAGCATTGCGGGTTTCAATTCCTCATAGGTAGAATGAAAACCTGGCGTAGGTATTACGCTTACAGCCGCAAGACTGGGTTTCAATTCCTCATAGGTAGAATGAAAACGGGCATTGCACGCACAAGAATGGTTTTTAGGAAAAAGTTTCAATTCCTCATAGGTAGAATGAAAACGCTCAATTCCGCGAAAAGGCATTAGCAACGCTTGCGGGTTTCAATTCCTCATAGGTAGAATGAAAACTACCGGCATTTCAAAAAGAAGTAGAAGATTACTTCAAGTTTCAATTCCTCATAGGTAGAATGAAAACTGTGGCAAAAGAATCCAGTATAATAGATTTCGGGTTGTGTTTCAATTCCTCATAGGTAGAATGAAAACCTTCAAATTCTCACGCCGTGGTTGATATGGAATTTTATGAGTTTCAATTCCTCATAGGTAGAATGAAAACAAATCCGAATGGAGCTGCAAGACCGGATTTCTTCCCTGTTTCAATTCCTCATAGGTAGAATGAAAACTAGATATTGGAATTAAAACTATTAGTGGAATTAATTAGTTTCAATTCCTCATAGGTAGAATGAAAACTCAAGGGAACATTACATCAGGGACTTTATTGTCTTTGTTTCAATTCCTCATAGGTAGAATGAAAACTCTTTTTGGACACCCAAATAACCACATTAAACATATGTTTCAATTCCTCATAGGTAGAATGAAAACAATTCTTAAAAAAGATTTTCCTAAAGAAAGATTAAAGTTTCAATTCCTCATAGGTAGAATGAAAACGAATGGTTTTTCCACCTAACTTTGTTGTAGGCATTGTTTCAATTCCTCATAGGTAGAATGAAAACTTTATTGCACTTGAATGGCAATGACCAATTATTATGTGTTTCAATTCCTCATAGGTAGAATGAAAACCCCCGATAGTAAACAACCATTCTTTGGACTTAGGGGTTTCAATTCCTCATAGGTAGAATGAAAACGCAAATTAAATAAACTTTTTGCTTCGATCTTGCACTCGTTTCAATTCCTCATAGGTAGAATGAAAACTGGTATCCCTATCGCAGATGGAAGCGGCAAAATCGAGTTTCAATTCCTCATAGGTAGAATGAAAACGGCAGTACAAATAAATATTATACAGACGCAAGGGTTAAGTTTCAATTCCTCATAGGTAGAATGAAAACGATAAATATCCCGTAGTACCGCTACCAGTCACGCTTTGGTTTCAATTCCTCATAGGTAGAATGAAAACATTGAAATCGTACCGTATTTTAAGCGTGCTTGTGGTGGTTTCAATTCCTCATAGGTAGAATGAAAACTTGGTTCTGGCGTAACCGGAACAAGTACTTCTACGGGGTTTCAATTCCTCATAGGTAGAATGAAAACTACACAGACGCAAGGGTTAATGCTGCCGTTGGAAGTTGTTTCAATTCCTCATAGGTAGAATGAAAACTTATCTGTGCCGGTGCCGGCATTAGACAGGATGTACGAGTTTCAATTCCTCATAGGTAGAATGAAAACTTTTAGACTCTGGCGAGATTTTGAGCGGTAATATTTAGTTTCAATTCCTCATAGGTAGAATGAAAACGTTTGCTTTTTCTTTGTTCAAAGCATGCCATTTTTTGTTTCAATTCCTCATAGGTAGAATGAAAACATTTTAAATTATTTTATTATTTTATTATTTTAATATGTTTCAATTCCTCATAGGTAGAATGAAAACCCAAGAAGGAGATTATGTTTGGGTTCAGTTGCAAGAGTTTCAATTCCTCATAGGTAGAATGAAAACAGATGAAAATGGTATGCTTTTTGAGAAGTATGGAAAAGGTTTCAATTCCTCATAGGTAGAATGAAAACAACTCACTCAGTGGTGAAAACCATCGAGGGTAGCAGGTTTCAATTCCTCATAGGTAGAATGAAAACGGACATATTTTCTGGTTTGTTCATAATTATAGTCTAGTTTCAATTCCTCATAGGTAGAATGAAAACGGTATGCTGCGCATAAAGAAGATCGAAAAATTTACAGTTTCAATTCCTCATAGGTAGAATGAAAACGGTTTTGTCAAATTTGCGCAAGAAGGAGATTATGTTGTTTCAATTCCTCATAGGTAGAATGAAAACGCAAGCCATTAAAAAGTCTTAAAAATGGTTCGGTTTCTTGTTTCAATTCCTCATAGGTAGAATGAAAACCAGTGCAGTGCAGTGCAGTGCGTAGCACTGAAGCACGTTTCAATTCCTCATAGGTAGAATGAAAACCTTAAAGAAACGCAGGAAAGAAAAGCTAAATATTTGGTTTCAATTCCTCATAGGTAGAATGAAAACACTTAAAGAAACGCAGGAAAGAAAAGCTAAATATTTGGTTTCAATTCCTCATAGGTAGAATGAAAACTTAAACTAAAGGCAAAAAAAGCCTATGCCGAAAACCCGTTTCAATTCCTCATAGGTAGAATGAAAACCAAAAAATCGCATTTTTCATGGGGTTTTTCAACAGCAGTTTCAATTCCTCATAGGTAGAATGAAAACAAATTATTAGAAAAGCAAAAAGTTTTTGCAAAACTAGGTTTCAATTCCTCATAGGTAGAATGAAAACGTTAGAGAATATCTTAAAAAGGAGAAAAAGCCTAAGTTTCAATTCCTCATAGGTAGAATGAAAACGCATGATGGGGAAGATTATTGTCAAGATTGTTTTGAGTTTCAATTCCTCATAGGTAGAATGAAAACGTAGTAAAATCAATACAGACCGGAGATATAATAATATGTTTCAATTCCTCATAGGTAGAATGAAAACTTATTGCCGTATCTCTTACATATGCTCTAAACAATTGTTTCAATTCCTCATAGGTAGAATGAAAACCAGCCATTTAAGCGAGATAAGACGTTCTGCAGCGCTTTTTAAACAATTTTAAAAGGAAAAATGCCATAAATTTCTAAAAATGTTATACATTTTCTGTCGATCTTTAATAGATTTTTCTGTATCAAAGGTCGACAGATGTTAAATAAATTGAATATCATCCTTTTTATCCATGCCATAAACACATCTATCATAGTATTTCATTTGTCTGAATTTATAAACGATAATTGAATCGTTATCTTCACTTTTAATTATTTTTTTAAGTTCTAAAATCATTTTTTCATATGCAGCTTCTGATATTTCACCTTCAAAAACCGAATTTTGAACCCATTGAAGATACTTACGGCAAGCCTTCACCATTTTTCCGCAATGCTTACTGTTGACATCATAGTACAATATAACAAACATTACCAATCCATAACAAAGGGTTTGTATGTTTCCTCTTCCATAAGATGTTTTTCCAGTTTGTAAAGCTCCAGCCTCATGAGTCTTCGATAACTTACCTGTTTATTCAACCCGGAATGTTTAATCGTTTCTTTCAGACGTTCTTCCATGTATTGAAGAAATCGTTTTCTTGCGGAGTCTTTTAATAGTATTCCGTTCAACTGTTTTTCAAAATCGTTTTCTGTAATGATTTTTTTGTTGAGTACGGCAAAAATTGTCCTGTCACCTATAACGGGCTTAAATATTTCTGCCACATCCAGGTTAAGTGTGAATCTCCTGAAGTTGGTTGTGTGGAGAAACCCTATGCGCGGGTCAAGGTGTGTCTGGTATATTTCGGAAAGCACATAGGAATATATCACTGAATTAGAGAAACTTATCAGGGTGTTTAAAAAATCTCTGGGCGGCCTTTTTGTACGCCTTTCAAAGGAAAACTCCGGATCGTCAATAATACAATTAAAGGCGTTGTAGTATAATTGCTTTATCTGGCCTTCAATGGCCATTGCCTTTTCAATACTTTCCTGTTCTTCAAGTTTTGAAAGAATATCTTCTATCCCGTTTATGTACTGCGTGAGGTCTTTCCCCCGTCTTTCATAATACTTCAGAATCTTAAGGCAGTTTTTTACGGCGCCCTCAATGAACTTCTTTGCAATAAACTGTCTTTTCGTCTCGTCGGTATAATGGTCTGCCTGTCTTAGAATCATAAAGCCTGAATTGTAATGCTCCCTGGGATAAAAACTGCCGGCATAATAGCCGTAGTAATTAAAATAGGAGAGGACGATTTCGTTTTGGGATAGAAAGTTAAGCACCTTCGAGTTCAGATCCGTCTCTCCGAACATAAAGATTTCCTTTGTGTTCTCAACGGGAATAAATTTCTTATTTCCATCTTCGGTTTCAAAGAAAAGGGTATTGTCTTTCCGTTTAAGGCGTCCGTTTGAAAATATATATACAGTTTCTTTCATGATTGTTTACGACCAGCAAAATTCAAGATATGAGCACGTCTTGCAAAACTTTACCCAAACTTTTTCCGGGGCAGATTCTTGTTGAATCAGATATTTGATTTTTGCGATTAAATTTTCGACCTCTATTATGCGTTCATCTGTTAATTCTACTGGCACTACCTTTTTTTCTTTTGGTATCCGGATCTCCCCTTTGATGGTTCGATCTTTTCTTGAAACATTATAAAGATAAAAGAGCAATTGCATTTGGGAAGCCTCAATCATCCTGGAACTCTTTTTCGTTTCAATTAAGGTAATAATGCCATCTTTCTGTCTGATAACGTCAATTTTACTACCGTCTATCAGTATTTCCTTTTTATCCCTTTTGTATGTTTCTTCTGAAAGCAGGCGACCGATAGCAATAAATTCATTATACTGATTACCCGATATATTCCTGGACATCAACCACGCCTGTCTTTGGCAAACAACATATGCCTGCAATATTGACCCTGTTACTTTTAGCTGGTCAGACAAAAATAGCCTCTCTTTCTCCGACAGTCTTTTTAAATCCCTCCTGATCAAGTCCTTTTTCTATGCTATAAAATTGATGCCAGTTTTCACAATAGTAAAATCCGTGCCTTATCTCTTCATCGATTATTTTTCTAAGTTTTCCATGTTTCGTATAACAGTTGAAAACATTTATTGAATAAGGTATCAATTTCTTTTTAAATTCCTTGATTCTAATTGCATTCTCTAAGGATTTTTCTCCATCAAAAAGCGACATGTATTCGATCCATAATGTTTCACCTTTCTCATTATAAGGAATATAAATGGAAATCGTATCGCCATCAATCAGATGTACATTTCGGTCTACCTGTTTTAAAAATAGATTTCTTATGTCTGATATGTTTGTTTGAGAACTGTCAACAAAGGACATCTTGTTCTTTTGATCTATTCCATTTATAACTCTTTTGTAGAATTCTTGTAATTCACTATTTTCGTCAATGGTTTTTTTACTAAAGAACGCTTCTTTATTTGTTTCTCTTGATTTTAAATCTTTTCCATAAACTTTTTCACTTGCGTCGTCTTCGAATACAAACATTTCACAACACTCTTTGCCGCTATTCCTGTTTATCCTGCCTGCTACCTGAACGATGCTGTCAAAAGGCGCATAAGCTCTAAACCCCACATCAAAATCAATATCAACACCAGCCTCAACAGACTGAGTCGATACAAGTACAATCTTCCTGTTTGCATCTTTACAGGCTATAAGTATGTCTTTTTTCCTTGCTTCTATAATTGTTGAATTAAGAAGGTACACCTCAAATTCTTCAGAGATTGTTTTTTCCTTTTGAATTTTTATGTATATATCAAAAGAATCTTTTACCGTATTTAGAACGATAAGAATCTTGTTTTCTTTATTAAGTTTTTTAATCCGGTTTACCAATTTGTCGAATCTGTTTTTGTCATTTGATTCGTTAATTTTTAGTTTTTTATCAGGTGTTATTCTTGTCCTGTTAAATACTTCATGTTTGAATACTTTGCTGGATGTATCTTCAGGTATGATTTGATGAAATGTTGAATTTGTGAGAATATCCAACCTTGGTAGTGTTGCGCTCATTACAATGAAATGGGTATTGAGAAATCGGCCTATTACATCAAACATATAAGCAACTTCCGTCCAAACTGTATCTTTATAAGCCTGAATTTCATCTATTATAACGACACTGTTAGCTATTTGGTAAAAGTTATAATTGGAGTTTTTGTCGTTTCTAAAGAAAAGGTCAAAGAATTTCACATGACTTAGGAAAAGGACAGGTTTGTTGAAAAACAAATTATCAACATAATTTGCAAATACAGAGGTATCATCCTCATAATTGTCTTCATTGTCAGACGAATCTATGAACCGCGAATCCAGCCGTGCCATATTTCTTAAACCTATAAATTTTCCAAGTACTTCGTAACTCTGCTCAATCAAATTAATAAAAGGAAAGACATAAAAGAGTTTTTTAATCTCTCTTTTCTCCATAATCTTTAGTGCTAAACGAAGTGAAATATTTGTTTTACCACCACCCGTAGGTATATTAAGAAAGAATGTTCTGATATCAGATTGTTCATCCAGGATATTCTCAAGATTGTTTTCTGTAACAACATTTAAAATTGAACGAATCTTGTTAAGGGCTTCTTTCCTTTTTTGATTATCTGACCATTTAATATCCTCAATATTAACATTCCTGAGGGAGTTTCTATCTTTACTAATATTTACATTAAAATTTATTTCTTTTTTTTGATTAATTTCAAACTCATCAACTTTATGGAAATTGTTAAAAACCTCCTCTTTAATTTCATTGCGTAGAATATCGTGATTGAATTTTTGCCCTGTCTTGAACTCCATTGTGGCAAAATAGTCAGACGAAATGAGACAGGAGTGAAACATTTTTACAAGAATGAAGAATGACATGGATTCTTTCGACAGTTTTCTTACAAGCTCTCTCATGCCCCGATCGTTCCATTTTTTCCAGAATCCTCCCGCAGACACTGCTTCAAGAATATTATTGTCAGGTATTTCATTAAGCTGTTGAAGTATATCAATCAAAACTTTTACATCAGCTCTGCATGAAAAGTTTTGTATATCATTAAGTATGTCATTTAATCTGCCATGATGTTTGTATACTGAATAAAGCAGTAAAAAAAGAATCATGAACTCTTTGTTGTTGACCGTATCAGTTTTTTTCAATTTCAGAACAGCATACACCAGTACAAAAAAACTCTTATCACTATGTGTCGTTTTATTCTTTTCTCCATCCAGCTTTGCCTGAAATTCAGGAGTTAATTTGCCTATATCATGAAAAAACACAAATTCCCGCATGATCTTTAATAGCTTTTCATTGTCAACACTATTGTCCACATCTATATCTGTTATTAACCGGTGGAAGATGTCCTCAATTTCATACGTTTGTATTATGTTGTCAAAATAAAATAATGTTTTGTCACAATGTGTATGAAAAGGCTCCTTTACGCTATCTGTTTTTGAATGGGCAAATGCTTTAATATCTTTTAAAACTACATTAAATAAACTGGACATTGAACGGTTCTCCTTCGTTTTTATTTACAAGCGTATAAAAACCTGTTTTATCTTTTATGATAATTTCCCGCTGAGTCAGAACGAACACATCCTTTTTATAAAAACCTCTCGCATCAAAATCGTATGGCAGATGTTCATATATTGTGTAACCTTCATTTAATTTTTTTTCAAAGGGGTCGAAATCCTCAAAAGAGAATTCACGTAAAATATTTGTGTTCTTATCTCCCGCTTTAACTAACCCGCATACAGATGCTTCGGAAGCAGACAATGGTGCTGCTTCATATTCCTGATAATTCTCATGATAAGCAAAAAACTCATTTTTCCCGAAATAAAGAGGGTATTCGGATTCTCTGTTTATTAAAAGTTTCTTTAGCTTACTAATCAGGCCATCCTGAATTGCGTTATTATCAAGAACAAATACCGTATATCTGATTTCTTGTTCTCCTATGAGGATTTGTTCTCTTATCTGCCATGTTTGTCCCTGGCCGCCAGAGCTTTTGGATGCAAGGCAAGAGGCATTATTAAAACCCGTAATAACTTTTTTCAAGGGTTTCTCATAATGGGGAAGTATTGCAATTTTCATATCCTTTAAATTTGTATAAAAGTCAGGATGTTGCTTTGCCTTAGATTCAGAATAACCGGGTATTCCGAGGATAGCGCCGATAATGCCTAACACAGCCGGTTTGTGCAGAAAATTATAGCTTATATACACCATATCATTGGCATCGTTTTTCTTGAAGAAAGCCATATCACCCGCAAGTTCAAAAGAAAATACATTCATTGATTTTCTCCGGTATTCGTTTTATTTCTCTATTTTAAATAATTGTTTTATCCTGGATATTATTTCGGGTTTATATGAGCCCACCAGCGTTCCAAATCTCTTTTCCACTCTCTGTTTTGAAAGGGTTGCCAATTTATCTATTCTAACAACGGATGGGTATAACAAGCCCACATCCTTCCAAGCATCTATTGCTATATCATATTCGCCTCTTTGTTCCATACTGGTCACTTTTGCGGTCACAATATCTTCTAAATCTGTCTGTGCTAAGACAACTACTGGTCTTTTCGCATCTCCTTTTCCATCGCTATAAGGAAATTTCAGTAGTAATATCTCGCCAAAATTATAGTTTGTCATATGCGGCATCCTTTTCGGAATATCCTTTCATAAAATCCCCGGCAACAGTATCTTCCCATAGCCTGTCTTCTTCGTCATCAAGAAAGATAATAATTACCTTCTTGTCTGTTTTGTAAGGAATTCTTTCCAATGGTTCTATTTTCCCATCATGACAAACTCCCTGTATTGCCGTAATAGCCATAAAGTTCACCTCCAATATAAAGCTGAAATAAAATTAATGCGTATTATTGGATTGATCCTTTTTAATAATTTTGTCACGGCCTTCAACAGTTATCATATCGTTATCGTAAACCAATTCAACATTTTCAATATCATCGCGGTATTTTCCAAGGGTTGCAGCAATTGTAGACAAATCAACGGATGTTTTACCCTTTTCCTTTGATATCTTAACAAAGTTTTTTAAGGTTGGTATCTGTTTCTTTGAGTCTTCAAGCATTTTTATAAACAGAGTAAGGATGTTTTCAGACCCTATTTTTGATGCGGTATTCAGGTTTGTCACAGCATTCTTCAAGGCTTCTTTTAGCTTGTCTATATCTGTGGTATTAATCTTCATCTTTTCTTGCACTTCTGAATTATCTTCATAGTGGTTAAGTATATTTTGTGGGTTTATAACAAAATCATACACATAGCAAACTTCCTTTGCTTTGTTTTCGTTGCCTATTGTTGAGCTTTTGTCTCCTGAATCTGTCGCGTATGGAGAGAGTATGTCGTTTGCGAAGATAATGTTTTCTTCGTACTTATTTACGCCATAACTTATCTGAACCGGTCCCGTTAGAGATATGTTCTTATTATCTTCTTCCACACCAGATTTCATAGCGAAAGTTATTCCAAATAGTTTTGTATCGATACATTCAGAAAAAACTTCCAAGGGAGTGTTTTTATTTAGTTTAGCTTTCATGTTGTTGTATCTTTCTTCAAGGGTATTTGGCAGATACTTTCCGTTATCTTCTTTAAAGGTTTTCCACACAAAGACATTCTCTTTGTTATCTACCCAGTATTTTCTCATGGCATATTTCAGAGCCTTATCGGTTGCGTAGATAGTCCCGTTCTCATCAGGCAGTCTCCTTGGATTGCCCGTAAAATCCGCATTGAAGTTGCTGTTTTCACTTTTTATCAGGACAATTCCATAACATCTATTCTTGAATTCGCCGTTATCTTGTTTTTTTACCTTTGTTTCTTCTTTTATCTCGCTCATTTTTTATCCTCCTTTGATTTGGCATAGAAAATATTTTCGTTACTATTGAAATAACCGGCATAAAAAAGTGTTTTTAAATCCCTAGTGAATTTCTCTTCTTTGTTATCATAAAGAAACCCCCACATTTCAGAAAACGTTTCATTGAATTTTTTAACATTAAGCGGAATAGCATGTTTGTATGCTTTAAATAAACTCTCAATTCTTTCCGCAAGCAATGCAAAATTTTGCATATTTATGAAAGGTTCGATCATGGTATGTGTTTTCTCGGAGGATTTTGACTGGTTTAAAAGATAGTAGGCAATTTGTCCTGCATAATAAGCGAAACTCTCTTTATCCGTAATCTTTCCTTCCCTTTTAATCCTTTCTACAGTTTCCATTTTTGTCTCCCTTTTGCTAAAGATATTGTCTAAGTCAAGATAAACATCGCTCATTTCTTTAAGGCTATAATAGGTTTTTGTATTATCTTTTTTCTTATCAAAAAACTCTTTAAGTCTAGCTTTCAAAGAATCAAAATAGATATCAGCCAAAATCTTTTGTGATAACCCCGCATATTTTGCTCTATAAAAATAGTCAAAAAGCGGCTGTCTGTATTTGTGTATTATGATATTCATATGGGGTGAACCTGTATCCACATCTTTTACGAAGTAACTTTTTTCAAGCTGATAGGTAAAAAAATATCTATTTATTAAACCTTCAATGGTGAACAGGTTTTCTCCGTACATCTTAAATTTAAAACCGGTAATATAGTCAAAAGCGAGTATGTTCTCACCACGATTGTATATAATCAAGTAAAAGTCCAGTTCTTCATTTGAACTGGTTCTATATACTTCCTGAATAATCTCTTTGAATCCTTTTTTCTCTAATCTGCCTTCGTTTTTAAAAAGATTAACAATCGCGGCTCTTTCTTTTGTATCAATAAATAAGGGGAATAAAGTAATGCTTAGCTTATTCAGGAAATATTCCTGAAATTTATAAATATCAAGCGAACATGTTTCACATACCTCAATGTTGTAATCAATATATCTATTACAGTGTCTTAAGAAAGGTTTTCCTGAGTCAAGATTATGAAATGCATTTGGTATATATATACTTACATGTTCTCTGTTACAAATAGAACATTTCCCTTTTGAATATCTTTCCGGTTTATCTTCTGCAAATATTTTTTTTGAAAGATACCTTTCATACCATTTTTTATAATTTACATAAAAGCTTTCCTGAAACTTAAATACTACAAACATTGAATTACCTGGAAATTTCCACTCATTCTTTTTTTCATCAAAAACAGATAAAATATTTTTTAAATTTTCTATTTTATTCCATATCTTTGTAACGTTGATGTCCGACCCAATAGAATCAAATAACTTTATATAATTATCCTTCAACTCGTCATCTAAATCTTCCGGCAGACCTTTCAGAATGTTTGATTTTCTGTATGTATTTGTAAGTTTTTGTGCAAAACCTTCTTTGCAATTAAAAATATCACCTTTAAACCTCCCGGTACTTAATGTGCCGCTATCAAACTTGCCTTCAAAAATAAGCAGGTTGTACGAATTTGTGCCTTTGTTGCTTCCTATACTTTTATTACCTTTAGGATCATCAGAAGGTTTTTTTGTGTAAAGAGATAACGATTTTAGAATCTCTTGCCATTCTATATTTGCATCAGAAAGTTTCTTCAAGGTTAATAGATGTTCGCCAGTATTTTTGATTTCCCATGAAATGTCGTTTCCCTTTTTTCCATCTAAGGTAACATACTGTTTTATTATAGTAATCCCATTTTCAACCGCATCTTTCTCAATAATATCTTTAAAAACAAAATATGCATCATCAGGTTTTATAGTCGCCATATCCTCGTTAACCGGTATAACCATAACAGGTTTATCAAGTTTCCTCTCTACTTCATTCACCAGTGCATAAATTCCTGCATCCTCTAATTGTTTTGAAAACTCAACAATTTCTTTCAGCATTCTTTAAATATCCTTTCTTTCCCTCACCTTTTCAATAAACCCAAACCCTCCGCTGTTCCTCGATCCCAATCCTGCCGCCAGTGCAAACTGCAGAAACTCAGGCT
Source organism: Candidatus Kuenenia stuttgartiensis (assembly GCF_900232105.1). Classification (NCBI taxonomy): domain Bacteria; kingdom Pseudomonadati; phylum Planctomycetota; class Candidatus Brocadiia; order Candidatus Brocadiales; family Candidatus Brocadiaceae; genus Candidatus Kuenenia; species Candidatus Kuenenia stuttgartensis. Next base: position 2,978,783 of record NZ_LT934425.1, read on the forward strand.
CGCCTTCCAGCCAGAAATGGCCGGTCCATCCCTTTATAACGGTATCCTTAAAAGACCTTATCCTTTCCCTGCAATATTTCATTTGAACAGGTTCGGTCTTAATGCTATAGGGACATTCTTTTCTATGATACGCACACCATTTTTTCCTGAGATTTTCATTTATTAATGTGCTGTACTCAGATTCCGTCGGAGAGTAATAATACGTTTTTTTCGTACCATCCCCCTTTAATAAGGTTGAATGTGTTTCTATGGGTGTTAGCGCATTGACCCGTATCTTATTTGTCTTAATATCTTCATCCTTGATAACCTCCACCGATGAGATGTTCATTAGATTCTTGCCAAACAGTAACTTTTCACTGAAAACGGTATTCTTTGCAACCTGTTCCAGAATCCAAAAGACAGGGGAAGATACGTAAAAGCTAACCATGTGGGGAAAGATGAATAATTCCTTTGATGATTGATACCTGCCTTTTTCAATAATGGAGGAAAAGGTGAATAGCTTAAAGGAACGGTTTTCCACCTTAAAACCACCTTCATGCAGCCATTGAGCAGGTACCCTGTCGATAAGCCGGTAGATCAATGCCTGGGTTATAGCGTTAAACTCCTTTGGTAAAATAATCTCTTTGTCCGATAGTAGGGATATTTTTAATCGCATAAAACACCAGCTAAGTAATGGAAGCCTATATTGTACGCACTTTAAATTAGGTTGGGTTTTTAAAATGCAAAAATCCAACGGCATTCATTTTTATCCACCCCTAACCCTTCCCAAGAGGGGAATTAGATGAGTCACAAAAAATCGGGAATGCCCCGAATACGCCACCCTACTTCTTTAATCTTTTACTAATCTGTGGATTGTTTATTTTCATTCCCTTTTGTGAGCAACTGATCATGGATGTTTCATAGTAAATGATTACTATAAAATCCTTTAGAAAATCATCGCAAAACAAACATCAATCAGGAATAAGGGTCTGATACACTGGCATCCTGAAAGGTTGCCATTTCATTTAATAATTTTACGCCGGCTTCTATCAGATTGATTCCCAGTGCTGCACCTGTTCCTTCTCCCAGGCGCATATTTAAATTCAATAATGGTTCTTTTCCCAAAAACTTTAACATGTGTTTGTGGCCTTGTTCCCCGGAGACATGGGATGCGATAAAATAATTGCCTGCCTTTGGTTCTAAGGCACTGGCAATTATTGCACCTGCTGTGGAAATAAAACCGTCGAGAACGATGGGGATGCGATGGCGGGCAGCGCCAAGACACAAACCGACAATGCCGCCTATTTCGTAGCCTCCCACTTTTGCCAGGACATCAATCGGGTCATTCGGGTCGGGACGGTTAATGGCGATTGCTTTCTCTATGACAGCGATTTTTTTCTGTACCGCTTGATCATTTAGTCCGGTTCCGCGTCCGGTTGCCACGGAAACATCAACATTCCCTAAAACGGAAAAGATGGCGCTGCTGGGAGTCGTGTTGGCAATCCCCATGTCGCCCAGTCCAATAATGTCCAATCCGTCCTGAAGTTCTTCTTCGATGAGTTCTATGCCCATTTCAATGGATTTAACAGCGTCTTCCCTGGACATTGCCGGCCCCAACGCCATATTATTTGTGCCGTGTTTCCATTTTTTTATCTTGAGACCCGGAGAAGGAGGAATGTTTGAGGCGACGCCGCAATCCACCACAATTACCTTTGCACCGGTTTGCCTTGCCAGGACGTTGATAGCTGCCCCTTCACGAATAAAATTTTGTACCATTTCGCGGGTAACTTGCTGAGGGAATGCGCTTACCCCTTCCGCAATAACACCATGATCCCCTGCAAGTGTAAATATCTTTTTATGCCTTATTCCGCAAGAGAGGCTTCCTTTTATTGAATAATATATGGTTGCCAGTTCTTCCAGCCTTCCCAAACTTCCCCTTGGTATAGCAAGAGTATCAAACCTGGCCTTAATGTGCCCCTGCGGGTCAATTAGAACGGTTTCTATGTTTTCGATAGTTTGTTTTAGATATGGCATTTGCGGGTATATATGTTGCATTCGGTTGTAAGTTTTTTTATAGTGAGACTTATGGAATTGCCACGGAAGAATGCCTTTTTTGTAAGGTTTTTATTTACCTGCCCAGTGTGCTTTGTGTTTGAAATCTTATCTGATGCGGCATTGCTGCGCTATGTTAATATATATCAGTAAATAAATTCAAGTCATATTTGTCATGAAGAATTCTACCCATTTAATAGAGCAGGTCTTACTCAACAAGATAATAGATAAAGACCAGTTAAAAAAGGCGAAAGAAATACAGTCTAAAAAACTAATTGGGCTGGAAGATGCACTGGTGGAGCTTGGCTATACCACCCATAAGGAGATAATTAAATGTTTATCATGGCATTATGATTTGCCGGTGCTTGATCTTGCGAACCTGGAGATACCTGACGAAATAATTAATTTACTGCCCACGCACATTATTAAAAAAAACGGTATTTTACCCATATCAAAAAAAAGCGGCGTGATAACCATAGCAACGAGTCGGCCTCCCGACCTTGGATTTATGGATAATTTACGGTTTATATTGGGTTCGGATATTAAATTTATTCTTGCCACCGCTGAACAGATTGCATATGCCTTTCGCAAAAACTGTCATAATGAATCAACTGAAATGGTAGGTTCGTTGCTGAAAGAAATAAGGATGGGCGATGTCACCATAGTTCAAACGGAGAGTGAATCTGGCGGGGCATATCGGAGTGAAGCCAAATCCGCAGAAGACGACAGCCCTGTTATACAATTAGTTTCGCTTATTATAAATAAAGCCATTGTTGCACGTGCGAGCGATATCCATGTTGAGCCGCTTTTAAGCAAGCTGCGCATCCGTTATCGCATTGATGGCGTATGCCAGGAGGCGGAAGTCTTACCAAAAAATCTTCAGGATTCAATTATTTCCCGCATAAAAATACTTACCGATATGGATATTTCTGAAAAAAGGAGGCCGCAGGACGGAAGGATAAGCCTTTATCTTTCAGGGAAGGATATGGATATACGTGTATCATGCCTACCTTCCATTTACGGTGAAAGCATTGTTATGCGTTTACTGGAAAAATCACAAACGCTGATGTGTATTAAAAATCTTGGACTTTGCACAAGTGATTTTCAGCGTTTTCAATCGATTATTAAAATGCCAAACGGTATATTTCTCATTACAGGCCCTACCGGCAGCGGGAAAACGACAACGCTCTACGCAATTATTAATGAACTCAACCAGACGGGCGTAAAAATTGTTACGGCGGAAGATCCCGTTGAATACACAATAAAAGGCGTTAATCAAAGCGAGGTGCATGATAAAATCGGTTTTACTTTCCCAAAGATTTTAAGGACTATGCTCCGTCAGGACCCAAATGTTATACTTGTCGGGGAAATCCGTGATACAGAAACTGCGGATATTGCAATTGCTTCCGCCCTGACAGGACACCTTGTCCTCAGCACCCTTCATACGAACGATGCACCCTCCGCCATTACCAGGCTCATTGATATGAACATTAAACCGTTTCTTGTTTCGACCTCTTTGCAGGGAATCATGGCGCAACGGCTGGTGAGGGCGATATGCCACGATTGCAGGGAACAGACGCATTATACGCCGGAACAAATCACGCAAATGGGTTTCGATCCAGGCATGTTTACGGAATATTATTTCTATAAGGGAAAAGGGTGCAAGAAGTGCAATAATATTGGTTTTAAAGGCAGGATCGGCATATACGAACTTTTGGAGATGAATGAGACCATGCGCGATATGGCGTACAACGCAGCTTCTACCGATGAAATGAGAAAAGCGGCAAAAACAGCGGGAATGACCACGCTGAAAGAGGACGGCATCAGGAAGGCAAAAGAAGGCAGGACCACCCTGGAAGAGATATTCAGGGTGACCGGAACGGAAGAGTGAAAACGATGCAGGCAAAAAGTAAATCAAAACCGGATGCAAAAAGCGACGCACAAAGAAGACTCTTTGGGCAATTGCTGAAAGAAAATGGGTTTGCCACAGAAGATCAAATCCAGGAAGCCCTTGCAGTGCAAAAGCAGAATGGGGGGTTGCTGGGAGATATTCTTATTAGCATGAACTATGTGACGGATCCGCAAATAATGCAGGTGTTGAGCGAATACCTGGGAGTGGAAATTGTAAATATAGAAGATAGAGAAGTGCCGGGAGATGTGATTAATTTAGTGCCCGCTGCCATTGCGCAATTGTATAGAATTATCCCTATAAGTTATGAACAGGAGAAACAGGTTATTACGATTGCCCAGGCGAACGCCCTTGCAATTGAAACATTGGATGACTTACGATTGGTGCTGAAACTCAACGTGAAACCGGTACTTTGCCACAAAGATTCCGTAGCCCGCGCCCTGGAAAAATATTATCCCAAAAAACATGAGTCTGTGGAGCAGTTGCTACTGGAGTTTAAGGAGGATAAGTCATATGCGCAATCTGTTTCAGGGAATTACATAGATATTGAAGAACTAAAGAAAATGGCGTCTACCGCCCCGGTGAAGAAATGGGTAGGCCTTATGTTTTTATATGCGGTTCTGGATAAAGCAAGCGATATTCATTATGAGGCTTTTGAGGATAGCTTTCGGGTACGGTACCGGATAGACGGCGTATTGTATGAAAGGGTGTCCCCACCCAGAGAGCTTGGCATTCCTATTAATTCCAGGATAAAGGTAATGGCGGGAATGGATATCTCGGAAAGAAGACTGCCGCAGGATGGAAGGATAAAACTGAATGTTGGCGGCGCGTCAATAGATTTGCGTGTTTCTACGCTTCCGACAAAATTCGGGGAAAGCATTGTGATGCGACTGCTCGATAAGTCGGCGGTATCACTTAGTTTGGACAAGCTGGGGTTCAGGTCTGAAGAATTAAAAAATATCTATCAATTGCTGAATATCCCGAATGGTATAATTCTCGTTACAGGCCCTACGGGGTCTGGCAAGACGACTACATTGTACGCCGCATTAAACTATTTGAACGAAATAACCACTAAGATAATAACCACTGAAGATCCTGTAGAATATGATGTTGACGGGCTTATTCAGGTGCAGGTAAACCCGTCGATAGGCGTTGACTTTGCAAGTTGCCTGCGGTCTATTTTGCGCCAGGATCCTGATATTATACTTGTTGGTGAAATCAGGGATGAGGAAACGGCCAGGATTGCCATACAGGCTTCATTGACGGGTCATTTGGTTTTTAGTACGTTACACACAAACGACGCCCCGCTTACGATAACGCGTTTAATTGATATCGGTGTTAAACCTTATTTGATTGCTTCAACACTGGAATGTGTCATCAGCCAGCGGTTGGTAAGGAAAATATGTGCATCATGCAAAGAAGAATATGAGCCTTCCGATGAATTGTTAAATGAGTTGAATCTCACAAAAGCCATAGCGGAGGGAAAAAGATTTTTCCGGGGGAGAGGGTGTAGTGATTGCAGAAAAATCGGATACAGGGGACGTATGGGTATATATGAAATAATGCCTGTCAATGAAGAAATACGGGGTTTAATTACCGAACAGGCAAGTACAAATGTAATAAGGAATGTTGCAAGAAAAAACGGCATGAATACATTGCGCGAAAACGGACTAAAAGCAATTTTTGAGGGGCAAACAACGGTTGAAGAGGTTGTACGTGAAACCATTTCCACATAAGCGCTAAGTTAACATTACGGATTAATTTAACCGTGTAATGAAATTTACATATTCGCGTTTATTAGCGTCATTGGCGGTTCCTTTATTAACCGTGAATACACGCAAATAGACGCTAATGAAAAACGAATATCGAACAAGGAATTTCGAATTATGAAGTTTTCTTATCCTCCGACATTCATTTCATGGGGTCAGGACGAAACAACCCTGACAGGGTTACAAACCCTGTCAGGGTTAACACTACGGTAACGTTTTATTAAAACATGGCGGAAGTCGCAAAAAATCAGGAATGCACCCGCTTAGGGGGGTTGTTTCTTTAAATTAAATTGAGAGATTATGTAATGTCCATTTTTCAATATTATGCGGTAAACAGTACAGGAAAGAAGATAAAGGAGAGGATAGAAGCGGCATCATCGGAGGAGGCGATTTCTAAAATCCGCGGATTAGGCTATTTCCCTACCGGCATAAAAGAATTAACTGTACGTGGAAAATCGGCGGAACAACATGCCGCGAAAACGCAGAAGAAAAAATTTGGCGAGATAAATATATCTATTGGAGGAGTAAAGTCTAAGCATTTGACGCTGTTTACGCGTCAGTTATCCACATTACAGGATGCGGGTTTGCCCATAATCAGGAGTTTGCAGATACTTGCCGCACAGCTTAAAAAAGGCATGCTGAAAAAAACGGTGCTGAAGGTCATTGAAAATATTGAAGGCGGAAGCACATTTTCGGGAGCGCTTGCAAGACATCCGCGGGTATTCGACAAGCTATACGTAAATATTGTCAAAGCTGGTGAAATAAGTGGTTCATTGGATATCATTTTGAGGAGACTGGCTGATTTCAGGGAAAAGATGGAACGGCTTATCCGAAAAATAATAACCGCTATGATTTATCCTTCTGTGGTGGTCGTGGTTGCTGCGGCAATCCTTATAGGCCTTATGATCTTTGTCGTACCCAATTTTGCGAAAATATTCGATGAACTGGGATTAGACCTGCCTGCCCCAACCAGGATGCTGATTCAGTTCAGCACTGCTCTTAAGACAAATTGGATGTATTTGCCTGCCGTGCCCGTTGGAACTTTTATTTTTTACAAACTCGTAAGAATGATTAAGAAGGTGAGGCTGCTCATTGACCGGGCAAAATTTAAGATACCGGTTTTTGGGGCAATAATAAATAAATCTACCGTATCCCGGTTTACCCGTACCCTTGCGACGTTAACATCAAGCGGTGTGCCTATTTTAGATTCGCTCATAAATTCGAAAGATACCACCGGAAATGCCGCTGTTGCCCAGGCGATACAAAATATTCATGATAGTATCCGCAGCGGAGAAACTATCGCAAAACCGCTGCGTGAATCAAAGATTTGCAATGAAATAGTCGTCAATATGGTTGAGGTAGGAGAGGAAACTGGCGAGCTGGAAAAAATGCTTACAAAGGTTGCCGACAACTATGACGATGAAGTGGACAGGGCTGTTGAAGGGCTTGTAAGCCTGATAGAACCGATTATGATTGTGTTTTTGGGTGGTTCGGTTGGGTTTATTGTAATCGCCATGTTTCTGCCTCTCGTAAAATTGATGCAGAGTATCGGCGGGTAACATTTGTAGTAAATCAGAGATTTTAAACTACAGTCGGCAATCGGCAAATTGCAGATTGGGGATTGGGATTGGGATTGAAAACTGAGGACTGAATCACGAGAGGCGAGAGACGAGGGAAACAACCTCGGGGTTATTTTGTACCGATCCCATGAACGGTTACAAAAAATCGGGAATGCTCTGGCTTTGGACAGGACAAAAACGAAATTTAACATGTTTTATAAAAGGTGCTATAGTGATAGTTTACTCCGGAATAAGAATAAGTGTAAGGAAGGATGAAGTTGCTCTTGATGACGGAAGAAAGGTGATGCGGGAGGTAGTTGACCATCCCGGCTCTGCCGCCATCATTCCTTTTATTGCAAACGATGAGATTCTGTTAATTAAACAATACCGGTATGCGGTAAACGAAACGATATATGAAATACCAGCCGGTACCCTTGATGAAGGCGAGACTTTTTTTGAATGTGCAAACCGGGAACTGGAAGAAGAAACAGGGTATAAAGCAGGCATTCTTACCCCTTTGTCGGTCATTTATCCGTCTCCCGGTATTTTGAATGAAACCATGCATCTTTATAAGGCAACAAACCTGATCAAAACGAAAACGAATCATCAGGCAGATGAATCAATCAAAGGGATTGTTGCGATTAAAGTAAAAGAAGCGTCTGAAATGATAAAAAGGGGGGAGATCAAAGATGCAAAAACGGTGTGCTGTATTTTAATGACGATTTCGGGGGTTCACGTTTTTAAATAAAGCACGTTTGTGAGTACGTTAAGTATATTTTATTGACAACAAGTGAAACGCTATGATAGGGGGCTCTCTGATTCAGGGGCTGGTAAGTGATTTGGCAAAATCATATCCGAAGATTGAACACTTTTTCAAAATTTCTTCTGTAGGGATAAAATTAGCTTTTAGGGAAGGTTGCACAACATTTAACTTTAGGCCTCTTAAACGGTCTTCCATTAGTTTAACTGCTTCTCCGCTCCATCCATACGTGCCAAATGTTGCACATTTCCTGCCTTTAATGTTAAGACTAAATAAAATATTCATCATATCCCACATGTGTTTTACCGCATCTCCATTCATTGTTGGCGAACCAAACAGCAACCCATCGGCAGATTCTATTTCGAACCGTGCATGTTCCGGAGAAATAGCGGCAACATCCAACAGCTTTGCTTCACTGCTTACCGTACAAGCGCCTTTTGCTATCGCCTCCGCCATTTTTTTTGTATTCCCATAGACAGATACATATAAAATTACGATGAGTTTTTTGCTCCGGGGGGGGAGTGGCGTGCTCCACTCTTTATATGCCTTTATGTATTTTTGCGGGTCTGTTCTTAATATAGGGCCGTGGCTGGGAGCAATCATTTTTATGTCGAGTTGATTTGTTTTGTCTAACGCTTCAAGTATTTTTTTTCTGAAGGGACCCATTATGTGCTCAAAATAATATCTGAAATCTTCAAAAAATTCATCCACCCTGTCATCAAAAAGCCTTTCATCGCAAAAATGGGTGGCAAATCCATCACAGGGAAACAGTATCGCATCGTCATGCAAATAAGTAAACATGGTATCCGGCCAATGCCAGAATGGGGCATGAATAAACTGTAATTGTCTGTTTCCCAGAGAAATGCATTCGCCGTCCTCAACCGTTTTTCCGTTAAACTCAGAGTTAAGAATGTTTTTCAGAAACATTGAGGCGGTCTTTGTTGATAAGACCTGGGCATTTTTAGCTAGTTTTAATAGCTGTCCTAGCGATCCGGTATGGTCCATTTCCGTGTGATTTACCACAATATAGCAAATGTCTTTAAGTGGTATTAACGATTGCAGTTTATTGAGATATTCAGGGGTAAATTTTTCATGAACGCCATCAATGATTGTTGGTTTATCCGCCATGATAAGATAGGAATTATACGTGCTGCCAAACCGGGTTTCAAAAACAACGTCGAAAGTCCTGAGGGTGGCATGTAAGACGCCTGTCCAATAAACGCTATTTGTAAGTTGCAATGTCTGCATTGATTATAAGAGATTAGCTGTTAACCCTGCCAGGGTTGTTTTTTTCTGAAATAAAAACGCCGAGGTAGTTATAAATACTTGCTGCGGGTTGCAAAACCTGAATTCGCCGGGAATGAAGTTTACGTAAAGTTTGGAGTATTGGGTTTTTTGTCATTTGAATTTGCTTCGTATTTTGATATTCGTATTCCGAATTTGGTTGCAGCTAAAGGCTGCGCTAAGGATTGTTTGTGTTATTGCCCTATTTTATTTTTCACAAAATTCATCAACCCGCCCGATTGAATAATTTCCTGCATTTCGTGTGGAAATGGTTCAAAGGTAAAACGCCTGTTCAAGGTATGGTCAAAAATTTCGCTCTTTGTCAAATCCACCTCTATTTCATCTCCTTCTTTGATGTTATCCGCAGCTTCAGGACACTCGAAAATAAGCAGACCAATGTTTATAGCATTTCTGAAAAATATTCTGGCGAATGATTTTGCGATGACGCAGGAAATGCCTGCTGCTTTGATAGCGATCGGTGCATGTTCACGTGAAGACCCGCAACCAAAATTCTCTCCCGCTACAATAACATCTCCTTGTTTTATCTTTTTTATGAAATCAGGGTCGGCATCTTCCATGCAATGCTTTGCCAATTCATTTGGGTCTGTCGTATTCAAATACCGGGCCGGGATGATTTCATCGGTATTAATATTATTGCCAAACTTCCAACATTTATTTTTCATTTATTTTTTTGTTCTCATCCGGAAAAAGTTTACTGATGCCATTTACCATTTAGCTCCATTTTTTCATCCTGCCTTTGCATACGACTCAGAAACGGTTTTCGATGCAGGCGGATATTTTTTTATCTCTTGTTTTTTTTGATTCAACCGGCACTCCATTCTTTGATAGGCCTGGTGCATAAAGGCTTCCAGCCGTGTTTCTTCGTTTGTTTGCTCCTGACCGTCAAAGGATAATTTCAGGCAGGGAATACCGGCATTCTCCCTTTGAAATCGCTCAAGTATCCCGTTTACTATTGTCCCCGGCATACAATGGAAAGGAATAATATTTACAATACCATCGAATCCCTCTTCGGCATATTCAACTGCTTTCCCCATACTCAGCACAGGGTCTCCTTTATAGGAGTCGTCGATGTATTTTTTCCCTCTCCTTATAAGCTCTTTGATTGTTGCGTCCTTATAGAAATGCCTTATTTTGCCTTTAAAGATGTTTGTGAGTTTATATGCATCATATCTCTGTACAATCGCAGATATGAATTCCCCCAAATATCCCTTATAATTTTTTTCGTTAAGACATGATTCCCTGCGACAATGTGCAATATAGTTAATCCATTCTGCGAATGGAGGATTAAAGGCCTCTCCATTTAGCCGTTCTATATTTTTGATGAGAAAATTGTTTGCAAAATCATTGAGCCGCACATAATTTTCGCCAATAATGCCAATCAACGGCCTCGGCTTACTCCTGTCTACCTTTATATTGGTAAATTCGTGCCTTGCTTCTCTTGCAATATCAAGCAGATTCATGCCTTTGTCCAGGGCCGATTCTGCTTTTCTAAGGTACTTCTCATATAAGGCGTCAGTTTCTCCCTTATTTATCTCATAAGGTCTTATTTCCCTTTGCAATTTCTGCATGAGATCGGTAAAAACAATACCATTCCATGCAAGTTTTCTGAATCCTGTTCCCAGCCCTTTTGTATCTTCCTCATAATTTTCTCCCTGATCCAGTGTATATAAAGGAACATTCATAAGACCTAGATCGTCCAGTACCATGCGTTGAAATTTATTGTACTGGCCGAATCTGCAAGGGCCTGAAGCCGTTGCCATAAGGAAGGCGCTTGCTTCCGGATCAAAATCGGGCGACATTGATTTTTTAACAATATCCCCTGTGGTAAGTATTGCGGGGTAGCACTCTTTTCCGGAAGTATACTTTCTTCCGATATCTACAGAATTTTCGTCTGCCATGGGCATCGCTTCTGCCGGTACCCCGTTAGCCCTCATGGCGGCAGCGATCATTCTGCCATGATCACACATATGCGGAACATAAAGTGTTCTCTTTTTTCCGCCGGTAATTTGGCGTGTGGCGATATCTTCCTGCCGCCTCCTGGTTTTTGTTGCAGGTTTAACGTTTTTAAGGCTATCAATAAACGCCTCGCAACGGGTTATAGCGCCAACATCAGCGCTGTGTTCATCTATTTCTATGGTCAGGCATGGTTTCCCAGCCAGCTCCTTATAGAAAAATTTGGAGATAAATGAATCAGGGCCGCAGCCAAAGTTTGTGATATATAAAGGATAGAGCCTCTTGTCTTTTGCAATCAACCTTGCGGCGGCAATAAACCTTTGCCCTGTTTTCCAGTACATATTAGGGTAATCGTGCGAAACTTCTTCAATGTCCAGCGTCAAATAGTCAAGAGGTATAACTAGTATTCCCAGGTCGCGTAATTTTTCCGGAAGACCAAGATTCATTCCCGTATCGCACCCATTGTACGATCTGCTAATCAGGATAAAAGCCTTTTCATCATCCGCAATAGTATCTAAAATTTCTTTTCCGCGTGCCTCTAATTTTTCAGTGAAAGCGCTCTGCGCTTCAAGTGCCGTTTCGATTGCCTTTTCTACAACGCCTCCGGTTACTCCAACGCTTTTCGCAATTTTATGGAGGGTTTTTACCAGAAATTCCATTCCATATTCGAAATGAATCACGGGCGATAGTGTCTTGAACCCGCGTTTATCCAAATCGATGCCTGAACGCACGAGGTATGGTATACATTGCACATAGGGACAGGCATATGAATGAGTAATATTCTTACTGGAGTGTGTTAAATTTATAACGCTGGGCAAAAATAAATAATCAATTTCCCTTTCCAGCATATCAATGACATGCCCATGGGCGACCTTTATGGGAAAGCATGTTTCTGCCGTAATAACCTCAACGCCATTATAAATAATGTCCTTGTTTGTATCACGGGAAGTAATCACCTCGAGACCCATTTCGGTAAAAAACGCTTTCCACATGGGAAACAAATCATAAAAAGTGGATACCTGCGGTATCCCTATTTTCTTCCCCAAGGGGTTTTGGGGTTTATTTTTTGGATAAGTATTATATAGCGCCTGTTTTCTTTCATTGAAAAGCCTTGGCAAATGCTTCCCCTTTTTTAACGTCCTTTCGTCATCGAATTTTCCGCACCGGCTTCCGTAATGAAGGGGGTCTTCTCCTTCGATGCTGACCTTTCTTATTTCGCAAATATTTGAACAATCTTTGCAAACAAAAGAGGAGAGTTCATATCGTTTGTGCCTGATATCAAATCCTCTAAACCGTGATTTCTCCCATGTTTTCTCTTCCATTGCAATAATGGCGGAACCGATTGCCCCCATAATATCATGGTGTGGAGGCACAATTACTTTTTTACCGGTTACTTTTTCAAATGCAGATTTTACTCCACGGTTTGCTGCTACCCCTCCCTGGAAAAAAATGGTGTTTCCAATAGGGCGGTCTTCAACAACCCTGTTTATGAAATTGAGTACAACGGAATAGCTCAAGCCGGCAAGCAGGTCTTCCTTCGAGGTACCTCCCTGCTGATGATGATTTAAATCAGATTCCATAAATACCGTACATCTCTCGCCAAGATGCGACGGGCAGCATGATGAAAGTGCGCGGTCATTAAATTCTTTCTTTATATTTACATTCAGTTTTTCCGCCTGTTCTTCCAGGAATGAACCGGTACCTGCCGCACATACCTTGTTCATGGCAAAATCCACGACAGCGCCATTTTCCAGCCGGACAAATTTTGAATCCTGTCCGCCGATTTCAAAGATCGTATCGACATCCTTATTTACACTTGCTGCAGCAGTGGCATGGGCGGTAATTTCGTTTTTAGCGATATCGGCGCCGATAAAATCCCCCGTTAAATAACGTCCCGAACCTGTCGTCCCTGCCCCGTTGATAACAACCCTGTCGCCAATTTCCAGTCCCACCTCATAAAGGCCATGTTTTACCGCTTCAAGCGGCCTTCCGGCGGTCATAAGATAACGCCTTGCCAGGATGTTTTTGTGTTTGTCGATAACCACAACATTCGTACTGATGGAACCTACATCGATACCTACATATGCCTCGACTTTCCCGTTTTCATCAAGATGATGCGTCTGGTCAACAATTTTATAATTATCCGAACGAAGAGGTTCGAGATTTGATGCTTTTGAACTGCGGTTTTTAAAATATTCCTCTATTGCCTTCAGACCACGGAATGGCGACTTTATTTCCTTATCTATCAGAGTAAATACCGAACCAATCGCCCCCATTACCTTGTAATACTGCGGAATAACCAGTTCTCCGGATTTTAATTCCAATATATCTTCAAATGCCTTAACCATCCCGGAATTTGCAACAACACCTCCCTGGAAAGCAATGGGTTTTACAAATTCCTTGCCCTTGCCGATGTTACTTTTAAAATTCCTTGCCATTGCATAGCACAGCCCTGCGACGATGTCGTAAACCGGCGTGCCTTCCTGCTGTAAGTGTATCATATCTGTTTTGGCAAACACACTGCAGCGACCGGCAATACGCGGGGGGTTTTTTGATTTTAAGGCAAGTTCCCCAAATTCTTTTTCTATGGAGACCCCAAGCCTTGCCGCCTGTTGGTCCAGAAATGAACCGGTGCCGGCTGCACACATTGTATTCATTGAAAAATCAGAGACTTTCGTCTGGCCGGTTGATTCGTCACGTTCAATAAGCATTAGCTTGGAATCTTCTCCGCCAATTTCAATAATTGTGCGGACATCAGGGTGTAACGTTGTCGCGGCCTTACTATGCGCAACAACTTCATTTATAAAGGCGATATCCATTAATCCGGCTATTAACTTCCCGCCGGTCCCGGTTATTGCAATGCCGTCAATATCGTCCATATGTGTCCTGTTGAGCATATCTCTTATTACCAGGAGGAACGTTTCGACCGGCTGCCCGTGTGAACGAACGTAATGATCTTCTAATATCTCTTTTCTTTCATTAATTAAAACTGCTTTTATACTGACAGAACCAATGTCCACGCCTATATATTTTTTTTGATACATACGTTTATCTGTTCCCTTCATCAATTTATTACCTTAATCCTGCACCAAAAATGATATTTTTCGTGCAAATAATTTCTTGAACTCATCTTAACACATACAATTGCAGTTATTTATACCTTACAGGTTCACAAATTACGAAATGTAGAGCGAAGAGTTTCTTCGTTCTACAACAGCAACTTTTAAGAAATCACAATTTGTGAGTCCGTAAGGTGTGCAAATATTTAAAATCTGGCAATCGCTTGAAACCCTTACAAATACCGGCTAAGACAGATGCTTTGTTTTATGCTGCTTCTATAGGGCAGCCGAAAATCATAGAGAGAAGTATCACTAATGCTGGATATTAAACGGTTTTGCAAGCCTATGGTCAAATAGAAGGTATTTTTGTGCAAGATTCAGGCCGCATTTCACTTGGTGGTGTTATTTTGCCGGTAATAGCAGACGCAGCAGCCACTGCAGGACTACAAAGATATATTTCGCTCTTTGGATGTCCCATGCGGCCAACAAAATTACGGTTTGTAGTGGTAAGTGCCCTTTCCCCTTCTGCCAGTATTCCCATATGACCGCCAAGGCACGGGCCGCATGTAGGTGTTGAGACAACTGCTTCTGCGTCAATAAATATTTCAATAAGCCCTTCTTTTAACGCCTGTTTATATATTTCCTGAGTAGCCGGAATTATAATCAACCGGAGAGAAGGATGTGCCTTTTTCCCTTTTAATATTTTTGCCGCTATCCGCAAATCTGATATCCTGCCGTTAGTGCATGAACCAATAACTACCTGGTCTATTTTAATTCCACAGACATCATAAACGGATTTTGTGTTTTCTGGAAGACTGGGTAGGGCGACTTGCGGAACGATTTCCTCCGCGTTGAATTCATATACCTTTGAATAATGGCTGTCGGGGTCGCTATGATATGCCACATATTCCCTTTTAACTCTTCCGGCGACATAATTTTCCGTAATTTTATCGGGAGCAATAATTCCGCTTTTTGCCCCGGCTTCAATCGCCATGTTGCATATGGTAAAGCGGTCATCCATTGGTAAATCGGATATGGCGGTCCCTGTAAACTCCATTGCTTTATAGAGCGCCCCGTCAACGCCAATTTTCCCGATGGTATATAGTATGAAATCCTTTCCCGACGTCCAGTTTCTTGCCTTACCATGAAAAACGAACTTAATCGATTCCGGCACTTTAAGCCATACCTTTCCTGTTGCAAAACATGCGGCCAGGTCTGTACTGCCTATCCCGGTTGAAAATGCCCCCAGCGCTCCATAGGTACAAGTATGAGAGTCTGCCCCAATTACTAATTCTCCCGGGGCGACAATGCCCTGCTCCGGGAGCAAGGCATGTTCGATTCCCATGCGTCCAATCTCAAAATAATGTTTTAAATGGTGTTTTTCAGCAAATACACGGAGTGATTTTGATTGTTGGGCGGATTGAATATCCTTATTCGGCGTGAAATGATCCGGTACTAAAACAATTTTTTCGGGGTCAAAAACTTTTTTAATGCCCGCCTTTTCGAATTCCTCAATGGCAATTGGGGCGGTTATATCGTTTCCGAGGCAAACATCTACATTTGCATAAACGAATTGTCCCGGACGTACTTCCCTCTCGCCACAATGCGCAGCGATAATCTTCTCTGTTATTGTCATTCCCATAAATTGTACTCTGCATGGCAATACTTCCGTCTTTTCTCACTAAAGGAAGTGGTTGTTTTTGTAAATAAAGTATAAAAAAACTAATTTTCTGAAAATCGTGTTCTATTCCATGATTTTAAAAACAGGGGGTCTTGTAAATATTTTTTATGACACTTATGACACAAATCAAAGCGGAATGTTTTGTACTCTTCTTCCTCTCTATCATCACCAAGCTCTTCCCCATCCACCCGGTCATTTTCATCGTCGTCGTCATCATCGTCATCTTCCATTTCCCAAAGTTCTTCATCAAGGTCATCTTCTGTATCCATTGCGTCGCAAGTAGCGTATACTTCAATTTTTACAACATAACGTATATCCTCACCCGCAAGTAACGGTTTCCCACACATATCACATGTATAGTGCACCATCAATGTTCCTCCAAAGAAAAAAAATCATTTTACTAAAGTTAAGTTGTTTTGACACAATTCAATACGGTGAATAAGTGATTGAGTCTGTATTATTTATCAAAAACCAAATCAGACATCACCTTCCCTTCGGCTGGCATACTAAATCATGTCACGGATAATTATACTGCAATAATTATCCCCCTTGGATAAACCCAATTTACGCCATTGATCGAAGCCTTTTTACTCTCTCCTCAATTGGCGGATGCGTACTAAAAAGCGAAGCAAATGAACGACCGCTTAATGGATTTACTATAAACAGATGTGCGGATGACGTTCCCGCATCTAACGGCCTGACCCTCGCGGCCTGGTGCAGTTTTTCAAGGGCGCTAGCCAATCCTGCCGGATTACGTGCCATAAGCGCTCCGCTTTTATCCGCGGCATATTCTCTTGAACGTGATATAGCCATTTGTATCAGCAAAGCAGCAATAGGAGCTACTATGGCGAGAGCTATGAGACCGACTACGCCTCCTCCCCCGCTATCGTCATCATCATGCCTTCCAAAGCCGCCAAACATGGCAGTCCATTGCGCCATATTCGCCAGCATGGTAATTGCGCCGGCTATCGTCGCAACAATAGTACATATTAAAATATCTCTGTTTTTAACGTGAGAAAGCTCATGTGCCAGGACGCCTTTTAACTCTTCATGCGTTAAAGAGTTTAACAACCCTTCCGTGACTGCTATGGCGGCGTGCCCAGGGTTTCTACCGGTGGCAAAGGCATTCATCGCCTGAGTGGGGATAATATACAAATTTGGCATGGGCAATGCGGCATTTGCGGTGAGTTCTTTCACCAGCGCAAAATACTTCGGTGAATCTTGTCCTGTAATCTGGCGTGCACGGTATATTTTCAGGACGATTTTATCACTGTACCAATAACTAAAAAAATTCATCCCCATTGCAATCGCAAAAGCAAAAACCGCCCCCTGCCTACCGCCAAAAATACTTCCGGCCCAAACGAGTATCAGGGTTAATACTACGAGTAGAACCGCTGTTTTGAAATAATTCATATCTGCTACTCCAAAACAATAACTATGGAGGAAAAATTACTTTGCCATTACAAAGGCCTGTTCAAAAATTTATTATTCTCGAACATTTTCAGACCTCAAAGACCTCAAAAGTCATTATAAATGTCACCTATTTTTTGTCAAGCAATTAAATAGGCAGGCCAATGCAGCATTATTTGTTTTTATAAAGACAATATAGCATGTGGTATATAACAACTTACATACACTAAATATACGACTTATTTACTTCCATATTTCTCTGCCAGGGCATTTTTTCTCTAAGGATTGTTTCTCAGGTAAAAACAAAAGGTTAATTTACGTATAGTATTACTATTGGCTAACTTATATGAATATTCGCCGTCTGATTATCTCCTGTTCGATACATCGGGCTATCTTCTTGTTTTCATTATTTACAAAAGACGGCAAAACATACCATTAAAAAATTTTTTCTGTAAGAATTTGTGAGGCAAACAAACCTTTTTGTTTCGGGGTATCTTGAAAATGTTTTCCCCAATTTATATCACATAATGGTTCTTCCGTGATATCAGGATTCTTGCAACCGCAAACATAAGCGCTTATTTTATAAAGACCTGCCAGTTCATCAATAGCGTGGTAACTATTTTTTCTATAGTGTACATCCAGTGCCTGTACACGTGATTTTTCTGCCAGCAGGTTGATGGAACTGCCATTTTGGTAATGTGCATTTATCTCTTCCCATAAAGAGGTTTTCCTGAGAGATTTATAGAGATTTTTCTTAATAAATGGTCTTAAAAAGAGATAATTAATGCCCATAGCGTTTACCTCATATTTCTGCAAAACTCTGAATAATGCGGTTAAGTTGGTTTTTGTGTCGGTTATTCCCGGTATAAGGGGGTCTAATTTCACTTCCGGCACAATCCCCACGTTGCACAATTGTTCAATGTTCCGTATTCTTTCGCCTGGAGTGGCGGCGTAAGGTTCTATGATTCTTTGTATATTCCGGTTTAATGTGGTAATACCTATCTGAATATGTACTAATTTTTTATGTCTTTTAAACAGGTCAAGAAATTTTATTGGTATCCGTCCTTTTGTAAGGAGATTTATACCAATATTATATTCTAACAGGGTCTGCATTAATTCATACGACAAATTTATTACCTGAGGAATCGGCTGAAGGGCATCACTCGAAGAACTGAAAAAGACATATTTTGGTAGTTTTCTGCGTCGTGGCAATTCTTTTTTTAACTTTTCGGCCATATTTTCATACACAAGTACCTTACCATCTCCAGGATAGATTGAATATCCCCTTGCATAGCAATATGCGCATTGATGGCTGCACCCTATTGTAGGGTTAATTGTTGCGACCTGACTCAAACATTTCAAAGTTGGTCTTGCCAAAACAGCCGTTTTCCGTTCAATAGATTCTATGTGCATTTTGCGATAAGAGATAACTATACATGGATTATTTAACAATGTTCCTGAATAGCGCTGCTTGCCGCATAGTATAAAGCGGTTGATGTTTCTTCCCCACTTGATATCTAAGCCCATTAAAGCCATATAAATTCATGTAGTACGATGAGGTTAGTCGCACTACAAATAACAATTTCCAGTTTCAAAAAACTAGAGTGTTACCAAAATCAAGTGTGGTTTTATCAATAAGTTAAGAAGCCTCGGCTCTTTAAAAATGAGTGTTTTGTGGATTTAATAAGCAGGGTTATCTGTACGCTATTTTTCGAAGTAATTGGGGTCGTTGGACTGAATTATTTTCAGTAGTTCATTGTGGATTATCTTAGAACCGGCAATGATGTTGCCGGTTTTAAGATAGTTGTTTTTACCATTAAAATCAGTGGTTATTCCCCCGGCTTCCTGAACTAAAAGAACGCCAGCGGCAATATCCCATGGCGATAATGCATATTCAAAAAAACCGCCGAAAATCCCATCCGCGGTATATGCAAGATCCAGGCTTGCAGAACCGCATCTTCTCATGTCAGAGGCATGGTTAAGCAATTCCCTGAATATCTTTACATAGGTGTCAACAATGTTTTTCTTTCTGAATGGAAAACCGGTTGCGATAAGAGAGTCATTCAGATTTTTCTGGAGAGAAACATGTATGGGTTTTGCCATTTTTTGATGCACCTTGTCCCTTTACTGCGGAAAAGATATCGTCTTTTATAGGATCATATACAATCCCCACGCAGAGTTCTCCCTTTATTTCCAAAGCGATTGAGATAGCAAAAGCCGGCACACCGTGGATGTAGTTTGCAGTGCCGTCTAATGGGTCGATGATCCATAAAAAGGGAGAGGTATTTGTTTGTGTTTCAGACTCTTCCGCCAATATGGCATGATCGCTGAAATGCGTAATGATGTGATTTTTGATGATTTGTTCAGACCTTCTGTCTACATCCGTGACAAAATCATTTGCGGCTTTTTCTTCAATCATAGAAGCATCTAACTTTCTGAAATATTTTTTCAGGACGTCGCCTGCTTCCATGGCTGCTTGTTTGGCTACTTCAAGATATGCCGCCAATGTATTTGGGTGAACCTTCATCATTAGTTCGTAAGAGTTAAATAAGACTCTTGCCAGTTAACGTTTTATATGCATTCAGATACTTTTCAGATGTTTTCTGGATTATGTCGGGCGGAAGTGCTGGTGCTGGTGGATTTTTATCCCAATGTATGCTTTCTAAATAGTCGCGTATGAATTGCTTGTCGTATGACGGCTGTGGTTTTCCTGGTGTATAGAATTCAAGCGGCCAAAATCTCGAAGAATCAGGGGTAAGTACCTCATCAATAAGCATCGTTTTATTGTTATTCGTTATGCCCCACTCAAATTTTGTGTCACAAATAATGATTCCTCTGCTTTTTGCATATTCACTTGCCTTCGAATAGATTTTGAGACTTTTCTCCTTTAATTCATCGGTGAGCGTTTTTCCGATCAGATTGATTACTTCAGAAACCGGTATGTTTTCATCATGGCCGGTATGTGCTTTTGTTGAAGGAGTAAATATGGGTTCAGGGAGTTTGTCCGATTCTTTTAACCCGGCAGGCAGCTTTATTCCGCAAATTGATTGGAATTTTTGGTATTCTTTCCAGCCGGAACCTGCCAGGTATCCACGGATAATACATTCTACCGGGATAACGTTTACTTTTTTCACAAGCATAGACCGGCCCTGAAGGATGTCTTTATGGTGTCTGACAAATGTATTATCAATAGAATCGATATCAGTGGTAATGAGGTGGTTCTCAGTGACATCGGCAGTATAATGAAACCAATATTCTGACAATCCTGTAAGCACCTGTCCTTTATAGGGAATCCCGTTTGGGAGAACCACGTCAAATGCGGAAATACGGTCTGTGGTAACGATAAGCAAATCATTATTAACTTCGTAAATATCACGAACTTTTCCGCGGTTGTGTAATTTAAGCTGTGAAATGTTGGTGGTCAGTAACGGTTGTGTTGTTTTCATAAATTTTATTTTATATAAAACAATTCTGCAGGTATTGATTAAGATTTATTCTCAGTTTATTTAATCCCTGAAGTTTTGGTTTTAGGGATAATGCAACATGAAGATACTTTAAAGCGTTTTCGTAGTCCTGTAATTTAAGAGAGCATTCGGCCATTTTTTTGTAAACAAACGCCTGTTCGTTTTTGCATAAGTCCAATTTGAGTAAATTTTGATAATGTATAAGGGCTTTATCCGGGGAGGATTTTTTTGCTAATTTACGGCAATAAATATTTCTGATTCTTTCTTTTGTCTCCTCCAGCAGATGTTGCCGATAAGCAGCCTGTTTCCCTTTTTCCAGTATGTACTCGTAAAGTTTTATTGAAAGTTCATATTCGCCGGATTTTTCATAAGCCTCTGCCAGCAAAAATTTGCAATCGATAAAATCCCGATGGTTAAGGTGGAGGAAGAAGTCCGTATCAGGGGAAGTATTTAGCAAATACTCATATTTCTCAATAGCGCTACTTGTGTACCCATTGAGAAGGTCGGAAAAAATAATACGAATTTCCATGCTGATTTTTTCTGATTTAGTGGAGGATGTTTTGGGCTTTGCGTCCCGAACGGTGTTCTGTTTGTTTTGGGAATGTTTGTGAAGCGTATCATATTGTTTGCGGGAATGAGTATCGGAAAGAGTTTTATACGCCTGAATAATAATTTTTGTTTTTGATTCCGCCCATTTTTTGTTTGAGCCATTTATATCGGGATGGAATTTTTTAATCAGGGTTCTGAATGAGCGTTTTATTTCTTCAGCGCTTACTTCTTCATGCACTTCCAGGATATTGTAATAATTTACCATGACAAAACTACGAATTTTTAAAAATAAAATAAAATCATATGTCGTTTAAACGAATCTTGAGATGTTCGCGTAATTAAATATGATCGGAGAGACACTTTAAATATACATTAATAACATTTTCTCTTCTAAAACAGAAGGAAATGCTAACAGCAATTTTATCAGTTGTCAACAAATTTGATTTCTTTTGAGGAAGTTATTCATACCGTAGGGTTTCAACGGGATCTAGCCTTGCCGCCCTTATAGCGGGATATATGCTAAAAATCACACTGCTGAGTATTGCGATGAATATAGTAATCATAATGCTTGCCGGTTTGATGACAGTAGGTATCTGGTCAAAGTAATATACTTCAGGTGGGAATGGCCTCCAGCCTGTCATATTATATAATATGCTTTCCAGCCAATTAATACGCAAGACAACGGAAAATCCTATAGCAGCTCCCACGCAGGATCCAATGCTGCCAATGAATAGTCCGTTCAATAGAAAAATGGACATAATACCTTGTGTGGTAGCTCCTAATGCTTTTAGTATGCCAATGTCTTTGGATTTTTCCAATACAATCATCGTCAGAATTGCCAATATATTAAAGCCTGCAACAACGATGATAAAAAAGAGTATAAATGCCATTACACGCCTTTCTAGCATTACAGCGGTCAAAAATGTCCTCCTGGCATCCTCCCATGTTTGCACATAATATTCAAAGCCCAATGAAGATTGCAACTTGTCACGCACTTCATTTGCATAGCGGTAATCATGAAGTTTTACGCTTATTCCGGATACGGCGTCCCTTTCTTTTATACCCGTCAATTCTTGTGCAGCAGCAAGAGGAATATACACATAATTCTTGTCGTAATCGTACATTCCCGATTTAAATGTTCCTTCAATAACAAATGCTTTTACACTGATTTTGTCCCAGTTTTTTAACGTAACCAGCACTATTTGCTCGCCTTCCTGCACAAAACTTATTGGGTCTGTTTCCGGGTCACCCGGACTAACCCTCAGTAGTTCTATACCACAAAATGCGCTAGCGGTTTGGTTTTCTCCATGAGTTTTTTGTAAATCTTCAGGTTCTTTCCTGAAAGGGGATAAAAAAGCCTTAAAATCGCCAACGGTTGCCTCTTCAACGGGATTAATTCCTTTAAAATATACAAATTCCTTTCTTCCACGTATTTTTATAAGAGCAGGCCCTTCGACAAAGGGAGCACAGGAAGATACATGTTCGGTTGCTTTTACTTTCTCCATCACCTGTGTATAATTTTCAAGGCCATACATGCCTCCTTTTGTAATGATAATGTGTGTTAACGTTCCTCTTATTCTGCTACGTAATTCCTGATCGAACCCATTCATAACAGAAAGGACAACAATTAATGTCATAACGCCTACTGCAACACCGGCTACTGCAAAAAAAGAAATTTTCCTGCTGCGTAAATAACGGAGGGTAATAAAGAATTTGTACATTATAACTTTGAATTCGAATTGTTATTTAAAATGATTATGTATATAATCCTGAAATTCTAGCACAATTAAATTGCATTAAGCAATTAATAATTTATCATTACCGGAGGCGTTGAATGTTATATTTTAAAACAGCAGGAGAATCTCATGGAAAATGCATGGTTTCTGTTTTGGAAGGTTTCCCGGCGGGTATTTTTCTTGATAAAGAATTGATAGATAGAGAATTAAGGCGCAGACAAGGAGGCGTTGGCAGAGGTGGAAGAATGAAAATAGAAGCAGATTGTGTGGAAATTCTTTCAGGGGTAAGAAATAATATCACGTTGGGCAGCCCTATTTGTTTAATGATAAAAAACAGCGATTATAAGATTGATGCGCTTCCAGTTGTTACACGACCGCGCCCTGGTCATGCGGATTTGGCAGGCGTAATAAAATATGGACATAAAGATGCAAGGAATATATTGGAGCGTGCGAGCGCAAGGGAAACTGCCGCAAGGGTAGCAGTTGGCGCTGTGTGTAAAATATTGCTTTCGCATTTTGGGATAAAGGTTTTTGGTTATGTCAAAGGTATCGGAGGAATCAATTCTGAAAAACAATTAGAAGATACTATAGAGACGGCGGTCAAAATCCGTGATGATAGCGCAATATATTGCATTGATCGTGAAATCGAAAGTAAAATTGTTGAAAAGATAAAACGGGCGGTTGAAATGAGTGACTCACTTGGCGGAATAATAGAGGTGGTGGCAAATGGTTTACCAATCGGGATTGGGAATCATACGCAGTGGGATTTGAAATTGGATGCAAGACTTGCTTTTGCAATTATGTCTGTTCAGGCGATTAAAGCGGTTGAAATCGGTACTGGTTTTGACATTGCAAACAAATTTGGATCGGAAGCGCATGATGAAATATTTTATGGGTATCCGAAGCAAAAAAAGACATTAACCGGAGGTTTTGAAAGGAGGACAAATAATGCGGGGGGGATAGAAGGTGGGATAAGCAACGGAGAGCCTATTGTTGTGAGGGCGTATATGAAACCTATCCCAACATTAAAAAAGTCTTTAAGGTCTGTTGATTTACTGACAAAGGAACCGGTAGCCGCTTCATATGAGAGATCAGATATTTGTGCGGTTCCTGCCGCGTCTGTTGTTTGTGAAGCAATGATAGCTTTTGAAATAGCCAGGGCTTTTACGGAGAAGTTTGGAGGCGATAGCATTGGTGAAATGAAAAGAAATTACGAAAGCTATATTGAAAATATCTTACAATAACATGTTTTTAAAAAGTCATTTAGCGTTGACTTTAAAATAGTTATCGACGAGTTCTCGTTGAAACATGGGTGTGGGAAAAGCATTGATGTTGAAACGAAGGAATCGCTGACATTGCAGATGTTTTATTGCAAAAGTGCCTTTTTGCCCCGTTGTATTTTTGCAAAGGGTTCAGGGTCGCTTGTCTTTTGTGGGCGCAAAAGTATTGAAACGTCTTAAGTTCATGTCCTGCCTGATGTATGATTTTCAAAATATTTTCTGCTGCGTTTTTTTGACAAAACTATTTATCATTTGGACATCTACCTCATTTAGTAAAAAATTATTAAAAACTTTTAAAACAAATTGGCATAAGTATAAATTTTGCTTGAATAATGTTAATGTTTTGATATCATCGAAATTTCGCTGTGCTAGCGTAGCTCAATGGCGGAGCAGCGGTTTTGTAAACCGCAGGTTGTGGGTTCGAGTCCCACCGCTAGCTTTGTAATTTATTATTTTTTAATAACTAAAAGATTTTATTGTAATTAAGGTTATTGGACGTATAATCTGTGCCGAATGAATTTTGTTTGGAAAAACATTAAAGTAAGATGTTCGACCGCAAAAGGGTGGATACCCGAGTGGCCAAAGGGGACAGACTGTAAATCTGTTGGCATAGCCTTCGGAGGTTCGAATCCTCCTCCACCCACCATCTTATATTTATGTCTGAAGAAAACTAAAACAATGCCACTTACCAGAACAAAAACAGGAAAACAATTACGAGGTCTCTCTGGAACGGAAAACAAAATCTTGCTGTTTGCATTTCTCTCTTTGGTATTGAAATTTTAAATAGTGACGTAGTTTGTATGCTATATTGTAGGGGTTCACAAATAGAGATTTCTAGATTAGATTTAACTTTTGTTAACATAAATAGTTATAGCATTTCTGAAATCACATTTTGTGAACTTCTTGAGTATATTTAAAGGTGTAGCAATAGATGATTTCTGAATGACCTTCCAAAAGTTAAAAATTTTAGTCAGCAAAGTAATCACGCAATATCATTTTGAGTTTTTGCATAGTCTTAATAAATGTAACTATTCAGCATAAACGATACACGGCTCGTTCCCAAACCTTGTACTGAACATAGTGAAGTATCTGTTTGGGAACGAGTTGCGCTCTGATCTCCGGTAGTTTAATAAATTACGCTGAATAGTTATCGCTGAATTGTCTGCGAACCTTTTTTTATTGACGGACAGACATTTTCTTGGGGTTGTTGGGGAGGGAAACTAAAAAGAGGTTCTTCTGGAACATATTGCCATATTGGCTTGACAGCAAAATATTCGTTTTTTTTGAATAATATCTAGGTTTCGCAAACTATCTTGGTTTTTGATGTCTTTTGAAAAAATGTCATAAATGATGCTTTGTTTGCGGGCGTAGCTCAATGGTAGAGCCCTAGCCTTCCAAGCTAGTCATGTGGGTTCGATTCCCATCGCCCGCTTTTGAAAAATTCGTATAAAATTTTATAATTATCGAGAAAGTCTTTCGTTCAACATGGTACGTATAATATCGTATACGTTGCATTATTAATGTATGTTGTAATTCTTCAGCGGCACTAAGTTTAA
The DNA here is from genome assembly GCF_900232105.1 of Candidatus Kuenenia stuttgartiensis. Lineage (NCBI taxonomy): Bacteria > Pseudomonadati > Planctomycetota > Candidatus Brocadiia > Candidatus Brocadiales > Candidatus Brocadiaceae > Candidatus Kuenenia > Candidatus Kuenenia stuttgartensis. The sequence continues at coordinate 3,004,804 of NZ_LT934425.1, forward strand.
TCTTGCCATGTTTAAGTATGCAAGGGTTTAAAATGTAAAAAGTTTTACTTTTGCAATATTTCCTAATCAATGTAAATCATTTCAGACGGAAGTATTTTTGCCGAACAATTTGGATGCAATTGATGTTTTGATATTACTTAATTTTGGATTGCTTAGATAATTTGTGGGTTTCGGCTTATTTTGTTTGACATTTATATTTTTTTTGTTATATTTGATAAATTCTGGCTTTTTTGAAAAAGTATGTATAGTTTAAATATAACGGTATCTATAGTTTTGTTGAATAATGAGCAATTGCTGCTGTAGCTCAGTGGTGGAGCACGTCCTTGGTAAGGACGAGGTCATGGGTTCAAATCCCATCAGCAGCTCCAGATAAAATGCAGGCAGCGCTTGCGTTTGATATGCAGTGTCGTGGTCTTTGCTAGTTTGTGGATATGTGTAGTGGGAGTTTTTAAGGAAATATATTTTGGGCAATTATATAATGGTGAAAATATTAAGATAAAAGGGGTAGCGCATGGCTAAAGAAGTATTTCAGCGAACAAAGCCGCATTTAAACATAGGTACGATAGGGCATGTGGATCATGGTAAGACAACGCTGACGTCAGTAATAACGCATGTATTGTCGAAGCAGGGGTTGGCGAAGGATAGGCCGTTTGATTCAATTGACAAGGCTCCTGAAGAGCGCGAACGAGGTATAACGATAGCGATATCGCATGTGGAGTATGAGACGAAGAAGAGGCATTACGCGCATGTGGACTGTCCTGGACATGCAGATTATGTAAAGAATATGATAACAGGTGCGGCGCAGATGGATGGAGCGATATTGGTTGTAAGTGCGCCGGATGGTCCGATGCCGCAGACCCGCGAGCATATATTGTTGTCAAGGCAGGTGGGAGTTCCCAGGATTGTGGTGTTCCTGAATAAGGTGGATATGTTAGAGGATCAGGAGCTGTTGGAACTTGTAGAGATGGAAATAAGGGAGCTATTGAGTAAATATGATTTTCCTGGGGATGAGATACCTGTAGTGAAGGGTTCTGCGCTGAAGGCGGCACAGTGTGGATGTGGAGGTGCTGAATGTGCGAGTTGTGGTCCGATATTGAAACTAATGGATGCGGTGGATACTTACATCCCCGATCCTGTAAGGGAAATAGATAAGCCGTTTTTGATGTCCGTGGAAGATGTGTTTAGCATAAAAGGGCGTGGTACAGTTGGAACAGGCAGGGTTGAGAAGGGTAGAGTGAAGGTAGGAGATGAAGTAGATGTTGTTGGGATTAAGCCGGATATAAAGAAGTCTGTGGTTACTGGTGTGGAAATGTTTAACAAAACGTTGGATGAGGGACAGGCAGGGGATAACCTGGGATTGTTGCTGCGGGGGGTGGAGAAGAATGATCTGGAGCGTGGTCAGGTGTTAGCGAAACCCGGCAGTATAACGCCGCATACTAAATACGAAGCGGAGGTGTATATATTGACTAAGGAAGAGGGAGGAAGGCATACTCCCTTTTTTAATGGATATAGACCACAGTTTTATTTTAGGACGACTGACGTGACCGGGGTGGTAACTTTGACAGGCGGTGCGGAGATGGTGATGCCTGGAGATAACGTGAAGATCAATGTAGCATTGGTAACGCCGATAGCTATGGATGAGGGGCTGCGGTTTGCAATTCGGGAAGGTGGGAAGACAGTGGGTGCAGGTGTCGTTACAAAAATTGTTGAATAAATTATAATGTGGTTTTGAGGGTTTGTTGATGCGAGAGTATATTACCCTGGTTTGTCGTGAATGTTCCAACAGGAACTACAGAACGCCTAAAAAGGCAAAGCAGGCGGAAAAGTTGGAATTGAAGAAATTTTGTAAGAACTGTGGAAGGCATGTGTTCCACAAAGAATATAAAAAGTAGTTTTCTGTGTGTTTGGGTGTAACTAAAGGTCTGTAGCTCTAATTGGTAGAGCACTGGACTCCAAATCCGGGTGTTGGGGGTTCGAATCCCTCCAGACCTGCCATTTAATTATTTTCAATCTTAGATCAAGAGTAATAAGATAAGCTAATGTCATTGTTTGTTATTCATAAGAAGGGCCAAGGATCTTATAGCAGGATAGTTGTTGGTATTGCGTTAGGGTTGCTAGCGTTGTTTGCTTCCATTTCGTTGTACAATGTCTTGATAGGATTGCCAAATATATTTGAAAATGCGAGGGTTCCCCTTGTAGATATTGAGCTTACATGGGGATTAATTTGTTCGGTTGCGCTTTTTGTTTTTCTGGGGTATCTGATTTGTATCTTGGTTGCTGGCTTTAAAACCGGGCTGAGGCCTATTGATGAAGGCGGAAAAAAAGCAGTAGAATTTTTAGTTGAAACTCAAAATGAACTTCAGAAAGTATCATGGCCTACAAGATATGAGTTGGTTGGCTCCACGATTGTTGTGATTATATCTGTGGTAATCATAGGATTTTTTATATTAGGTGTAGACTGGGTCGTCTCCTTCTTCATGGAGTATATTGGAGTACTATAAAGCCTGTGTGCTGATTGACGTACTTTTGATGGGTTTTTCGGCGCATTTTACTCATTCCTTGATTATACGCGATGCAATCGCATTGAATTTTAGACGTGAAATTTTTAGGTTTTTATAGGTTTATAAATAGATGCCAAAGGAATGGTTTGTTTTGCGTGTGCAAAGCAATAGAGAAGATAAAGTCAGGGACAATTTAGTAGAGCGTATAAGAGCACAGGGTATGGAGAGCCTGATTACAAATGTACTGGTGCCGAGTGAGAAAATTTCTGAGGTTAAGGGTGGTAAGAAGAGGGTATCTGACCGCAAAATATATCCAGGATACATAATGGTAGAGATTGAGGTAGACGAAAAAGGTCAAATTCCAAAGGAAGTTTGGTTTACGATTCGCGAAACTTCAGGCACAGGGGAATTTATTGGCGGCCAGAGTAAGCCTGTGCCTATGACCAAATATGAGGTTGAAAAACTTCTTTCTGATCTGGATCAGAAAGAAGAAAGGCCGCGTGCAAAGATCGAATTTAATGAAGGCGAGAAGGTACGAATAAAAGAAGGACCGTTTGAGAATTATGATGGAATAGTTGAAGAGGTTTTGCCTGCGAGTGGCCGCGTTAAGGTTATGCTTACCGTGTTCGGAAGGGCAACGCCAGTTGAATTAGAATATTGGCAAGTAGAGTCAATTTAAAGGTAGGAGAATGTAATGGCAAAGGAGATTTTGGCTAAAATCAAGTTGCAGTGTCCGGCAGGGCAGGCAACCCCTGCACCTCCGGTTGGTCCGGCACTTGGGCAGCATGGAGTAAATATCGGGCAATTTGTGAAGCAGTTTAACGATAAAACGAAAGATTTGCAGGGAATTTTAACTCCTGCAGAGATTACTGTTTTTAAAGATAAAACGTTTACCTTTATAATTAAGTCTCCGCCTGCTTCTGTGCTATTAAAACAATCCGCAGGTATTGTTAAAGGTTCGCCAGAGCCAAATCGGCAGAAGGTTGGGCAAGTTAACAAACAACAAATCAGGGAAATAGCAGCTAGAAAGTTGGCAGATTTAAATGTTAGTAATTTAGAAAGTGCAATGAGGATAATAGAAGGAACTGCTCATACTATGGGGCTTAAAATTGTGGATTAGTGTATGAAAATGGGAGAAGTTGTGTTTAATCAGAAGGATTTATAAAATGCTAAAAAGAAGTAAAAGATATTTAGAATCTTTAAAACATATAGATATAAACAAAAAATACGAATTAGAGGATGCCTTAAAACATCTTAAATCTTTTAAGACTGCAAAGTTCGATGAAAGTGTCGAAGTCGTAATTAAGTTGGGTATCGATGCAAAACAATCAGACCAGCTTGTTAGAGGTGCTATATCTTTGCCGAAGGGTATTGGCAAAAGTTTAAAGGTGATAGTTTTTGCCGTTGGAGAAAAAGCAACTATTGCGAAAGATGCAGGAGCTGAAGAGGTTGGTGCTGAAGATCTGGTGAAAAAGGTTGAGGGGGGATGGGGGGATTTTGACGTCGCAATTTCTACTCCGGATATGATGAGAATAGTTGGTAAATTAGGTAAAGTGTTAGGTCCTCAGGGTAAAATGCCGTCTCCCAAGTCGGGAACTGTAACCGACGATGTAGAAACAGCTGTTAGGGAGTTTAAAGCAGGTAAAATTGAGTTTAGAAATGATGCTGGTGGAAATGTTCATGCAATTGCTGGAAAGCTGTCGTTTTCCGTTGCAGATCTTGCCGACAATATAAACACATTTATTAAACATATATTGAACTTGCGTCCATCGGCTGCAAAAGGGATGTATATAGAGAAGGTTTCACTTTCTTCGACGATGAGTCCTGGCGTAATGTTGCAAATTTAATTTTAAAATGTGTAGCTAAGGGAATAGACAGAACAATGCCAAATGAATTAAAAGAACTTACAATAAAAGAACTGATTTCTCGTTATGATGATAAGAGTAGCTATCTGGTAGTTGGTTATAGAGGTATCACTGCTTTGCAGTTTAATCAGTTGCGAAATGAATTATGGCAGAAGAAGATACTTATGGAGGTTGTTAAAAATTCTCTTGCAGCGGTTGCGTTTAAGAAAATAGGCAAGACGGCAATAGTTGGTTTGCTAAATGGTCCTTCTGCTATCATAAGTGGCGGGGATGATCCGGTATTAATGGCAAAAGAAACAGTTAAATACTCTGAAGATTTGCCATTTTTTACGTTGCAGGGTGGGTTTTTTGAGGGAGAGGCACTGTCAATTGATTCTATCAAGAGTTTGGCGAAGCTTCCTTCCTTGCCAGTGCTTAGATCCCAAATAGTATTTAGTATAAATGCTCCGATAGTCGGGGTGGCAACCGCTTTTAACAGTATATTGCGCAGTTTAGCAACTATATTTCAAGAGATAAAAACACAAAAAGAAGAAAGTAATGGGTAATTTGTATATGGTTTCTGAAAGTTAGGAGGTGTAAAATGACTCAAATAATGGAAGAAAAAGAAGTCGATGTAACCGGGAAAATAGCGCAGGTACTAGATATAGTATCGGGAATGACACTGTTGGAGGCATCTGAATTAGTAAAAGCATTCGAAAAGAAATTTGGTGTTTCCGCATCTGCAGTAGCCGCAATGCCTGTTGGTATGCCTATGGCTGGAGCCGAGGCTGCCGTAGAAGAAGAGAAGACATCTTTTGATGTAATTCTAAAAGAGGTGGGAGCTAACAAAATTCAAGTAATTAAGGCGGTTCGAGCGGAAACAAATTTAGGCCTCAAAGAGGCGAAAGATCTTGTAGAGGGTGCGCCTAAGGCTGTTAAAGAAGGGGTGACGAAGGAAGACGCTGACAAAATTAGAAAAACATTAGAAGAAGCTGGTGCCAAAGTAGAAATAAAATAAACAGTTTTTTTGCCAACTTTTAAAGTTCTGGGAATTTATGGAAATACGAAACTACAGTAAAGTAGATGAAGTAATAGAGCTTCAAAATCTTACACAGATTCAAACGAAAGCATATATGGACTTTTTGCAGTTGGATATTCCAGCATCGAAGAGGAAAAATGTTGGTATTGAGGCTATATTGAGAGAGATATTTCCTGTCAGCAACTACGATGGCAACATAACTTTAAATTATGTTAAATATGAGTTAGGAAAACCTCGTTATTCACAAGACGAATGTCGCCAGTTGCGATTGACATACGGGCGTCCTTTTCGCGTCTGGTTGCGTTTGGATAAAGATGAACCTATAGAAGAAGAGGTTTATCTGGGTGAGATTCCTGTTGTTATCGGTGGCGGAGAATTTATTATTAATGGTACAGAACGGGTGATTGTTGCTCAATTACATCGTTCGCCAGGGGTAGATTTTATAGAAGAATTTTACGCAGAAAAAAGATTACATTCTTGCCGAATAATTCCTGAGCGGGGAAGTTGGATTGAGTTGGAGGTGGGTAAGAAGGATGTACTTACTGTCAGGATTGATCAGAGTGGAAAATTACCCGCTACTTGTTTTCTCAGGGCGTTATCCGCAGAATACGCAAATGATGAGGATATTATTCGGTTGTTTCATGAAGTAGAAACGGTGAAAATCGCTGATTATGATGTGGCTGCAAAGTTGAGAGGTAGGTTTACTGCAGAGCAGGTTGTTAATCCTGAAACTGGGGAAATTTTGCTGGACGCGGGTCGTCAGTTTTCTGATTCAACGGTTAAGGCAATCACAGACCTGGAAATAAAGAAAGTAGATGTGATCAAAAAAGTAGAAGACAACTTAATATTAAATTCTCTGGAGTCAGATTTTACAAAGTCTCATGAAGATGCATTGTTGAAAATTTACGCAAGATTCAGACCAGGCAACCCACAGCAAGTGGAAAAGGCAAGGCAGTTATTTTATGATAAATTTTTTGATGAAAAAAGATATAGGTTGGGGCCTGTAGGCAGATTTAGATTAAATAGGAAGATGGGTCATGATGTCGATTCATCTAAAATGACTTTGCAAAAAGAGGATTTTGTAGAAGCTATTAGGTATTTGATGAAGTTGAGGAAAGGTACCCCTGGGGCATCAATTGACGATATAGATAATTTAGGCAACAGGAGACTTCGGACGATAGATGAGCTTGTTGGTGAAGAGTTGAGAAAGGGGTTTTTAAAGTTAAGAAGAACCATACAGGAAAGGTTAAGTGTAAAAGAGACAGAACAATTAACACCGCGTTCTTTGGTAAATTCGAAAACCATATTTTCAGCGATCGATTATTTTTTTAGCCGAAGTGAACTTTCGCAGGTTTTAGACCAAACAAATCCGTTGGCACAGCTAACTCATGAAAGAAGGTTAAGTGCGTTGGGACCTGGCGGCTTGAATAGAAAGAGGGCTGGGTTTGAGGTGAGAGATGTACATGTTTCTCACTATGGGAGGGTGTGCCCGATAGAAACGCCAGAAGGTACAAACATTGGTTTGATAGCTTCTTTAAGTATATACGCAACAATCGATGAGTACGGTTTTTTGATTACACCATATCGTCTAATAGAAAAAGGAAAACCTTCTAAAAATATAATATATTTACGGGCAGACGAGGAAGAGGGTCGTTTGATAGCGCCGGCAGATATTTTAATCAGTACTAAAGATACGCTGGGCAAGACGGAAGTGCTATGCAGACACGATGGCGACTTTAAGCACACGGCTTTCAAAGATGTAAATTATATGGATGTTTCTCCTAAACAAATGGTTGGTGTTTCCGCAAGTTTAATACCATTTCTGGAACATAGTGATGCGAATAGAGCGCTGATGGGGTCGAATATGCAGAGACAAGCTGTTCCTCTGCTGAAGACAGAACCTCCTATTATCGCAACGGGCATGGAACGGGTAGTCGCCAAAAACTCAAGCATGACTGTTCAATCGGAAAAGAATGGAACTGTTACAAAGGTATCATCAAATGAAATCGTAATTGATAACAATGAAATTTATAAACTAAGAAAGTTTGTTGGGTTAAACGAAGGTACTTGTCTAAATCAGAAGCCTATAGTCACCGAAGGGCAAAAAATCAAAAAAGGAGAGGTCATCGCTGACGGGGCGGCTACACATAATGGTGAACTTAGTTTAGGTAAAAATGTATTAGTAGCGTTTATGACATGGGATGGATACAATTTTGAAGACGCTATGGTGATAAGTGAGGCCTTGTTAAAAGATGATCGATTCACTTCTATACACAGAGATGAATTTGAGGTGGAAATACGTGAAACAAAGTTGGGTAGAGAAGAATTTACTCGCGATATTCCAAATGTTTCAGAAAAAGCACTAAGAAATTTGGATGAAAATGGAATAATTCGGGTTGGAACAAAGGTGAAACCCGGAGATATCTTGGTAGGGAAGATAGCGCCCAAGAGCAGGAGTGAACTTTCGCCTGAAGAAAAACTGTTACATGCAATATTTGGACGTGCTGGTGAAGATGTTAAAAATGAATCGCTGGAAGTTCCGTCCGGCATGGAAGGTATTATTATAAATACGCAAGTATTTTCAAGAAAGTCGTATATTTCAGAAGAAAAAAGACAGAAAATATTGGGTGAGGTAAGCGAGATAGAGTCAAAGTATAATGAGACTATTGCTAAAGAATTTGCAAAGATGTTAAAAGCTATAAATGCAGAGATTGAAGAAGCTCTTGTAGATATTCAAACCGGTCAGGTTTACAAAACAGAGAGAGCTATGTCTGAAAAAACGATACTTGCAATGGAAGATCATTTTAATATTGAAAATATCGCATTTAGTAGTAAGAAGAAAAAGGAACTGGCACTTGAAATTTCACAGGAATACAAAAGAAAAATGGAGGAGTTAAAAGAAGAAAGAGATGGGAAAATAAACCAGTTGAAGCGCGGAGATGAATTGCCGACAGGGGTTTTGGAACTAGCGAAGGTTTCCATTGCAACGAAGAGAAAGCTTTCCGTTGGTGATAAAATGGCCGGCAGGCATGGTAACAAAGGAGTTATTTCCAAGATACTTCCTGAAGAAGATATGCCCTTTTTGGCAGATGGAACCAGGGTAGAGATGCTACTGAACCCATTGGGCGTGCCATCCAGAATGAATGTCGGACAAATTCTGGAGACCCACCTGGGATGGGCAGCTAAAAAGCTAGGTTTTAGGGCAATTACGCCCATTTTTGAAGGTGCTTTAGAGGAAGAGATACGCGAGACACTGAAAGAAGCAAAGTTGCCGGAAGATGGAAAGGCAGTGTTGTATGATGGACGTACTGGAGAATCTTTTGGGCAAAAAGTTGCTGTGGGTTATATGTATATGCTAAAGCTTCACCATCTGGTTGATGAAAAAGTACATGCAAGAGCGACAGGTCCATATTCGCTGATTACTCAACAACCTCTGGGCGGAAAGGCTAGGTTTGGTGGGCAGAGATTTGGTGAAATGGAAGTATGGGCGTTGGAGGCTTATGGTGCTGCACATAATTTGCAAGAGTTGCTTACTGTGAAAAGTGACGATGTAGAAGGAAGGACGAAGATTTACGAATCCATGGTTAAGGGTGAAAACACATTGGAGGCTGGCACCCCAGCATCCTTTGAGGTGCTTTCAAATGAAATAGCGGGGTTGGGATTAAATCTAAAGTTAGAAAAGAAAAAGATGGATATTTTAAAAGTATAGCATTTTATGATGAATATTTGGATATTAGTTTGAAAACTGTGAGTTTATATAAGTAATATTAAGGGTTCGAGATATTACATTAGAATTTTTATAAAAAAGAGCTTGAAGTGCTGCGCGTAATATTTAGATTTGTGCGGACTCTTTGAGATTATTATATGGCAGAAATAATTTACGAAAGAATAAATGAGTATAGTTCGGTTAAAATATCGCTGTCTTCTCCGGAAGATATCCGCGGTTGGTCTTATGGCGAAGTTAAGAAACCTGAAACTATAAACTACCGTACATATAGGGCAGAGAAGGATGGTTTATTTTGCGAGCGTATTTTTGGCCCGGAACGTAATTGGGAGTGTTTTTGCGGTAAATATAAGGGCATTAAACATAAAGGAATTGTTTGTGATAGATGTGGTGTGAAATTGACCCATTCACGTGTGAGAAGAAGGAGGATGGGCCATATAAATTTAGCAGCACCTATCGTTCATATTTGGTTTTTTAAGGCAATGCCCTCACGTTTGGGTACTCTTTTGGGAATGAAAACTACGTCGCTGGAAAGAATCATTTATTTCCAGGGTTATGTGGTTATAGACCCTGGCAGTACAACACTCAAAGAATATCAGGTGCTTAGCGAAGAAGAATATAAAACAACTAAAGAAAAATTTGGTGAAGAGTCTTTTGTGGCAGCGATGGGTGCTGAGGCAATACGAATGTTATTGCAAAAAATTGATTTAGTTGTGTTGTCTAATGAACTGCGCGAGGAACTTGGCCGTACCCGTTCAAAACAACGTGCCAAAGAAATAATAAAAAGGTTAGAAATTGTAGAAGCTTTTCGGGATTCGGACAACAAACCCGAATGGATGGTTTTGAGTGCGATTCCTGTTATTCCGCCAGACCTGAGACCATTGGTGTTGTTGGAAAGCGGCAATTTCGCTTCATCAGACCTGAATGATTTATATAGAAGAATTATTAACAGAAATAATCGACTTAAGAAGCTGATAGACCTTAATGCCCCCGAAGTTATTATAAGAAACGAAAAAAGAATGCTTCAACAAGCGGTTGATGCTTTATTTGATAATACGAGGGGGAAACGTCCAGTTCTTGGAAGCAACAATAGGCCATTGAAGTCTCTTACTGATATGATAAAGGGGAAACAAGGCCGATTTAGAGAGAATTTACTTGGTAAACGTGTGGATTATTCTGCACGTTCTGTGATTGTTGTGGGACCTGAGCTGAAATTGCATCAGTGTGGGTTGCCAAAGAAAATAGCGCTAGAACTATTTCAACCATTCATAATAAGAAGATTAAGAGAGTTTGGATATGCGGATACAATTAAAAGTGCAAAAAAGATGCTGAGTAGAAAGGACAAAGAAGTTTGGGATATTCTAGAAGAAGTGGTAAAGCGGAGACCAGTGTTGCTTAATAGAGCTCCCACACTTCATAGAATGGGTATACAAGCGTTTGAGCCTATACTTGTGGAAGGTAATGCAATAAAGCTACATCCACTGGTTTGCCGAGGGTTTAATGCTGATTTCGATGGTGACCAAATGGCGGTTCATTTGCCGTTGTCCATTGAAGCACAGACGGAGGCAATTACTCTTATGTTGTCTACAAATAACATCTTTTCTCCCGCTTCAGGAGAGCCAATTATTGTGCCATCACAGGATATTGTATTAGGATGTTATTATTTAACCGCCAGCATACAGAATGAGGCGGTGCAAAAACTAAAAAGATTTAGTGGTAATGAAGAGGTAATATATGCCCTGTCTGTAAATAAATTACACCTACACGACAAGATTGAGATAAAATTAAAACAGGTCACTGTTGTTAACGATCGCTTAGTAAAAGAAGAACCAGTTTGCGGCTTGTGCGAAACGACTGCTGGGCGTGTTGTATTTAATAGTGTATTACCTGAAGGAATTCCTTTTTACAATTATCCTTTAGATCAAAAGGGAATAAGCAGGATAATTCAGGATTGTTATAAAATGCTCGGAAGAGAGAAGACCATTACTTTATTGGATGATGTAAAAGAAATTGGATTTAAAGAATGCACTAAGGCTGGGTTATCATTTTCAATAAGTGATGTTAAGATGCCTGAGAAAAAAAGTGAAATAATCGATAAAACACAGTTGGAAATAGAAAAGATACAGAAGTTATACAAAAAAGGTGTTATTACGGAAGGAGAGCGCTACAATCAAATTATAGATGCATGGACATACACCGGCGAAAAAATAGCCGAAGAAATGATGGGTGCTCTTAAAAATGATACAAGAGGCGGTATACCTTATTTGAACCCTGTCTATCTGATGTCTGCTTCAGGGGCAAGAGGAAGTTCACAGCAGTTGAGACAGCTCGCTGGAATGCGTGGTTTAATGGCGAAGCCCTCGGGAAAAATCATAGAAACCCCTATAAAGGCAAATTTTAGAGAGGGTTTAGGAGTGTTAGAGTATTTTAGTTCTACTCATGGTGCTAGAAAAGGGTTAGCGGATACAGCGTTAAAGACTGCGGATTCTGGATACTTAACAAGGAAACTGGCGGATGTTGCTCAGAATGTAGTGATTACTTCTTTAGATTGTGGTACCAAGAACGGCATTACAAAAAGTGTAGTTTACAGGGGGGAAAAAGTGGAGGTTCCTCTAAGTAAGACTATAACTGGAAGGGTTGCAAGAAACAATATTGTAGATTTAGTTAAAGACGAAGTAATTATCAGAGAAAACGATTTAATTACCGAAGAAAAAGCCAAAAAGATCGAGGCTTTAGGATACGAAAAAATAAAAGTAAGGTCTCCATTTACGTGTGAAATGTCTCTGGGGCTTTGTTCGAAATGCTATGGAATGGATCTATCAAGGGGAGGACTCGTTGAGGAAGGTATGGCCGTAGGGATAATTGCAGCTCAGTCAATTGGTGAGCCTGGTACCCAGCTAACAATGAAAACTTTCCATATCGGTGGTACTGCTACTCGTTCGGTAGAAGCTTCTGAGACAAAAGCAAAACGTTCGGGCAAAATTAAGTACCATAATTTGAATGTTGTTAAAAATCCACAGGAAAAAAATGTTGCTATTAACTCAAAAGGCGAAATATTAATTATAGATGCAAAAGAAAGACAAATCGAAAAACATTCGGTGGTGCTTGGTGCGGAAGTTTTAGTTAAAGAAGGCGATAGTGTTGCTGTTCGCCAAACACTGACCCGCTGGGACCCACACATGGTTCCTATATTAGCGGAAATGTCAGGGTCTATTCGTTTTGAAGATATTGAAATAGGCAAAACTGTCAGAGAAGAATCCGATGCATCCACCGGATTTAAACGTAAAGTAATTATGGAACATAAGGGTGATTTGCACCCTCAAATAATTATAGAGGATGAGAATGGTAAGATTTCAGGGTTGTATCCAATACCTGAAAAGGCTCATCTGGAGGTTGAGGAGGGAGAGAAGATTACTCCGGGTACGTTGCTTGCGAAAACACCGAGAGAGATTTCCAGGACGGAAGATATAACTGGTGGACTACCGCGAGTCGCCGAAATTTGTGAGGCACGAAAGCCAAAAGACCCTGCAGTTATGAGTGAAATAGAAGGGGTCGTGGAGTTGGGGGAAAAAAGGCGCGGTAAGCGAACTATTATTGTCAGAGGAGAAGGTGGTATGGAGAGTGAACACCTTGTACCAAGAGGTAAACATTTAAAGGTACATAGGGGTGATCTTGTTAAAGCTGGAGACCCACTTGTAGAAGGGCCGTTGGTTTTGCAAGATATTTTGAGAATACGTGGCGAGGAAGAATTGCAGACTTACATGTTAAAAGAAGTTCAAAATGTTTATCGGTCTCAAAACGTACCGATTGACGATAAACATATTGAAATAATAATTGGTCAAATGCTTAGGAAGGTAAAAATAGAGGATGCTGGGGATACCAATCTTCTTCCGGGACAAATCATGGATAAATTTAAATTCAGAGAAGAAAATAAGAAGATAAAAGATATGGGCGGAAAACCGTCAACTGCAAAACCTTTATTGCTGGGTATTACGAGAGCATCTCTGCAGGCGGATAGTTTTATATCTGCAGCTTCTTTCCAGGAGACAACAAAAGTATTGACTAGAGCTGCGCTTGAAGGAAAAGTTGATAATTTGGTAGGATTAAAGGAAAATGTAATTCTTGGTCATTTGGTGCCCGCCGGTACCGGATATAAGTCGTACAATACACTTTATGCAATTTCTACAGATGAGGTTGCAATCAAGGAAGCAAGCAAGCAAAAAGAAGAGTTATTAGAGCCAACATTATAAATAGTGGGGGAGATATGCCTACAATAAATCAATTAATAAGAAAAGGTCGAAAGAAAACAAAAAATAAAAGTAAAAGCCCAGATTTAGAAAAATGTTCTCAAAAAAAGGGTGTCTGCCTTCAAGTAATGACGAGAACTCCGAAGAAACCAAATTCAGCTTTGAGAAAAGCTGCGAGGGTGAGGTTGTCAAATGGCAGGGAGATAAGTGCTTACATTCCAGGCGAAGGTCATAATTTACAAGAACATTCAATCGTATTGGTGAGGGGAGGAAGGGTGAGAGACCTTCCAGGTGTTAAATATCACATAGTCCGTGGAACATTGGATTGTGCCGGCGTAAATGGCCGAAAACGATCCAGATCTAAATATGGCGCAAAAACCCCTAAATAGGTCTTAATTTTGGAGAATTTAATAGATGGCTCTTGCGTATAGAAGTACTGAGAAATTTTTACAACCGGATGCAAAATATAAAAGTAAGTTAATAACAAAATTTATCAACTGCCTTATGAAAAAGGGAAAGAAGAGTACGGCAGAAAAGATATTTTACGGTGCTATGGATCTGATAGAAAAAAAAGTATCTGATGTAGCTCCTATTGAACTTTTTGAAACAGCAGTAAATAATGTTAAGCCTTTGGTCGAGGTTCGGTCGAAGCGTGTGGGAGGTGCCACATATCAAGTACCTGTTGAAGTCCCGAGACAAAGACAGATAGCTTTGACGATACGGTGGATAATAGAAGCTGCTAAAAGCAAAAAAGGACGTCCTATGTTCCAACGCTTGGCAGATGAGTTGATGGACGCATACAAAAAACAAGGCATATCAATAACAAAAAGAGAAAACACGCATAAAATGGCAGAAGCTAATAAGGCGTTTGCACATTTTGCATGGTCAAAGTTTTAATTGAGGGTGGATTAAAAAAAGATGAAGTTTGAAAAATTAAGAAACATTGGAATTGCTGCACATATCGATGCTGGAAAAACAACTACATCAGAACGTATACTATATTATACTGGAAAATCTTATAAAATGGGTGAGGTTCATGAAGGCACTGCTACCATGGACTGGATGGAAGAAGAGCAAAAACGAGGCATTACTATTACTGCGGCTGCCACTACATGTAGTTGGAAAGATTATCAGATTAACCTGATTGATACTCCGGGGCACGTCGATTTTACTATGGAAGTGGAGCGATCTCTTAGAGTTTTGGACGGCGCAGTGTGCGTTTTTTGCGGTGTTGGAGGGGTAGAGGCGCAGTCGGAGACTGTATGGCGGCAAGCGGATAGATATAAAGTGCCAAGAATTTGTTTTGTAAACAAAATGGATCGGGTAGGTGCAGATTATTATAAGGTTGTTGACGAAATTAACGAAAGGCTTGGATTTACGGCAGTTCCCATACAAGTACCAATTGGCAATGAGTCGAATTTTAGAGGATTAATTGATATAGTTCGTATGAAAGCCAGGATATATTCAGACGAAGAAGATAAAACGGGTATGAATTTCTCTGATGAAGAGATTCCTGCAGAATACCAAAAAAAGGCAGAAGAAGAACGAGAAAAGTTGATTGAAGCCTTGGCCAATCACACTGATTGGCTTACAGAAAAGTTTTTAGACGGGAAAGAAATCACAACAGAAGAAATAAAGAAGGCTATTCGTGAAGGGACGATAAATTTAAAGTTTGTTCCGGTATTGTGTGGATCGTCATTTAAGAAAAAAGGCGTGCAACTTTTACTTGATGCGGTATGCGATTATTTGCCATCGCCAGTGGATAAAGAGGCCATTGTTGGTATTGATCCAAAAACTAATAAAGAAATTTCCAGAAAACCGTTTGTGGAAGAACCGTTTTGTGCGTTGGCTTTTAAAATTGCTTCTGATAAACATGGCGATTTGACTTTTATACGGGTTTATTCTGGAAAGTTAACTTCCGGAACGAGGGTGTTAAATTCGGGAAAAGATAAAAAAGAGCTGGTTAGCCGTATATATAAAATGCATGCGGCAAATAGGGAGCAAACTAACGAGGTAATAGCCGGTGAAATTTGCGCTGTGATTGGCCTCAAAGATACAGTTACCGGCGATACGCTTTGTGATCTGGACAATCCTATAATTTTAGAAAAGATGGAATTTCCGGATACGGTCATTTCAATGGCGATAGAGCCGAAATCAGATAAAGAAAAAGAAAAACTGGGGATGGTGCTAACGAAGCTGGCGAAAGAAGACCCTACCTTCAGGATGCACTTGGACAAGGAAACCGGTCAAATGATTATTTCCGGAATGGGAGAGTTGCATTTGGAAGTAATTAAAAACAGGATGTTGAGCGAGTATAATGTGGACGCAAATGTTGGTGCGCCAAAGGTATCATATCGTGAGACGATTAGGAAAAAAGTTGAGGTGGAAGGAAAATTTGTTCAACAGACTGGCGGACATGGACAATATGGTCATGTATGGATAACTGTGGAGCCATTTAAAGAAGGTGATGAACCGGTAACTTTTGTTGATGCAATAGTCGGTGGTAAAATCCCAAGGCAATATGTGAGATCTGTAGAAAAAGGTATTCGTGATACTGCGGTAACTGGTGTTGCAGGCGGTCCGCCATTGATTGATATCAAAGTAACGTTGATAGATGGTTCTACGCATCCTGTAGATTCTTCTGATCTAGCTTTTTACACTGCTGCATGTATTGCTTTTAGAAAAGGTGTTGAAATGGCGAATTCCATATTGCTGGAACCAATAATGTCTATTGAAATAACAGTTCCGGAACAATACATGGGTGATGTGATAGGAGAAGTTCATAGTCGCAGAGCAAATATATTGGAAATGATAACCAAGGGAAATATAAGGATTATTAAAGGTGAAGTCCCCCTTGCTGAAATGTTTGGTTATTCAACGACATTACGTTCCATTACTCAAGGAAGAGGCACTTTTACTATGGAACCTTTAGAGTACAGACCGGCGCCTGCAAAATCTGTTGGCAATGTTACATAACGTATTCATAAATCAAAATATTGGAGGTTTAAATTAATGGCTAAAGAAGTATTTCAGCGAACTAAGCCGCATTTAAACATAGGTACGATAGGGCATGTGGATCATGGTAAGACAACGCTGACGTCAGTAATAACGCATGTATTGTCGAAGCAGGGGTTGGCGAAGGATAGGCCGTTTGATTCAATTGACAAGGCTCCTGAAGAGCGCGAACGAGGTATAACGATAGCGATATCGCATGTGGAGTATGAGACGAAGAAGAGGCATTACGCGCATGTGGACTGTCCTGGACATGCAGATTATGTAAAGAATATGATAACAGGTGCGGCGCAGATGGATGGAGCGATATTGGTTGTAAGTGCGCCGGATGGTCCGATGCCGCAGACCCGCGAGCATATATTGTTGTCAAGGCAGGTGGGAGTTCCCAGGATTGTGGTGTTCCTGAATAAGGTGGATATGTTAGAGGATCAGGAGCTGTTGGAACTTGTAGAGATGGAAATAAGGGAGCTATTGAGTAAATATGATTTTCCTGGGGATGAGATACCTGTAGTGAAGGGTTCTGCGCTGAAGGCGGCACAGTGTGGATGTGGAGGCGCGGAATGTGCGAGTTGTGGACCGATATTGAAACTAATGGATGCGGTGGATGCTTACCTCCCCGATCCTATAAGGGAAATAGATAAGCCGTTTTTGATGTCCGTGGAAGATGTGTTTAGCATAAAAGGGCGTGGTACAGTTGGAACAGGCAGGGTTGAGAAGGGTAGAGTGAAGGTAGGAGATGAAGTAGATGTTGTTGGGATTAAGCCGGATATAAAGAAGTCTGTGGTTACTGGTGTGGAAATGTTTAATAAAACGTTGGATGAGGGGCAGGCAGGGGATAACCTGGGATTGTTGCTGCGGGGGGTAGAGAAGAATGATCTGGAGCGTGGTCAGGTGTTAGCGAAACCCGGCAGTATAACGCCGCATACTAAATACGAAGCGGAGGTGTATATATTGACTAAGGAAGAGGGAGGAAGGCATACTCCCTTTTTTAATGGATATAGACCACAGTTTTATTTTAGGACGACTGACGTGACCGGGGTGGTAACTTTGACAGGCGGTGCGGAGATGGTGATGCCTGGGGATAACGTGAAGATCAATGTAGCATTGGTAACGCCGATAGCTATGGATGAGGGGCTGCGGTTTGCAATTCGGGAAGGTGGGAAGACAGTGGGTGCAGGTGTCGTTACAAAAATTGTTGAATAAATTATAATTATTAAGTTGATTTTTTGTAAATATATGATATCCTCGTGAACTTGAGTTTTTTGTAGGTTTGGGCTTTTTTGGGAGCATAGAAGTGTTGGATCAGAAAATTAGAATACGAATGGAAGCATATGACTATAGAATATTAGACCAATCGGCGCTGGAAATCGTTGAAACGGCAAAGCGTACTGGTGCAAAAGTGTTTGGTCCTGTTCCCCTGCCGACTCGCATAGAAAGATACACCGTCCTAAGATCTCCGCATATTGATAAAAGGTCTAGAGAGCAGTTTGAGGTAAGGACTCATAAGAGGTTGATTGATATTTTGGAGCCTACGGCGAAAACGATGGATGCGTTGAATCGGATTAACATGCCCGCTGGTATAGAGATCAAGATAAAAGCATAACTTTTATAGAAATTTAATAGCGTAAGGTTTGATTGAAATGTTAAATAGTTTATTAGGTGAGAAGGTAGGAATGACCCAAATTTATACTGGTGAGGGGGCGTTGGTTCCTGTCACGTTGATAAAGGCGGGGCCTTGTAATGTGTTGCAAGTAAAAACGTTGGGGAATGATGGGTATTCTGCTGTGCAGCTTGGGTATAAAGATAAAAAAATAAAAAGAGCAAAGAGGCCAGAAATTGGACATGCTGCTAAAGCGTCTTTGCTTCCAGGCCGGTTTGTTAAAGAGGTGAAACTGGATACTGTTTCTGATATCCATCTTGGGCAGGCGGTCACATTGGATATATTCGAAGATGTCAAATTGGTTGATGTTATAGGTATATCAAAAGGAAAAGGCTTTGCCGGTGTTATGAAAAGGTGGGGTATGAAGGGAGGTCCGCAAACGCATGGGTCTACGAGGCATCGTTCTGTTGGCTCTGTTGGTGCTGGGACCGATCCAGGAAGAGTCATTCGTGGGAAAAAGATGCCGGGACAGCTTGGTAGGGAGCGTGTTACAATTAAGAATCTTGATGTTGTCAAAGTTGATAAGGAAAAAAATATGCTTTTTGTTAAGGGAGCTGTTCCTGGGTATAAAGGTAGTTATCTAATAATAAAAAAAATTGTATAATTTTAGGGTAAGAGGAAGTATGGAAATAATAGTATACAATGATGAAGGAAAAAAGATAGAAAATATGCAGGTTCCTGACAGCATATCCGATTCTCCTGTGCGCTATAAACTTTTAAGGGATGTGGTAAAAATGTATGAGGCAAATAAAAGACAGGGGACGGTTTCGACGAAAACAAGGGCGGAGGTTTCTGGGGGCGGTAAAAAACCGTGGGCACAAAAGCACACAGGTAAGGCGAGGGCTGGAAGCAGTAGGTCTCCCATCTGGAGGGGTGGCGGTGTTGCATTTGGGCCAAAACCAAGGGATTACTCTTATTCTATTCCGAAAATGGCAAAAAAGCGGGCTCTTTTTTCCGCACTGTCGTCTAAGATCAAAGATAACGAAGTCGTGGTAGTGGATAAATTAGATTTTGCTTCTCCGAAAACAAAACATATGGTTTCGTTACTAAAATCTTTTGGAATGGTGGGGATAAGTAGTTTGATTGTAATATCAAAAGCCACAGAATCTCTTTTGAAATCTTCGAGAAATATTCCTTATGTAAGAATGATGGAGTGTCATGATTTAAATGCATATGAGATTCTTAAGCCAAAAAAAATATTAATAACCAAACAAGCACTGAGTAGTTTGCGTTAGGTAGGGGACCAAATTATATGGATAAATACGATGTTATTAAGGGTCCGCTAAGAACTGAAAAGAGCGTTTCAGATGGTGAGAAAACGAATTCCTATCATTTCGATGTAGACTTAAAAGCGAACAAAATTCAAATAAAAAATGCAATTGAGGGCATTTTTGGTGTTAAAGTAAACGGTGTGAGGACCTTGATAAAAAAGAGCAAGAGAAGAAGGGTTAAATTTATAATGGGTAAAACAAGAGAATTAAAAAAGGCTATTGTAGCTTTAAAAGAAGGGCATACAATTGATTTCGGCTATTAAAGTTTTAACTTTGAGGTAAAAAGTTCTTATGGGTATTATATATTACAAACCCGTAACTCCGGGAAGAAGATTTGCCAGTGTTTCAGATTTTTCAGAAATAACGAAAACAAAGCCGGAAAGATCTTTGATTCGGCCTCTTAAAAAAACCGGTGGTAGAAATTCTGAAGGGAAAATTACGGCTGGGAATGTTGGTGGAGGCAGTAGGAGACAATATAGAAATATTGATTTTAAGCGGAGAAAGGATGGTATTCCAGCAAAGGTTGCCAGTATTGAGTATGATCCTAATAGATCCGCTCGTATTGCTTTACTTAATTATGTCGATGGAGAAAAAAGATACATTTTGGCTCCAGAGAAATTGAAGGTCGGTCAGTTTGTGAAATCGGGTGAAAAGGTAGATCCTGACATTGGCAATACTATGCCACTTAACAATATACCTTTGGGTATGGATCTGCACAATATTGAGTTGCGTGCTGGGCAAGGAGGTAAGATAGTTCGGTCTGCAGGTAGTGTTGCAAGATTGCTGGCAAAAGAAGGTGGATATGCTCACATAACACTCCCCTCTGGTGAAGTCCGGAAAGTTCACGGTAGTTGCAGGGCCACAATTGGACAACTGGGTAATACTGATCATAGTAATATACGTTTAGGAAAAGCAGGTAGAAATAGATGGAAAGGGAGAAGGCCTCACGTAAGAGGAGTTGCAAAAAATCCCGTAGCACATCCGATGGGAGGTGGTGAAGGAAGAAGCGGGGGTGGTAGGCACCCTTGCTCAAAGACTGGCTTGCTTGCTAAGGGTGGAAAAACAAGGAAAAAGAGAGCTGTAAGTAGCAGATTTATAATTAGAAGAAGGAAAGTTGGGGCTAGAGGTAATTTGTAAATTTTGAAAGATATTAGGAGATTTGATGAGTCGCTCTATAAAAAAAGGACCATATGTTGATAAGAAGTTGTTAGAAAAAGTAATGAAGCAAAAAGAATCAGGTGTGCATGAATCTTTACGTACTTGGGCAAGAAGCTGCACCATAATACCTGAATTTGTGTCACACACCTTTATGATTCACAATGGTAAAGTATTTAATAAGCTATTTGTTACCGATGATATGGTAGGGCATAAGTTAGGTGAGTTTTCGCTTACAAGAACTTTTCGGTCTCATAGTGGCAAAAAGAAATAGTAGGCAGTGCATAAACCAATGTTGATATAAAGCTTTACAAGAAATTAAATTTTGTATCGAAAGGTAACGGTTGATGGATTATAGATCATGTCATAGGTACGCAAAAATCTCACCGAGAAAGGCTCGTTATGTTATTGATCTTATTAGAGGAAAATCAGTTAATGACGCTTTGAGAACTTTGAGACTGACGCATAAGCGTGCATCTTACATGATAGATAAAGTCATCAGGGCTGCGTTAGCTGCGGCAAACGAGAATGTCTCTGCGGATGTTGAAGCGTTGTATGTTAAACATGCCTTAGTTGATGGTGGTCCAAGCAGGAAGTGGTTTCGTCCAAGACCTCGAGGGATGTCCTCGAGAATTTTAAAACGTACAAGTCATATTACAGTCGTTTTGGCTGAAAAGGCTAAAAGATAAAAAGATAAGGAGAAGAAATGGGACAGAAGGTTTGTCCAATTGGTTTTCGGCTGGGAATAACGCAAGGGTGGAAATCTGTCTGGTATGCTGACAAGAAATCTTTTGGTTCTTTGCTAGTTGAGGATTTCAAGATACGCAAGCTAATTAAAAAAAATTATGGTTTTGGCGGAATACCATTTGTTGAAATAGAAAGAACCCGGCAAGAGGCTAAGATAACTCTTCATACCGCGCGCCCTGGACTAATAATTGGCAGGAAGGGTGCGGAAGTCGATAAGCTTAAAGATGAATTACAGAAATATATTGGACGTGTTGTTGTTGTAAAGATAAAAGAAATAAATAAACCCGAAACTTATGCGCAGCTAGTAAGCGAAAATGTGGCAGAGCAATTGGAAAGACGCGCTTCTTTTCGAAGGGCTATGAAAAAAGCGATGGAGGCATCACTTAATGCAGGTGTTAAAGGTATGAGAATTCAGGTTTCGGGAAGGTTAGGTGGCGCAGAGATTGCGAGGACAGAGAAGATTACTCACGGAAGTGTTCCGTTACACACCCTCAGAGCGGACATAGATTATGGTTTTGCCGAAGCTAAAACTACTTACGGTGTAATTGGCGTTAAGGTATGGTTGTATAAAGGTCTTACAAGTTCAAAAGGGGAGGATGCAAATGAGGTTAATGCCTAAGAGGGTAAAGTTCAGGAAATCGCAGCGTGGAAAAATTAAAGGAAATGCCACACGAGGAAACGCTGTATCTTTTGGAGAATTTGGCTTACAAGCTTTGGAGCCTGGATGGATCACGGCTCAACAAATTGAAGCAGGAAGAATTTCTGCAGCACATAGTATGCCAAAAGAAAGCAAGCTTACGATAAGGATATTTCCTCATAAGTCAGTGACGTCAACACCAATTGAAACTCGTATGGGTAAAGGCAAGGGGGAACCGGAGTTTTGGGTTGCTGTTGTGAGGCCAGGAACTATTTTGTATGAGATCGGCGGTGTAAATGAAGAGGGAGCTCGTGAAACTTTTTGCAGAATAGCGCATAAAATGCCTGTAAAAGTCAGACTAGTGCGAAGGAGACGTGCGTTTTGAAGATTACTGAGATAAGAGTTAAATCGCGCCTGGAAATTGCAGAAGAAGCAGAGTCAACAAGAAGAGAACTTTTGAATCTCAAATTTCAATGGCAATCGGGGGAAACGGGTAATACTGCACAGCGGAAATTTATCAAAAAGAAAATTGCCCGACTAAAAACCGTATTGCGGGAGATTGATTTAGGAATTAATAAAAATCTAGTTTCAGGAGGGTAGTTATAAAAATGCAAACTGCAACTGAAAAAAGAAGTAGGCGAAGAAAGTATGTTGGGAATGTCATAAAGACAAAAATGAATAAGACAATAACTGTAGAGATAATGCGCCTTGTAAAACATCCCAAGTATGGAAAGTATATAAAAAAATCTACTGTTTACAAAGCTCATGATGAAGAAAAAAGCGCAAATGTTGGGGACAAGGTAGAGATAGCCGAATGTCGACCCATTAGTAAAACAAAATTTACAAGATTTATTCGTATTATTGAGAAGGCAAAAGATTGATCATTAGCTGGGGTGTGTTTAGATGATAATGGAACAAACTAGTTTAGACGTCGCGGACAACAGCGGGGCGAAAAAGGCAAAATGTATAAAAGTTCTCGGTGGTTCTCGGCGAAAATATGCAACGGTAGGCGATGTAATCGTAGTAGCTGTAAAAAAATCTATTCATGGAGGAGTAGTTAAAAAAGGCGACGTTTGCAAAGGCGTTATTGTTAGGACACGGAATAATGTGCGTCGGGAAGATGGGTCCTATTTGAAATTTGATAAGAACGCAATTGTTATAATCGACAACGATGGTAACCCAAGAGGGACTAGAATATTTGGTGCAGTGGCAAGAGAATTAAGGCAAAAAAACTTTATGAAAATAATTTCCTTGGCTGCAGAAGTAGTTTAATTAGTTGAGAATGAGGTTTTAGAGAAGGAAAACAGTGGTTATATGCATATTCGCAAGAATGATATAGTGGCAGTAGTTGCTGGAAATGAGGCGGGAAAAACTGGGAAAATAATGAAAATATTACCAGAAAAAAATCGTGTGGTAATAAAAGGGGTAAAGGTAATATATAAGCATGTTAAGCCCAGCCAGAAAAATCCACAAGGCGGTAGGATTCAGAAAGAGACTTCAATATCAGCTGCAAATGTTTTGCCTGTTTGTCAGAACAGAAGTTGCAAAAGGAATGGATTAGGGGTACGAATAAAAAAGAAGGTTTTGGAAAATGGCGCTAAATTGCGTACGTGTGTTTATTGTGACGTAGAAATATCATCGGATGAATGATAGTTTAGGATTAATTATGGCAAGGTTATTAAAAAAATATAAAGAAGAAACCGTTCCTCATTTAATAGAGAGGTTTTCATTAAGAAACAAATATTCAGTACCCAAAATACAAAAAGTTGTAATCAATATGGGTGTTGGAAAGGCAATTGACAATAAAAATTTTCTTGAAGAAGCTATAGGGCATCTGACAACAATAAGTGGCCAAAAGCCGGCTGTTACTGTCGCAAGAAAATCAGTTGCTGGTTTTAAATTAAGAGAAGGCCAGGCGATTGGTTGTAAAGTTACCCTACGTGGGAAAAGAATGTTTGAATTTATTGATCGTTTTATCAGCATCGTTTTACCACGAATAAAAGATTTTCGTGGAATATCTGTGAAATCTTTTGATGGAAGAGGAAATTACACATTAGGTCTCACAGAACAGACAGTTTTTCCTGAAGTGAATATTGATAAAATTACAACTATACAGGGCATGGATGTTACATTCGTTATTAGTGGCAAGTCAGATGAATATTCTCATGAATTGCTAAAGTCATTGGGAATGCCTTTTAGGTCTGAATAAGGAGTTTTAAATGGCAAGGAAGTGTTTAATAGAAAAAGCTAATAGGGATCCTAAATACAAAACTAGAAAATATAATAGGTGTAAATTATGCGGGAGAAGGCGAGCCTATTATCGTAAATTTCAAACATGCAGGATCTGTTTTAGAATGCTCTCGTTAAAAGGTGAGATACCTGGTGTTAAAAAAGCAAGTTGGTAAAATTAAAATTGATTTATTGAAAAGGGATAAAATATGTGCATGACAGATCCAATTTCAGACATGCTTACACGAATAAGAAATGCTAATATGATTCGTAGGGATTGCGTTGATATTCCTGCTTCTAAAATTAAGCAGGAGATATTAAAGATTATGAAAAATGAGGGTTATATTGAAGAATATAAAGAAATTCCTGATAATAAACAAGGGATCATCAGGGTTTATTTAAAATATGGAGCGTTGAAGCAGAAGGTTATTAACAATCTCGTAAGAGAGAGTAAGTCAAGCAGAAGGGTTTACAAAAGTGCCAAAGATGTAGAAAAGGTTTGCGGAGGTTTCGGGTCTGCGATATATTCTACGTCGAAAGGGATATTGTGCGACAAGGAGTGTCGAAGGTTAAAAATTGGCGGTGAACTTATTTGTACAGTGTCTTAATAGGTTTTTTTATTTAAGGGGTTAGGATGTCAAGAATAGGGAAGCAACCTGTTAAGGTTCCGAGTGATGTAAAAGTTGCAATAAATAATAAAGCTATTGAGATAAAAGGGCTTAAGGGTACCTTAAATTTAACCGTTCATCCGAGCATTGATGTTGAATACGCACTAGGTAGTCAACAGATTATTGTGAAGAGAAGCTCGGATGAAAAGCGATTTAAAGCACTGCACGGTTTAACTAGGGCATTGCTCGCAAATATGATGATAGGTATTATGCGTGGGTTTTCTAAAGATATTGAGATTGTGGGATTAGGATATAATGCTAAAATACAAGGCAATACGTTAGTTTTATCGCTGGGTTTTTCTCATCCTGTACATATGGAGATACCGAAAGATATTAAAGTTGAGGTTAAAAATCCAACAAACCCCGCTAAATTGACGATTTCTGGTACTGACAAACAATTGGTAGGTCAGTTTTCTGCAATGATAAAAGCTAAAAAGCCTTCTGAACCTTATAAGGGCATGGGTGTGAAGTATGCCGGAGAAGTAATAAGAAGAAAGGCTGGTAAGGCTATGTCTTCCGGTGGATAATGTTTTGGTTAAGGGTATAGATTATGGATCCAATTAAAGAAAAAAGAAGAAAAAGAGCAGGGCGACATAAAAGAATCAGAAAGAAAGTGATAGGCAGTTGCGAAAGACCACGTTTGAGCGTTTATCGAAGTCTGAAGAATATTTATTGTCAGATTATTGATGATAATGAGGGCAAGACACTAGTTGCAATTTCTACTTTAACGCCAGATGTTAGAGCAAGTATCGTATATGGTGGCAACATAAAGGCGGCGGAGATCGTTGGTGAAAAACTGGCAGAACAGGCTATAAAGAAAGGTATTACAAAAGTAGTTTTTGATAAAGGTGGATATGCTTATCATGGAAGGGTTAAGGCTTTAGCGGAAAGTGCCAGAAAGAATAGTTTAAATTTTTAATTATTTGATAAGTCGAACAAGGAGATACAGTTGGCGCAACCAGAACAACCGATTAATCTAGAAGAAACAGTTGTAAAAATTAACCGATGTACGACTGTAACCAAGGGTGGAAAGTCGATGAGCTTTAGTTCTCTTGTTGTTGTTGGAAATAAGGCGGGGAGTGTCGGTATCGGCTTTGGAAAAGCGCGTGAGGTACCAAACGCGGTAAATAAGGCCGTCAAGGAAGCGAAAAAACAGCTATTTAAAATAAATTTAAAGGGCGACACGATACCACACGAGATAATGGGACGTTACAAGGCTGCCAGAGTATTCATGAAGCCCGCTTCACCAGGTACAGGTATTAAAGCTGGTGCGCCTGCAAGAGCAGTTCTGGAATATGTGGGAGTAAGAAATATCTTGACTAAATGTTATGGCAAAAGGAATCCACTTAATGTCGTTAAGGCTACATTAAACGGTTTGAGATCCCTAAAAACAAAAGAAGAAGTTGAAGAACTACGGGGAGTAAGGATAGAATGAATCTTTTTGATTTAAATGCGGTTCCAATAAAGAGGAAACGTAAGAAAAGGGTAGGGCGAGGAATTGGGTCCGGTTGGGGAAAAACTGCAGGTCGTGGAGCAAAAGGAGCTTCTTCGAGATCTGGCTTCAGCATGAAAAAATTGTTTGAGGGTGGACAAACACCTCTTTTCCGCCGATTACCAAAACGTGGTTTCAACAACATATTTAAAAAAGAATATAACATTGTAAATTTAAAGGACATTGCACATTTTGGCAGTGGTGATATAGTAACGATTGCTATACTGAAGGAATCTGGGATAATTAAAAAAATAGGTGTAGGAGTGAAGGTGTTGGGTGAGGGCGAGTTAAAAAATTCAATTACAGTTGAAGCGCACAAATTTAGCAAAGTCGCAATGAAAAAGATTAAAGCGGCAGGCGGAGAGGCTAAAATAATTTCATGATTGAACAATTTGGAAATGTTTTTCGCATACCTGAGTTACGTAAAAAAGTTCTAATCACACTTGGTTTAATAGCATTGTGTCGGGTAGGTGTTTATTTACCCATACCCGGTATCGATACTACTGTATTAAAATCGTATTTTAATCAGTTTTCACAGTCCGGAATTGGGCAATTATTAGGAATGGTAGACATGTTTGCAGGCGGTGCCATGTCTTCCGGTGCTATTTTTGGACTAGGAGTGATGCCTTACATCAGTGCCTCTATCATCTTTCAGTTGTTAGTTGGTGTGGTTCCTTATTTAGAACGGCTACAGAAAGAGGGTGAGGTAGGCAGGAAGAAAATTAATCAATATACACGGATTGCAACCGTAGGTTTGTGTCTTTTCCAAGCTTTTGTGATGACGAGAACACTTTACACTGTCGAGTTTAATGGAGTTCCAGTTATACCAGTATATTTACAGGGCGTTAGTTTTCAGTTAATGGCGGCAATTTTACTAACAACTGGCACTATGATCTTGATGTGGATCGGGGAGCAGATAGAAGAGCACGGGATCGGTAGTGGTATATCGATAGTTATTATGGTTGGGATTATTGAGCGCCTGCCTTGGGCTTTTAACCAAATAGTACAGAACTTTACATTTTCTGTAGCTCCGGCAGAACATCAGATTGGAATCGTTAAACTTTTAATATTGTTGGGTATGTTTTTCGCCATTGTAGGTGGTGTTGTCTATATAACGCAAGGGCAAAGGCGTATTCCTATACAACAAGCTAAGCATACGCGTGGTAGGAGGGTGTACGGTGGACAAAGACACTTCTTACCGCTAAGAGTGAATCAAGCTGGCGTGATGCCAATAATATTTGCGCAATCATTGTTGATTTTCCCTGCTGCAATCATGCAAGGTATACAGATACGGTTTGAACCCGGGAGCGTTGGTTATTGGATAACCTCGCGCTTATCGGGTATTTTGCAAGAAGGTGTTTTATACGTTATGTTGTATATTTTACTAATTACTTTTTTTTGTTATTTTTGGACGGCTATCCAATTTAACCCAAGAGAAATGTCCAATAATATGAAAGATTATGGCAGCTTTATTCCCGGGATTAGACCGGGGCATAGAACTGCAGAATATCTTGAGAGTATTATGGGCAAGATAACACTTGCAGGTGCTGCCTTTTTATCTTTAATTGCTATTCTTCCGAAGTTGGTAGCAGGAGGCTTTGAACTTAACAGGGCTATTGCTGGATTTTATGGAGGCACTGGATTACTGATAATTGTTGGTGTTGCATTGGATATGGTGCAAAGAATCGAATCGCATATGATAATGAGGCAATATAGTGGCTTTCTTAGCGGTGGTACACGAATTAGAGGTAGGATGGGATGAGGATCGTATTTTTAGGTCCTCCAGGTGCAGGTAAAGGAACTCAAGCGGAAACAATTAGTAAGATTGAGAATATTCCTCATATTTCTTCAGGGAATTTATTACGCGAAGCTATTGAGGCCGGAACTGAGACAGGTGCTAAGGCTCGTTTTTATATAGAGAAAGGCATATTAGTACCAGATCAAGTTGTTGTGGGAATTGTTGTAGATAGAATTTTAAAGCATGATTGTGAAAATGGTTTTGTTTTGGATGGTTTTCCAAGGACACTTTCTCAAGCAAAAGTGCTTGACGAAATGTTAAAAACACTTGGAGATAGTCTTGACATTGTTTTTTATTTTATTGTCTCTGAGCAGACGGTTATTGATAGATTGTCTGGTAGGATGATTTGTAGTGTGTGCGGTGCGAATTATCACATAAAATTAGTGCCACCGCTAAAAAATGGTATTTGTGATAAGTGTGGCGGGAAATTACTTCAAAGGGCCGATGATAAACCAGAAACAATTATAGAAAGACTTAAAGTTTATCGTGAACAAACGGCAGACCTAGTTGAATATTATAAGAAAAATAAGATATTAAGGGAAATAATTAGTGACTTGAGAATAGAAGTGATCTCAAAGACTATCGCTGATATCATAAATCAAGAGTGCAAGAAGCAAAAAAAGACAATGGCCGGGTAACAAAGGTGATAGTGCGCAAATCTCCACGTGAAATAGAAATAATGCGAAGTGCTGGAAAGATAACGGCAGAAGCGCTAAGACTGGCGAGAGAACTCACTAAAATAGGTATAACAACAGATTATTTAAATGAAGAAATAGAGAAATTCATTATAAGTAAAGATGCGGTACCTGTTTTTAAAGGCTATAGAGGGTTCCCTAAGAGCATATGCACTTCAATAAATGAAGAAGTTGTTCATGGTATACCTAGCCAAAGAAGATTAGACGAAGGTGATATTTTAAGCATAGATGTTGGTGTCCGTTATCGTAAATATGTTGCAGATGCTGCACTGACAATACCCGTTGGGATTATTTCTGAGGAAGCTGAAAGACTTTTAGATGTGTGTGAAAAATCGTTATATTTGGCCATAAGTGTGATCAAGTCACATGAAAAGTTGTCATTGATTTCGCGAACAATACAAGAGTTTGTTGAGGAAAACGGTTATTCAGTTGTAAGAGATTATACTGGTCACGGCATTGGTAGAAGCATGCATGAAGATCCACAAGTACCTAATTTTGTTAGTAAGTCGCTTTTAGAATATGATGAAATATTAATGCCTGGCGTGACTATTGCAATAGAGCCTATGATTTGTGTTGGAAAGCCAGGTACGAAGGTGTTGAATAATAGGTGGGTCGTCGTGACAAAAGATGGAGAATTATCAGCCCATTTTGAACATACGGTCGTAGTTACGGAAAATGGGGCTGAAATTCTAACGCTGTAGAAATTTTTTTATTTATATAATATGGCAAAAGAAGAACCGATTCGTGTGGAAGCAGTTGTAAAGGAATCTCTTCCCAATGCAATGTTTAGGGTAGAGTTGCAAAATGGACATAAGATACTTGCGCATGTTTCTGGTAAAATGCGCATGCACTTTATTAAAATATTGCCTGGTGATAAAGTGACTGTTGAGATGTCTCCATATGATCTTGATAAAGGTAGGATAATTTATAGGCAAGTTTAAAAGATTCGGCATATTTTAATTATTATTTAGAGAAGGCCACCATGAAAGTTAGAACTTCGGTGAAGAGAATTTGCGAAAACTGTAAAATAATAAGAAGAAAAAATGTAGTTCGTGTAATTTGTTTGAATCCTCGGCACAAGCAGAGGCAAGGATAGTTTTTGTGATTTCTAGAAAGGAATCTATTAATGCCTAGAATTGCAGGTACAGATATTCCCGCAGATAAAAGAATAGTTGTTGCGTTAACATATTTTTACGGTATTGGGGGTGCTCTATCTAAGAAAATATTAAGAGAACTTAACATAGATGAAAATGTGCGCGCTAAGGATCTTCATGAAGACCAGCTTAGTATTTTAGGCGCTCATATCGGGAAAAATTATAACGTAGAAGGTCAATTACGTAGACAAGAATTACAGAATATTTCACGTTTGAGAAGCATAAGTTGTTACCGTGGAATGCGTCATCGAATTGGATTGCCGGTGAGAGGTCAAAGGACAAAAACAAACGCTCGAACTCGAAAGGGGCGAAAGAAAACTGTAGCGGGCAAAAAGGGAGTTAAAGAAATGAGGTAACCTTTTGTATTCTGAACTATCTAATAAATTTTTGATATGTAATTATGAATTTTAAAAGGTTAAGATGGAAAAAAAAGAAATAATTGCAGCATTAATGACAGCTAATGTGAATTTTTTAAATGCTCTCGGATTGAATATAGATGTTTCAATTAGCAGAGAAAACAAGAAGTTTAATGAAGTCGTAGGATTCTGTGAACAAGTTATAACAATAATCGAAACCTTCTATAAAGAAAAAAAAGAAATTGTATTTCTTGACTGTTCTTGTGGTAAATCTTATTTGTCGTTTGTCTTGAATTATGTACTTTCAAATGTCTTTGCTTTAAATACATATTTCTATGCGGTCGATAAGAATACGGCAATAATAGAAAAATGCGAGAGGATCAATAGCCTTCTCGGATTTAAAAATATGTGTTTTATAAATGCTAAAACAATTGATGTTCTACCAGAAAAATCTGTCGATTTTGTTATTGCACTTCATGCTTGTGATGTCGCTACGGATGAAACTATTGCAAAAGCAATTAAAATAAAATCCAGGCATATTCTGGTAGTACCCTGTTGTGAAAATAATATTAGAAATCGGCTTAAAGAAGGACATCCGTTGGTGGATATAACGGATTTTGGCTTATTGAGATATCGGTTTGCAAGTATCCTTACCGAAGCATTAAGAGCACAGTTTTTAGCTGGAGCAGGTTATAGTGTTAAGCTCGTTGAGATCGTATCCCCAAAATATACGCCAAAAAACCTGATGATCATAGCAAAAAGAAAAAAAAGAAATAAAAAATACAATATGAATAAGTTTCAGAAATTAGATGAGATGTTTAATACTGACTTTGCCTTGCAAAGTTTTTTTGCCGATACAGGTTCAAATCGAAGTGAATGTTATAAGGCAATATGTGGGTGATATATTGTAATATACTGTAAGGGTTTGCAAACATGGACTTCTATGTTTACTCATAACTTTTATTTTTATAACTGGTTATAGCATTTGAAAAATCTTATTTTGTGAACTCCTTGAGTATCGTTAATCTGTTCGTTTTGCGGTATACTGATAAGCTCATAAAAAATATAATAGTTTTATAAAAGTGTTTGTATGACATTATAAGCTGTAATTAAAGTTAAAAAAAAGTGTTACTATGTTTTTTGTGTACTAAACACAATAACCAGGATGATTTTGATTGATGAGGTGAAATATGTCTAAAACTAGCAAAAAAATTAGGCGCAATGTTACAAGAGCTATCGCAAATATTAAAGCTACATTTAATAATACTTATGTGACAATAGCAGATGTTAATGGTGAGACAATTTGCTGGGCAAGTGCTGGTACCGCAGGTTATAAAGGATCCCGGAAAAGCACCCCTTTTGCAGCTCAAAAAGCAGCGACAAGTGCTGCTGAAAAAGCACAGAAATATGGAATACAAGAAATAGAAATAAGAGTTAAGGGGCCTGGGCCTGGCAGAGAATCTGCTATCACGGCCCTTCAAGCCGCAGGATTGAGTGTAAAAGCGATAGAAGATGTTACGCCTCTTCCACATAATGGTTGCAGACCCCGTAAAAAGCGCAGGGTGTAAAATAAATACAAATGTAGTTCTGGAAAGGAAAGATATGGCGAGATATGTAGGACCGCAGTGTAGGTTGTGTCGAAGAGAAGGTGAAAAACTGTTTTTGAAAGGATTTCGTTGTGAAACGGCTAAGTGTGCGATAACAAAGCGAAAATATCCTCCTGGACAATTTTCATGGGGAAGAGGAAAACTTTCGAAGTATGGTATCCAGTTCCGGGAAAAACAAAAAGTGAAACGTTTTTATGGTGTTTTAGAAAGACAGTTCCGGAATTACTTTAGAAAAGCGGAAAAACAAAAAGGGAATACTGGTGATAATCTATTAGTAATGTTGGAACGAAGGTTGGATAATGTTGTACATTTACTAACATTTGCACATTCAAGGAAAAGCGCCAGACAGCTTATTTTACATGGCAATGTAACGGTCAATGATAAAAAAGTTGATATCGCCTCTTTTTTAGTAAAAGTTGGTGATGTGATAAGGCCAAAAAATAGCGAAAGAAGTCGGAAGCTTGTTCAGGATAACGCGGAAGCTTTAAAATCCAGAAAAATATCCTCTTGGTTAGAATTTCGGCAGGGTGCATTGGAAGGTGTGGTGACACAACTTCCAAACAGAGATGATATTTCTGTTTCCGTGCAGGAACAGTTAATAATCGAACTTTGCTCAAAATAATCTTTTTAGCCGGATCATTCCACAATAATAAGAGTTGTCATTGTAGTCGTCAATTGAATTTGTAATCCCGCAAACATTCGTAAGAAAATTACTTACGTCAAATTTATTTTTATAAATTCCCTTATAAATAGATTAGGGAGGAAAATATGCGAATAAGGTGGAGAGGTCTTGAACTACCAGTACGAGTAGATGTTGAAAATGAAACTTTGACCGACAGGTATGGTAAGTTCATAGCAGCCCCTTTCGAACGTGGTTTTGGTCACACAATAGGAAATAGTCTACGAAGAATTTTGTTGTCTTCTTTAGAAGGTAGCGCTGTTGTTTCAGTTAAAATTGAAGGGGTGGCGCATGAATTTACCAATGTACCAGGTGTAATAGAAGATGTTGCTGATATAATCCTGAATATCAAAAATTTGATTGTCAAAATGCATTCTGATCAGCCGAAGATTATAAAAATTGAGGCTAATAAAAAAGGTAAAGTTACCGGCAAAGATATTATTACTGACGAAAACGTGGAAGTTGTTAATGATGATTTACATATAGCAACACTTTCAGAGGATATGGCTTTTAATGTTGAAATGGAAGTGAGAAAAGGTCGCGGGTATGTAACTGCTGATGAAAATGAAGCTGAGGATCAAGAGATTGGTTTGATATCTGTAGATTCTTTTTTTTCTCCTGTCAGAAATGTACGGTATGTCACTGAGGAGACACGTGTTGGAAGACGAACAAATTATGACAGACTTATTTTAGAGATTTGGACGAATGGTACTGTTACTCCCGAGATGGCTTTGGTTGAAGCCGCAATGATTACTCGAAAGCATTTGAATCCGTTTATACAATACTTCGAAATAGGCAGAGAATTACAACAAATCGAAAAAAATATGAGTGCTGAGTGCATATCTGACATGTCTTCTGAAGAATTTAATAGGACTTTGAGCATGCCGATTGCGGAATTAGATTTATCGGTGCGAGCTTCTAATTGTTTAGAGACTGTTAATATCGTAACGGTAGGTGATCTTGTTGTTAAAACAGAGGACGATCTTTTACAGATAAAGAATTTCGGAAAAACCACGATGAAGGAATTAAAGAAAAAACTAAGTCAGTTAAATTTAGCTATTGGGATGCCATTGGAAATAAAACGAATGGAAAAGGGAAAAGGTTGATACAATGAGACATGGAAAGAGAGGCAGGCATTTATCTAGAACTTCCGCTCACAGAAAGGCATTGAGGCAGAATATCGCAAATAGCCTTTTTATTCACGGAAGAATAGTTACAACTGTTGAAAAAGCAAAGGAGACAAGATCTTTTGTTGAAAAGATAATCACCATAGCTAAAAAAGGATTGGACAAAAAAGAGAGCGACAGGCCAGGCTATGTACACTGTTATCGACAGGTTCTTTCTAGATTGAAAAATGTCGATATTGTAAAAAAGATTTTTGGAGAAGGAGATTGGCGCGAGAGTGAGGGTATTGCAAAAAGATTTACAAACAGGAATGGTGGATATACACGTATATTGAAATTGTCAGGTACACGCTTAGGAGTTCTTTCTGGGAGCAGTGTTGGTAAGATACCAGAGCTTGAATATTCTATGGGTGGAATATGTAGAAAATTAAGGTTGTTGGGAAGAAGGCTTAATGATAATGCATCCCTTGCTATTTTTGAGTTGGTAGAAACTGAAACAGATGTAAACAACTCAGAAGAGATTAAACCCAAAGTTGCCACCTCTTCGCTTAAAAACTTCTGATTTTTTCTGATATGCCTTTGTTTATGTGGGTAGAAAGTTCAATACCAGGAGTGATTTTTTCCAGGAAGCGTTTTGTCCTTGCTTCAAATTCACCGCAAAGGATCAAATTGTTAAAATTGATGAGGTTATCTTTTGACGTGGTACCTCACGGAGTCGAAGAAAGCCTTTATAACAAACGATTACCACCGGACGTACTTGTTCAATATCTTGCATCGTTAAAGGCAGGTAGTGTCGCTAAAGGGTTGAAAGACGTGTTTATCATTGGAGCAGATACGGTTGTTTTGCATAACAATGAGGTTTATGGCAAACCAAAAGATGAAGATGATGCGCGAAGAATGCTTTTTTTATTAAATAATTCGGTTCATGAAGTATTTTCCGGACTCTGTATTAAAGAACTGCCGTCTGAAAATGAATATGTAGGTGTTGCACTGACCAAGATAAAAATGAAGAATGTTTCGGTATATGAACTTGAAAGTTACGTGCAATCAGGAGAGCCAATGGGAAAAGCCGGTGCTTATGCTGTCCAGGGAGCGGGCAGAAGGTTTATTGATAGAATAGATGGAAGTTATTCAAATGTTGTTGGTTTACCGCTAGAGTTATTGTATAAAATGCTTAATGATTTTGTAAATAATGAATATTCCTAGAAATTTTAGTTGGTTATTAAAAGGTGAAATTGCTGGTATGGCTAGACCCATATCTGTAGTATCTGATTTTGAATTTCTTAGGGAAAATGGTATTGATGTTATAGTTACTTTGTCAGAGTGGCCACTTCATAAAATATTATTAGAGGAATTTGGTTTTGTCAACAAGCATATCCCCATTGCAGACCTTACCCCACCTACACAAGAACAGATAGAAGAATTTATTTTTTTTGTAAATGAAGCTGTGTCTTCTAGTAAAAAAGTGGTTGTACATTGTGATGCAGGAATTGGGAGGACTGGTACTATGCTGGCATGTTACCTTGTAAATAAAGGATTTAGCGCAATAGATGCTATTGTAGAAGTTCGCAAAAAGAGACCGGGTTCTATTGAGACTGCTGCACAGGAAGAAACTGTATCAAAATACGAGAAAAGACTTTCTAAAAAGATTAAGAAATAGCATGTAGTATCGCATGTTAAGCGAGCAAGAAATATCTTGTATTTTATTGAAGTGATATTAAAAATTAAGTTTTGTCTAATTCTAGGTCGATTACTTTTTTTACTGTAAAAAGTATACTTGTAACAATTTCCTTATCCGCAATCATTCAATTCTCCTTAGGTTTTCCTGCTGTTCCTTTAATACAAATCAAGTAAGCAGCGCAATTTTTTTGCACGTACAGCAGTGCAGTTTAATTTCTACCTTATAAACAGAAAATCTTTCGTAAAAAAGAAAATATATGACTCCATTGATTTTTTTTGTTTTTGGAGAATATGCAAGATTTCAACCTTACAATGGCTTGGAATTACGATAACCATTTTTCAGAAAATGGTTAAAAGTTGGGTAAACTAACAAAGACAGATATGCAAAAAGCTTTTAAATGGACTGCTCTGTTTTACAGATTTTGTGGGGAATTGTTATGGAGAGGCTATTTTATTAAATCTCTCAGAAAAAATATTAGTATTTTAAGCGCACAATACATTGCAGATATCAATGTTGTAAAATCCAATTAAAATCACTGCATTCATTTGCAGAATGTTTTTAGGTTTGTTTTTCGATAACTTGTTTATGCAAAGTAAGTTATTGCAACTAAAGGATTATTTTTCTACCTTGAAATTTTCTTGCCAGTTAAATTTGTTTATGATAGTATTCACGAAAATTTGTGTCTTTTAAATACTAAAATATAATGGCTACACTTTTTATAGAAGAAATAGTTTTATGATTTATGTAGTTTATATTTGTTTTATGCGGTTGTTTTTAAATGAAATATATCCCTATGTTTTGATCTCCGGTAGTTTAATAAATTACGCTGAATAGTTACAAAATATTTATATAGTCAAACAAATAAGGTTTTCGAAAAATTTACACACCCCCGGCCCCTCTTTTTAGAGGGGAGAGAAGAAGTCCCCTCTATCAAGAGGGGATTTAGGGGTGTGTTTGATAATATGCCTAGTCAAATAAATCTGTTTTTTAGAAAGCCATTTTATCGCCAAATCTCTAAAATCATATTTGTTTGGCTATATTAATTACTTGATTTTGATAGAATTTGATTAAAGTTTATACCGTCCAAAATATTTTTAAGCGTTCGGGATTATAAAAGCACTTTCATTGTTTAAAGGAAAACGCTTAAGAACAACATTTCGTTGCTGAAAATAAGTCATCCCAGCGTTTGGTTCTTTTCTTAGAAAATAATATTATTGCTTTAGTTAGTTAGATTTATTGGTATAATTTTTTTCACAAAGATGATGCTCTTGTGATTATGCTATTAAAGAAAATTTGCAAAAAAGGTTGATAGTTTGTTATCAAAATAAGAATAAGATTGTACCTAAATCCTGCAAACAAGGCAAAGCCTTGTTGCAGGAATAGGATTGAAATGGTAGGATTTCCAAGGTATTCGGCGGTATATTGATAACAAAAAACACCTGAAAGGAGATTCACCATTTCGATGAAGAATATAGCAAAAAAATACAGCAAAAGACAACCGAAAATCAAGGCAGAGATGAGCGGGAAAGGCTTAACGGTACATGCAGGGCTTTTACCGGTATTGAATTTATGGGTAAGCTGATGTTCCGGGAGAGAGTCCATGAAGCGGTCCATAAGGATCGTGGAGCAAATGCCCGGTATCAGTTTGTCGATGCGGTACAAATGGTAGTGATAGGGTTGATAGCAGGGGCGACATCGATGGTAGAGGTGATGAAGGTGTGTACAGATGAGGTATTGAAGAAGATGTCCGGTTGGAAAGAGGTACCTGTAGATACTACGATAGGACGTATTATGAAGCTGGCGAGTCAGGGAGATATAGTGGAACTGACGGGGGTGATCCACCGGTTTAGGGGAAAGATATGGAAGCGTGCGGTGAGATCAGGCCATAAACTCAGGAGTGCTCTTTGCGAAGTATGGATAGATGTTGATTCTACCGTAGATGGTGTATATGGGAAACAGGAGGGTGCAGAGGTAGGATATAATCCGCACAAGAAGGGGCAGAAGGCGTATCATCCCTTAATGGCATTTATTGCAGAAACAAAGGAGGTATTACATAGTTGGTTCCGCTGTGGAAGCGCCTACACGAGTAACGGAGTAGTAGAGTTCATGAAGGAATGTATGGCGTACATGAATAAGGGGGTAAGGGTGGTATTTCGGGGAGACAGCGGTTTTTTTACCGGAGAATTACTTGAATACCTTGAGTCAATATTGGCGGGATATCTGATTAAGGTAAAGCTGAAGAATCTGGAAGGATTGCTTGAAGGGCAGAAATGGAATGAGGTGAAAGGGGAGCCAGGATGGGAACAGGCTGAATTTTGGTATCGATGTGCAGGGTGGGATCGTGCGAGACGTTTTGTGGCAGTGCGGCAATTGGTCAAAAGAGAAAAGAAATTAGTA
This sequence comes from Candidatus Kuenenia stuttgartiensis, assembly GCF_900232105.1. Lineage (NCBI taxonomy): Bacteria > Pseudomonadati > Planctomycetota > Candidatus Brocadiia > Candidatus Brocadiales > Candidatus Brocadiaceae > Candidatus Kuenenia > Candidatus Kuenenia stuttgartensis. The sequence continues at coordinate 3,042,521 of NZ_LT934425.1, forward strand.
GAAGTGTCCGTGTATGAGTATTTTTGTTACGTTACAACGGAGCGGTTAAGTCCGATGGAAGCGCATCGTTGTTATGGAAAGAGGGCTACCTGCGAGACTTTGATAGAAGAGAGTAAAGGACAGATGAATGCGGGGCACATACGTACGGGTGAATTTTTGGCCAATGCTGCGCTATTTCAGTGTGCGGTGTTAGCGTATAATCTTTTGAAGTGGATGGGATTGCTCAGTGGTGGAGTGATACAACAGTGGGAAGTAAAGACGATGAGACTGTGGTTAATCCGTGTGGCAGGGAAACTGGTGGAGAGAAGCCGGCAGATGACATTAAAATTGCCGGAGAAATTTCTCCATCAGGAGGAATGGGAAAAGTGGGAACGCATGTCACTGGATGTAGTTTTTCAGTAGAAAACCGACGTTGTATTTCGTTTTTTTAGTCTTTTGAGAGTGGTAAGTATACCGCAGATGGAGACAGTACATCCCTATCTTGATTTTCATTGCATCAGAGAGCACGTTTCCGACAATTTCCCATGTCTTTTTGTTTAAAGTAGTACAATAGCGCTACCACAATTGCTAAAAAACGGATATCTGTTATCGCTTTTTGCCAATCTTGGTAGTGGAAAATACTGATTTTCGCATTGCGAAAATCGTTTGCAGGATTTAGGTTGTATATTTTGTCTGATTTTTGGTGGTATAATTTGTTAAAAAAGTTGAATTTCTTTTTGTGTTAAGAATATATTCGTTGAAAGGAGCATTCTGAATGGCGCCCAAGTATGTCTATTTCTTTGGAGAGGGTAAGGCTGATGGGAAAGCGGATATGAAGCATCTGCTTGGTGGTAAAGGGGCAAATTTAGCGGAAATGACTAATATTGGCATCCCTGTTCCCCCTGGTTTTACTATCACAACGGAGGTTTGTGATGCATATTATAAGAATAAGCAACAGTATCCCAAGGGACTTGACAAAGAGATAGCGCAAAATCTTTCCATGCTGGAAAAATTGATGGGAGCAAAGTTAGGCGATTCAAATAATCCTCTGTTGGTTTCCGTTCGAAGTGGCGCTGCGGCATCTATGCCGGGAATGATGGATACGGTATTGAATCTTGGTTTAAATCCAGAAACGGTAATGGGGTTGATAAAAAAAACGGGAAATGAGCGTTTTACGTGGGACGCATACCGCAGGTTTATTTCAATGTTTGGTGATGTAGTTATGGGGATTGAACGACATTATTTCGAAGAAATCCTGGACAAATATAAGAAAAAATCACGGGTCAAAAATGATACAGATTTGACAACAGAACAATTGAAAAATATTGTAGAAGAGTATAAGGAAATTTATAAAAAAAATGCGCGTGAACCATTTCCGAATAATCCTGCAGAACAACTTCATAGAGCGATTCAAGCCGTTTTTGCATCATGGAACAATCCTCGCGCAATAAAATACAGACAGCTTTACGAAATTAAGGGGCTTATTGGTACGGCAGTAAATGTTCAGGCGATGGTATTTGGAAATATGGGAGATCATTCTGCCACGGGGGTCTGTTTTACCAGAAATCCCTCAACAGGAGAAAACAAATTTTACGGGGAATTTCTTATTAATGCACAGGGAGAAGATGTTGTTGCGGGTATTCGTACGCCAGAGCCGATTGCAAATCTTGAAAAAGAAATGCCAGCGGTCTATAAACAGCTTTTTAAATATAAGAACATATTAGAGAAGCATTTTAAAGATGTTCAAGATATCGAATTTACTATTCAAGAGAATCGCTTGTTCATGCTGCAAACAAGAAATGGAAAAAGAACTGCTCCGGCAGCAATAAAAATTGCAGTTGATATGGTAAAGGAAAAATTAATAGATAAGAAGACGGCTATTTCCAGAATAGACCCTAATCAACTGGATCAGTTATTGCACCCGACTTTTGATCCTAAGGCAAAAAGAGAAGTAATAGCAGAAGGTCTGCCAGCTTCTCCCGGAGCGGCTACCGGCAGGGTCGTTTTTAGCGCTGAACAAGCAGAAAGATTAGCCGAGAAAAACGAACAGGTAATTTTAGTCAGGAAAGAAACTTCTCCGGAAGATATTGGCGGAATGCATGTTTCTCAAGGAATCCTTACTACCAGCGGCGGTATGACTTCCCACGCTGCTGTGGTTGCGCGAGGAATGGGTAAATGTTGTATCGCTGGTTGTAGTGCTATACATGTGGATTATAAAAAGCAGCTTTTTAAGGTAGATGGCAAGGTGATAAGGGAGGGAACGTTCATTTCATTAGATGGCAGTAGCGGTGAGGTAATGATGGGGAATGTGGCAACTCTTGTACCCAAACTTAGCGATGATTTTGCCACACTCATGACTTGGGCGGATGAGATAAGAAAGTTGAAAGTGAGAACTAACGCAGACACTAAGATAGATGCACGGAAAGCTCGCGAGTTTGGCGCTGAAGGCATCGGACTCTGCAGAACAGAACACATGTTTTTTGGCGAGAATAGAATCGATTTCGTTCGGCAAATGATTCTTTCCGCCCCGGATGTGAAAAATTTGAAAACCAAAATTGCTTATATACAAAAAGAAATAAGTAATGCACAAAACAACAAGATAAATGTTCTCAAAAAAGATTTAGCAAGGGCGCAGAATGAAATTAAATATCCCATGACGGCATATATGTCTGCATTGAAGAAATTGCTTCCTATGCAACGCAGAGACTTTGAACAGATTTTTAAAGAGATGGATGGGCTTCCTGTGACTATCCGTCTTCTGGACCCTCCCCTTCATGAATTTTTGCCTCAAGAGGAAAATAATCAAAGAGAAATAGCAAAGCGGATGAAAATTAGTTTTCAGGAAATACAGGAAAAAGTTTCGGCGCTTCACGAACTAAATCCTATGCTTGGCCATAGAGGATGCAGGCTTGGTATTACCTATCCCGAAATATATGAGATGCAGGTACAGGCAATTATCGAGGCTGCATGTAACATGAAAAAAAAGGGTATCATCATTTATCCGGAAATAATGTTGCCCCTTATTAGTACTGAAAAAGAATTAATTATCTTAAAAGAGTTGATTCAAAAAAATGCAAAAGAAATAATGGAGAAAAAAGGCGTAAAGGTAAATTACCTTATAGGAACAATGATCGAATTACCACGGGCAGCTTTAATAGCAGATAATATTGCCAGACATGCTGAGTTCTTTTCCTTTGGGACGAATGACTTAACGCAGATGACATTTGGTTTTAGCCGTGATGATGTTGGATCTTTCGTTCCGGAGTATATTGATAATGAAATATTAGAGAAGGACCCTTTTCAGGTTTTGGATCAGGAGGGCGTTGGGAAGTTGATTCAAATAGGTATTAATGGAGGGAGAAGCACGAGAAAAGAATTAAAAATTGGAATTTGCGGTGAACACGGGGGAAATCCTCAAACAGTTTCCTTTTGCCATGGGATAGGTATGGATTACGTAAGTTGCTCTCCTTTCAGGGTGCCAATAGCCCGTCTTGCCGCTGCACATGCAGCACTTGAGCAACCTGTATCGCGTGCGACAATTTAATCAGAAAGATTAATTTGGAATATGCTTATGCATTTAACTCCTAACTAAACGAGTCAGAGAATACAAAAATACCCTTCTTAAGGGCACTATTAGGAGTCAAATGCATAAGCATTTTTAGAATAATCGTGACACAGAAGGCATCCTCATTTTAGAAGGATGCCTTTTGTGTTATGATGGAAAAAATACCTGTTAATGCATGAAATCCGGTTCTTTATGTATATATTGAATATAACAGTATGATTGAAATATATAAAAAATTGCCAAAGACAAATTGTGGTGAATGTGGAGATGCAACTTGTACCGCGTTTGCACTTAAAGTAATAAACTCTCAACGTAGAATACAAGATTGTCCATATGTTGCAAACAAAGACAGCAAACTGGCATTAAATAAACCCGTAGCTACCATGGACGATAATTACAGTCGTGTAAGTTATGAATTAGAAGCTGTGGCGAAATGTGTGAATTTTAAGGATGCAAGCGCTGCAATTGGCGGCGGGTATGAGATTAAGGATGGCGAAGAGAGAATAACGCTTAAAATGATAAATAAGCCATATGAGATTCGCAGAAAAGGTTTATATGAAAATGATACATATTGTATTGATTCGTGGTCCAAAATTATCATTTACGATTATGTGCGCAGGCAGGGCCGCAGATCTTTAACCGCTGAATGGGTCACATTGGGATATTTTACAAATACCGCTTCACACGTTAAAGCCTTTCAGCGGAACGCCGAAGAGAAGATTGCCACAAAATTCAATGATAATAAACAAGGATTGATAATTCGATGTAAAGAATTGGGTGGAGTTGCTGCACAAGGGCAAATGAGGGCCGATTATATTTATCAATTTGGTTTGTTGCCAAGGATACCCTTGTATATGTGTTTTTGGGAAGCAGACGATGAATTTTCGGCTAGTTGTAAATTGTTTCTTGATAGTAGTGCAGAAGATTATATCGATATAGAATATCTGGCGTATCTCGTTGAAAGATTTGTGGAAATTTTTGTTCACTAACAAGACAACTTTTTTCCCTACAAGAAGAAAAAGGTAAAATACCCTCTTGTAACAGGTTCGTTTTTTTTAAAAGTCGGGGCAAAGCATTTTCTATAAATTGCCATAAATGTGCGCATACTCAAACAGGCAAATGCTTCGCCTCGACACTATGCGGCAAAACACCGATATTATTGGAGTTTTTCAAAAAACTAAAGTGTTAGTGCGCCAGGCGAAGCTTGTAAAAGCCAGTTGGTTGAAAAGCCAACATGAATGTTATTTTTGGTCGCGCCTTAGTGAATCTGTTTGAAGAGCCGTGTGCAGGAATACTGCATGCACGGTTCTATGTGAGGCGGCGGGAGTAATCCTGCCGTCTACACGACCTCCGCCTTAATTTTTTTTTGCCTTATAAAAAACAAATCAAGCAGTGTCCCTCTGTAAAATAGAGGCAATGCAATGCACCGCACTGCAGCACCGAACAATTTCCCTTCATCTCATGTTCAGAAAAATAACACATCTATTAATGAAGAGATTTAAAGTTGATAATAGATGAAAAATAAGATAGTATTCCCAAAGTCGGGGTGTAGCGCAGCTTGGTAGCGCGCTTGAATGGGGTTCAAGAGGTCGTGGGTTCAAATCCCGCCACCCCGACCAATAATGACAACTACTTACGACTACCATATACTTCCTGAATACTGAAAATTGTATACTTTTTGTATACTTCATTTTTTATTCAGTACTTTATCAAGTATATCAACAGCTTTTATTTTATGACTTGGTGAAAGGTGTGCATAAAATGACTAAAACATAAAATTTAGCCACAGGTTGCACTACCACATATAATCTGAAAATGCAAATCAAGCATTCTTTACCCACGGCAACGTCAAAGTCACCCTACGAAAGACGCGGATCAAGGATTTGTGCCAAAAGCTCCCGTCAATAAGTGGAGAAGAAGATAAAAAACAATAGAATTTTCATATAAATGGGCAAAAATGAGTAAAACAAGCAAAATAGAGCGGGAGTATCCCTGTAGTAATGAAAGAGAGAGAGAAAAAAAATAAAGTGTTTTTTTTGTTCTCTACATGTTACATGCGAAGCATTTGAAGTGAAAGAAAAGGTCTTGCCGCAAAATTTCTGAGCGTCTTTGTTCGCAGCCTATAATGCTGCATTACTAAATGGGTGAAAGTCCCATATCGGAAATTGGTTGTTTGACCGATTAGCTATATCTGACATATTGTAAAGGTAACTTGCAATATGAAAGCTCAGAAGTAAAAGTCCTTGCAAGCGAAGGGCAAACAAGTTTACGGGTCGTACCATAAAGGGAATATTGCAACCTCGTTACGCAGACCACCATAGAACTTGCGAAGTGGCGGCGAAACAGATACTAAACCACTGCAAAGATGGTGAAAGTTAGTATTACTGATGAAGCAACAACCAAAAGCAATCGGTAAATCTGTCGGGGTATGGATGGCGACACGTAAACAAAGTAGTGCAGAGTAAATTAGGGAAAATCTTGCTATCAGCCAATACAAGTCCGTACGGCAAAGACCTGTTAGACGAAGTATAATAAGGTAATGGGAGATAGCGAGCTGGTAGGTTGGAGGCCATTAGCCTCCAACCCCCACTCGTCGCCAGATACTTTGGACAACGTGACAAAGCATCCTTTTTAAACCATACGTCTTTCTCGTAGTTAGCGACCCCGACGTGTTGCTCTATAACAGAGAAAAGTCAAACATCATGCTTTAGCACACGCCTTAAGAAATTCTCTTTCGAATGAGAGTAACCCCATTTTAAAGAATCGGTGAACAGGGAAACGCTTGTTGTCTGTTCTCCATTTTCTTGAGAACTTGAAACATCTCAGTCTCATGCGTACCCAACAGTCTAATGAGCGATATACCTTTTGTACATTGCCCAGCCGAAAATAGTTGACATGCCCACGAATTACGGGGTTTAATGTATCAACGATGGCTTGCAGATTGACGCCCTGTGTACGTCTGGTGATGTCTCTGATGTTGTTCCTTCGGCAGGCTCAGGACAGGCTCTTGAGTTTGTTCAGTGATTTCGTGCTTATACCCTTATACTTGCCCTTGAAATCGTATCCGAGAAACCTGAAACCTCTTTTGAAGTTGGTGAGCTTGGTTTTATCCTCGCTCAGCTTCATTCCAAGTTTCCCTGCAATGATTTCTTTGACATAGCTGAGGGCGGCTGGGAGTTCATCTTTTGTTTTAGTCATGACAACGAAATCATCGGCGTATCGGACAAACTTATATCCAGCCTTTTCAAGTTCCTTGTCGATGATGTTACCGATAAGGTTTGCAAGCAAAGGGGAAATTACACCTCCTTGCGGAGTGCCTTTGTTTGTCTCATGCACGATGCCGTCCTCCATGACCCCTGCCTTGAGCATGTTCTCAATACTGTTCAAAACCCATCCATCAGCAATTTTCTCACGTAAGGAGTCCATAATAAGCTTATGGGGTATGGTGTCATAGAATGCCATTATATCGGCATCAAGGACGCTGGTATACCCTTCCTGCTTATACTGTTCAAGCCGTTTGATAGCATCGTGACAGCATCGTGACAGCATCTGTCAGGGCGAAATCCAAAGCTGTTATCTGAGAATCCTTTCTCAAATATTGGCTCTATGATTTGCCTGAACGCCTGCTGTACAATCCTGTCCTTAACAATGGGAATGCCAAGAGGTCTCTTGTCATGCCTGCCTTTGGGGATGTATACCCGCAGGACAGGCGCAGGGTTGTATATGGCAGTCTTGAGTTCCTGATGGATACTCATGATATTCACATCAAGATTGGACTCAAATTGCTTAATACTTACCCTGTCAAGACCAGCTTTGCCTTTATTCTTCTTTACGTGTTTGAAAGCAGCATAAAGGTTTTTCAGACTAAACACCTTGTCTCTTAATGAATGATACTTAAGCATCTCTCGATATATTCCTTTCGATTGATTACGGATAATAGATTTGTCAATCGTGTTTCCTGGGTACGGATTCTCCCAAACATAGGCAAAACAAGAGAGGCTCTTGTTACTGTTTACCTACGCAAAAGAGTTTCTTTTCTCATTGAACGTATTCAATCTGCCACTTTCATCAATTCCACTACGGTTATGCCCCTTTCATTTCCGATTCACACCGGAAACTATTATGAGCAATGCTGACGACTTCAAAGATAGACTTGTGAGAGAAGCTTGTCTATCACCATCTCATACAGCTCGGACTTCGGAATTTCCTTATACCTTGCTGTTAGGGAATTTTGCCCAAGGCGTAAGTCCTCCCCCGGTCATATGGATTACCCCTTTTCCCTTCGTGATGTATGTTCAAACGCATTAACCAGAGATGGTTTTACTTAATCTGTTTATCCATCTCCAACAAAGGACATTGTCAGTGCTTCGCTGAGAAATGGCAGTTGGCACGGAATAACACGCCACACTCATACACCCCAAAAGGTCGTCTGTACCTCGTAACTCCGTCATACCCCTCACGGGTATATGCTATCTTTCTACGCATACGGATTGCTCCATTGTGTGCGCATAGGCACAAACTTCTCTACGAGGATTAGGCTCGCAGAGGTGGTATTTTCAACCACTCAGGTATTCCATACTTCAAGGCACTCAGAAGCTCAGATGAGACCGTAGTAGCGTTTGACTTTGAGGGACAACATAACCCACAAAAGAGCAAAGGGTCTCTGGACAGGATTTGCTACCAAATAATAGTGAAATCAAATGCCGAAATTAGTAGGCTACAGTAACTAAAAGGCGGTAGCTATACTCTCCTATAAGATGGAGAAATGCAGGTGAATGTGGGACTTGCACTTAATCCTAAATATCTTTATCGAAGGTTGAGAGCGGATATTCTGTTTGAAGCCGTACTGGGGAAAACCCCATAAGCGCTAACTTGTTTTATTGACAAATTTTATTCATCATGGTATTTTTATATTAATTATCCCGCTAATCACTCTATAGGAGGATAAAGCCATGATGAGAGAAGATTGGGATCTTCTAAGAACTTTCTTCCCAAACGATTGGAAAAGTTTAGCCGTTGATACAAATGCTTTAAAAGGCTTGCGCAAGGATAAATCTGAAGAAAAGCTTCTTCGAACATTATTAATTCATTTAGGATGTGGCTATTCATTGCGTGAAACAGTAGTTCGAGCCAAGCGTGCTAACTTAGCAGATTTATCCGATGTTGCCTTATTAAAGCGATTAAAAAAGAGCAAAGAATGGCTATATAAATTATGTTTATCTTTATTCCGTGAGCGTGGCCTCCAAATTAATAAACGGAATAATTTTCATCTTCGCTTATTTGATGCAACAACAGTAAAGGAACCTGGGAAAACAGGAAGTCTTTGGCGCATTCATTATAGTATTGAGGTTCCTTCATTATCTTGCGATTTCTTTAAACTTACGGGAACTGAAGGAGAAGGCACAGGAGAATCTTTTCGGCAGTTTCCGATGAAAAAAGATGATTATATTATAGCTGACAGAGGTTACTGTACTGGCCAAGGAATTCATCATGCAACAAGGAAAGGCGCTTATCTTAGCGTTAGAGTTAATTCGCAATCTCTACGGATATTCGGCGAAGAAAAGAAACCCTTTCCTTTATTGAAAGAAATCCAATATTTAAAAAGACCCCTTGCTATAAAATCATGGAACGTTTTTATTCCAAACGTTGATAATACTGAATATGTCAAAGGTCGTCTTTGTATAATACGCAAAACAGAAGAAGCCATTAAAATAGCTCATAAAAAACTTAAAAGACATGCAAGCAAAAAGGGCATTGAACTAAAACCGGAGACCCTTATTTATGCCAAGTACGTAATAGTATTCACAACGTTTCCTGAAAATCAATTTACCGCTTTTGATATCTTAGAATGGTATCGAGTTCGATGGCAAATTGAACTGGTCTTTAAAAGATTTAAACAAATAGCACAATTTGGACACTTACCTAAATACGATGATGATAGCTCAAAAGCTTGGCTTTATGGCAAACTATTCGTTGCTCTTTTGACAGAAAAACTAATAGATTTTGCTACGTCTTTTTCCCCCTGGGGATACTTCATTGTCAAGCAAGAAGACTAAAAGCAAATGGCGTGAATTTGCTTTTATGCTTAATCAAGTAAAACGGGCTATAGAACCAGCGTTATCATTACAGGAAGTTCTTAAGTGCTGGAATGACATTGCTTGTTCTTTAGCAGAAAATACAAGAATCCGAAAAACACAGATATCAAAATACTTCGAGCATACCTAAAACAAGTTAGCGCTTATGGGGGAAAACCCACCGTACGGAATTTTAGAGAGGGAACAGGAAACATACTAAAAAGAGATTGAGTAAATACCTCCGCTTCAGTATGAAAGAGGTTTCAAACGTTTAGCAATGCGCCTGTTTTCTACTCGGTAATATTTGTTACCTGTGGAAAATGAAAAAAACCAACCACTAGTATAGCGTTTCGGCAAAACATCGACATATTGTTTTCCATTATGAACTACGACTGAACAGTCTTAAATCTTGTATTTACAAAGGATTGGATTTTCAATGCCCTCATAGTAATGATGCTATTTTATGTGTATATTTTAATGAAACGTTATACTAGATTCCCCAAAGAAGCCATTGCCCTTTGGGGCATTTTTTGTGCGTGTTTGAGAATTATCTTCACGGGAAGCGGTATCACGCACATAATGAAGTCCATTTTCTATTGACCAGTGTCCGCGAGAAGACTTAAGAATGGTTTTGGGACTTGCTTTTTGTTGTGTCAGGCTGGTAATACCGTAAACAATTTCCTCGGTTTTTTTGTCGGTCTTGACTTCTGTAAATATTCCATGAATGCAAAATACCTGGCGCGAAAATAAGACTACAAAAAATATTTTAAGTACAGATACTACAACACGATATGGTTATAAGCCCATTTTCATCGTTTCAGGGTGTTGCAAATGAAACATGATGACTAGTGACTTATTTTGTCATTACAAGGGTATCAGCTTGTCATTGCGAGGGTCTTTTCCGAAGCAATCTCATAAACCGTCATAGAGGTCCTTCCATCCTGCATTCATTCATTCCATTAATTAATTCTATTTTTTTTAGCCCTTGAGCCACCCTTAATTCGCTTCTCCCGCGATATGGCGTTTCTTACGTCATGAAATATCTCGTAGTATACTGAACTGCTTCATATTGTTTTTGTCTTTGTGAAACAGGATTATTGAAATAGGAAACGAGATTAAGTTTGTCATGTATTAGTGTGTTATTGTGATGATTATGCATTTGTGATATTCTTTCTGAATATTGATAATCCTGCCAGATACCTTCTATTTGAAAGGTATTGGCGCTTATGAATTGGTGGATATTTTGAATTATAGCGCACTTATAATCACCATTCAAGCATTTTGTCCATCATATTATCACCCTAAAATCCCAAAATTTGTTAAAGTTCCCGAATAGTGCAAAAATGTCCTGATCTTAAAATGTATTTTGTTGCTACTAACAGGCAAGCAAGTAGACTATTTTGTAATATAGGTTTACAAGGTAAGGGCTAGATAAATTCGTCGCTCTGCGGCCTTCAAACACAAAAGACTTTAAGGGGTGTATTATGATGGTTTATGTGTGTAAAAATAGGTGTTTAAGCAAAGAGATCGCAATCAGTATGTATGGTAGAGGGCGGGCATTTGATAACATTTTTACGGAACGTCTTTGGAGGAGTGTGAAGTACGGAGAGGTTTATCTCAAAGAATATCAGGCTTGTAGTGAAGCACGTGAGGGTTTGGAGAAGTATTTTACATTTTATAATATTAGGAGGTATTACCAATCACTGGAATATAAAATACCGTATGAAGTTCATTTTGGAGTTTCTTCAGTGAGCAAATGAGGAAAAGGAGCGGTGGGGCGAAGGAAAATTGCAGAGTGTGCAGAAGGGTAACGGAAGGAGCCTGCTGCACACTGTAGATTGATGAATTAATGCATCTAAATATTAATAGTAAATGGTCTTGACAAACCAGTCCACCTTATAAAAAAACTTTGACAGCATAGTGATATAACACTGCAGCCGCAGAAACGGCTTGTTTCCAAACTAATCGCTGGTACGCATGGAAATAAGTGCTAATGTACTAATGATAATTTAAGTAAGATGTTAATTTGTTTTCCTTTTTTTGGATTTTCTAAATCTTCCAATATTCAAATAAACGCCTATATTGGCATTCTTGTCTTTATAGGGAGAGATTTTGCCTTCAGCGGAAGTAAACAATGTGGTAACCCCAGGTCCGTGGCCTGCTGTTATACAATTTGTGTGAACAACAACCCCTACTGTGATAGCCCCGGTTTTATATATTCTTCCATAGGAATGGTCTGCATCCATAATCGCAACTATATCTCCCAACCGTAAGGTATCCAGGTTATGTTTTTCTATTGTTTGTTTGTCGAACAATTGTATATCATAATCTCCCCGATAACAGTGTTGTGAACCAAGCCCTGATCCCATAATTGCTGCCGGTATAGTGTGTGTTACTGGAATTTGCATCACCCCTTTTGTCTTGTCATATTTTATTGGCAATGTTTCTAGAAGATGAGGGGAGAGATTGATGGTTTTTATTTGCGGACAATTTGTAAAAGAAAAGCCCAAACCGATACAGCGAATAAGTATTTTGTCGCCTATTACGAGTTTTTCAATAGTTTTATCATCAAAATCTACCAGCACGTTTTCTATGCCGCCATGTTTTCCCGTAACGATGCCTGTATCTCCCTTTGCGTCTCCGGACACAACTTTTGCGCTATTTCCGATGCAAGCCAATAAATTGAGTGCACCATTTTCTTCCTTGTCTTTATTCCTGATGGATACACAGGGCTCAACATGGTCAGCTTCCCATTGTATCGCACTATCCCCTATTTTTACATTATAAGTAATTCCGCCTATACCTGGCAATATGGCAGGTATCCCTTCGGGAGATATGCTGTATGCCTTTGCGCCTCCTGATGGACTGGAGACTTCCCCCAATGCAGATATTTCAACAAGACGATTCCCATTTGTTTCCATAGTATGTCTTTTTTTCTCCTCTAATACTGAGGTTTAACGAATCTTCACTAATATGCAGGCGTAATCTAGCATAGGGTACGGAATAATGGCAATACAAAATTTGTAACACTTTAGTTTTTTGAAAAAGTAGGGGGCGAAGCATTTGATGTAAATTGTCATAAAATGTGTTCATACCCAAACGGGCAAATGCTTAGTCCCTACTTTACGATTATTGGAATTTTTCAAAAAACTAAAGTGCTACCAAGATTTACATTGATATTTTTCGCGCACTCTCCGCCATAGTTGTTTTTGGGATAAAGGAATTGTTTAAGTAAGGGAAACCGAATAATATATTTTTTTTTTGCAATTTCAAACGTATTATTGTTATAAACTATACACATATTAAATTTGATGTGTTTTTATTACGATTAATACTAAAACAAGTACAGGCAAATAGATACGATGATAATAAAGTTACAGAAGGGGTTTTCAGAAAACATGGTGATTAACATTTCTTATTGTATTTTAATAGTAGCGGCAATGTTAACTTTCTGTTGTTCATTATTTGCTGCCGTTCCTCAAATATCAGGCGGAGGTTCTCGCAGCCTTGTTTTGAAACCAGATGGTACCGTTTGGGCGTGGGGGGGGAACCATGCCGGACAATTAGGCGATGGTACTACCAATCCCCGGAAATTTGCCATACAGGTGAAAGGACTGGAGGATGTAGTTTCTATTGCTGCCGGATGGGAGCATAATCTTGCCGTTAAATCAGATGGAACAGTCTGGGCATGGGGAAATAACCGATTTGGACAATTAGGCGACGGCACGAACGAAAACCGCAACACGCCGGTAAAAGTGAAAACCATAAAAGATGTTACTGAGATTGATGCCGGATTCTACCATAGTATTGCTTTGCAATCAGACGGAACAGTTTGGGTATGGGGCAATAACGAGTTAGACCAGCTAGGCGATGGAACAAAATCGGATGCATATAAGCCCATGCAAGTACAGGGACTTAACAATGTTGTTGCTGTTTCTGGCGGCAATCATCACAATCTTGTGCTAAAGGCGGATGGAACAATATGGGGTTGGGGCGCCAATGGATATGGACAGTTGGGGGATGGTACTATGACGGAAAGTTCTATCCCTACTCCGGTTTATGATTTCAATGGGGCAGTTTTTATTGCAAGCGGGAACAATTACAATGTAGCCGTGAAAGCTGATGGCAGTATTTGGGGATGGGGCATGAATACCTATGGTCAACTGGGAAACGGAACACAAACAAATAGCAAGATTCCAATTCGTATTAATGGGCTTAATAATAGTGTTTCAATTGCAACCGGTGGCTATCATGCTCTCATTTTGCAACAGGATGGCACTGTGCTGTCAATGGGATACAACAGGACAGGGCAGCTTGGGACAGGCGCTACTTCCAATTATCAATATACTACATTAAAGGTGCATGGACTCAGCGATGTTGTTTCAATAGCGGCAGGATATTATCACAGTCTCGCTTTAAAGAAAGACGGAACGATTTGGGCATGGGGAAATAACGAATATGGCCAATTGGGAGATGGTACGCTCAATTACAAAAAACTTCCCATTCTCTCACAGATCAAATTGGATCAAACCATTACGCCTGCCCCAAAGGAAGATAGCGCATCTGCAAACACTCCAATTCCCACCCTCGTGAAATAGTTACAGTATTAATAGGCGGCTACCCGATGTATTTAGTCGACAGAACTATTATTAAATATTGTCCATTTTAACGTAAAAATTGTCAAAATAAACACTTGACAAATATCAGGATTAAATGTATAAGCATTACGAAATGGGCGATTTCTTCAAAAGCATGCCAGTAAATATCTTAGAGACAAATTACGTTTTTTTATTCTAATAATCTCGTTTTAAGGGTGGAATTTGTTTTTTTAAGATAATACAGTAACTATAAGGTTTAGCATTATTTAAGCTTCATCCTGTTAGATGTTTGTGTCCTGTAGAAAAATGTGAAAGTTTCGTTTTTTATATTTTGTGTTTTAGAAACTTAATAGAGGAGAAATCCGGGGTGGACTCATTCAAAAAATACATTGCAGAATTTTTAGGCACTTTTACGCTTGTTTTTATTGCCGCTGGCGCAATTTGTACAGATTATTACCTGCGGAAAGCAGGAGGGGACGGTATTGGGGTTTTAGGGATTTCCATTGCTTATGGGTTGGCAATTGTCTCTATAACATATGCACTGAGCTATATTTCAGGCGCACATATTAACCCTGCCGTTACAATAGCATGTTGGATCACCAGAAGGATGAATCCGAATCTGGCTATAAAGTACATTGCAGCACAGATTGCCGGCGCTGCGTTGGCTGGTTTTGTCCTTAAGATTTTATTTCCTGAAGCAATATATACGGTTCATCTGGGAGCAAGCATGTTAGGGGACGGGATTTCTGTAATGCAGGGACTCGTTATGGAGTTTATCGTTAGCTTTCTGCTCGTTCTTACAGTCTTTGGGACGGCAATTGATAAAAGGTCTTTTGGTAGTTTTTCCGGATTAACTATCGGGCTTGTTGTGTTGTTCGGCGTCCTTATTGGCAGCCCGATTAGCAGCGGAGCAATGAACCCGGCAAGGGCATTTGGGCCAGCTATCGCGTCCTGGCAGTTTGCAAACCATTATGTTTGGTGGGTAGGTCCTGTTTTAGGCGGTGTGGCCGCCGCTTTTTTCTACGATGCTGTGTTCGCCGAAAAAGAAAAAAAGATGAAGGCAGCAAAGAAAACGACGATTCCTGCTTTCCGCCGAAAGAGAAGACGGTAATGTAGCAGCATACGGATTGCAAAACCCCCTTCTTTCCAGTTGCAACAAAAAATCGTTTTAAAATGTATTTTGTGTTTCCCTTTTACCTAACGAACAAACTGAGATTTTAACGGAGACACCACGAACGATCAATCCTGCATATAGGGACAGCATCCCTAATCTCAGAACTCCTGATCTGGTGGAATTTGATTTGATACCAAATTATATACAAGGCGCAGATTTGTGCCTGGGAATAATGTTTCGGAACTATTAAGTACATCGCATAATTGTTGAACATATCTGTTGTTCCTTGGGTTTGTCATGTTATGAATCGTTATCCTTAAGACGCCATTCTTTTCATCCGGCATTATATCTGCATCTGTCATAAAAATTTGACGTACCAGTGATCTTGCTTCATCTTTTTTAGAAATATATTCCTGCAATGTATTTGCCATTGCCGTCTCTGCCCGATAAGCAATCATTTTGATTGTGTCTACGAATTGCTTTCCGCTCTTCTTTAAATCCTGAAATTTCTTATCTTCCGGGAGTTTTGAAAACTCTATATGTTTCTCCGTATTCTTTTTTGTCGCCTTGAGTTGTTCAATCTCTTTCTCCAGCGTATCTATCGATTCTCTTATTGTTGCTTTCTCCTGTACATACTTCCGGATATCGGGTTCTTCTCCTTCTGCTTTTAATACCAATGCCCCATATTTTACCCGCTGCCTGTTTAACAGTGTAGTTTTGGTTTTTATCTGACTTTCCAATTCCCTGTAACGGGGATTCACCACCTTTGTCGTCTCACTTATTGCCTCCTGTTCGTACTCGATAAGTCTGTCTATACCATAATGTTCCATCATATATTTAAGAAAGTTCTCCTGAGACCATCTGGAGAACATTCTTGCTGCCAGTACCTCAGCGTTATTCATAAAATCAGTGGTTATTATCGATGTCTGATGACCTGTATCGGTCAATTTGCGTATCTCGCGCACCCAAAGGTCTTGCTTCCGGAAATACACTCCTCGTTCCGCCAGTTTCATCTTTACCACTTCGCCATTGTTAAGAACCACCTCTTTCTCTATAAATTCTGATTCCGGCCAAACATCATTTACATACTTTTTGTAGGTATAACACGCTATGCGTTTCTCCCACATTTCTTTGAAAAACTCAGGACTGTAACCCTCACGGTCAAATACTACACCAAAGCGATAGAGATGACGATTGGCTTTTAATTCTTCCCCGGTAGGCTGCTTTGGTATGTCTCGGAGCAACCGGGGTATGATCTGTTCTCTCATTACCGAAAGCAAGCCGGGATTTACCGCTTTGCTTACCACGAAAAATGGCTTACCTACTGCATCATTTACCCAATAGTCGGTTAAACCCCTTAAACATAGCTTTTGCCTCGATACATACCGCTTCGGTAACGGTGTCTTGCTTCCGCTATATACCCGTACATGGCCGTCCACGTAAAGGATCCCGGCCAATTCCGGATCCTCTTCCATCCAGTATTTTGATAACTCTTTGCTCCACTGCTCAGGTTCGCCATGGTTTGTTATATATTTCACTTTTTTGCGCAGTGTTCGTATTTCAGGTATACGGTCTAACCCGATTGCCTTGCCCAATTCCCCAGCTTCACAATAGCGAATTGCCTCCAGTGATTTGATCCTTAAGAGGGCTGCAAACGACAGTAGCAGCAGAAACGATTGTAATCCATAGTACCCTTTGGGAAATGAGAGATAGTTGTTTGCATACTTTAGCAAACCATTTAATAATAATGCCGGCAGTGCAAACAATACCCCTGCCGATTTGACGTCCTGATCGGGAACAAATGCCGGAACTGCCTCATTAAGCCCACCTAATGCGGCTTCTACACGTTCTTGTTCCCGTGTACATCCAAGACCCATACCAGCACGACTATCGGTTACGGCACGCTCACTTTTGTTTCTTTGCTCCGGAGCGCTTTCTGCCGTTTTTTTTTCTCTAACTGACCGCTTTGGATTGCCTTGTGAATCGTACTTGATTTGATATTGAACTTCTTACCTGTTTCTGAAACACTCTGCCCTCTTTCCAGGCACTTTTGCACCTTCGCTTTTACCTCTGGCGTAAGCACATGGGCTGACCTTGTTCGCGCTGACTGACGGAAAAATCCCTTAGGCCCATGTTCTCTTAGCCGCTTTACACTACGCTTAACACTTATTGCCGAAACACCGAAGGCCTTCACTATTTGTTGTTGCTTGACATTACCGCCGACTACTAATTGACTGGTGATGAACCGAAATGATTCCAGGTCGTCTTCCTCATGACTAAACACAGGAAGTCTTCCGTGAAAATAATATATCTTGCTACCTATTTTCTCAAAACCTACCTGATTATTTATCAGTTTGCAGTCAGGGGAAAATAGGGGTAATACTAACTGTGGCATGAGTACCCTCCCTTTCTCCGAAAAAAAGGGATCATATCATTTTCCACCCACGTATGGCAATGCCTTCTCTCTATATACACCTATCTCTACACAATTCAATAGCTTACATACTTTTTGACTAAAAAGGCACTTCCTGGGTTCTGAATCTGAAGAATCAATTCAATAAACTTGACTATAGAACTACAGTTGCAAAACATACCAACAAACCGCCCACATCACCTTAGATTAGGCTGGGGTTTTAAAAGGCAAAAATCCCACGGCATTCATTTTTATCCACATTTATTTTCACACTTTTGACATATAGTCAAACAAATAAGGTTTTCGAAAAATTTACACCTCCCGTCCCTTCTATAAAGAGGGAATTAAGGGGCGTGCTTGTATAGTATGCTTAGTCAAATAAATCTGTTTTTTAGAAAGCCATTTTATTGCCAAATTCCTAAAATCATATTTGTTTGGCTATATTCCATTTTTTCCCTTAGAATATAGTCAAACAAATCAGGTTTTCGAAATTTGCTCGCCAATAATTTGAAAATTTTCAGTTAAAAGAGTAGACAATTCATCTGTATACTCGTTAATATTTTTGAAAAAACTTAAACATTTGTTTTTAAACTTCTCATAAGTATCATAATACTTGTTATACAATATTTTTTTGCGAAAGAATTTCCATAATCTTTCAATGAGATTTAAATTGGGCGAATAGGAAGGGAGAAATTTGATCTTTATTCTCGAATTTGCAAGGTATTCTTTGACCAACTTAGACCTGTAATATTTAGCATTATCAGAGATTATGTAAATAGTACCGGCTTGAGCATACCTTGACTCTATTTCATGGAAAAGCTTTATTGTTGATTGAGCATTGATGCTTTCATCTTCCCGGATTGTTACTTCAAAGGTTTCTATGTCAATAGCACCGTTTAAATTTATTCTTTTCCTGCCGGTATTAGAGGGTATTTCCTTCTTTTTGCCTTTCTCTATCCAGCAATATGCAGACGTAGAATTATGCTGTGGATGAACTCCATCCATAAAAAGTATCTTATCTCCAGGGGCTTTCTCTTCTTTGAGTTGTTTGTAGTTTTCGATAAATTCTTTTTGTTTTTCAGGGTTTTGCTTTGCCTGGAACTATTGTAGTTTTCTTGTAAGTAAAGCCTAATCTATCGAGGGTATGTACCATTCCTTCGGGTGTATAGATTTTATTGAATGTCTGTTTTACATATTCAACAATTTCTTTTGCCGCACTATAGTTGTTTTTCCTGATATGATCTTTTAATTGTTCTTCTTGTTCGCAGGTGAGTTTTGGCACACAGCCAATATAATTGTCAGATAAAAGCCCGTCAAAACCTTTATCTTTGTATAGTTTTTCGTAATTCCTGATTGTTTGATCGTCTAACAAGAGCGCCTCTGCTACTTTTTCATAACTCCATCCTGAATCAAGAAGAAGTATAGCTTTGATTCGGTCGGCATGACGTCTATGAGGCTCTTTCTTATGTGCTTTTTTAAATTCTATTCGGGTTTTTTCACTGAGAAATGGATTCATGCAGAATTTAATACTCTAGAAACAATTCAAATGCAAGAAAAAAACAGATTTTTATAAAAATAAATGCTTTTTACTATACCACCTGACAATTGTCCTGTTTTTTTCATCAGATTAAAAAAAGTGTAAAAGAATGTCATCGTGCTAAAAAAGCTGCTCACCACCACTATACTACTATTTATTATCGCAGCCTTCGTGTTATTTGTAGCGAAATCACTTCAAAAAACGAGCGGATTCAGACTTATGGGAGGTAGGAGCAAAAGTAGTATAACGATAACAAAGGAAGAAATATATTTATGGGAAAATTATAAAAATGGCAAACTCTCCGGTGTAATTGGGAAAGCGCATCACGGGGAAAAAATTGTGTTTATCAATAGAATGGAAAAGGCGGCTTTTGTAAAAACCGCAAAAGGGCAGGTAGGCTGGGTGTATACACGCAATATTAAAGAGTCCCCTAATAGCGGTATCTTTACAATCTCCACAAAATAATCCAACCAGCATAAAAACATCTTTCCGGTCTATCATTGTGGTGGACATTCTCCCATAAGTGCAAGATAATAAATACACCTTTATTAATAGGAATTTTAAAAATTACTCGTTAGGAAGAGGGACAAGGGGAATGATTCGTTGATTCATTTTTACATACTCCTTAACCATTTAGCGGATGTTCACCCCTGCCAAAACGCATAAGTGCTTAATAAATAGTTTGTTAAGGCTGTATTTTTAATAAATATGTAGTCACTAATATATTGTTATTATACGACAATATACTTGACGGATAATGGTTGTTATCTGTACAATGGTGGACATGCATATTGTAGAGAACAAGTCAAAATCCGGTAAAAAAATCTATCGATCTACCCTTCTGCGGGAATCGTACCGTGAGGATGGGAAGGTCAAGAAACGCACCATTGCGAATCTGTCGAATTGCACTCCCCTGGAGATTGAAGCGATAAGACTTGCACTCGCACATAAAGACGATCTCTGTGCATTGGGCGCATTGTCAGAATCGGTGAAACTCCATGAGGGTTTGTCTGTGGGAGCAGCGTGGAGCGTGTACCAAGTGGCAAAGGAATTAGGGATAGAAGAGGCATTGGGAAAGGACTTTGAAGGAAAGCTGGCGCTTTGGCAAGTAATGGCAAGGGTAATAGGCCAGGGGTCAAGACTGTCTGCAGTAAGGTTGGCGCAGATACATGCTGCGGGTGACGTCCTGGATATGAAGCGTGGGTTTGACGAGAACAATCTGTACGATAATTTGTCATGGTTGTCAGAGAATCAGGCAAAGATAGAGCGAAAGCTGTTTGAGTTAAGACGAGGAGGCAATAAGCCGAAGTTGTTTTTGTATGACGTGACGAGCAGTTATTTAGAGGGGAAGTCGAATCATTTTGGTGAGTACGGGTATAATCGTGACGGCAAAAAGAGGAAAAAACAGATAGTGATCGGTATGCTTTGTGATGAATCCGGGGAGCCGGTATCAACAGAAGTATTTAGGGGCAACACCCAGGATCCGAAGACCTTTGAATCTCAGGTAAAGAAGGTATTAGAGCGGTTTGGATGCAAAGATGTAACGATTGTAGGAGATCGTGGGATGATCAAGACGGTGCAAATCGAAAGTTTACCGGAAGGGTTTCATTACATAACGGCGATAACTAAGCCGCAGATAGAGTCGTTGATAAATAAAGGGATACTGCAATTAGGATTGTTCGAAGAAAAGCTCTGCGAGATAAAGGATGATGAGGTTCGATATATTCTGAGGCGCAATCCGGTAAGGGCGGAAGAGATGTCAAAGACCCGTGTATCAAAATTACAGAGTATAGAGAAATACATCGTGAAGAAGAACAGTTATCTGAAGGAACATCCTAAGTCGTCAGTATCGAAGGCCCTGGAAACAACAAGGGAAAGGCTAACGAGATTGAAACTTGATGGGTGGTTGCAGATAAAAGAAGAGGATAGGACGCTAAAGATAGAGAGAGCTGAGGAAGCATTAAAGGAGGCATCATACCTTGATGGTTGTTACGCAATCAAGACTGATCTTGAGGAGAACGAGGCGGATACCAATCTGGTACATGAACGATACAAGGATTTAACGGAAGTGGAGAAGGCGTTTCGGGACTGTAAGACGGTGAATTTGGAGGTTCGTCCGGTGTATGTAAGAAAGGAGGATAGTACACGGGGACATGTGTTTGTGGTAATGCTTGCGTACATGATAATTCGAAGGCTGCGCAGAGCGTGGAAGAATTTTGACTTGACGGTAGAGGAAGGTCTCGCACAATTGACGACCATTTGTTCGATGGAAGTAACAATCAAAGGCCAAAAAGCTAGTTGCCAGAAGATCCCGCGTCCGCGGCAACAATCACATGAATTATTAGAGGCATTACAGATAAAGTTGCCAGAAGTATTGCCAAGCCGGAACATACGGGTAGTCACTAGAAAAAAGCTTGCTGTTCGGCGTAAAAGTCAATAAATATAAGGCTTTTACGGCACTTTTGTTTTTTGACTTGGGGTGAACATCCGATTTAACCACGTAACAAATATGTTGCAATATTATTTTAAACGGTAAATAAGAAATCCTCCTGGAACGGCAATGTCCTTTACCTGAGCCGTCATGTTGTAAAACGGTTGCTGTATAAAATGTGCCAGATAATCTTTGTCTGTGTTATAAAAAACAAAAAGGGCGGTTTTGGGCATTTGCCCTTTGTAGGTTATCTGCCCGTATAGCTTTTCTTTCTCCGGGGTATTTCCTCCGCCTCCCAATATGACGGGCCAAAGCAGTTTTATCCTGTGTCTTTGATCTTCCGGAGTTAAATAGTAGAAGGTAAATACGTTAATATTGGAAATAAAAATGTATTCTGCATCTGACTGAAGCAGTGCTTCTGTGATCTGGCGGTGATCGTAATAATCCCATGTATTGTCGGTTTTACCGCCCACATAAATAGAAGGTTCTATTACGCCGTTTGAACGGCTGTTTGGAATATAATAATTTGTAGCCAACAATATCAAATTTATTAAAATCACAATACCTCCCAAAACACGCCACATCCCTCTATTAGCGTTTGTCTTGCAAAACCCTAAGAAAACAGGTAATACCCATGCGATAATCAGCCATATGCGCGAACCGACAGAACCGAATGGCGTAATTTGCCATATACCGGCAAAGTTAATGGCAATAAAGGTAATGATACCCCAAAACATCTTCTTTTCTGTTTTATCATGTTTTGAAATAAGGAATATTGTTGCGAAGATCGCTAATATTGCCGGGATTCCCCATACGAAGGGAAGGATGCTCCCCCCTGAAAACCGCGCGTAAAGTCCGTCTCCCGATAGGGTATAGAGAAGATTTAAGAGAGCGGTTTTCAATGAAGCCGGCGGAATGGAAGGTTTTTGGGGAAATAAGTCCATTCCCAGCGCAAGCATTGAAACAAACCGTGGTATCAGCCCAATTGAAAACCCGATAAGGCAAAACATACCATGGATTAAAAAACACCGCAGTCCGGGCCACATGAATAGTGCATAGCAAATGACGAGAGAAACTGCGCTTGGGAGAAAAATTACGTGATTCCAGATTCCAAACGACAGAACAAAACCGGCGAGTATCCATCCTGTTATCCGGACGTATTTTTTTGCGTTATTACAGAGTTTTACGTATATCCAAATTGTTCCGAAAAAGAAAAAGGGATTAAGCACAAAGACTTCTCCGCAAAGCCGTGAAAGCATGACAACGGGCGGGAAGGTGAGAAGAAGTCCGGCTGTCCATCGCGCCCGGTTAATGCAATGTTGCCGTGTAATATCAAAAATTGCAATAATGGTTATGAGGGTAAAGACGGGACCCAGACACCGCAGACTCCATACAGAATTCCCAAAAAACCATACGCAAACAGCAAGCATGTATGAATGTACCGGAGATGTATAATTGTTGAAAATACCGGTGAGAGGCCGCACTCCTTCAAGAATCATTTCCGCTAAGAGGCCAAATATCGCTTCGTCTCTGTGGATACCGACAATGTCATCCAGTCCCCAGAACAGGATGGCGATTCCTCCAAAAAAGCCAATAAAATACCAATATATTTTTTTAGCAATCAAGGCTATTTGTATGCAGGTGTAAAATAGTTAAACGGTTCAATTATTGTAACTTCTCAACTTATTGATAGTACCTTATCTGTAATTTCTTTGCATTTTTTTGCAAAATATTTAATGGTGAAATCCGAAATGCTAAATACGAAACAAACTCTAATGACAAAGCATAAAATTCAAAACAAATCCCAAAATACCCAACAATACGAAGCACGAAATACGAAAGATGCGCTTGTTTAGCATTTCAAATCATTTTGTCATTAGAATTTGTTTCGGATTTCGTGCTTCGTACTTGTTTAGTTCTGGCTATGCCAGCTTAGGTGTGAACATGAGCATTCATCTGCTTATGTAATGAATGTGGGGATCACGCGAGGCCGTTAAGAATTTTTATGCCCTTTTCGATGGTTTCTTCTGTAGCGGCGTAAGAAATGCGGAAATGTGTGTGGCGTTCAGAAAATACGCTGCCCGGAATGATTAACAGATTGTTCTTGATGGCGGCCATAACAAATTCTTCATCGGTCCCCCAGGGAACCTGCGGGAAGAAGTAAAAAGCCCCTTCGGGTTTTATGATCCGGAACTTGTCTTTCAGCCCTTCGTACATCATGTCCCTTTTCTTCCTGTAATCCGCAATATATTTGCTCAGATCAAATCCCCATGACCGGAACACTGCGTATTGTGAAAAGGAAGGGGCGCATACAAAGGTGTATTGCTGAAGTTTTATCATTTCCTTTATGATCGTTTCCGGACCTGCTGCGTAACCCAAACGCCACCCGGTCATGGCAAAGGATTTGGAGAATCCGTCAAGTATAAGCGTTTTATTATAATACTTTCCTATACTCTCAAATTCGTTGTTATAGTCGTAGTCATGATATATCTCGTCGGAAATTACCAGCAGGTCATGTTTTTTTGCCAGTTCTGCGATATCTTTTAACTCCTGCGGCGTATTCATCACCCCTGTGGGATTGGCAGGACTGTTTATGACGATTATTTTGGTTTTTTTTGTGATATGCGGCTCAATACGTTCCGCGGATAATTTGAAGTCGGGATATGTATCAACAAACACTGATTTTCCGCTGCAAAAATTCACCATGTGTTTGTAAATAACAAAAGCGGGGTCAGGAATTATTACCTCGTCTTCATGATCTACCAGCGTCATAATCGCTAAGGTTAATGCGCCTGAAACTCCTGAAGTGACCATAATATCTTCCGCAGTCACCTCTCTATCTTTTTTAAGGCGGTCCATCAGCACATTGCGAAGTTCTGGTATACCTTGCGTCAATGTGTATTTGTTTGCGCCTTCATTTATGGACTTAATCGCTTCTTCTTTGATCTCTCCGGGAACATCAAAGTCCGGCTGGCCTATGCTGAGGTTTACCGGACTTTTCATTTTTTGTGCAAGGTCAAAGACCTTTCTGATGCCGGAGGAGTCTATATTAGACATCCTGCTGGCAATCATTTTTTCGCCTTTCCTGCCTTTTCTGCCTTTCCTGCTTTTCCT
The DNA here is from genome assembly GCF_900232105.1 of Candidatus Kuenenia stuttgartiensis. NCBI lineage: Bacteria > Pseudomonadati > Planctomycetota > Candidatus Brocadiia > Candidatus Brocadiales > Candidatus Brocadiaceae > Candidatus Kuenenia > Candidatus Kuenenia stuttgartensis. Next base: position 3,067,346 of record NZ_LT934425.1, read on the forward strand.
GCTTCTGCCGGTTCAACTTTCTTTGGGGCCTTGCCTTTTCGCTTTAGTTTTTCCACTTTTACCTTGGGGAGACCAAAAACAGATGTATCCTGATCCCAGCGATTCTCTGCCTTAAGTATTGCGATACGTTCCACCTTTCTATACACATTTCTCGGCCTCGAAAGTTTCCCTTTTGGTTTTAAACTCTTATCAATGCTCATACTTCTCCTCCTTATTTTATCTCATACGTACGGGATAGCATCCCGAAAACTGTTTTTTATTTTGATATTCGAAATTGGCAACGTCCCTTTGGGTTTTCGTTAAGTCGGCGCTATTCAAATCGTCAAATTCTCCCACACAAACAAAAAGCTCTTTTCCCGTGTTGACAACAAAAGAGCTATAACCTAATGATTCCTGCAACATACCTGCTATTTCTTTGGCGCGTTGCACATTTGCCTTTGAATTTTTATAGGAAATCACGCGTATCGTCCACCGGTCCTTTATTATTGCATTATCCTGGATAACGAGTTTCGCATCGCTGCCTGATTTCTTTTCAACTTTCGAAGCAGTATCCTTTGCCGTCTTCTCTTTCGGTGCGTCAATGTGTTTTAACTGACCAATACCGCCAGGTTGAGTTTTCTTCGGCTCTATTGTTTCCAGCCACTCTTCCGCCTGGTTGGTTATTCCCTTATTGTACCCCGCCTTGTGTCCCACAAAGAAACAGGCAACGGAGAGAAAAGTAGCCGCAATGGCGCCAATGATGAGCGTTTCCTGCCGCAATACCACCTCGTCTTTACGTAGCACCACTTCATCTCTCAAAGGAGCAGGCGGCGTAGCAATTGTTTGCTTTGAAGGAATGGGTTCTGGCGTAATAGGGCCATGCGTTGCATGCCTTTTCTCCGTCTTTTTTTCAATCGAAAGTGCTTCCGTACTTGTATTTTTAATCCATTGTAAAGGGTCAGATGTTCCTGATTTTCCCCTCATTTCTGAAGAAGCGGATGCAGGTGGTGGATTCGTGGTTAAGCCTTTAGATTCCGGCTTTTCATTCTGCGTAACCGGAGTTCCAACTTCTTGCGGCGGTGTTGTTTCTGCAGCCTCTGCATTTGGTTGCAATTCTTCTTTTTGAACACCGTCTTTTTCCTGAGGTTTTTTAAACAACTCAAAGAAAACTTTAGAATCACTTCCTTTAACCATAATTCATCACCCCTTTATGCGGGATCTCTAAGAAAATATGTGGTTAATTACCACATCATTAAAATGAAAAAGTGATTCAATTACGCAGGTTTTTCCCCGAACGACCATCAACACAGTAAATAATTAAACGCCGCAAACCCTGACTTCCTTTATGAAAAACAGCATACATTTTTCAACGTTATTGTTTTGTTGTCTGAAAGGAGGCGGTTTTTACCGTAAAATTATTATCGGATTAAGTTTAACGATAATACATAACGTTAGCGTTAAAAAACACGTTTTAGCGAGTTTATAAAAAATGCAGAATAAAGTCAAGTGATTCCATCATTATAACAGAATACGTTGACTCTTATATAAAGTTTGTTATACTGGCAGCTTAAAATTCCTTTCATCCGGAAAATTACATCAGGGAGAACCTGGTTTTCCATAAATTTTTCTCTAAATGGTTAAGATAAAAAAGTGTCGTCAACGGTAAAAGAAAAAATAGAACAACTCCGCTGCATTATAAGATATCACGACCATAAGTATTATGTGGAAAATAATCCTGAGATTTCTGATTATGAATATGATCAACTACTCAGGGAGTTACAGAACCTTGAGAGCGCACATCCTGAATTAATAACTCCGGATTCCCCTACCCAAAGGGTCGCAGACCAACCAATCAGTCAGTTTCCCGCCGTGGAACATAAGAAACCAATGCTGAGCATCGATAACACCTATTCAAATGAGGAGTTGAAGGAGTTTGATCAAAGAATAAAACGCATGGCCGGCATCAATGCCAATACAGATATTGAATATGTCGTTGAATTAAAGATTGACGGGATAGCTATTACACTTTGGTATGAAAACGGATTATTTGTACGGGGCGCCACCCGCGGTGATGGTTTCCGGGGGGACGACGTCACTGCAAACCTCAAAACAATCCGGCAGATCCCATTAAAACTTTCCGTATCGGGCGCTCACTATAAAATACCGCCGGTTGTGGAAATAAGGGGAGAAATTTATTTGCCAAATAAAGAGTTCCAGCGGATAAATGAAGAAAGGGAAGAGAAAGGTGAGATTCAGTTCGCAAATCCCAGAAATGCGGCGGCAGGGTCATTAAAGCTTTTAGACCCCCGTATTACCGCGAAAAGGCGACTCAAAATGTTTGCCTATGTTATAGGATATGTTGAAGGAATGGAATTGGAGTCGCACGTACAGTGTCTTGATTTTGTCAAAGCGATAGGGCTTCCGGTAAACCCGTACACGCAATTATGCAAAAATATTGATGAGGTGGTGCGGTATTGCCGCGAATGGGATAAACGACGCGGAATCCTTGACTATATGGTGGACGGAATGGTCATAAAGGTGAATTCCCTTGCTCTTCAGGAGCAATTAGGGGCGACAAGCAAGGCACCCCGCTGGATGATATCATTTAAATTTCAGCCTGAGCAGGCGATAACAAGGATTGAGGAAATTGTTGTTCAGGTAGGGAAAACAGGCACGCTCACGCCTGTAGCCAATCTTACGCCGGTATTGCTGGCGGGTACGACGGTAAGCCGCGCTTCACTTCATAATTTTGACGAAGTAAAGAGAAAAGACGTCAGGGTGGGGGATCATGTTGTTGTACAAAAAGCGGGAGAAATTATTCCGCAAGTCGTAAAAGTACTGGAAGAAAAGCGAAGCGGACGGGAAAAGGTTTTTGTTGAACCTGCCTGCTGTCCTGTATGTAAAGGCCCTGTACACCGGGATAACAGTGAAGTATATTTGCGCTGCCACAACCCGTTGTGCAAGGCGCAGACGAAAAGGCGCATCCAATACTTTGCGGGCAGAGACGCAATGGATATCGAAGGGCTTGGCCCCGCCATTATCGAACAATTGGTGGATAAAGGCCTCGTGGATGATTATTCGGACATTTTTTCCCTACAGTATGATGACCTTGTTAATCTTGAGCGCATGGGGAAAAAATCCTCATCCAATCTTATAAGTGCGATTGAAAATAGCCGTGGACGTGACCTTGACCGTCTGATTTGCGCTTTGGGCATACACAACGTTGGTTTGCACACCGCAGAAGTGTTATCGGATCATTTTGATTCTCTCGGAAAACTGTCAAATGCAACCGCAGATGAACTGGAAAAGATACATGAGATAGGGCCCGTTGTAGCACAAAGCATTGTTGAATTTTTTCAAAACAAACATACGCAGGAAATTATAAAAAAGCTTCTTGCAAAAGGAGTAAACACCGGAAAACTGGCGTCAGATATGCCACGGAAAAGCAGTAAAGTAGCGGGAAAATCTTTTGTAATAACCGGCAAACTGCAAAAATATTCCCGCAGCGATGCGGAAAAACTTATCAAGCGCCTCGGGGGGAGGGTTTCGTCTGCCATGAGCAGGAAGACAAATTATCTCATTGCCGGAGAAGACCCCGGTTCAAAGCTGGACAAGGCGAAAGAACTTGGCGTGGTTATTCTTGACGAAGAAGCATTTTATTTGTTGGTAGGGTAATTCAGCAGCCGGCAAATTGCAGATTGAGGACTGCCGACTGAGGATTGAAGATTGAGGACTGCGGATTGTATAAATTGTTCAATGGTAATAAGGATTTGATAATCTTAATTTCAAAAGGGATAACCTAAATGGAAAAAATGATAAAAAACGCATTAAAACTGGCAAAAGCGGACTACGCTGAGGTTCGTGTCCATGAAGGGGTCAGTACGGGTGTCACTTATGTAGGGAAAGAGCTTGAAGGTATCGGTGAAAAAAGCTCTTTTGGCGGATGCGTAAGGGCGTTAGTAAACGGCGGCTGGGGTTTTGTCGCCTTTAACGATATAGAACATCTTCCGAAATACATTGAAATGGCCTGTGAACAGGCAAAATTCGTTGGGAAGAATAAAAGCCAGCTTTCCCCCATACCCATACTAAACGATCATACAAAGACGACAGTTGTCAATGACCCGGCGGAAATATCCTTGAAAGAAAAACAGTCGCTTTGCGACAAATACAACACGATCATCCTTTCTTCAAAACAAATACAGACGTCCAATGTCCGGTATCTGGATTCACGCGGCACAGTATTTTTCTCCAATACAGAAGGGAGCTTTATAGCGCAGGAAACGATTTTTTGCGGCATCTCTCTGCTCGCTATGGCAAGGGACGGCATGAACGTCCAGCAGGCATATCATTCCGTAGGGGACTTGCGCGGGTATAATAACGTATTAAATATGGAACAGGAATGTGAGAAGGTTGCAAAACGCGCGGTTGACCAGCTTTCGGCAAAACCGGTGAATGGCGGCAAATATACGGTCATCATTGATCCCAAGCTGTGCGGTGTATTTGTCCATGAAGCGTTTGGGCACCTCAGCGAGGCGGATTTTGTTTATGAAAACGCTCAATTGCGGGAGATCATGGTTCTTGGGAAGCGTTTTGGCTCTGACGCCTTGTCGATTGTTGATGATGGTACTTTAGTCGGTGAAGCCGGATACAACAAGTATGACAGCGAGGGGACTCCGACGCAAAAGACGTATCTTATTAAAAATGGTATATTAACCAACAGGCTTCATTCGCGGGAAACGGCAGCAAAGATGAATGAAAAGCCTACGGGCAATGCTCGCGCCATCAGTTATGGCAATGAACCCATCGTCCGTATGACGAATACCTTTATGGAGCCGCGTAATGATACCTTCGAAAAAATGTTATCGGAAGTTGATGATGGTATTTACGCAATCGGCGCCTTAGGGGGGCAAACCAATATGGAGATGTTTACCTTTAGTGCGGAAGAGGCATACATGATACGCAACGGGCAGTTGAAAGAGAAAGTACGCGATGTAGTTCTTACCGGAAACGTGTTTGAGACACTCATGAATATTGATGCCATTGGAAACGATCTTGAAATTTATGGGGGTATGGGAGGGTGTGGCAAGGGAGGTCAATCGCCTTTGCGCGTCAGCGACGGCGGGCCTCATGTGCGAATACGAAATGTCGTTATTGGAGGAAGATGAATGGATATAATGGAACTCCTCGCTTTTGCAACCAAAGAAAGCGCGTCGGATGTGCATATAAGTTCCGGTGAACCGCCCATGATCCGTATACATGGTGATATGAGAAAAATTGACATGCCGCCATTGATGAGGGAGGATGTGCATACGCTTTTGTATAATATTCTTAATGACCAGCAACGCAAGGTATATGAGGAACATTATGAATTGGATTTTGCCATTGCAATAACGGGCGTTGGCCGTTTCAGGGTGAACGCCTTTCTGCAGAACAGGGGCGAGTCTATTGTGTTCAGAACCATTCCAGAAAAAATCCCGCTTCTGGAACAACTTAATATGCCCCCTATTGTGGCAGAATTAACGAAAAAGGAGAAGGGGCTCATCCTCGTAACAGGACCTACCGGCAGCGGAAAATCAACCACGCTGGCGGCTATGCTAGACCTCATTAACCGGGAATATAAATGTCATATCCTTACCGTTGAAGACCCCATAGAATTTGTCCATAAGTCCAAAAACAGCCTCGTTAATCAAAGGGAATTGGGGTCAAATACCCATAGTTTCTCTAACGCCCTGAGATCGGCGCTTCGCGAAGACCCTGATGTTATTCTGGTGGGAGAAATGAGAGACCTTGAGACCATATCGCTGGCGCTCACCGCCGCAGAAACCGGTCATCTCGTACTTGCCACGTTGCATACTTCCAGTGCGCCGAAAACGGTTGACAGGATAATTGATGTATTTCCCGCGGAACAACAACAGCAAATCCGCACCATGCTGTCCGAATCGCTTCAGGCGGTAATTGCCCAACAACTGATCAAGAGAAAGGAAGGGGTTGGGCGTATCGCAGCGTTAGAAATTATGATCGGCACCCCTGCCGTAAGAAATTTGATCAGGGAGAATAAGATTGCCCAAATCCCTTCGGCATTGCAAACCGGACGCCAGCACGGCATGCAGACAATGGACCAGGCGCTGTTGGATTTGTGCAGAAACGGCCTTGTTTCCAAAGAATCAATCAGGAATTTTGTAAGCGCCCCCTCTGTCCTCGACGGCATAAAGTAAATTCTCAGGGAGATCTTCCATGGAAATAAAAGATTTATTACAAGAAATGGTGCGTTTGGATGCTTCTGATATTTACATTACCGTTGGGCTGCCCCCTGTGTACAGGAAGGAAGGGAACAACATTCCCGCCGGTCAGGAAATGGTAACGGGCGATGACACCCGCACCCTTGCCGAATCAATAATGAGCGAAAAACAAAGGGCAGATTTTTACGAACAGATGGAAATGAATTTAGCCCTGTATTATCCGGAACTTGGACGTTTCAGGGTAAACATTTTTTTTCAGCAAAGGAATGTCGGCCTTGTTATCCGGCAGATAAAGATAAATATTCAGTCTATTGACGATTTACGGCTACCCCAGGTGTTCAAAGACATTGCCATGACAAAACGGGGGCTTGTGCTGGTAGTTGGCGCAACCGGTTCAGGGAAATCAACCACACTGGCGGCGATGATTGATCACAGGAATGAGAATAATTCAGGCCACATAATTACGGTAGAAGACCCCATTGAGTTTGTGCACCGCCATAAAAAGTCTGTTATCACACAAAGAGAAATCGGACTGGACAGCTTGTCGTTTCACAATGCACTAAAAAATACCTTGCGCCAGGCGCCGGACGTCATCCTGGTGGGAGAAATCCGCGATACCGAAACAATGGAGTCTGCCATTACCTTTGCGGAAACGGGCCATCTTTGTTTGGGAACACTTCATGCAAACAACGCAAACCAGGCGATTGAAAGGATTATAAACTTCTTTCCTCCGGAACGGCATGAACAAATATACATGCTCCTCTCGCTGAATCTACGGGCAATAATCTCGCAAAGATTAATTCCAGCAAAAGATGGAAAGCGGTCAGGCGCCTTTGAAGTATTGCTGGACACCCCAAGGATAAAGGATCTTATCTTAAAAAAGGAAATAGGGTTATTGAAGGAAACAATGGCAAAAGGGAATCAGGAAGGGATGATGACCCTGGACCAGTCCTTATTTCATCTTTTAAAAAAGGGGGAAATAACTTACGAAAACGCAATTGCCTACGCCGATAGCGCGAATGATCTGCGTCTGCGGATAAAGGTGGAAGGGATTGAAGGTGAGAAAGAAGAAGGGCAGGCTGCGCGTTTTAAATTAAAGTAAAAAAAATTTTCAACTTAATCGAGGTATATGCATGAAAAATGAAAAACCAAATTATTGCAATCCAGGGCTTCTTTTGTTGAGTTGAATTTTCTTTCATCTAAGCAACTGCTAATTTCTCTTCATTTTGAATAATTATCCTGGGATTTTTGCTTTTTGGTGGGATGGGCAATCCCTTTTCTTTTAGTAAACTAATATGTTCCTTCATTCCCCATTTTGCTTTATAAATGCAATCCTCTATAGAGTGGCCAATGCCACTAAAACCTTCTAAATCTTCTGAATAAAATCCAAAATAGTCAGGTTCTTCAGTTGCCTCTATTATTAATGAATATTCTAAATCAATCATTATTTGCCTCCTATTATTTCTTTTTTATTCCTGCTGATTTTAGTACAGCATGACAGGTACCTTTTGGAACTTCTTTTGAACCATGATAGTCTACACGAATTAATTTGTTCCATCCAGCTTTTCCATAATATCTTATAGACCTTTTTTCTTTTATAATTTTGAATCCTTCTTTTTCAGGAAGTTTAACAAGTTCGCTAAATTTCACTGTTTATCCTGTATATTAATTTTTCATAACGTACTCTTCAGCAGTCGCGGCTTTTTGCGGTCTGCTGGAAGAGATGGTTAAGCGATGTCCTCTGCGTTGTTCACCAATTCTTTAAAGTCACTTTCTCTTAAAATTCTGATTTGTTGCCCTTTTGTAATTAGTCGCTCAGCTTTTTGGTGCTTTGAGCTTTTTTCCTTCCCAGCTAACTTTGTTACATCTTGATCACCAACAACTAAAATTGTAGTTTTTTTTGTGACTCCAGACTCCACATTGCATCCTATTTGGGCAGCAAGATCTGCCGCGTCTATACGGCGAATTGTCAGCGCCCCTGTAAAAACTAAATTTTCACCATAAAGCACTCCTTCAGGATTACCTTCACGACGAATTGCACCGCCAGTGCTAATATTAGAAGGATCAATTGGTTGTTTTACTCGCTTAAGCCAATCTTCAATTCCCAAACCTGTTTTGGCTATCGCAGCAATTAAAATATGTCCAGAAGCTTTTGCATCCTCCAGCGCATTATGATGTTTAAATTCATAGCCAATTAATTCACAGACATTTTTTAATCCATATCCGCTCCATGAAATTTCATTCCAGGTTCGACGAGCAACCCTTGCAGTATCCAACCATTTTGGTTTAGGTATTCTAATGTCGTATTTATCAAAAGCTTTACTAACGGAAACTCTGTCAAAGTGAGTATGGCATACAGTTAATACGCCATCGAGATATCCGTATATTTTTTGTGCAACCTCATGAATCTTAGGGGACCCCTCAACATCTGTTTCTGCTATTCCGTGAATATAAATGTTTATTGGATCAAAATAATCTTCTGGATCAATTAAAGAGCACCATTCGTCAATGAGTTTATTATCTTCGAATTTAGCAATGCCGATTTGACAGATGGAGGAAATATCTGCATTTGCTGTTTCAACATCAAGTGCTACAAATTTCAACTGGCTGTTCCTCCGGAATCACGGGTTAGCATATTTCGTCGCATCGCTTGTATAGATAACTTTCATACCAGTTTTTGAGCAAACAATTTCTCTTTCTTCAGTTAGATCGATGTCTAAATCTTCACCCCTTAGACCTTGCCACTCTGCCAAGTAATTAAGGCTACCATACTTTTCTTTTTTTTGTGTTTTTTTCTCTACGCCACCTTTCCAGCCGAGTACTGGCAACTCTCCATTTTTTGCTTGCTCTGCCAACTCAGGGGATTCGATGCTTCTTCTTCGCCCAACTTCCCAGCATGTGATTAGACCATTGTCTGGTCCCCTCCATCGCTCATCAAACGAAGGGTTTTCCCTTATAGGCTCATGACAGGAGCGGTAAATACGTTTGCTCATTAATTTCTCCTTTTGTTTTAGAAGCTTAATGTGCGCTTGAGCGGTACGCCGTCGGGCGCGTTCGTCTCAAAGCGCTATACTCAATCAGACTGGAATCACGGGTTTCTGACGTGCTCATCCATTACCTTCCATGCCCTTTTAATTGTGCTCAGATTGGGATTATATTCAATCAAACCGAAGCCAGTGGTTTCAGTCTGATTGAGTATAGACGTGAAACATTCACTTTAGCCATTGTTCAATATCGAACTTGATTGCCTTACCAACATATTCGTTTGACGCCTAATCGGAGAATCGACCACTGAGTTTTATGACTGATGAGTAGCCGCGCTGTTTTAATTGCACAGCCAAGGGTTTTACATCAAACCACATAGTCAGATTCTTTCCGTGTGTCAGCTCACAAGGGAGGCGATGGGTAGAGTTATTGGAAGAATTTATAAACTGGGAGCCATCGGGGAGCAGCAGTCCCACAGATGATAGCGTGACGGGTTTCTCTCCAATATTTGCGGCTTCCATAAGAATGTGCGTGTCGCTAATTTGTGGCCCAGCCGTAAGAAAGCCATATGATGTTCTTACTTTTACCCGTGGTGCTTTATCTTGACGCTGAACGACTGCCACATATGTTGACAGAAGTGCTGCATATGCAGCTACAAGCAGAGTAAGTATGTCTTTCAGTTCCATCAATACTCCGTGTTTACGTCTAACAATGATTATACAGTCTGTATAAAACGTCAAACGCAGACTGTTTCGATATGTATAAGAAGTTGCCGTGCCTTCTCGTCACATATTGTAACTACTTTCGCATTAAAATAAAAGAGTTGCGTATCATCATAAAAACTTTTCATTATTGAAATGATAAAGAACAGTTCGTAATTTTAGACACCGTAACCTCCTTTGCCCAAAACATGGGTGTAGATCGTCGTTTTTACACCGTGATGGCTAAGGAGTTCCCAGATGGTTTGAATATTTGATTTTAAGCAAATATCAATCTTTCCCCCTTAGGCTCAGGTATGGGATCACCAAACTCCTTAGCGGTATCAATCCATAATTGAATTGCCTCTTTAGCATTTTTTAATGCTTTTTCATGAGTCTCTCCATGAGCTATACAGCCAGGAAGTTCAGGCACTTCTGCTATAAATGCATTGTCTTCATTACTCCAGTAAATAATAATTTCGTATCTATACATCAAATAGTCCCTCCGCGTTTATATTTTACTATAATGTTTCTTACTTGTTTAACCTGATAAGGCTTTGCCTTATTGCCCTCACGCTGAAGATTAATTTTTTCTATAACAGCTTTCTTTCTGAACATGTGATGGCTGCTTTTAATCCTCATGTCAAAACCGAAATGTTTCAACAGGCTGCATAAATCTTCAAATTTAATATTTGCATCCGATGTTCCACAAAGAATCTTAAGCAAGAGCTTCTCATGTTTACCTATTGGTTTATTTTATCATTGTTGTTGTGGTTATTTTATTATTTTTTATGCACCGGATAGGTCACGGGCATTGCTGCCCGATTCCCTCCTAAGAACTGTACGTGATAGTTTCCCATCATACAGCTCAAGCACCTGTTTAAGCTTCTCTTATGGAGAAACCCGCTAATAAATTTCTTCACGTTAATAACTGACTGTCAGTATATCAAAAAAAAACGAAGGGGGCACCAGGCTTAGCACCCGTCATTTGCATTCCCTTCTTTCAACTGATTCATTCAATGTTCACGTAATAAGGCACCTGCCAACTATCAGCCTCATTACTGAGCCGGTAATATTTCAACCGGTATCTCTTCCATTACAGAAAAGCATTCGCTTCCTTATGGCATCTCACCCCAGTCCTCCAACAGCATGCCTCACGGTTAGCCTGCCCATAGGGCGAAGGTCTGAGTTTCCACGTTCCGTATAATTGACCCTGTAAATGACTTAGATGCGTCCTGGACACCGGTGGTTCTACAGTTCCGTGCAAGCACGTTAGAGACTTGCAACTTTACCAACATGCTATTCACACTGGGGGAATAACCTTCGACCTGTTAAACCTCGTAGGTCTGTCGCTCATTGACGATGCGTGCGGACATTCATATATTTTCATCATATCATTCGTTCCTAGCCCTTAACCGGATAGGTTTTCCGGAGGGGTCTGCCTGTCGCCATTTCGACCCAATTCGGTACGTTGTCCGTGAGGCTTCGCACCCCGTCGTCAGCGCAATGGTAGCACGCTCACGTAGGAATAAGCAGGAACATGCTTAGTACACTCAAGAAGAAAATCTTCTTTTAGTACAATCAATTATGCGACATCGTGTCGCGACTAACGGCTAGCGTTACCTGCGCTGGGGCGGGCGTGGATTCGGCTTGAAAGCAGGATTCTGTTGAGGCGTAGAAAAAGGTCAATAAATCGCACAGAATCCCCAGCGTCAGGTGCACGCTTTGTTAGACCCCGCCTTTGACCTGCAAGACTCTTTGCCGAATTCATTTCTTGATTGTCCGTAAATGCTTCCATCCAGTCAAGTGAGCCTGTATCTTAGGTTCTAAAAGTTCCTTGACTTTTTCATCGGAAAATCCAATGATTCCCAATAAGTACAACTCAAATATCATTGTCAATACATAAATAATGGAAGGCAACTCTTCTTTTTGGAAAGTCAATTTCCGTTCGTTGTGATGCACAAATTCATTTCTCGTGTTAGTAACTCTTTTAGCAAAAAGTTCCATATCATCAACAAATCGTCCAGAGGTCTCTTTTTTATTATCAAGAAGTTCAAAGATTTTTTGTCGAAATCTTTTGTAGTTCGCGTTACTCAATGCGCCTTCCACCCATTCAGTTAATTCAGCAGGAACAGCGCTCAGCACTCTCTCCTTTTGCTCAACAAATTTATCGTGCGATAAATATTGACCATCAAACAAAATACTGTGCAAAGACTCTAGCGACTGAGCGATATTTAGAAATTTTGTATCAATAAACAATCGGTTGCTATAGAATAACGAGCGATATAAATGAATTATCGTTTCGTATTTATCAAAGGATGTAAACCATGCAGAGATTTGGTCTCCTGATAAATCCTTGAAGGTATATAAAAATTCCTGCGGCAATTTTTGTTTTCTGCTTACAATCGGCTCTATAGGCGTATAGAAGATATTTATTTCTGGATAATGTATCTTGCCTTCGCCGAGTTCTTGTGGGTTCTCCTTTGAAAAGCCAAACACAGACATAGGATAAGGTATCCTTTGGATTGCAAATTGAAGTAAATACGCGAATATATTTAATTGTTTGAATAAATCATCAAATTGAATATCGCCATTTTTGCTTTTTACGACAAGATACGCGCTCTGAGAAATTGTCACTTCAGTTTGTATTATAGTGTGGTTTGGACCACGACTCGAAAAACCTATGCCAACCTCGAAAGTTTCTCCAACATCGAAAAATTGCGACATAGGTTTTTCATATCTTATTTTTGAGACAAATTTGCTGTCAGCAGTATCCACTTCAATTGCAAATCCATAAATATCTACCCAAGCGTCTAAATCTGTGTAACTACCACATAATTGATTAAATCTAATTTTTTCTTCTGCCTCAAAATGCACCCCTTCAAAAACAAAGTGCACCAAGTATTTACCTCCGCCTAATCCAACCAGCGGATAAGCCCAAGAACTGATAATGCACTTGTATAAAGTAATAGATTTTCCCTGTTGAGTAACCCCAAGAATAATAGGCAATTGTTGTATTGGTTCTAGTTTTTTTGAATCAAACACTCCTACCAGTTCAAGATCGGCACCATCTTCTTGAGAATAAGTTAGTGTTCCAGGCAATTTATTCTCTTCTGAGTCGGGGAGCCACCAGTATCCTTTCAATTCAAATGGACTTTGCATTATTTCTCCGCTTACTATGAATCAAACTTTATCTGCAATGATTTTACTTGTTGATCTAAAAAATGAGATTATTGTGCAAGAAGGGGGTCGAACAATGATTATACAATCTGTATAAAACGGCAAATACAGACTGTTTCAGTATATATAAGAAGTTGCCGTATCTTCTTATAACGCATTGTAACTTATTTCTTATAAAGCTTTTGTGTATTTTTTTGCTTTTGTTCATTCCGGTTTATACAGTCTGTATAAACCAACCTACAACCTATCGACTGGACTTCGGACACCGTGACCACCTTTGTTCAAGACATGGGTGTAGATCATCGTCATACTCAGATATGATAGCAAGATAATAGAAAATTGTTTTTCCCATAAAATCGAGCACTAATAAAACAAAAATGAAGAAAATTTCAAGCTTTTTAATTTTTTCAGCAAAATAGACAAACAAAAAGAAGGGGATACTTCCCTTATTTTCTCACCAAATCAAGCAAGAAATATGGGAGGTGTCCCCGATTCACCAAAAACATTCAAATACCCGTATTTCAGCTTTAATAAGCATTACCAACGGTAGCTAACTGCGCTGGGATTTACTGGAGATGTACACGGTGCACGCGGTTGGAATCCTTCCCAGAAACACAATTGATAGAATAATTGATAAGGGATACCGCAGTAATCTGCCGGCATTTCCGTAACAATGAGAGCCAGAGTGTTAAACCCTCATGCGTTTAACATTTCTTTTATATTATTTTCCACAACTGGACTTGCAATAACAGCCTCACGAAGTTTTTCAACAATTCCAATAGGCATTTCCGTCTTACATGCTAATTGTTTGCTTTTTAGAAGAGAAACTATTTCTTCAATGGTCTTTTTAATTACCGAGTTACAATCCACGACTGATTCTTTAGTAAAAATCGCATATTCGGCGTTGTCTATTTTTACCAAAGTATTAGGCATATGACGTCTACGCTTTATAGCTTTTTCGACTTGTGAGGTTGAATTAACCATGATTAGGAATTTGTCCTTTAGCGGGGCCTTATTCACAACTATAAAATAGTGTGGTTCCGGATTACAAAAGCTTTTTTCTGTAAAGTAGTAAACAGAACCGGGTTGTATTGTAGACTTGATTTGTATATCGGGCGGAATATCAATCAGGAACTTGCTCCCATTGATTTTTCAGTTCCATTTGTTCTTTTACATAATTCAGCATTTCTTCTTTATCATCAGTATCCATAGCAAATAAGTCCTTACCTTCTAATGGGATTAACTGCTCGCTTCCGGACATGGCATCTTTAAAGAAATCTTCGTAATCCATGTTAAATACAGAACCAATACCTGACTCCAACCTCTTTTCAAACCTCTTCCATTCCGGATATGCGTGGGAAACTTCTGCAAGCTGAAATTTGTCAAGATGTCCGAAATATTTTATTGCAAACTCCAGCGCTTCAATATCAGAATCTGAGAAAACATTCATATCTACATCATGTATAGACTGAATATCATAAATACCTTGTTTTTCGATATATTGTCTATTATATTCACTCTCAATGGTGTCCAGAAAAGAGGTATTTTCAGCAATATCTTTCGTTTTAGAACCTACCGGACCGTATTCCATTGCAACATATTCATCGTTGGTTACCGGTCGACCATATTTGCGCAAGTGGTACCTATCGGCAAAATAAATAAGCTTTATGGCCTTCATCTTATTTACCTTTCCGCCGGATATTTTTGCAAGGTAGTTCAGGGCTTGAGTAGCTTTTTTGAAATCAAAATTGAAATGGATACACATATATCAAATCATGTTCTCGTGTAAATGGTGATAGGATAGAATTATAATGAAAATTCAGGATTTGTTTTGATTTATTATAGGTCATTTTTGGTAACTATTCAGCGTAAACGATACACGGCTCGTTCCCAAACTCCAGTTTGGGAATGCATTTGTTCGAGAAACTCCGGTTTCTCGCCTATTTATTGATAGATAGGGAATAAAATCACAGGGTTAAGACAGTTTGTAATTTGTCAAGTCAGACCCTCACTGGAAACAAAGTTTCCAGTGCAATTACGTTCCCAAACTGGACAGACTGGGTCAAATGAACTTTGTTTTCTCAAAAGTGGGGATAACACCTCACATCTTGCCTGTTTTATACCCTATTTATTACTATTTTTCCATTAAAGTGGGGAATGCATATCGAGAAATAGGGTAAAATTGCCCATTTGACCCAGTCTGTGGAGTTTGGGAACGAGTTGCGCTCTTATCTCCGGTAGTTTAATAAATTACGCTGAATAGTTACCATTTTTGAGATTTATCAATAATCTTGTTTTGGATAAAGAGGGATAAAGAGGGGACACTTCCCTTATTTTTTCACCAAATCAAGCAAGAAATATGGGAGGTGTTCCTATAATTTCATTTCAAGATTTAATGCCCCATGAGGGGATTTTCCCTTGTAGCCTAAAATCACTCCAACTTGACTTGTCAATTCTTCATTTAACAAAATTCCAGTCCATTGTGTTTTTGTTAAGTCAGTCGCCATTATTCTCTTTTTTATTTGTTTGTCTACCGTACATAACACGAGGCTGAGTTGCGGCGGGCCTAAGGAAGCACTGCACCAGCTAATTTAAAATAAGATCTGAGAGGGCACCAAACCCAGCCAACAAGCCGGAACCCGCGGTCAACTCCAGCCGATGTTATGTGGTCGGAACTGACCTCGCTTCTTGTGTCTCAATTTCAGAGTAAATATCTTACTATAATTACTATATCTTACAAAAATTCAAGATGATTTTTCATCTCATCTGATTCGAGTACTTGATAAATTAGCATGAGTCCTCTTACAATGTCGCCAATTGGAGTACGTTGGTGAGCATACACGATACCGCTGTGTTTAACACCTCTTGAATGTAGCTTCAGAAAATCCTCATCTTGCGTAAATATGACTCTTCTTTCTTTCATGGCAAAAGCTATATGTTCCTTATCATCTGCGCCCAACATCCCAGCTTCTTTTGTCGTCAAAGCATCCACGCCTCGAAGTCGCAATCCTTTCACAACAGAATTGGATACATGTTCGTCTGTATAAAACTTAAGCTTTTTACTCATTTAATTTTTGCAATACTTTTGAAGGCGTTTTTTGACGTAATGCTTCCACAAAAGATTCACTCTCCTCAATCGATTTGTCAATTTCAGCGCGATGATCGTAGTAATAGGCCAAAGCAGCGTAAACATCGGCTAAAGTCAGATCATATTCAGCAGCAATTTCGTCTGCGCTACGTCCCAACAGTTCGTGCCAAAGAACAATATTTTGAACGGTGATACGATGTCCAGCTATTCTCGGCTTACCACCGGTGATACCTTCGGTAATCTCGATGTGTCCATCTAAAGTTTTCGTAATCATTTACTCCACCTCTCAATTAAAAATCCAAGAATCAGCACACAGAAAAATTTAACTACTTTAGTAAAGAATGGCAAGAAAATGTTCGGCTGACTACTATTTTATTTAGATGATCGCTGAATACCTGCCACATAACAATGATTATACAGTCTGTATAAAACGGCAAAAACAGACTGTTTCGATATGTATAAGAAGTTGCCGTGCCTTCTTGTCACATATTGTAACTACTTTTCGCATTAAAATAAAAGAGTTGCGTATCATCATAAAAACTTTTCATTATTGAAATGATAAAGAACAGTTCGTAATTTTAGACACCGTAACCTCCTTTGCTCAAAACATGGGTGTAGATCGTCGTTTTTACACCGTGATGGCTAAGGAGTTCCCATACGGTTTGAATATTTGATTTTAAGCAAATATCAATCTTTCTCCCTTAGGCTCAGGTATGGGATCGCCAAACTCCTTAGCGGTATCAATCCATAATTGAATTGACTCTTTAGCATTTTTTAATGCTTTTTCAGGAGTTTCTCCATGAGCTATACAGCCAGGAAGTTCGGGCACTTCTGCTATAAACGCATTGTCTTCATTACTCCGGTAAATAATAATTTCGTATCTATACATCAAATAGTCCCTCCGAGTTTATATTTTACTATAAAGTTTCTTACCTGTTTAACCTGATAAGGCTTTGCCTTATTACCCTCACGCTGAAGATTAATTTTTTCTATAACAGCTTTCTTTCTGAACATGTGATGGCTGCTTTTAACCCTCATGTCGAAAACCGAAATGTTTCAGCAGGCTGCATAAATCTTCAAATTGAATATTTGCATCCGATGTTCCACAAAGAATCTTAAGCAAGAGCTTTTCGTGTTTACCCATTGATTCATTTTACCATTGATGTGGTGGTTATTTTATTATTTTTATATGCCGAACAATGATTATACAGTCTGTATAAAACGGCAAATACAGACTGTTTCAGTATATATAAGAAGTTGCCGTATCTTCTTATAACGCATTGTAACTTATTTCTTATAAAGCTTTTGTGTATTTTTTTGCTTTTGTTCATTCCGGTTTATACAGTCTGTATAAACCAACCTACAACCTATCGACTGGACTTTGGACACCGTGACCACTTTTGTTCAAGACATGCGTGTAGATCATCGTCATACTTAAGAAGATGTTGATAGCTTTTCCATATTGAATATTGAAGGTTTGGCCGTATGTTGAACTATCGGAGTGAACGGACAATTCCCCGGACGTGACTTTAACCCCTAAGAGTAAGAAAATGTAACTGCATACTAACGCCTTGCTTATTTCCAGACTATTCAAGTGATGAGGAAGGATGATTACGTATGGGTCCGCAGAATTGGACTACCCGCTTCTTCGAGGAGTTTGTTGATTTTAATGCGAGACGTTGCTTCTTTCTGCGCCATATTCAAAATTTATTTCAATAAAGCAGTTTTTCAAATACAAACTGACACATAACTATCTAATGAATTACCCCTTGATTTGAAAGGTATATAAAGGAATGCATTTGCCATAAGCTCAAATAAATACTGCATTTGATGTGCAATATCAAGGAAATTTTTAGGGAATGGGGATGATGGTAGGGAAAACCTCTTTTATCGTGATGAAGTGTTTTCTGAAATGAATTTTTCCAGGAACCGCAAACGCTCTTTCTTGGGATGTGGTTTGTTCAGATATCGCCATCCGTGCAATTTTGCATTTTACCAGACTGCGGAGATTGGGGACGACCTGTATTCTTGGTGGATCGTTGCAAAAAAACCGCACCTTGATCCGCCCTTACACGTTTGAAACACCAGGTGAAACAATATAGTATTTGCAAGCATTGTATATTAACCCTGTCAGGGTTTTTTCATAAAATTAAAGTGTCACAAAAACTTTTGATTGAGTTTTACTTACGCTTTTGTTTAAACTTGACACGAAAGCCTCTTTTGTTATAATCACCCGCTTCTTTTTATTTAATTAAAACATCCCTTTTTTTATTATATGAATGATCAAATATCCATGGAAACTGCTATTCAAAAAGCCGGTATACTTTTAGAGGCGCTCCCATATATTAAAAGATTCAAAGACAAGATTGTCATTATCAAATTTGGCGGAAGCGCTATGTCAGACGACAAGGTTCTCACAAACGTACTGCAGGACACGGTATTTATGAAAACGGTCGGCATGATGCCAATACTGGTGCATGGCGGGGGGCCGCATATTAGCAGGGAAATGGAAAGAAGAGGCTTACGTCCGAAATTCGTAGATGGACATCGCATCACCGACCGCGAGACCCTTGAAATTGCAAAAACCGTACTTGTTGACCAGATAGGGGCTTCTATGGTTAAAAAAATCTCTGAAATGGGCAACGACGCTGTATGTGTATGGGAAGACGGATATTGCCCGATTACTGCTGAAAAACATTATATAGAAGTGAAGGAAGATGACGGCACCACAAATCAGCTTGATATTGGTTATGTTGGCAAGGTGACCTCTATCATCAGAGAAAGATTTTTAAGCTTATGCAGTGAATGTACAATACCTATTGTGCCGCCTCTGGCAAAAGGAAACGACGGGGAAATATATAACATTAACGCAGATAGCGTTGCGGCATTTCTCGCGAAGGCACTTGGGGCGGAAAAACTCGTGTTTTTATCGAATACTCACGGTATCATGACAAGGCCAAACGACGAAACTTCTTTTGTTTCCACCCTGCATGAGGACGAGGCACATTCGCTTATTGATAAAAAAATTATCAACGGAGGAATGCTTCCCAAGGTATTCGCCTGTATTGCTGCCGTAAAAGCAGGTGTTAAAAAGGCGCATATCATTAACGGGCAAATACCCCATGCACTTTTGCTGGAGATTTTTACCGATAAAGGGGTGGGAACTCAGATTATTGTTTAACCACCGGTATTGCAGTTTTGTAACAACTTGTTTTTTTGAAAAAGCGAAACAGTTGCGTAGTTTTTTTATTTCCCATTTATCTGTCTTTTTGAAATAATTCACCGTAATGAATACGCAAGAAATCCAAAAAATTTATGAACGCTACGTTATTCCCAATTACATAAGAAATCCGATATTGCTGGTAAAGGGGAATGGTGTGGAAATATGGGACGCTGAAGGCAAACGTTACCTTGATCTTTTTTCAGGTTGGGCTGTCAGTCTCCTTGGGCATTGCCATCCCGCGACGGTAAAAGCCATTCAAAACCAGGCGGCAAAACTGCAGCATGCTCCGAACATTTATTACACTGAGCCGCAGGGCATGCTGGCAAAATATATCTCTGAAAAATCGTTTGGAGGGCAATGCTTTTTTTGTAACAGCGGTGCAGAGGCAAACGAAGCGGCTATTAAACTTGCACGTATTCATAACTCTGCGAGGGGAAAATACAAAATCATTACCTTCTCCGACTCATTCCACGGCAGGACGATTGCCACGGTAACGGCAACTGCACAACCAAAATATCAGAAGGGGTTTGCGCCGCTTGTTGAAGGGTTCTCCTATGTTCCTTTTAATGACACGGAAGCATTACGAAATGCCATTGACGACAAGACCTGTGCAATCATGTTGGAAACAATTCAGGGAGAGGGCGGTATTAACATAGCGACAAATGGATTTTTGAAGGATATAAGAAATATTTGCAATGAAAAAGGATTGCTGCTAATCCTCGATGAAGTACAATGCGGGATGGGAAGAACGGGCAAATACTTTGCTTATCAACATTATGGCATTGAGCCGGACATTATGACATTGGCAAAGGCGCTGGGCGGCGGAGTCGCAATCGGGGCTATGACGGCAAAAAAAGAAGTAGCCAAAGACCTTGTACCGGGCAGCCATGCTTCCACCTTTGGAGGAAACCCCCTCGCATGTGCAGCAGGAGTCGCTGTGTTTGAAACCATTGAGAAAGAAAACCTGCTGGATAATACAAAAAAGATGGGGGAATACGCCATGGAACAATTGCGCTCGCTCAAAACACAATGCAATATTATTAAAGAAATACGCGGCGTAGGTCTTATGATAGGAATTGAACTCGCGATAAACGGAAGTACTATCATCAAAGATTGCATTCAGGCGGGTCTGTTTCTCAACTGTACCCATGACACGGTTATCCGGTTTATGCCCCCTCTCAACGTAAAAAAAGAAAACATCGATGAGGGGTTGGGTATTTTAAAATCAGTCCTCTCAAACTATTAATGTGTCAAAATATTTTATGAAAAACAAAGATTTAATTTCTATTGCCGACCTGTCGCGACCTGAGATCGAGGAGATTTTTCAGGTTACAAAAGAGTTGAAAGACCTGCACATAAAGGGTGTTGAGGAAAAATGCCTGAGCGGAAAAATTCTCGGGCTTATCTTTGAGAAAAGTTCCATGCGCACACGGGTATCCCTGGAAGTGGCAATTGTGCAATTGGGCGGTTATGCCATCTATCAGACGCAGACTGAAATCAATCTCGGCAAAAGAGAGGCAATTAAAGATGTAGCAAAAGTGTTGTCACGTTATTTAAACGGGATAGCGATCCGCACATTTGGGCATGACACGGTGCAGGAATTGGCAAAATACGCAACTATTCCCATCATAAATGCCTTAACGGATCTTTACCACCCGTGCCAAGCGCTCACTGATGTATATACGATTCTGGAAAAATTCAAGACACTGGAGAATATAAAGATAGTTTTTATCGGAGACGGAAACAACGTTGCAAAATCTCTTGCGCAAACCTGCATAAAATTAGATATAGATTTCCACATTGCATCTCCAAAAGGCTACGAATTCGATGCGGATTTCATTTCGGAACTGAAACACATGGCGAACGGAAAAAATCTGATTCACCTTTACCGGAATCCTGAAGAAGCGGCAGAGAACGCAAACGTTATTTATACAGATACATGGACCAGCATGGGACAGGAAGCTGAAGCAGAAATACGCAGACAGGTTTTTAAAAATTATCAGGTCAATGCTGCGCTTTTGAAAAAATGCGCAGACAATGTCAAGGTAATGCACTGCCTGCCTGCCCATAGGGGAGAAGAAATTACCGATGAGGTGATTGATGGCAAATGTTCGGTCGTATATGATCAGGCTGAAAACAGACTACACGTTGAAAAGGCAATTTTAAAACTTTTATTAGTCAGATAAAACCATGAGAGTTGACAACCGCAAATACGATGAATTACGCCCTGTTACCATCACAAGAAATTTTACCAAATATTCTGCCGGGTCTATTCTTGTAGCATCTGGCAATACAAAAGTTATTTGTACTGCTTCAATAGAAGAATACGTGCCGCCACACATTAAAAACACCGGCACAGGATGGATTACCGCTGAATATTCGCTATTGCCTGGCGCAACGCCTTCCAGGGTGCCAAGAGAATCCACAAAAGGAAAGATATCCGGAAGAACGCACGAAATTCAACGCCTTATAGGCCGCTCTTTACGGGCAATCTGCGATCTTGCCCTGTTAAAGGAACGAACGATCTGGATCGATTGTGACGTAATTCAGGCTGACGGAGGTACCCGCACTGCGGCAATTACAGGGGGCTATATCGCATTGGCAGACGCGGTTCAATGGTTAATCGATAAAAATGTTATAAAGGAAAATCCCCTCATCAATAGTGTCGCAGCCATAAGCGCAGGAATTGTAAATAATATCGCATTGCTGGATCTGTGCTATGCAGAGGATGCCTCTGCGCAGGTAGACATGAACTTTGTAATGACCGGCAGTGGAAAATATATTGAAGTACAGGGCACAGGCGAAGAATACGCCTTTGATGAAGATCAATTAGCAAAAATGCTCACATTAGCCCGTAAAGGAATTTGTGAGATAACTGAAATTCAAAAAAAGGCATTGGGAACGTAATAAACACGTTATAATTCATTGGAAAAGAAATGTGGTGCTTTTACGGTTGGTTACCATTTAATAATACGAAGAAGCGCAGGAGGTTGAAATGGGTTCATATGTAAACGAGATTCATTCAAAGACAATTGTTATTGCCACGCAAAATAAGAAGAAAAAAGAGGAAATATTAGCTATCGCAGGAAACATTCCGGGCATTATTTTTCGCGGTACCGAAGATTTCCCTTTTATTCCCGTGGTGGAAGAAGACGGTAGAACCTTTAGGGACAATGCGATTAAAAAAGCAACCACCCTGGCAAAGGCATGTAATACATGGGCAATGGCTGATGATTCGGGACTTGAAATACGGGCGTTAAATGGACGTCCTGGCGTTCTTTCAAACAGGTATGCAGGCCCTGGCGCCACAGACGAAGCAAATATCCAAAAAGTACTCTCTGAATTATATAACTTTACCGAAGAAAAACGTGCTGCCCGATTTGTCTGTTCCATTGCACTGGCAAGTCCGCACGAATTACTATTTGTGGTAGAAGATTACTGCGAAGGATTCATCGCAAAAGAACCAAGAGGTTCCGGGGGTTTTGGGTACGATCCTGTTTTTTTCGTACCATATTACAATCAGACACTTGCAGAGCTTTCCCAATTTTCAACATCGGTTAAGAATAAAATCAGCCATCGGGCAAAGGCATTGCAACAATTTAATGAACGCATAATCCCCCTTTTGCGCAGTAGATAATATAAGGGACTTGGAATTTATTATTCCGTAGCAGTCAACAGTCAACGGTCGGCAATCGGCAAATTGCAGACTGTTGACTGTTGATTGAGAACAAAAACAAAGAAATTACCTATAAGGGACTAACAACCTGATTTCAACCCTGAATTCCTTTCCAATACCGGTCCACAAATGACTGGATTTGACTGATCACCCCTTCCTGCCTTACCGGTTGAAAGAGATGTGCAAATCTTCCCTGTTCCCTCAAATATTCTTCAACCGGTTTAAATTTTTGGGGGATAATCGTATGGCTTATTTCGCCATAAACAGCCTCTTTCAATGCCCAAACGCCAGTATCAACCGCAAGCTTCGCAAGTTTTGCTGAATGTGACGGGTCGGTATGCCAGCCCGGAGGACATGGAGAAAGATTAATAAACAATTTTGGCCCTTTATAGTGTTTTGCCTTTTCAAATTTATTTATCAAATCCACCGGATGGGCGGGAGAAATAGTTGCAAGATACGGAGGTTTATGGCTTCTCCATATCTCAAAAAGATCCTTCTTATAAAATAACTCTCCCAACGGATTCATTTTCCCTGCCGGGGTAGTGCGCGTATTGGAAGCAAATGGCGTTGCTCCCGAAGATTGAAAACCGGTGTTGCCATATGCCTCATTATCGGAACACAGGTAATAAAAATCTACATTCCTATAAAGAGCGCCGGAAGTAGATGCGAGTCCAATATCATACGCAACACCATCTCCTGTTAATACGACTACCTTCAAATCTTCATCGGGATTTAACCTTCCCTTTTTTATCAAAATATCAAGGGCGTCCCTTATCCCTTGTGCCCCGGCAGGGGCGCATGCCATTGCCGTATAAAGCCACGAACTCCTGAACGGCGTGTAAGGATAGACAGACAAAAGGTATCTATTCAGCGTATTTTCACCCACTGTCGCTACGAGCTAGCAAAATCAGGCAATTCGCCACGGAATAGCATCTGTAATGCCCGGCTCAAATTTACACCTTGTTTTCGACAGGTCGAGAGATAACTCCGAATGCGGCAGAAAATTTTCGCTCCCTCCAAAGAACGAAAACAGCCAGATATCTTCTGCTGAACCTTCGTCATCCTGATATCGTTTTCTGCCAAATTGTTCGTAAAGGGAACATTTTTATTGTCCATAAACCTCAACACATCACCCTCATACGTCCTCAATCGTTCCAGAAGATTCCGTGCCTTTGTCCTTTTTACCCTCCCCCTTTTTCCCTTACGGTTCGTTTCATCAGGAGGAGGGCTTTCGGCTTCTGCGTTTTGGAGTATCTTCCTATACCTTTGCCGGTATTTTTCTGACTCATCAGTTCCCAGCATTCCCCCGGCATCACTCGTCGCACGGTTTATCTCTTTAAGTAATGCTTTCATCTCTTTCGCCCACTCCTGCTTATTATCATCTTCCCACACACCATCCAATTCCCTCAAGTGGTGTGCATTACACAACGCATGCGTACAGTTGCTATAGGTGTAATACGACTTCAAATGGTCGTGGCAAAGAATCCCCTTAAATTCAGGTAATATCCCGATACTATTTATCGCTTCTGTTCCACGTCTTTCATGCGGGAAAAAGTACGTCCACAAACTATTGGATGCACTGTGCAACCAATACCTGTCTCCATTCTTGTTGATACTAGTTTCATCCACATGCATCACCTCTGATTTTGCAAGTTCTTCCCTGGCTCTCACTTCGAAGGGTTCCAATGACTCGTAGGCTTCCCTGTTAAAGTTGTAAACAGAACCTTCACTCAGCGGTATCCCAATCTGTCCTTCAAAATACTCCTGTATCCTCTTGTAGGGTATCAATTGATACTGCGACATATAGACTGCATGCGCTTTCAAATCCGGACCATACTGCACCGCCTTTGTTACCCCTTCCGGAAATGACGCTACAATCCGGTTCCCTTTCGCATCCTCTACTACCTCTGCACGATACTCCGTTACTACACGCGAAATCTTTATATCAAACACCTGGCGTGCTTCGTAACCTACCACCTTGTATTTGCTGCGCGGATACTTCCTCCGGTCTACTTTTATTACTTCCACCTCATCAGGATTGTCTACCTTTTTGAGCGTTACTCCATCACGGCCCTTTTGCCCGCCTGCCTTCCTTTCACCCTTCGCCTTGCTTTCTTTCTTGCGATTCGGATCGCTTGAGGGAGGCTTGCTGCTGTTGCGGCTGTTCCGGTTCAGACGTCCTACCAGCAGTGTTATCAATAATGCCAACAACTCTATCATTGACCTCACCGCCGGTGACAGCCCTTTCTCTTCTGAAAGCAGCTTCTCTACTTTTTGGAGTGTTGCGTCTACGTCTATATTCTCTATCGTCAATGGATGATACCTGTATAATTAGCCTGAAATTATCTACTGCATCTATTATACCACAGGTTTTTTCACCCTTTTCTTTCGCTCTATAACACACCACAAAGGCTCGAAATTCTATAACTGAACAGACCCCACACACGTCTCTATGCACGGCATCTTGCTGCCTGGTTTTAACGCATTTACAAACATATACATACACTACCAGGTAAATTGCTTGTTTGTAACATTTCTGCTGTCAAGCAAATTCTAAATTATTTTCGCTGAATAGTTACGACAAAAGGGTAAAACATCCCGCAGCATTGACGATAACAATATTTTCCCCCAAAATCTTTAGGCAGTGCCTCAATGATAAAAGCCCGCCACAACCCGCACATGCAGGGGTACCGGGATAAATATTCTCATGCAAAGGAATATCGCGAATAGATTTAATAGTATTCATCTTTATACAAAATCACACCCTTATAAATTTGGTGAAATCCGAAACCCAAAACAAATTCTAACGACAAAATGATTTGAAATACTAAAGCTCCGGCTTGATAACTAGAATATTAATGTTTAAAACCCGGTTTTTTTCACCTGTCTGCGTGCAATGTAAAGGCAGGTTGGGATTTTGTATTTTGAAATTTGTTTCGTATTTCGCACTTCGAATTTCGTATTTTTTATTTCGTGCTTGTTTGGCTCTGGCTATGCCATGTTAGGAATTTCAAAAATGTGGTTTTTCCCTATGTTAACCATTTCTACCGGCGATTTTTTTCAAATTTTCCATTCCGTTCCATTCTTCTTTTGTATAAAGAAGGTATGGATCTGAAGTCGCGCCTGTTTTGTTTGCCTTTTGCAAATGTGCAAAAATCACTTCAAATTCTTCCGGACTTACGTTTTTGCCGCCAAGGCCGCCAATAAAAGAAAGTAATACAGGCCTTTCCCTTTCGTTATACATACAACCGGCAATTTCTGAAAACAAAATACCGCCTTTTCCAACGCTTATATTCTGATCAAACACTGCAACGGCCTTCTTCCCTCTAAGTGCCGCCTGAATGTCAGTTCCAGGGAACGGTCTTATCATCCTTATTCTCAGAAGGCCGATGCGAATGCCCTTTGCCCTTGCTTTTTTAACTGCTGCCTTTCCAATGGTGGAAAAGGAATTTGTCATGATTAATACATATTCTGCATTCTCCATCATAAATTCCTCTACAACACCATGGCGCCTTCCGAACACATCTTCAAATTCCCCGGCAATTTCTTTATAAACATTGAGACTATTTCTGCTGGCAAGATGCATTTGGTATTTGAAATACGTATATGCAAACCCGCCCAGCACAGCTACGCCTTGTGACGATGGCTGGCTTGCCTTGAAAAATGCATGCCTGGAGGTATACGCAGGTAGAAAACTTCTTACTTCTTTGATATCGGGTATTTCAACCGGTTCTCTCGTAAAAGAAAGATGGAAACCATCAAAATTGACAAGCACCGGCAAGAGGACTCGCTCATCTTCCGCCAATTTATACGCAATCAAAATCGAATCTAAAATTTCCTGGCACGACTCGCAGTGAATCTGTAAAAAACCTGTATCACGTGCGGAGAGAATATCGTTGTGGTCCGGTTCAAGTGTTATCGGCGCAGATAAGCCCCTGGAGACATTTACCATAACAAAAGGGGCGCGCCATCCTACCACGGTGTAAAGCATTTCGTAGCCGTACAGAAGGCCCTGGCTTGACGTTGCGGTAAAAACCCTTACCCCCGTTACATTCGCTGCGCCAGCGGCGGTAATCATTGAATGTTCCGATTCCAGGGAGACAAACATGGCGTCCATTTCTCCATTATTTATCCAATACACCAGTTTTTCGATTATCTCCGTTTGTGGAGTGATCGGATATGTTGGAACATAGTCAACTTCCGCCAGTCGCGCACCCCATGCCGCGGCAGCATTGCCCGTTAGCATTTCCCTTTTATTGTCAATAGACATATCTCTCTTTATTACAGTATTCCTCTGTAAAAACCTCGTTTTTGTAAGTTTTTCTTCGTGGTTAAAGTCTTTTTGGTTGAGGTTTTACGGAATGGGGTAAAATCTTTATCCCACCAACTTAAACTTATTCCTGGGAGCACCGCATATCTCACATGTATCAGGAGCTGCTTTTTCAACAGTATTGCCGCAGACCTGACACACATAATAGTCCACAATTTCATTATCCCCCAGATTATTTAATGCTCTTTTGTAAAGATTTGCATGAATACTTTCCACTTTATTTGCGAAGGCAAAACTCTGCTCCGCTTTTTTATGGCCCTCTTTTTTTGCATTTTCGATCATTCCAGGATACATTTTGGTAAATTCATACGTTTCGCCGTTTATTGCTTCCTGGATATTTTCTTTCGTACTGCGGACTCCGTCTAAAGCACGAAGGTGACTGTGGGCGTGTACGGTTTCGGCTTCGGCAGCAGCACGAAAAAGCTTTGCAACCTGAGCATATCCTTCCTCTTCAGCCTTTTTTGCAAAAGCAAGATACTTTCTGTTCGCTTGCGATTCTCCTGCAAACGCCTCTTTTAAATCATCGGTAGTCGCCATAATGAATCCTCCTTTAAAAATGATATTTATTTTATTACAGAAAAACACAATTTCATATG
Organism: Candidatus Kuenenia stuttgartiensis; assembly: GCF_900232105.1. Taxonomy (NCBI): domain Bacteria; kingdom Pseudomonadati; phylum Planctomycetota; class Candidatus Brocadiia; order Candidatus Brocadiales; family Candidatus Brocadiaceae; genus Candidatus Kuenenia; species Candidatus Kuenenia stuttgartensis. The sequence goes on from NZ_LT934425.1 coordinate 3,095,340, forward strand.
GCAATATATTAGCAAAATACCTCGTGTTTTTCCAACTTTTGAATAAATAACTATTTTGGGAAGAAATCGGCAGTCCATAGTAGGCAATCGGCAATCGGCAGATTGCACATTGCACATTGCACATTGTGGACTGTGGACTGTGGGGGGAGAAATTGAGAAAAACAGGGTGTTCATTCCTACGCTTACGAATCAGACGCAGAGTATCACTTCCTGATTAGTGGAACAAACCGGACCGGAATGATAGATTTTTTTACAACATTCGATGAAGCATCTTTTGTAATCAATATTAATTCCTGTATTTCATACACGCCGCCTACCGGAATTACCATACGTCCTGATGGTTTAAGTTGATCAATAAGTGGTTGTGGAATTTTTTCTGTTGCGGCAGTTACTATTATGGCGTCAAAGGGAGCATGTTCCGGCCAACCGTTATAACCGTCGCCTATCCTGACTTCTACATTATCAAATCCCATGGTTTGTAACTGTTCTTTTGCCCGGAGGCCTAATTCTTCCACTATTTCTATTGTATATACCTGCTTTACCATTTTGGCAAGAATGGCAGCCTGATATCCAGAGCCGGAGCCAATTTCCAGGACAACCGCATCTTCATCCGGCTGCAATAGTTCTGTCATAAATGCCACAATGTATGGTTGGGATATTGTCTGTCCATAACCTATCGGCAAAGGATTATCAAAATAACTATAATGACGGTTTTCTTCCGGAATAAACAAGTGCCTGGGGACGGATTCCATGGCATCCAATACCCTTTTGTCAGCCACACCCCTGTTCGCAATCTGCCTTTCTACCATCTGTTTGCGCTGTAAGGTAAAAGCATCTTCATTTAATATAGTATTTTTACCGCCCATCGCTGAAACAGCACCTTTACTAACAATGAAAAAAGAAATGAAAGCTATCACAATTATGAAGCTGGGAGAAATTGAAGCCGTTAGTTTTGTCTCTCTATAAATTGTATCCATACTAATAAAACAATATTATCTTGTACCAAATAACACAAGCTTTTTTTACTGTTTTTATTTTTCGCAAAATGCTTATATCCGTAACATTTTATCTTTTTGAAAAATTCACGGGATAGAAAAAATACCATGTAGCCCCGTTAGGGGCGGTCTGTTTGTAGCACAATAAAATTCAATAGAGTAAATAGCTCCGTAGGAGCGGCCTGTCCGTATTCTTAATTTATCCTGATTGTCAAACAATACTACAGTATAATTCAGGGAAATAACAACCGGAGACATTGTATAAAATCATGGGAAATGGGCGCAGTGACAGAAATTTCCTTTTTTGTATAGGGGTGAACGAAGGATATCCTATGCGCATGAAGCATTTGCCTTTTCGCCTCTCTGTGTAGTATATTCTCAATTTCTTTCCGTGCGTATTCTGTTTCTCCTATTACCGGGTGGCCAATGGATGCAAGGTGAATTCTGATTTGATGCCTTCTGCCCGTTTCTGTGGCTACCTCAAGGTAAGATGTGTTTTTCCCTTTCTTTAATAATGTAATGTGTGTTACGGCTGTTTGTCCGCCAACAGGACTATTGATAGTGAAGGCAGGTTCACAAATCTTTCCCGTTACAATTACACGATAAATCTTTTGAATGTCGTGTTTTTTAAACACCTTTTTCATCTCTTCAAAAGCGTTTTCGTTTTTAGCAAAAATCAATGCGCCGGAGGTATCTTTATCTAACCGGTGAACAGCCTGTATCCGGTCACGGTTAAACTGCGTCCGCAAATCACGCTCGATACTATTCTGCCCATTTGTTACGATGCCAGGAGGTTTTGAAACAATTACATAACAATCATCGTTAAAAAGAATATCGTATGTCTTCTTTTCCGGTTGGCGCGTCTTACCGGAAAGAACCTCAATGCTATCACCTGGTTTTAATTGATAGGAAGCAATCCACACCCTTTTTCTATTGACAAACACTAGGCGGTCATCCAGAAGCTGTTTTGCTTTTTTATTAGACAAGGAAAGTTTATTTGCAATAAAATGAAGCAGCGTAAGCTCACTATCCCGATGCGTGACAATAAATTTATGCATTTTTGCCTTCCGTTCAGGAGTAAATGGAAATCATAGGTGAACTACCGATTTCACAAATTAAAAAATCCTTCACAAGCTTACAATTAACCAATGACCAAATATATTACTACACTGTTATCCGGTAAAAAATCTTTTTTTGGCAACACTTTAGTTTTTTTGAAAAATAAAAATGTCAGGGAATTTCATCATGTATGGCAGGCACTGTCTACCGGAAATTGGGCGTCGATTGGGTAGTCTCTTGAAGAAGCTTCCCCTGCACAATTTTTCTTTGCTTTTTTGGTACCCACACAATATGATATTTGCATTCCCATACCGTACGTACTAAACTCTTTTTCATCTTTAACTCCTTTCTCCAGGATTGGCTACTTTAGCAACCTTAAGCCATACATGATACAAAGAAGTTTTGTTTTTATTAACAAGTTGGTTTTTTGAAAAGGTAGATGCGAAGCATTTGCCCGTTTGGGTATGAACGCATTTATAAAAATTTATAGCAAATGATTCGCCTCTACTCCATTTTTGGCAAAATATTTAATTGTGAAATCCGAAAATGCTAAATAAGAATCTACCCTCTGCACCTCCCAGCGGGGGATATTTTCCCTCTTTGGAATTTGTTTCGTATTTCGCATGTAGCACTTCGAATTTCGTATTTTTATTTCCTGTTTGTTTGGTTCTGGCTATGCCATTTTAGTTTGTTACGCTATGAATAAGACTGAAATAATAAATAAACACCCTGAAGCATTTAATCTCATTTGTTATGAAGACCAGCATAAGAATTTCTCATGGGAGACGGTAAAGAAAGAACTAGGTGTCGGCGGTAACAAGGTAAATATTGCTTACGAGGCCATAGATAAACACGCCACAACATGGAGAAAAAACAAAGTTGCGCTGTATTGGGAAGGTTCTGATGGCACACACTTAAAGTATACCTTTCAGGAATTGAAAATCCTTTCCGATAAATGTGCCAATATGTTGCAATCATTAGGTGTAGGCAAAGGAGACCGCGTTTTTTTATTCTTGCCGCGTTTGCCGGAGCTTTTTATAAATATGATTGCAATTGCAAAACTCGGCGCCATTTCAGGCCCGATGTTTTCCGCATTTGGGCCTGATGCGGTGCGGGACAGGTTGCAGAACAGTGAGGCGAAAGTCCTTATCACTACACCTGAATTAAAAGAGCGTGTTGATGCCGTGCTATGGGAATTGCCTAAATTGGAACGGATTGTACTGGTGAGTGTTAAGGAAGATTATGAATTAGAAGAGGGAAATGTATGTTATAAAACATTGATGAAAGACGCACCTGAACGGTTTGAAATGGAATGGATGGATATGGAAGATCCTTTGTATCTCTTATATACTTCCGGAACTACCGGAAAGCCGAAGGGCATAACACATGTGCATAACGACATGATTTCATACTATATTACCACAAAATGGTCGCTGGATCTTAGAGATGACGACATTTATTGGTGTACGGCAGACCCCGGGTGGGTGACGGGAACGGTATATGGCATGTGGGGGCCATGGTTAAACGGCGTCTCAATGTATATATATGATGGCAGATTTGATGTAAATAAGTGGTATGAAGCCATACAATCATATAAGATTACGGTATGGTATACCGCTCCCACCGCTTTACGCATGTTAATGAAATCCGGCGATTACCTTGTTGCTCAATATGATTTGGAAAGTTTGAGGTATATTTGCAGCGTGGGAGAACCCCTTAACCCTGAAGTCATCAAGTGGGGCATGAATGTATACAATCTTCCAATCCATGATACATGGTGGCAGACAGAGACAGGTTCCATCATGATAGCTAATTATCCGTGCATACCGATAAAACCCGGTTCTATGGGAAAGCCGTTTCCTGGCATCAAGGCTGCAATTATTGATAGTGAGGGAAATGAACTCCCGGATGGACATCACGGTATTCTGGCATTAAAACCAGGCTGGCCCTCTATGTTGAGAAAAGTATGGGGAGACGAAGGCCGTTTTAATGAATATTTCAATATAACGGGTTGGTATACCACCGGGGATACCGCATATAAAGACGAAGAAGGTTATTTCTGGTTTGTTGGAAGAGCCGATGACGTTATTAACACGTCAGGCCATAGGGTAGGGCCTTTTGAAGTGGAAAGTGCCCTGCTTGAACATCGGGCGGTTGCTGAAGCAGGGGTCATAGGCAAACCTGACCCTGAAAGGGGTGAGATCATCAAGGCATTTATCGCCCTTAAAGAGGGATTTAAACCTTCCAGTGAATTGGGGGAGGAGATTAAAAAATTCATAAAACATCATCTCGCGGCACACGCTTATCCCCGCGAAATAGAATTTTGTGAAAATCTGCCAAAAACCCGAAGCGGCAAAATTATGCGCAGACTTTTAAAGGCGAAAGACCTAGGACTGCCTACCGGAGATATTTCTACACTTGAAGATTAAAAGAGACGCTTTGGAATTGTCGTCAAACAAATAGGGTTTTCGGTAACACGGTAGTTTTTTGAAAAAATAAGGGCGAAGCATTTGCCCGTTTGGGTCTGAACGCATTTCTGCAATTTATAGCAAATGCTTCGCCCCTACTATTACATTTTTATTGAGAGGAGAAACTCAAATAATGGAAAAAACACGTTTTAACAAGACTTTTTTTAATACGGTTGAACCCATAAAGATTAGAGATATGCTTGCGGTGGTGCTTGGCGCAATTGATAAAAACGAACCATTTGTCTTTGACTATACAGACGTAATAAAGCTTGCCGGGCATTCATGCCCCGCTGTTTCCGGTGCTTATAAATTGACGCAATTAGCCTTAAAAACCTTATACAAAAATGATATGCCCGAACGCGGACGCATTCTGGTTACATTCAAGGGCGGCGTGGACTACAAGGTAAACGGTCCGATATCACAGGTTGTTACTTTGATAACAGGTGCTTCCGTAGAAACAGGTTTTAAAGGGCTGGGAGGAGGCAAATACAACAGGCACAACCTGCTTTCGTTTAATGAGGAAGAAGAGGCGGAACCAAACGCGGTATGTACGGTGATATTTGAAAGAATGGACAACAATAAAAAAATAGAAATCAGCTACCGCAATCACATGCTTCCTATGAACCCTAAAATGGGTGATTTAATGCCGCTGGCAGTGACGGGAAAGGGTACAGACGCCGAAATAAAGGAATTTGGCGAATTATGGCACGAGAGAATTAAAATCATATTATTGAATCCTCCAAAGGGAATGTTTGAAATAAAGGAATTAAATTAAATGAGGCCTTGCCTTATCAGGCGCTTTAAAAGAGGGAAGAATTGCTTTTACGCAGGTTTTCCCCTCTATCCCTTTTGGAAAGAAAAATGCTTACACTGTTACGCAAAATCCCGCCAATCATAAAAAAAAGCGGTAGGCGTCTTTGCATAAATATCTCTATCCGCCGGACAGTTCACGGGTGAATATATAACTTGACGAAGAAAGTTTAAAATGTATAATAAGTCACTATTTTAAAAGAATGAGCAATACTGTTGCTACGATATACATGATGAAAGGGGGTGGAATACAGGGAAGGAGATAAATACTTTGTATACTCTATAGTAGTCTTATATGTTATATTTCAAAAAGATAGAAAAGGAGAATTAGTAATGTTAAAGAAGGTATTGGTGGGAATGTTTGGCGCAGCGCTTATCGCAGGAATTGGTATGACAACAGCACAGGCTTACGACGTAAAACCGGCAAAATTATGGGTAACTGCTATTGCTATTGGTACACCAATTGTGGGCGCTGAAATCAAAGTTGGTGATGAAGAATGCACTACGGGCAATAATGGCACCTGTGTATTTGAATTGAGGCCTGGTACATATGCGATTTCCGTTCACGAGCATGGCGGACAAAGCGCACACAAAGAAGTTAGCCTGGAAGAAGGGAACATCCTATTTGTGTCATTGGATCTTGGCGCAAAAGCTCGTCATCCTTCAGGGAGCCACTAATCTAACGTTAAACAATTGCAGTGTGCTATTTTATAAAAGCAGTTATCACGTGTGTTGGTAACTGCTTTTTTATTTTACTAAAAGGCTATCCCCCGGCTGGTTCAGGGATTGCCGTCTGAACCAGCGCATTGTGTCAACGCTTCGTTGGCTGATTATTACCAATAAATTCATTCTTTTCGCACGATATCATGTCCGCAATTTTTGCATGACAAGCCATTGAAAAATAATTCTAATTACTTATCTACAGAACACTCCAATGTTTGCAAAATACTTTATGCCGTATACATAAACAACTTGAAGATGGCATTATAATTGCGCTAACGATACAAATGTAGTAAATAGAAATCATAAACATTAAGTGATACCTTGTTAGCAAACGTCATTTTTGCAAATCATTTGCATTTGTGTTTTACCATGAAAACCAGTAAAAACCGTAGCATATCATTAATATTTTCAGAGAAGCATTGGGGAATCGACTCTTTCATTGATTCAATAACAGATCCCATTGTCATATTTGATGCAGAACTTAATATAAAAAAATTAAACAAGGCTGCCAGGCAATTTTTCCCGGGCAAACCTGTTGACAAGAAATGTTTTGCGACAAAGCATAAATTTGTATCCGCATGCAAAGATTGTCTGATCTGGCAAACCTTAAAAACAGGCCATTCAATATGCGGAGAAATGTTGAACTTTAAAACGGGCGACCCTATACTCTTAAAATCATACCCCGTGTACAATAGTCAAAAGAAACTAACAGGCGTAGTGCTTATTGGGAGAAATAGCAGTGATGTTCCAATAAAGTGGATGAGATAAAACATCGCGTTAGAAAATAATTTCCCGCCTGAAAAATTTATTCCGAAGGAATGAAAAGAGCGAATGGTTATAACGTTGAAATGTATTAAAAAGAAAACCAGCTTAGTTTTACTTGTTTTTTTGATGCTGGGTGGTTGTTTCAGCACGCAAAAACCCCCAGTTACCATAGCCCCTTCAATCGACAAGAGGCTTTATGAAATACCACAGCAACCATTGACTATGGGTATTTATATCGACCCCGACCTGAGAAATCATGAACAGATTGAAAAAGTATCGAATCACATCATAGGTATTCAAGACTTTGTTTTTCCCGTAGGAAAACCTCTTGCTGAAAAAATCAGAGAAACCTGCCAAATTATCTTTAGAGAAGTCATTTTTTTAAATAACCTTGATGATACGGCTTTACCGGAAGAAAAATCACTGGATGGGATTTTGGAGTTTCGCCTAAAAGATTCGGACATACGGCTGAAAATCGAGGAGGCGGTATTACATGCGGTAGGAGAACATAAGCTTTCTCTTTTCGTCACGCTCTATGACGCAAAATGGAACAAATTGTGGGAAGAGGAAGTTTTTGCAGAGGGGATAGGATTGGATGTCGTTACCTCACATATCGAATGGGAATGGTGGATTACCTCGGGTCCTAAATTTGGCCCCGCTGTTGATATGGCAATTGAAAAAATCACCTTTCATCTGGCGCAGAAACTTACGGTAGTAAAAAAAATCCTTAATAAATAAAAATGTTTTCCATGAGGGATATTTGGTATGCGGTGATAAACGCTATTGTATAATTTCAATCTTTGCTTCACTTCGGAGTCTTTTCAGTAATCCAAGTATTTCTTCATCCAACATTGTTGAACGTACATCATCTATAACATCTTCAAAGTTTACGGCAACCCCTTCTTTTTTGCCGGTAACTTTTATCAGATGATATCCATACTCCGACTTTACCGGTTCACTTACTTTCCCAATGCGTAGCGAAAATGCCGTGCTTAAGAACGGTTCATCATATGTACCGCCCCTCCTTTGAATAAAACCTAAATCTCCGCCTTTCGAAGCAGAAGGGCAGTCAGAATATTCTCGGGCAAGTTCTTCAAAATCAGATCCTTTATCAAGTTCGGATTTCAAGGTATTGATCAACTGCGCCACCTTTTCGACCATATCACCGGAATTAAATTTTTTCGTATCTATAAAAATATGACTTACCCTTACTGCCTCCCCATTAAAAAAATGCTTGTTTTTCTCAAAGAATCTTTTCAGGTTTTGGGAATCGAGCGAGCCTTTAAAATATTTCTCAAGGGCGAGGGAATGTTTTATTGTTTTCTCGAAATCATATAAATTCGAACCGATGGAAGCAAGCATATCCCTTAAAAAGGCGTCCGCTTCGCCTTCATTGTCGGCAATTTCTTTTTTTATCAGCAGCAGTTCCCTGCTCATTTCCATTGGAGTGACAACAATCCCTTGTTTATCGATGAAGTCTTCCAGTAAAATATCAGTGATAAGTTGTTCGATTATCTCTTGCCGGATTGCATTGTACGTTTCAACATCGGCATCCTTAAACATGTTTAAACGCTTATCGACATCGTCTTTTTTAATCTTCTTGCCATTCACAACTACCGCAATATTCTCCCCCAGGAGAGGATTCTCCGGGAAACAAATTATCGCGGGAAATAGCAAAAAAACGGCGCATAAATAAAAAACGGCTTTTTTACACATTGTTACTCCTCCCCGAAACAGAAAATATCGTGAAAGTGCTTGTATTGCCTTTGTTAAGCAGGTATCAAAAAATAACCATACTAAACATTCTTTCAATTGTCAATTTTATAAAACACCACTATATTCAAATGGTGCACAGTTTGTGTTTTATCAAATTGACACATAGCAATCATTCCGCAAGGGTGGCACGGACAAACACAGGTTGCCTGAGCCACCGCCCTTATAAAACTCCGATTTTGTGAGCATTTTGAATATAGTTATCATTCCCTTGCTTGACTTAGCTGCGCATGAGGGTTACAATTTTTACGTGAGAATGCAATCTTAAAAGTATTCATTTTTGACGGACGTATTGTTTTATGATTACAAGAAGAATGTTAATCAAAACCGGTGTATTTGGCGCATGTTACCCGTTTTCCGCCGACATTCAGGATAAAAAACCTGCCGCACACCTCAGTAAAAACATTGGAAAATGCAAGGGAAATTGCATTTGATGCAGGGCCCTTTTTCCCTATGTAGGCAATGTTTCAGGTCACAACGGGGAAAAAATACCTATTGCCCTAATTGTAGGCATATTTTAGTCAGGCGGGCAGGATACAGAATATTAGAAAACCATATTGAAGATAACAAATGCAAAGACTGCGAAACTGTAATGCCGGGCATATGGTCATAAAGAAGCTATGTTTATTTAGCTTAGATTAGGTTGGGTTTGGCAACGACTTTATTCTGTTGCTGATGTTGATGTAGAGACGCATGCAATGCGTCTCTGCAAAATTATTGAAATTCCTAAACATTAGATTAGAAAGGAAAAATCGTGACACTTAAAATAAAGCCTGTTCGCACGGAAAGAAATAGAACGAAGCGTGAGAGATTGAAAATGTGGGGGAAGATTGTCGCTGTTGCAATTATCGTCTTCTTGGGAATTGCATCACGGCAAAGTAACGCTTCGGAAGAAATAGATGTAGAGAAGGACGTCTATCTGTTTCTTCACGGAAGAACAGATCTGCGGGAAAAAGTCATAAACTCACTGGTCACCTACGGATTTTCAAGGGAGAAAATAACTATGGCTACATCAGAAAAGGTGGGCAATGTAGGCGATTATATGGCAATGCTTTGGAAACCACCGGAACCGGATCACATAAAAATTCAAAAGATTACCCAAGTTGAAAAAACAGAACCGGAAAAAATCAAAGGACTCTGGCGAGGTGTTGCCAGAGAGGATATAGACACTATTCTGCTGGAATAGAATAATTGTAGTGGCAAGGCGTGCCTCATACGCATCAACCTAACTTTTACTGAAAAGCCAGCAGTTGAAGCAAAGCAGGAGTAAAGATATTAATTTTTCAGAATGGGGATTCACCTCCCTCATATACTAAGAACTTATTGGGATTGTTGTAACACGGAACGGAATTCTCTGCACAGTGGATACACCATTATTAATTTTACATTTTCGTAAAGTTTGGAATAGTCTCCCAATTTCCCCCTCCCCTTCGTTTCTCCTAAATAAATCCAATTTGCTGCCTTATAGCATGTACCCCTGAAACGTTTTTTTTCTACAAACGTCTCTAACATTACAGGCCGGTATTTGTAACGATCTTCCCAATCATTCGGCAGTTTTTTGGCGACTAAGCCCAATACCCTTGATGCAAGATTCCTTGACTTTATCCAGGGCAAAATCAAAAACCGGCAATTATTTACTATCAGATTGAGATTTTGTTCCCGAATCTGACTACTCCATCCGATAAAGTCTTCTCTTGCCTGCACATTCCACGCTGATGCACCAAAACCTAATGCCCCAAGTACGCCGTAACGACTGTTTATCTGATAGCGAAGTTGGGCGCCTACCAATCTTTTATATCCTAAATAATGCCAACGATGAATCATTTCGTTCCATATACGGGATTCTACAGGGGTTTTTACTATATCCAGACTTATATCTCCAATCTCTCCGGCTGATAGGTTGAGCAATGGCTGGTTATCATTTAACATATTACTATGCTTGTACGGCTTGCCATCGCCATTCCCATTTCGATTCAAAGATGGCGGCAAGGAGAACCACCCATCTCTTTCCATCCGCAGCAGCGCTACACGGCAACTCATATCCTTTAGCTTGCCGTCTGCCTTTCTCCACTCAAAGCGCTCACATATCTTCACCGAAATAGCCGTCCGGCACAAACCCTTTATCTTGGCCGGCATCTCCTGTCATAGTGAAAAACCCTCTAAAAATCCAACCTGTCCACTTATTAATTCAAGGGTTGTTTTGCGCCGTCTCTTTTGTTTTAACAGTCCTTTGTGGGAACTCTTTAACAATTCTTCCATAAGCGCCGGAAGCATATTATTTGCAATTGCACGGCTCAGACGCCCTTTTCTTTGTAACCATTGAATCAGCTTTACCCCACTCACCCCCGACACATAGTACTATGACAATACTATGCGCTTAGCGCATATATCCGCGTTACGATACATATTTCCTTCAATATCCCCTAATACCGAAAGATCAAAATATCCCAAATCCCTCAACAGCAAATCCCTTTCCCCTATATGTTTCAATACCTTTGCTCCGTTTTTCTGATCAGGATAGGTGCCTTTCGTAATAGAAACTTCTTTCAATATATGATGTACCGCCTCATATAATAAATCTATCTTTACGGATGATTTGCTCGCACTGCCTCCCGCACCTTTGAATTCTTCCGCCAAATGCTCATTGAGCGCTATTTGGGTACTATCCTGGAGGATACACATTCGAAAATTGCTCTAATACCGCAAAAGGTATCTTCTCTAATTTAGGACATACCTGTTCTTTGTATATTGCTTCAAACGTACGCTCTAAAAACGATACTGCTTTATCGCTATTTATCTTTTTACTCAATGCCTGCGGGGTTATATCTGACTCGGGAGACTTCTCGCGAAGAACATCCCTTAATCCTTCCAAAGAAATTATTCCGCTTCTTGAAATGCTAACCTTTACAACTACTGCCAAGTTAGGTTGATGCGTATGAGGCATGCCTTGCCGCTACAAATCATACATCCTATAGGCAGATTTTTTTTTCAAAAAACTAAGGTGTTGCTAAAATTCAAAGTAAAAACGCTTATTCCCAGCATTTGCACACAGTGAAATAGGGCTACTCAATGGGTTGTCTGGATAAAGAGCCTTTTCCAGTTATCCCGTCCGTCTATAATCTCTGCCCCGATTTGATATCTGTTTTGGCACATTCTTTTTGCAAACGCTACGCGGATGGAAAACTGGCCTGGTTTATGGTCATCGGTATTCAGAACCACCTTGCCCGAATATACATTACCAATTTTGGCCGCAAATTCAACTTCGCCCCGGAATCCCATTTTACTTATATCCTTTACTGTACACATCTTCCAATTGCTATCCGTTTCAATTTCAATGGACTGGGGCTGATGCAATCCGCTTACAATCTTTAAAGCGGTCATGTACCTGCTTGCTACCCTCTTTTCAGGTATGGCAACCTTTGCGTCCGTAGCTGCTGAAACGATCTTGTTGCGCCCGCTTTTTTTCCCCAAATAGAGAAACCTGTCTGCCGATGCAGTTACCTCTTCTACGTTATTCCCGTCCTCAGGATAGCAGGCAACGCCAGCCGTTATTGTCACTTTCTCTTTGTGTCCTCCTCCTACCTCTATAGCAAGTTTCTTTTCTATTGCTGACCTGAGTTTTTCGGCGCTTGCGACTGCCCCGGGTTTATTTGTTCCTGGCAGTAAAATGATAAACTCTTCACCGCCGTACCGGGCAATAACATCACTCTGTCTCGCGTTCAGTTTTAAAACAGATGCCAGCTTTCTCAACACTTCATCGCCAAGCAAGTGGCCGTAAGTGTCATTAAAATATTTAAAATGATCGATATCCACCATGATTATTGAAAAGAATTCTCCACGCCTTTCCGCCTGGCGATATTCTCTCTGGCTGCTCTCGAGAAAGTATCTTCTGGTATATAGCGAAGTCAATTCGTCCACCATGGCAACCTTTTGCGCATGCTCATAATTACGCGCCCTATCTATGGCAATTGCTACATTATGTGCTATAGCAACAAACAACATTTTGTCCGTATCCCTGAAGGCATTCTTCTCCTTCTTGTGAATGTTCAAGACTCCAATTACTTTGTCGTTATTTAATTTTAATGGTATGGAGATAAAAGACCCGATATCTGGTATCTTTCCCTTGTAAAAAAGAAATCGTGGGTCTTTATCTGTGTCAGGAATCAATATAGACTCACCGGTTTGGGCCACGAGACCGGAAATTCCTTCGCCTATTTTAAACGTTATACCCTTCGCCTCCCCAAAGCTGCAGTCATCCACTTTCCACATTTTCAACTCATTACATTCATCATCTATCAGCATAAAGCAGAAATCTTCAATCCTTAAGGACTCCTTCAAGACATTTATAGTGTTGTGGAAAAGTTCATTCAACTGAAGTGAAACGTTTAAATTTTTACTGAGGCTGTATAGCAGGTAAAGTTCAAAGAGACGTTCCTTTAATGCCTCACTCTCCTTCTGTGCAAAGACAAAAAGGTCATACTCACTGCCAATCTGTGCTTTTTTGGGGGTATTCATCAGTATAACATTTTCCTCATATCCTTATCTTGATCGTGCAGGGATTTTCACCTGAAAATCTCCATTTGCGTAACAATTTAGTATTTTGAAAAATTCCAACAAATGTAGGGGGCGAAGCATTTTCTATAAATTGTCATAAATGCGTTTATACCCAAACGGGCAAATGCTTCGCCCCTACTTTTATGTTAAATTATCCGACTCTTTTATCATGCCTCACCTAAGAAAAATAGTTTGCGGCGAATGTGCTTTAAACAGGGAAGATGTTTTCTCACTTCGCCAAGAAACGCAAAATCAATTTCGCAAACAATAACGTCTTCCATGTCCTGGCATTGCGCCATAATACGTCCCCACGGGTCAATGATCATCGTTCTGCCGTAACTGATGCGCTCATCGTTATGCCGTCCGTATTGGGCGGGCGCTACCACATAACACTGGTTTTCGATGGCGCGCGCCCGCAAGAGAACTTCCCAATGATCCTTTCCTGTTTCCATTGTAAATGCGGACGGCGCAAACAAGACTTCCATTCCACGCAGCATCAGCTTGCGAAAAAGCTCCGGGAAACGTAAATCATAGCAAATACACAGCCCCATGATATGCCCGAAAAGTTTTACCGTTTCAATATGTTTCCCATGTTTCACATAATGAGATTCCCTGTAAACAGTCTTGTCATCAAGGTGAAAATCAAACAGATGAATTTTATCATAACTCCCTATTATCACACCAGATTGATCAAAAACCAGGCAGGTGTTCGTAACTTTTGCTTTGCTTGATGATCTGAGCGGAACACTCCCGCCAATAATCGCTACACTATGTTTCATTGAAAATTTTTTGAGAAAATGAACAATTTCCCCGGTTTCTCTCTCTTCCGCGAATGTTATGTTTTCTCTTTCCTGTCCGATAAACGAAAAATTTTCAGGGAGCGCAATCAACCTGGCACCCTTTTGCACTGCCTTTTCCATAAGTACACGTGCTGTGTTCAGGTTCTTATTACGGTCATGTACAGAGCACATTTGAATTGCGGCAATCGACAATATTTCCATAGTAATTGATTTGCTCTACTTAAGTGTTCATATATACTCAAGGGGTCCACAAAGTGTGATTTTAAAAATGCTATAACTATTTATGTCAACAAAAGTTAAATCTAGTCCTGGAAATCCCTATTTGTGAACTCTCACAGTATGGTTTGCCTTATACTGCTTTTTACAACCGACAAGAGAATATCACGCAATGAATTGGTAAGGCAAGGATATTCCCTGATGGCTTTGTTGCGCATAATCTCATCCTATCGCCTTATTTTTCTATAGACAAGTTGTTTTTTTTAATGGAAGAATATTGTATACAGTTTTATTTTGGAAGATGTGTTAATTCCTGTTACATTATACCCGATACCTGTTTAAAGAAAATGTTCTGCGGCATAATAAAATACGGCAGAAAATACGATAATTTTTGTATCGGGTAAATATGACAAGAAATTTTACCGGAAATTGGTTTGGTAAAGACGATCATTCACGTTGCATAATTTCACCTGTTGATTGTTTAAGCAACGGGCAACCCGACCTGCGAAAATCCGCAAAAATTGGCGAATGTTTGGTGATGTTTGAAACGAATGCTGGCATCCCTTATGTAAAAAGGCGATTGAAAGCCAAGAAAAATGTTTTTACACTGCCGGGTTTTATTCCTCATCCTGATGTATATAGTGTCGAAGGGAAAAATACTGTTTCTTTTATACAAGGCGGATTTGGCGCTCCTGCCTCCGTATGTACTTTTGAAATAGCGGTAGCGTTGGGGTGTAAATGTCTTTTCGTGTTTGGATTGTGTGGCGGAATAGGAAAAAATCTGGAAGTGGGCGATATTGTAATTCCGACAGAAATTATCAGAGAAGAAGGCACCTCTTACCATTATGCATCGGCAGAAACAAACGCATTACCCGATAAAGACCTGCTGGATGAGTTGAAAGATTATCTTTGCCAAACCGGGGAAAATAGTGTTATGTATGGCAAAACAGTCAGCACTGACGCAGTATTCAGACAGACAAAGGCCAAAGAACTCTTCTGGAGAAAAAATGGCATTATTGGAGTGGATATGGAAACCTCCGCATTGCTAACTGTAGCCGGATTCCACAAAATACCTGCAATAGGCATGCTTATTGTGTCTGATAAACATAATCTGGAAAACGACGCACCCTGGAAATGGGGAGGAAATGGTTTTGCAAAAAACCAGTGTAAGGCAATTAATTTATTAGTTGAGTTTGCAAGGAATACCACACGTTTATCAAATTAGGCTGGGTTTTTAAAAGACGAAAACTCAACGGCATTCATTTTTATCCACCTCTCAACCCTCCCCGCAAGAGAGGAATTTTATAAGTCCCCTCTTGGGAGGGGCAGGGAGGGGTTTGTTCATTACGATAACTTTCTATGAAAGATATAGAGTCCCGCTATAAACGTGAAAACAATTCCTATCTCATCGAGATAAAATTAAAAGATATACGTCAGTTATTCAATACGTTTGACCCCGCTCCCTTTAGAGAGAAAGACATGGATGATGACGCGGAAGAATATATTGTTGCTTCCGTTAGAGAATTTCCTCTCGATACACTGCTTAAATTAGTTATTTATTTGCCTGAGAATTCCAGAGAAGAAGCGATACCGTTCATACCGGATGCAATTCGTAGTTATTTTAACTACCGGTTCAATACTTCTAACGAGGAGTTGAGCTTTATACTTAAAAAGGGACGTATTTCATTGTTAATCGGTATTTTGTTTTTGTTTTTTTGTATCAGCACTGGAGCGGTTATTGACCGTATAGGAGATGGGATGCTGGCGCAAATTATTAAGGAAGGATTGCTCATTAGCGGCTGGGTAGCCATGTGGCGTCCTATTCAAATATTTTTATATGATTGGTGGCCCATACGATACATGAGCAAGTTATATGATAAAATCAGTAAAATGCCGATTGAAATAAGATCCCTCTGAAACCGCAACTTGTGCGTTTCGGCGGGGGTGAATATCCGTTAAAAAAAATAGCAGTATAGTAGAAAGCCTTTTCAAAAGATAATTTTTTACACTTTATCGCAGGGAGTAGAAGAGATGTCTTTTCTAGAAACAAATGATGCACAAGGAGATAGTACTTCGGGGAATAGGGCGCCGGAGCCGAAAGAAAATTGTGACCATGAAAGAATACACGATAAAATAATGGACACTTTATTACAAACCCCAAAGGCGGATGAGGAAAAAGGTGAAAAGGAGACAGTAGAAATCGGGAAAGACGAAACAATTCCGCATGAAGAAACAAAAAATGACAGAGAGGTAGTTCAGGCGCAAGCAGAAAGTGCTCTGGCGTATGTGGAACAAAATGAAGATCCTATGATTGAAGAGTTTGTTGAAAAGGCAAAAGAAGCGATACCAAACATGGGCGAAAAAGCCAAACACCTCCATACCACGCCAAATGACATAGAAAAACTCATCGAACAAAGGGAATATCTGGAAAGCCTCCTCAAGGAAAAATTTACCAAACGCATGACGGTAATGTTTACCGACCTGAAAGGTTCGACTGCCATTGCGGATGCGGAAGGTGATATCGCAAGCCGTACTATTATGAAACAACACAATGACGTCCTTTTCCCTATTATCAAAAAACATGACGGCATACTGGTAAAGACGATGGGAGACGGTACGTTGTCTTATTTTGAAGATGCACAGAAGGCGCTTCGCGCTGCAGTCGAAGCGCAAATAGGTTTTGACAGGTACAATATAGAAAAGAAACCCAAAACCCTCCTTCTCGTTACCATGGGTTTGCATACCGGAGATGGCGTAGTGGAAGAAAATGACATTTTCGGGGACGTGGTAAATGTTGCATCGAGAATTGAATCGGCATCCAATCCGGGAGAGATATACCTTTCTGAAGACACATACAACTCGCTGACAAATAAGTCCGAAATATATATCCGATTTATAAAATCCACTACGTTAAAAGGCAAAAAGGGAGAATTCAGACTTTACAAAGCCTTCTGGGATGAAAAAGAAATCGAATTGGATAAATTCGATACAAAGGAAGAAGAGATTGTTGTTAAAAAACGTTTCCCCTTCGTAAAGGTATCGATGATGGTTTCAATACCGCTCATGATCTCTTATTTGCTCATGCTGGGCGGAGTCATACCCAACCCGTTTATAGCATTAACCGCATCAAAAACAGAACTGCGCTCACTTTCAACAGATATTTCCGATGAATACATAAAAAAGACATCAGAACACACCGTTACTATCATCTTTGATAACGAAGAATGACTTCAGCGGCATAGCCAGAGCCAAACAAGCGCAAAACGCAAAATATGAAGGGTGAAAATCAGTAGAGTAGAAACAGATGACGAGGACTTAACAAAACGCTAAATCATTCTGCTATTTACCGTTATATAATCATTGACAACTTTTTTATTCTGGGTAGCATAATAGCGTTAAAAAAGATTGTAACAGCACAATAAAAATAATAAGAGAGATTCATACTCATCTTTTTTGTATGAAAATAATATTCGTATAGTAAAAATAACGTATTTTGATCCTTAATAAATAAGGAGATATTATGATTATTCCTGAAATTAAAAAAATGTCTACCGTTGAACATTTACAGGCGATGGAAGAATTATGGGATGCCTTGTGCCATGAAGAACTTGGCGCGGCCTTTGGCCGCAACCAAATTCAAAATACGAATATCGAAATACGAAACAAATTCAAATGACAAAAAACCCAATGCTCCAAACTTTACGTAATCCTCATCTAATCAATGCCTTACGGTTATGCATTTTGAAAAACGAGCATAAAAAACAAGAAGTTGATGGATAGTAGTACGAAATCGAATCTCCTGCATGGCATGAAGAAATTCTTGACAAAAGGAAAAAGAAAATTGAGAGTGGCAAAGCAGAATTCATTTCTATTGAAGAATTAAAAACAAAAACACGTCAATGAATGTAAAGAAAGTGCTTGTCTTAAAAGAAGCGGCAATGGATTTAGAAGAAGGAAGGCTTTTTTATGATAGAAAAGAGAAAGGGATAGGTGATTATTTTTTTAATTGTTTAAAGGGGAGCATCCACTTGACTGTCCCATCCAAATTGTAACCACTTGATAAATAATTAGTTAAGGTACTTTAGGCTGATTGCTCAATTATTTCCGTTAAGTTATATATACTCAATATATTAAGAAATTTTTATGACAGTCAAGTGGATACCCCCTTTGTTTAATTTCTGATCTTGAATCTATCAAACTTTATGCAGGAGTGCATAGTAAGCGTTTTGGCTTTTATCGAATGCTTTCAAAGAGATTTCCGTTTGCCATTTACTATGAAATAGATAAAGAAATCGCTCGTGTTATAGCTATTTTGGACATGAGGCGCAACCCTGCCTGGATTCGTGGAAAACTTTCAGTAAGAAAAATTACATAGTCAATTTTTACAAAAGATATAAAGACTTTATAAAAATTAATATGAAAGGTATTTTAGTTTTACTCACGTTTTACTTAACCAACGGTAAGTATAGATAAATGAATGGTTGCAGGCATAGCAATATTCCCCACTTTCCTTAATTAATACTTAGAAAATTAAAACCCTGCTTCGTCTTTTTTTTACCCATGACTGATTTTGAAACTATTAAGCAAATACTCCAAGAGGTCACTTTGGCAATATCAAATAGAGTTAATGATTCCACCGATTTATGGGATGCTTATTTCGATTGTAACAAGGAAGGTCTCTTTAAAGAACTCGACATGGCAATCTTGGATTGCAAAGAATTAAAGATATTCGAAGATGCCAGTCTCTGTGTGGGTGATATTATTATTTTTTTCAATTTTGAACGTTTACGTGAGTGGTTGGTAATTCATTCGATGAAAACAGATACAAACAAATCTATTTCTGCTATCCAACGACTTTTACTCGGAGAACCCTTTTTTGCTACGGCAGTGCTAGCATTGGCTAGAGTATCACTCCCAAAAACAATTCAGCTTGGGAATAATGTCACCTTATGTGAGTTTTCTTCCAATGAATTTCTCAATCAATCTAAAGACGAAAATATTGAGCACCATGAGATTGACGTTCATCATATTAGTGCCGCAATCACTGTTGAATTCGAGCATCCGGTACATTTGGGACCACGCGGGCATTATAGACCTTCTATTTATATGGGCATGGTAGATGAATTTTTTTATGCGCTGCAAAAAGCCTA
The DNA here is from genome assembly GCF_900232105.1 of Candidatus Kuenenia stuttgartiensis. NCBI lineage: Bacteria > Pseudomonadati > Planctomycetota > Candidatus Brocadiia > Candidatus Brocadiales > Candidatus Brocadiaceae > Candidatus Kuenenia > Candidatus Kuenenia stuttgartensis. The sequence goes on from NZ_LT934425.1 coordinate 3,114,653, forward strand.
TCGCGCCTTGTTGATTCTTGGCATTGTTCGACCACAACCACCTGCATTGGTTGGTCACGCGATCTTTGTTCCTTTGGATTTTCCCGGGGCATATAGCAAAAACCTTCACCATTCGGTAAAAATTGATTCATACTGGCCTCGACTTGAATTTAACGATGATGAGTGCTCTTTGGCAAAGTCCCTCTTTGAGTCTTTTGAAAATCTTAGTCCAAATCTTAGGGACTCGCTCTTTATACCAATGAGTCGGTTAAGATCAGCAATGACCGAGTTCAAAGACTTTGCAGATGCTGCTATTGACTTGGGCATTGCTCTTGAATCAATATTGATAAAATCTGACGAATCTACAGAAATTACTTATCGAATATCCATGAGAGGTGCACGTTTATTGGGTAAGACACTTGATGAACGACTCGATCTCAAAAAAAAACTAACTAAAATTTATGGAATGCGATCTAAGGCTGCTCATCGCGGTATAGTGCAATCAAAGTCTATAGATAAGGAAGTATTACTTTTAAGGGAAGGATTTAATCTAACGGCAAAAGCAATTCAAATTGTACTCACCAATAAACTTTATACCGACAAAGACCTTGATTCACTCTTATTACAATCAGAATCTTAATACAGGAATAGTGAATATTTTCTATATCTATTACACTATGATAATTAATAAAATGTTCATTATCTGGATTTATTATGTACTTCTGCCTATATAAAAATTGTTTTAAATTTTTTTATTCTTTTAATGGCAATACATTAAACTTTTATATTTATTCTCAATGTTTTTACAAAAGATGTATTATTAAAATTCAATATGAAACGTTCTTTTAAGCATTCTCCGAACACTAAAAACCAAATTATGCACCAAGAAGAAAAAGCAATCCTTTTGTCTGTAGATCGTGCCCTTTCCTCCTCATCAAATTCACAAACGATCGGAAGTAATGGCGAATTACCACTAATTCAATTTTTCAATCGTTACTTACCTCTTACATTAAAAGCTACTACTGGATACTTTATCACGCCATCAGGAATATTATCGCCACAAATTGATATTATAATATTTGATTCAAGATACCCATTGCTTTCTGAAAACACCGATGGATCCGTTTTAACCATGCTTCATTCAGTAATTGCGTGCATAGAAGTTAAAACGAATCTCAAATCAAGTGATATTAAGAAAGCATGGACAAATAGCATCAAAATAATGCAATTGGCATCGGAAATAGAAGGATACGGAACAATTTATGGTTGGCAATCAATCCTTAATAGTTTAATTGCTTATCGTTGCAGACAAACATTAGATACTATTAAAAACGTATTTAAATCCTTACGTACAAATCCTCGTTCAAATCTATTAACAAATTTCTCGATAGAAATTTTACGTATCCCTGAAAAGAAACAATCTAATAAATTCGAATTTGGTGGGTCGTTGCACTTTGAACCATATAAAAATTCAAATAAAGATAGTGCTTTTGTTGAGTTTTTACCTACTTTTGCTAAAAGCTATTCACCTCTTTCAGATTTTTACTATCGCACAGTTTATGATTGTTATTACACATTAGGTCGGAGGAATTATTCATACAATGAAATTGGATGGCATTTCACAAAATATATGTCATGGGCAACTGCTTCAGTAAATTTAATAAATAAATGAACTGTGACCAAATTGTGACCGAACCCTGCGGAATCGAAAGGAATGAGAAGGAACTAGCAGAAAAATTTCTATGTTGTAAGGTTTATGTTATAAATAATTACAGTCGTAACAGACACAAAGCCAGTTGGTTATAAAAAATGCTAAAAATGACCTTTAAAGAAATGGGGTTCAAGAGGTCGTGGGTTCAAATCCCGCCACCCCGACCAATAAAATCAAAGGTTTCAGAAATTTGCCACTCTCTTCTTACTCCCTAATAAGGGATTGCCATATGTCTTTGCAATTGTTTATGCCAGCCTTCTCCTTCCGGCCAGTTCTTGTCAACCGCAATAGCGATCCGTTCAAAAATCTTTTCGATACCACAATAGAAATCATGAAGAATGCTTCCCGCAGCCCGTGTTTCAATAGAACCGGGATTTTCAGGTAACTCACGGATTAGTTCTTCCATCTCTTGTATGATCCTTTTGCAGATTTTAGAGTTATATAGCCAAACAAATATGATTTTAGGAATTTGGCAATAAAATGGCTTTCTAAAAAACAGATTTATTTGACTAAGCATACTATACAAGCACGCCCCTTAATTCCCTCTTTACAGCCTGGGGATGACCCATATTTTTTGCTGGACACCGTGTTAACCGTATGTTACACTGTGTACATGCATAGAGTAGGAGGTCGAATATTTTCAGATGATGTAATAAAGCGTTTATCAGAAACTATCCAAAAGGAACCGTGCCTATCGCGTCGTAAACTGTCGCGTCTGGTATGTGAATGGATGGACTGGAGGAATCAAGCGGGCCGTTTGCAAGAGATGAGTTGTCGCAAGGCGTTGTTGGAATTGGATCGTCGTAAAGAGATCAATCTTCCAAAGGTTAACAGGCATTATGCATTTCAAAAAGTCAATAAACCTGCGGAGGCGCCTCCGATTGCGGAAGTGTCATGCGAGCTAGCGGAGTTGGGGGACGTAGAGATTATACGGGTTACAACGAGAATCCATTCGAAACTTTGGCGTAGCATGTTAGAAGCGCATCATTATCTTGGAAGTGGGCCCCTATGCGGGGCGCAACTTAGGTATCTTGTACGCAGTGAACATTACGGATGGATAGGAGGGCTAAGTTATAGTGCCTGTGCCAGACGGGTGGAAAGTCGCGACGAGTGGATAGGATGGACGGAGGAAGCACGTAAGCGGAATCATACGTTTGTTATCAATAACAGTCGGTATTTAATAGCGCCTACGGTAAGAGTAAAATGTTTGGCATCGCATGTATTGGCAAAATGCCAAACACGTTTGGTAGATGATTGGGAAAGAGTGTATAAATATCGTCCTGTACTTTTAGAAACCTATGTGGAACGAGGACGGTTTTCCGGAAGCTGTTATCGGGCAGCTAACTGGAAGTATGTTGGAGGCACGGAAGGTCGAGGACGAAAAGGAACAGGTGCAACGGTCAAAGACGTTTATGTTATGCCGTTGCAAAAGAAATGGCAGGCGGTGTTGTGTTGTTGTGCCGATGGCAAAGTACATGTTCGCCAAAGAGTGGCACAAAAAGAGCCTCGGGATTGGATAGAGGCGGAACTTGGAGGAACAAAATTGGGCGATGCACGATTGACATCAAGACTTTTAGAAATGACAGGTATGTTTTATGACAAACCTTTGGCAAACATTCCGCAGGCGTGCGGTTCAGTCAGTGCGACTAAGGCTGCATACCGATTCCTTGACAATGAGTATGTAGATTGGAGGGCGATATTGCAAGCTCATTATGAGGCCACGGAAGAGCGTGTGAAGGAGAATAGTTTGGTTTTGGTAGCGCAAGATACTACGACTCTGAATTATAGCACACATCCGAATACGCAGGGGTTAGGACCAATAGGTACTAAGAGTGAAAAAGTTCGTGGACTGATGGTGCATGATACGATGGCGTTTACTGAAAGTGGTACACCCTTGGGACTTCTGAATGTGCAATGCTGGGCGCGGGACGGAATAGGCAGCAAACATGAACGACACAAGAAGCCTATCGAAGAGAAGGAAAGCTGGAAATGGGTGGAGAGTTACCATGCAGTATCGCAAGTACAGAAACGCTGTCGAAACAAATCTTTGCTGGTGGTTGTGGCAGATCGTGAGGCCGATATTCACGAGGTATTCGCTGAGCAGTATAATACGCCTGATGGCGCTCAGTTGCTGATCCGTGCAGAACGTTCGCGCAATAGAAAGGTTGTTGATGATAAAGAATCATGCGAGTTTTTGTGGACTAAACTGGAACAGCAACCGGTTATAGGTACCCGCGAAATATTGATACCTCCGAGTGAGAAACGCTCCGCACGTCAGGCAATACTTATGGTACGAACGATGCCTGTTACGCTACGCCCACCTATGCTAAAAAAGAATATGCCTGCGGTCAGGGTGTGGGCGGTGCTGGCGCAGGAAGTCAATGCGCCTATAGGAATTGATGGGTTAGAATGGATGCTGTTAACCACAGTTGCGGTTAAGCATGAAAAAGATGCTTACGAACGTTTGGAATGGTATGCTCGCCGATGGGGTATTGAGTGTTATCATCGTATTATCAAGAGCGGTTGTCGTGTCGAGGCCCGGCAGTTGGAGAGTGCTCGTCGTCTATGCAACGCTTTGGCCATTGATATGATTATAGCTTGGCGTATCCATTACCTGACTACTTTAGGACAAGAAACACCTGATGTCCCTTGTACTGTCTACTTCAGCGATTCTGAATGGAAAGCATTGACAACTTTTGCGAACAAGGTCAAGGAGCCTCCTGATTTACCTCCAAGCCTCAATGATGCCGTGCGGCTTTTAGGTAAACTTGGCGGTCATCTGGGCCGCCGTGGTGATGGCCATCCCGGAAGTGAAGTACTTTGGCGAGGCATGTCACGTTTGGCTGATATTGAAGTTGCTTACGAACTTTACACCACTTAGCCTTCAGCTCAATTGGCCGTACAACTACGGTGCTATTGAAATTTGTGGGTAAAGATTAGCTTTACAGCTGGGGACTGGGAGGTGTAAATTTTTCGAAAACCTTATTTGTTTGACTATATTTCAATGTCCTTCTTCAGTCGTTCCCTATCCGTAAACAAGTTCCCCTTCCTTTATTGTTTTTCCCTTTAAACTTTCAAAGGCATCTTCAAATGGAATAAGATTAATTTCGACACCGGGGGGCAGGAGGTTGTTCAATTCCGACAGCGCTTTTATATAAAACTCAGAAGGCAACCCTTCGGCAACCAAATCAATATCATACCTTTCATGGACAATACCATCTACAAGCGATCCTATAAGGAAGACTTTTTTAAACTGATATTTGTTAATGAGTATTGCAATACATTTATTTGCCAATAATTTTAATTCTTCTTTTTTACGCATTGAGTTCGTTATGGCAATAGAAAAGTGTAATTAGAAGGACAATTCATGAAGAAACACCGTTCTTTATATCCGTGATAAGAATACTTTCTGCTAATCATCCATAACCTTCTGCGCAGCAACCATAGGTTCTCCATAAAATATCGGGTCCACTCTTTCTACAACATCCGCCGGTACATCAAAGAAGTGGCGTTTGTTTTCTATGGGAATACAAGCCCTTCTTGCTCCGTTATCCATACCTACTTGCAGTGGCTCATTCAAAGACGGTAAAGGCTTAATATTGCCCTGAATACTTAAGTCTCCGAGCACCAATGTTGCCGACCTTAATGGTCGTTTTTTCAAGGCAGAATACATTGCAACAAAGAAGGCAACGCCTATCTGACAATCAATATTTGTATTTAGTAAGTCTACACCTTCCACATGAAAATCTGTTGTATCTATATCTCTTCCAATTCCGAACTCAACTTTATGGCTTTTAAGATAATCAAAAGCCCTTGATAGGGAGTCTTTCATCGACTTGCTCAGTCCTCCTGAACTTTTTAGCTTTCCCGTACCGGCCGATATACCTACCTCTATTCGATAGAGTGCTGCTCTACCATCAGTGCCGACAAATGTCGTATATGCGCTTCCCGGTGGTAACGGATCTGTGGAGATAAGATCACGTCCCCCTTCTTCTGGAACACCGACAAACCGCTCTTCCCGTATCTCCTGATCGATATATGAAAAGCTGGTATGGCTATACTCATAAGAGAGCATTTTCTTCAATTGCTCTTTTACCCGACGCCTGCATTCCAATGCAATTTTCAGGTACTCTTCTAATTCTTCTTTAATGAATTCCCCGTTAGGGTGTAGCAGTTTAAGAAAGCCTGATACTGTCTTTCGTACAGCTTTGGAATCTCTGGCATTAAGGTGGGTTCCCAGAGCGAAGTATTTATCAACGGATTCTGTGAAATTCGCCTTGCGGAGTTCTCTGAACGCTTCAGCGAGGTAATCAACCACAAAGCCATAGTGATCAGTGAACATCTCCGCGGACATCTTTGCTATTTCCCACCCTGGAAGATAGAAATGCAATCTATCTATTAAGGCCGGATCTTTGAGTCCGTCAGGAAATGGTTGAAATAGATGGCTCGATTTGACTAGAATGTCAACTGGCTGATTAATGTTTCCTAACATACAAACACTTGCTTTTGCAGATATCTCTTCCCGGCCACGACTGAAAGAGCCAGATTCAAGATAATCCTTCATGATATCCACGACATAGTTATCATCAAGGTTAATCCCGCCTACCTCATCAAACGCAACCACATCCCAAAGTCCTACCAACCCAACCTTTCTGGTGCTCATGTTGTAAAACATGTTTGCTACCGTTGTTTTTCCGCCACTAATTAAAATGGCATAGGGTGTTGTCTCTCTGTATACAAAGGACTTCCCTGTACCTCGTGGCCCTAATTCAACAAAATTATAGTTTGTTTCGACCATCGGGATGAGTCTTGATAAGTAGAGCCGCTTAATACGTTTGTCCATTCCCGCTGGTTCCAGGCCTATAGAACGAATCAGAAGATCAATCCATTCTTCTGTTGTGAACCCGGAACGCCCAGCCAGATACTCATTGTGATCATACGAAGCAAGCTGAATCGGATTAATTTTCGTTATCCAGAAAGGACTTCTTTTACCCCTCTGTTCCTCATCGTAGCGATAAATCATTTCAACCTGTGCCCAGATACCGCCTTCAAGAAGCCGTTCATATTGTTTTACAAAGTTATCTGGAATATGGATTTGAGTATTGCTGAAATTCACAAGCTCTGCCCAGTATTTATCCTCGCTGGCGAGAAGCCGGACTTTTACCTTATCAATGAAGGTGTAGCTCCCCTTCTCTTTTACCCATGATTGTGCCTTATTAGCTTCATCTGGATTAATGAAGTTTTTTGCCAGAGTATTATTAACCAGGCGTAGCCCTGACTCAATTGCCTGTGTGTCGTCTGTTGCGCAGTATTTTCCCAGCAAAAACTCAAGCACATAGACAGGCACATTCGCGCCAACCTTCACCTTCCTTACGAGGTCTTTGCGAACAACTTTACCTCCAAAAAACTCATTTGTTTTTTTGTCAAGGATTGCCATGTGTATTCCCTCTAAATAATTAGGTTGACTACTATATTTTCTAGCCGCGCAAGTTCCACCAATGTTTCAGCATCCACTAAAACCAAATATAGAACATTCTGAGCAGGTTCTCCCGTAAGCATTATTGTCACGAGGTTTGGTTTGTTCTGTTCCAAAATGATGTCCTTTGTTCCATCTTCGTATCCATATACTGCATGAACTGCCTCACCTACATCATTCTTGCCAGATTTTACCGCCACTCGTACCCGTTTCTTTGTTTCCGAAGTTCCCAGAAGTTTCCGTTTAGCAGGCGATTTCCAAACAAGCTGTACAGAGAAAAGCCTGTTCGTGATTTTTGCTTTTTCCAAAATTATCTTGATTTCTGGCGCCGTTGGTAACGGTACAACTTCAGTTTTAGTGATTTTGATGATTGGAACAACCATCTCTTGTAACGATATTCCGCCATGGAAATACGGATTCTCTGGTCCTTTAACCATAAAACATGCGATTCTACGTGGGAATACCAAATCGTAATTGCCAGAGAGTCCAACATCGCTTTCTTTAAAACGTATATACGCATTACTTGCCTGTCCGCCATTCCCAATCCATGCTCTACGATGAAGTGCGAGTTCTTCTCCGCCTGGTTTCTGTATCTTATTGCTTGGTTCGATTTCGTCTAGAAATATATAACCATGATCAGCAGTAACTATAAAGGTATCAACACCCAGTACCGATAAATTCACTATGGCTCTGCGAATCTGCTCTAAAATGTCCTGCATGGTTCGATGTGCCAGCGTTGTATTCCCCCGTTCACATATCTCATCGATTTCCTGTGAAGTAACCAATATAAAATTGCTTGCGGCAATCTGATCTTTAAGTTTTTTACGTGGTTTCTGAAGCGCCTCAATTTTTACCTCAACAACTTGTCCTTTTAAGTTTTTTGTCAGATAGTTTACTCTATCCTGCCGCGTAGTAATTATAGTATCACCGCACCTAACCGCCAATTTACCTTTGTTCTCCAGAATAGCAAAGTTTTCTTCTGCACCGGGGAGAAGGGATGCCATTCCCATTTCCGTAATTCCTGGGATTGTTGCGATAGCCGGTTTCAATTCGCTGTGAAAATCTGGCCCAAATCCCGATACAAGTTCCGCGGCCATTTCATAGCGCAGTGCATCTACCCAGATATATGCTATCTTATGCTTACCAACTAGTGGCTTAACTTCCCTGCTAAAAGTATCGCGTTGAAGTTGAAAACCAAAGCCAAATTCCGGGAATTCTGAATCCTGTAAAAATTCTGCCAGATCACCAGCCATGTTTGTATAAAATTGCCGTGCTTTGGCAATGACCTTTTCAATTGGGCTGTTTTCGTCCGAGAGATCTATATTATATCGCTCATATCTATGTTCCAGTTCACGATGAAACCTATCCAACTCATACCATGGTAAAGTAGTTCTGCAATAATTCTTAATCAAGTCTTTGGGTAAATATTTTTTACCTTTAAGTTCTTTTTTTATATCCCCGGTTTTGATACAAATACTAACGACGGTCTCCAGGATACTCCATTTCAACATAAGCGTTTCTTCGGTACGCGGCCAAAATGAATCTTTTTGCGCATCAACTAATTGAGTAGCTTGAAGTAAAGCATTTTCTAAAATGAGTTTACAAGCCCAATCTATTAGCTTGCTTTCTGTTGATAAAAATGTCTGGGATTTGACAAGCTTTTCAGGTGGGATAGAGAATGCCGCAACATTGCATTTCTGATCAACCATCTTTGACACGTCAACATAAGAATCCTTATGCTCAATATCGCTTCGCCATCGCTGGGCAAGTTTTGATGTATTTTGCTTATGCGATTCCAGTGAAGGAATGTCCATTTGTGATATTACTGATGGAATGCCATCATCATCAATGTTGTTTACTAAATCTCCTAGCAATACATACCGAACGAACCTTTCCCTGGTCTTGTCAGGAATCTTATCTGTCGTGTCAAAGCCGAATGAGTTTTTGAGAATTGCCTGAAGTTCCTGTATTGCGTTTTTTTTGACGATATTGTCATCAATTTCCGGTTTTGTTAGAAATAGGTAAGCAATCTCTACCGGATCAATACTTCCGAAGATCAATTTTACCGTTCCTGATCCAATCTCAGCTCCATGTTCAGCGATACCCTCTACATCATCATAGGTCAGACTACCGGATGCAATCTGTTTGCAGATATTTTCTGCTGCATCTGGCATTATGGGCTTAAGCACTGCACGTGCTACAACCTCAAGGCGGGTATTCTGATTTATAGACGGATGACCCGGCTCAAGCACACAGCCGGCTTTCTCTATTTCTATAAGGGCGTTGTCAGTCTCGCTCCTTTCTTTCGCGACATAAACCAGTATTTTTGGTGGTGTTATTCCATCAAGCATCGGTTCTAACTGGTATTTGAGTTCAAAGAAGCTATCGTTAAAGTTGAACAGTTTTGCACCAGTGTTGAGTGTTTTAACGATCCCCTGATAGTGTTTCTCCGGATCATACCATACCACTATTCCGAAATCCTTCACCTGCTTTGTTATGAGTTCTTGAAGGTAATCGGTAATCTTACCCATGGCGTTACCTCCATTTTATTGGAACGATATTTTGTATCCTTCGGCCAGCATTTTCATCATCTTTTCCTTAAGTTTTTGCAATGCAATTTCAACGTCTTCTTCTTTCTCAATATATCCTGATATAATTTCGGACGCCCGCAGATATTCGATTTTGCCAGAATCGGTAAGTTTCTCTATCTGTCGGGCAGCATTATCCTTCATACCCTGAATTGCAAGCAGGTCAGAATCCATCTGATCAATTGTTGCCCTGCATTTTTCACAAGCGCAGGTATCTTTGAGCATCGCTTTCTCGCAACAACGTTCGATAAAGGGTGCCAACAATATATTTTGCTCTTCCTCACTCAGGAGAGCAAAATTAACATGCCCTTTGACAGATTCGATTGCCTTTTCAACCCTTTCTTTGCGATGATCATGCTTCTCGCTATAAGCTTTTATGTATACTGCATAGATCCCCTGCGTATTTAATCTGATAGCTTCAAGTTTATCATAGAAGTTTTCCGAATTGAGTGCAATTCTAAGCGCTTCTGCCTTCTCATAAACTTCACCATCCAGTCCCAATTTTTCCAACATTGGTATTATTGTGGAGAGAGCAGCTTTGGCATTTTGGACGTTTTTCATATCTTCATCAGACATGACATCTGCAAGACGGCGTATTTTCTCTCTTAATTCCTTGTAGGACATGCCCTCCCCGGCAAGTATCTTTACGCAGTCGTCAATGTCACTGTTCAATACACTGTCTATAGTCTGCCTGAATTCGCTCAGTGTATCTTTAACCGGAAGCCCAAGAGCACTGACCTGAACCTGAAGCGGCAGGAGTATTTCTTTGTCATCTTTTGCTAACTCCTTAAATGCGGATGCGATTGCTTCTTCTTCGATGTTTACTTCATTTCCGGTTATTTCCTCATAGTGCTTTGCTGCATCTGCACGCATTTTAAGATCAAGCGTTTCGCGGGGTGCAAACGTCGCTGACTTGAATGCGCGATTGCTGATAAACGGTAATCGTGCATCAGGGTCACTATATCCCCTGTGCCTTACAGCCTGATGGGTTACCTCAATGGCGCCTCCACGAAAAAGCACTGCAAGCACCAGACGGAGAATGTCGCCTTCCCAGCCATAATCAAATCCCCGAAAATGCTCTTCCAATGAATTTCCTGTGACCTTAGTACCATACGAGTGTTCATTTTTAATATAGTTGAGAATCTCCTGCGCAATTTCAGCGTTTATGTTCGGTTGATATTTGTTATCGTGTTTTACCACGAGATTAAGCCCGTCGTCTTTATCATAAAAGATAGATGGCAGTCCTTTTAGATTAGCCGCGGTCAGTATCTTTTCAGGTTCATCTCCCTTAATTTTCCGGGTACCCATTTCCAATTTTGGGTAGAGTTCCGGCACTGCGGCATCCAACATCCCTGTAATTATTTCTGAGATGGAATTTCCCAACTCGCTTCCATCTTTTTCTACACCTCTGAATAACCCGGAGCCTGATTCTATAACTTTTGTGATTTTACTCCGTAAATCCTGATGGATGCGGTTTTCCCGCTGTTTCTCATCCTCCAAACATGCACTTTGCTCCGGAGAAATTTGATTGTGTGCGCGAATCCTGGAGTAAGTAGCGATCATCTCATTAGACCTGTACTTCTCCTCGATAAGGCGATAGATATCCTCATTTACCGAAAACACCCAAAATATTTCGTTGTTGTGTGAATCTTGCCGGCTTTGCACACGCAACTGCTGGTTTTTCTCTTTGAAATCGTTTTCGTTGTCTGCGATATAGATTGATAACGGTATATCCCCCTCTTCGACTTTCTCGCCGTCTATAAAGAGGCCTACCCTGAAAGTCCTCATGCCCTTGTAGCTGTATGTGCGGGTCTTTGGGGCGCTGAATATTTCCTTTATACTCTCCTGCTTAATGATGTTCCTCTGTTTTGGTTTTGGAGATAAACTTGCCCGCTCTGTGTCCCAGTTTTTCTCCTGGACTGTGAGCAGTTTGTAGCCTTCCTCTGATGCCCTTATTATTTGCGCCTTCTCCAGTTCTGTGATAGCGTCCTTTACGTCACTCAGAATGGACCCTGAATTAACCGAAGGATGCAAAACAACAGCGATGTTGTGCGCTGTTCTGGGTAGGTTTTTTACTGCTTCCAGGAGTGTAATAGCTTTGGTTACCTTAAGTGCCATCTCGTTGTTGTGGATGTGCCTGGCAACACTGTCCACTTCCCGGGTTACTTCCACAGGCAAAAGGCTTCCTGCGTAGAGTAGCTCATACACCTTGTCCAGAGTCACCAGATTACCTATCTCCTGATCAGCGAGATTTGTCCTTGGATGGATAAGCATTTCCTGTGCTTGCTTTATAATTGTTCGGTTACTGCCGCCTATATGCTTCTGTGCCCCGCGTTTTTGTCTGAGTCCTGCGACTATGTCAATACACAGCTCTATTTGATAGGGTAAATACGGATAGAGGTTAATAAAATCTTCTTTTGTAATAGTAGTGTTCCTGCTTGTACGTTCCAGCTTGCAATAGGTCTTGAGATGCCCCTCATTTTTGTCAAATAACTCACAGAGACTCTCATATCCTTTATCTTTCTTTTCAAGGACGCGTTTTGCTGTAACTTCCTGGATATTGGATTGCTTAAGGTCTATTGGAATGGGGAATCGGTCTTGCAGACGTGCAAGCTCAATAATCCTCCCCCCCATTGCATCCACGACCTCATTCAGCTTCTCCTGTGATGTTACCACGATCCAACACGGTGCGACAATTTGCTTCGCCTTAAACCTGTTTTTGCTTTCCCTGCCAAATGCCTGTACCACTGCCTGTAGATCCAACATCTTCTGGACACTTCGGGATACATACTGTCCTACTTCATCAATAATAAATACCAATCCAGCGCCGGGTTTGCGTTTGGCCATAAGCTCAAAGGCACGCTCCGCGAGTTTATTGGGTGTGATGTCAGCCCTGCCGATGAAGTTTCCGGAATCTTTCTTTATCCCAAGAGAATTTGACCAGCTATCTTCCCGTGGGAAGACGTTCGGCATCATCTTGTACAGGATAGCGCTGGCCTCAGAGATTCCCATTGCCATATCCCGTTCCTCTTCCCATGTAGCCGGGCTATACTCTTTGTTGAAGAGAGAGACGAATTCCTTAAGTCTGCCTTTGGCTTCCAGGGTGATTTCAAGCTCCGCCAGATCAAAATCCTCGGCATATCCCAATTCTCTCAGCAGGGCTTTATACATTATTTCCGTGATCTGCTCATTGGCGGTGCGTACGCCGCGGTCCATGGCGACGTCAAAGATTATGGCGTGAATTGTGAAGCGGGAGTTGATGTTCTGGAGAAAATTGGTGATTTGCTTATCCTGGACGTTCTCTATAAACCATTGGGAAGCACTCTGTGTTATGATTTTGCGGTTTGCCAGTGTGTAGCCAAGTATCTTGGCAAAGGATGATTTACCAGAACCGAAAAACCCTGACACCCAGATACCAATACCTTCATGTGGTTCTGAAGGGTATTCAGCAACAGCATTGTACACCTGGCAGAAATGGTCTTTGATGTCCGGGGTTGCCACGTATTCCTGTATTTCATTTTTAACAGTTCCCTCGTCATGCTGGTCTACCTTTATTACCTCTTCTATCTTACGATAAATATCTTTCCGAAACAGGTCTTTAATTATTTGCATAGCTATCATGCCTTTATATTAAATTACTTTGCAAAGGATCTTACTATCTCGTTTATGACTTCTGTAATATCTACATTTTTGGAAGGTAAAACTTCATTTTGAATATGCTTGTGATGTGGATAGGTTTCAATTTCTGTATAATGTTCTGCATTATCATATCTAAAAATTAATTTCTTGTCATGAGCCTGATAATGATAGGAATAAGCCAGTCTTTTTAAAGCGGGGATAGCAATAAAGTACTCTTTAAAATGCAGTTCACTTTTATCAGCAAATATAATCTCTCCTTTGACATACAATGCAGCATCGCCTCTATTTTCCGACTGAACATTGGTAAGGAGTTTAAACGGCACATTACTGAGAAATTTATCCAATTGAGCAAGATACTCTTTTATGACTGACATATCTCAATGTTTTCAATTATTGACAATTTCTGTTTAAGTTCATTTACAAGTTTTTCTTCTGCCCACCAGTTAAAAGTATCATCATCCTCTTCAATTTCCCTATTTCTGAACTTTTCAATGAAGACACTCGTAGAAATTCCGTATTTCTCTTCATATTTTTTTGTTTTTGATAAGGACATTTCAATGGCAAATTTTATTCTTCTTTTTTCCTCTTCCAGCCCTCCGGCCAGAAGTTCCTTAATTGTTTCTGCTTCACCTGAAATACTTTTTACATTTAAAGTAACCATATCATATTCACCTCTAAATAATTTTCATTTATTCACTACAATTCATTGGCTCCTGCATGGCAGGACAATAAATGCACAACTAAAAACAGTCACAAATATGTCATTTGTGACTATCTATTATAATGTTTTCTATAAAAATTTGTGTAAGAAATGGAGAAGAGAGAGAATAAAAGTTTTTGTAACGCTTTAGTTTTTTGTTTTTTGAAAAATCCAAGGGGACATAAAAAACAATGTAGCCCCGTTAGGGGCGATCTGTTTGTAGCACAATAAAATTCAATAGGGTAAATAGCTCCGTAGGAGCGGCCTGTATATGATTGACAGGAAAACAGGTCGCTCCTGACGGAGCTAATATCTGTTATGGCTCCTATCTTGCTACAAACAGGTTGTTCCTACGGAGTTTATAGGTAATACCTTTTTCAAAAGACTAAAGTGTTACAAGTTTTTTGATATTTGTTTTTTCCCCCTTTTCCCCTACTTCACCATTCCCCACTTTTTATTATTCATAACCATGCGCTATGGCAAGGGATTTGTCCTTTTTGCATTTTGCTTTAACTCTTTCCGACCAATACTTCATTGCAATATGTGCCCAGTCATATTTACCAGATTCCAAATCTTTCCAGTATTTTGGAGGCTCGCTCCATGGTATCACAGTATGAAGCGGTGCCATGTTTAATATCACTCCATCGTCAAAGTTTGGATCGTAGCCCATCTTTGCAACCTTCTCCAGTTCCTCTTTGAACTCTGTTATCTCCTGCCTTAATTCATCTAGCTTTTCCAGTTCCTTTTCATAGGTTAGCTTATCTCTTCCGTCAGTATTTACGACCTTTTGAGATACCTCTAAAATCTGGCTGGAAATAAGGTTTAGCTTTGGCTCAACGTAGTTCCGTAATATTTTAAAAAGGGTGTCGTTATCCAATTTGTGATAATAGAGCCAAATTCCATAGTTTTTCTTTTTCGTTTGGAGAAGCCAATATATCGGTGCTTTGCGACGACTCTTTGAGTATCTTTTGATATGAAAGTCAAAGAATCTCTTTGGTTGCCTGAAATAGTCACGAAGGCTTTTTACATCAAGAATCTCCAATATCTCCCGCTCTCGTTCGTCCGCATGTTCACCATAGATTAAAACCAACACTTCATGCACTTTTTTTACAATATCATTGCTGTGTCCTTCATCATCAACTAAAATGCCGTTCCAATCAACCTGTATCGGGTAATCTTTGTCAGCAATAGTGGGATTTGGCACGTCCGTTGGAACATCAAGCACATTAACCCGCCTTTTTAGCCATGCTTCACTGACGATACTCCCCAAAGTCGCAGGATAACCATCTGGAGAGAGGAGCATTCCAGGTGAGCATACAGGCATCGGATCAAATGGGTTTGCGAGTTTTGGAATGAGTGATTTATCTAAAGCCATCCGCACATCCCAACGACCAAAGACGGCACCAATGCACCACATAAGCAGATTTTGAACACGATCAACAATGCTTTCGGAAATGATCTCTTCTTCAGTTTCAGCTTTGTCTGATTCCTTTTCCACTTCATCTTGTACTTGAATAGTTTGTCCTAATTCGTGTTCAATAATTCTGCGATCAGTAAAATCAATATCATATAAGTCATAGATAATATTATTGACTTTCAACTGTATACAGACAATTTCATTATTTTTTTTGATTTCTTTCTCTTGAATATCTTCACTCGTTTCTGATAAAGGGATGTTAATCAATCTAAGTAGAGGTGGAACTAAAAAAACATGAGTTGTTTCATCGCCGTAATAAAGTGATTGTTGACAATTAACGATTTTTAACGACAATTCTGTTAATTTATCGACATTGGGTTTCTTAACTGGTATTCTCTGCACTTGACCAACTTCATAACCATGTTGAGCTCTTAGCATCATAATAAACTTCTCAGTCAAGGTACTATTAAAAAAACCCAAAGCATTTAATAATCCAAATTCTGAGAAAATCGCTATTCCTTTATGGCTAAAAATACAACCTGCGTTCATCTCTCTTGAATTGAAACGTCTATTTACTAATGGATATGTCAATCCAGAACGAAAGTAATAATCTGGATTTCTAATTACTGAACCTGCAAACAAATACAGTTCTCTACCTTTATATTTATAATTTACTACCAAATGAATATCTGAATAATATGGAGAATACTCTCCACCCTTAACAAAAGTTGCCCATCTTTTATTTGCTGTCTGTTCTACGAAAATAGTTTGCTGCTCAGAAATATTTTCGTCTTTCACATTTAACCAATCAGCCCATTTTATTGCGTTAATATCTGTTGGTTTTACTTCCCAGTTTGCACGAACAAAACGAAAATCATCAGCAGTTGCAAGCCCTTGTTTTACTGTTCCCCCATTTCCTTCAAATGGTGGAAACTCCTTAAACTTATTCCTGATCCTATCGCAGACCCAATAGGAGAAAGGTGTATTCGGCACAAGGGAAAATGAGTCCAATTGTATATCAAAACGTTTCTCGCTTTGAGCATTCTGTATAGCTTCCAACAACTTTTCGCCTTTAGCATCAACATCATCCTTTAGTAATCTAAAGAAAATTGCTTTTCTTCCGGTTGCGGGAGTTTTTTCGATTGTATAAGCGGCTGTTTCAACCATCGCCTCAAGGACACCGAAACCAAAATCTGCAACGGCATGTAAACTTGATTCCTTCATCAGTATCTCTTCTCTCCACTTTGTAAAGCTAGAAAGGAAAAAGCCTGTCCTGCTTGAGATAATCCCAATAAAGCCTTTATCATGAAGCAATTGAAGGATCCGCTCTACAAATGCGGCATAAACATCATTTTTGGTTCGGGGGTATGTCTTGTCAATATATCCCCTAGACGGTAAGCTTGCTGCTCCAAACGGTGGATTCATCAAGACAACATCAAAGCGATTCTGCAACACTTCTACAAACTGAAACCCCCTGATTGATTCCTCTGCAAACAGCCGTCTGCTATAACCGTGATTTTCTGCTTTAACTTTCTCCGCATAATCTCTCAGGGCAGAAAAAACCTTCTCCTCTGCCTCTTTGAAGAAATCCTCATCTTTTATCTCTGATAAGGAGAGCGATAATTGCCTGGGCTCTGATTTTCCAAAAAGGGGCACTTGAACCGGCTTCAGCGGGCCTTCCCATTTTCGCTTTGCCTCTTGTATTGCTGCTCTCAACTCCTGCTCTATTTGTAATAATGAGCCTGCCTCACCAGCAAGCTTCATCTTTTCCCATACATTTCTCACCAGATCACCCAAAAGGGCAGGTTTTAGCGTGGAGACAAAATCCTCAAAAAGCTTCTGGTTACCTGGCATTGGTTCCGCACAAATAAAGTGTGCATTCCTTACTCTTGGTCTGTCTTCCCTGCGTATCTTGACCCACTCCCTCTGCGCCCTGAGCCAGAGGGCAAGGGCGGCAATCTGAATTGCTCTCAGGTCAATGTCTATGCCATAGAGGTTATTTTCGAGTATCAGGCGAGGGATCTCACGCTCAAATGCATCTTTATCAGGATAATCTTTCTGTAATGCTATTCCCAGGTCTTTATCGTCATAAGCCTCTCTGTATATAATCATCAGCAGGTTAAATACATACAGCAGAAAATGCCCGCTACCGCATGCCGGATCAAGTATCTTTAGCAATCGCGGGTCTTTTTTCTCACGGAAAGGAACCTGAAAGCTATCTGCTTGTGCAGCCGGTTTTTCATCCCTCTGAAGGAATACCTCATTCCTGGGCTTGACCATATATTCGCAGTATTCTGAAAGCCTGGTATTCCCCTGCATAATCTCATACCACATCCTGCCGAGGGTATTATCAGTGAGAAACTGCACAACGTATCTTGGCGTATAGAATTGATTGCGGAATGCCAGTTCCCAGGAATTGCGTGGTGCAGAGCTTTCAGCCCTTGCCTGCTCCCTGATCTCTTTTGGCGTGAAATATTGATAAATCCACCCGATGGTTTCATCAAAATCCCATATATTGTCAATCTCCGGATTATTTATGATTTCTAAAACAGCCTTTAATGCCCGCGGTCTTGGAAATACATAAGATGAAAGGTCTTCCTGGTCAAAGAGGACTTTAATCTCCTCTGCAACTTCTCTGCATTGGTACAAAATATAATCCTGGTAAGCAATGTCTATGTCATCAAGCTGTGATAAATCAGTCTTTTTTAACACATCCACCACGTAGTGGACGAAACCATTGGATTTGCTGCCGCGGGAAACAGTCTCCCGGATGACCTTTCTCCGCTCCATGAGTTTCAAGGCCACAAGACGGTTCAGGTGGGTAAATGTCAAACCAAGTATCAATCTTTCCACAGCTTCATGTCTCTTGCTTCCGGCCACAGTTTCCCGCTCAATGACGTATGCAAATCCTTCACGGGCTTTTATTACGTTCTGATCATCTTTGATTTGTGGCAAGCGGGAGATATCTTCGATAGTTCCATCTTTGTGCAGTCCAAATGCACCTTCAAGTAACTCACCTATCTCCTTTAAAAGCGCTTTACGCGCATCCTGCACCATCTTTTTTATTTTATTACGGATTTCTTTATCCACCAGAATACCTCAGTAAATTTTTACCCTGTAATTATAGCCGCTAATGCCCTCTATTTCCTGAATGTCCATGAACCTAAGCTCGTTTTCGCCTTCTCTTGCACCCGGGTAAAATAAAATCATAGGGACCATAGTTCGGCGGTGCATCTCGTCCAGAAGTTTACTCATACGGTAAATTGCTGGCGCCAGGGCTGCTGCCCGTGTAAGGAACACAATATCGATTTTGGGATTAAGCCCTTCCATAAGTTTTTGAAGCATATCAGGCAATGGGCTGAGCTTTGAGAGGATATTGTTTACAGTTGACTGTGTCCTTTGGAATCCAAATTTTTTCTCTGTTTGTATAACATAGGATAACCCACGTGTTTTCTCAATTCCTTCCCATATGGATTTTGCCAGAGAAATGGTAGTAACCTTCCTTCCTTTATTGTTTAATCTGGTGGCTAAACGGGAGACTTCTTCGCGTAGTTTATATTCTTCCTGCGGTGGATAGCAGAAGATGGCAAAGGGCAAATCATGGTATGCGCTGATACGTAAGGGGTCTGATACCAAATCCTGTTCCAGATTATCAATACGCTCCCGAAGCGATGTCATGAGCTAACTCCTCCGTTGAATGATAGGGAAATTCTATGCGGATGAGCCTTCCAGCGGCATGGTATTTCAGGTATCCTGTCTGATGCGATTCAAGAAACATACGTTCCACGGCCTGGGGTTTGAGGAGAAACAACTTCCAATCCTCATTTTGAATAATAAGCTCTCCGGTAGAAACCCGTGAATGGATAAGAAATGCAACATACGCAAATGCTTCAATGGGCAGGTAGAAGTTGGCTATCTGTTTTTTCGACTTACCTTCCAATATACCAAAGTCCCTCAGAGTTGACATTACCCCCCGTGATAGCCTTCCCTTTACTGAATCACTCCACATCTGGTCAAACATGCCGGGTTTTGCACTTTCTATAAATTTGTATACATCTCCTGATGAAATAGCAAGTTGTCCTGCGTAATATCGGTCAAAAAGATCAAGGATCACGAAATCATAAAAGAAATCGTCAATTTTTGCTGTGTGATAATACATAATAGAGCGGATAATGGATAAATCAACATTTTTAGCGCATAAAATTTTCAGAGCCTTCCATGCATAGCTTGACTCTTTTGTAACAAACCGGGCGAGGAAATATCGTTTAACAATCTCATTGGTCCATGAACGGGATCTCTTTCCTAAAACATTTTTGCGCACGATCTGCTCCACCCACGTATTAATATCTACCGCAGGATCGAATATATCTAATAAAATGCGCGTTTCATCAATGAATGCGCCGCCGTGTGCTAACCATGTCATGTATTTTTTTTCTGCCATTCAGAATAACCAACCCTAATGTTTGTATTTTTAAATGAAGGCGGTATGACAACCAAATATTACTTAGTTCCTTAACTAAACCACTCTCTATGCGGGTGTGAATAGCAAAAGCGGTGCTATTGTATCTACAAAAAAATATTCTTTAGTATATTGCGAGTAGGAATGTTTTAAGGTTCGCACTGGA
Organism: Candidatus Kuenenia stuttgartiensis; assembly: GCF_900232105.1. Lineage (NCBI taxonomy): Bacteria > Pseudomonadati > Planctomycetota > Candidatus Brocadiia > Candidatus Brocadiales > Candidatus Brocadiaceae > Candidatus Kuenenia > Candidatus Kuenenia stuttgartensis. Next base: position 3,134,788 of record NZ_LT934425.1, read on the forward strand.
GCAGAAGAAAACAAGGACAAAGGTAACACTTTAGTTTTTTGAAAAATTCCAATAATCGCAATGTAGGGGCGAAGCATTTGCTGTAAATTGTCATAAATGCGTTCATACCCAAAACGGGCAAATGCTTCGCCCCTACTTTTTCAAAAAACTAAAGTGTTACGGACAAAGGCGTTTATCAAATTAAGTAGATGATGAACTGTATCAGATACCACTCATCGGGGTATAATCCCTTCTGCCCAGATAAATCAATCTGATGATAAGTTTTGAGCGATACCATCTCACGATGATTGGAGTTAGCTAGTTCTTCGGCCTCATCAGCCTGGAAAGTAAACTTTCAGTCAGAAGTATTGCAACATGAGCGACACACACGTGGAAGTGAGGTGTACCCCATTGTCAAGACAGATTTGATCGATGCGCTTCCCTCTTGTTTGTAGCTATAGTAGTAGAAGGCTTTGAAAGGATCCAACAGATCAACTATTCGGGCTTGTATCTTCTGATTTCACTCCCCGTAAGCCGGAAATACTTCGCATGCTTTGTTGAGTTTATCTTTTTCAAAGTATGCTTTGTATGCAACAATCGATCCTTTAGTGTCAAGGTGTTTTTTCAATAGCTTTAATAATTCCGGACGTGGATCGTCTTTGCCTTCTGCCAAATAACTGATGTGCTCAAGTTTACTCTTTGGTGATGCTTGAATATGAAGCGAGAACTGAAATGGAATCTGTTGATACGGCTTTACAGAATCAAACATCAGTATTGCAGTTCCGATAGTCTCAAAATCAAAATCAAGGTAACACTTTAGTTTTTTGAAAAATTCCAATAATAACGATATTTTGCCGAACGATGTAGGGGCGAAGCATTTGCATGCTTGGGCATGAACGCATGTATGCCCGTTATAGCAAATGCTTCGCCCCTACGTTTTCAAAAAATTAAATTGTTACAAATCAAGATTATAATTGTAATCTCTATTTAAGTAAAATTCTCCAAAAAACGCAGCTTTTCTACAGTATAGTAATTCCAATGCATACAGGGTTTCTTGAATAATTCAGGAAAGCAACGGCGGCTTTTAGGGCGGTAACTCAAGCCTTCTTTTTAGCCTTTTTATCTGCCCTCTTTTCTTTGAGGGTTTTGGTAGGTTTTTTCTTTTCTTCTTTACGAGAGTCTTTTCCTTTACTCATTTTTTTTCTCCTTTTTATAGATGAACTGATATGAAATTGTTTTCTCCATGTGATGCAATATTAAAACAAAAAACGAAGATGATTGCCATTTTTTTATTCTAAACTGGTTGCCATTTCAGTGCTGAGACTATGCCTGTCGCGAGGGCAATTCCCGTCGAAGGTTCTTCTTTGGGTACCCCCATAAAGGTTGCAAACACGGCCACGTCGTAGTTTTGGCGCCACTCGGTACTGGAAATTGTTAAAGGTCAATTTGTAACACTTTAGCCTTTTGAAAAATTCCAACAATAACGATGTTTGCCGCATAGTGTAGGGGCGAAGCATTTGCCATAAATTGTCATAAATGCGTTCATACCCAAACTGGCAAATGCTTCGCCCCTACTTTTTCAAAAAACTAAATTGTTACAAAAAACATCACTTTTTTTTAAATAGTGTAAAACATCTTTGAAAAACGTGGGAAAAAGGCGTCTTTACTTTTCAGGAAAGAAACATATTTTGAATGAAAAACCGTAAATAGCAGAGAAAAAAGCATGCTCACCTATCGCTTCAAAAAATATATCTTATTGGTTGATAACTATCATTGTGGTAGTGTAAAATATATATGCTTGCATACGAATTAAAAATTTGTCTTCCTGTTTCAGCGGAAAGAAATAGGGCTTGATTGCCACCTAATTTATTGCTTGGCCTTTAAAATAATTGTAAGATTATATGTTTTTTGTCGTGATAAAGATTTAAATTCGGTATATAAAAAAAGGGTAACTATTCAGCGTAAACGATACACGGCTCGTTCCCAAACTCCAGTTTGGGAATGCATTTGTTCGAGAAACTCCGGTTTCTCGCCTGTTTGCTGATAGATAGGGAATAAAATCACAGGGTTAAGACAGTTTGTAATTCGTCAAGTCTGACACGCACTGGAAACAAAGTTTCCAGTGCAATTGTGTTCCCAAACTGTGGTTTGGTAACGAGTTGCGCTCTGATCTCCGGTAGTTTAATAAATTACGCTGAATAGTTACAAAAAAGGAGGATTTATAATGGAAAAATGGGAATGTAGTGTTTGCGGCTACGTATATGATCCGGAAAAAGGTGACCCGGATAACGGGGTTGCACCTGGGACTTCTTTTGAATCGATACAAGATGATTGGGTCTGCCCTTCATGTGGTGCGAACAAGGATTTATTTGACAAACTCGACTAATGGTAATTTTTTTCATCTTATTCTTATGCTAAAATTTCTTCTCAAAAAAAACATTCGGGTTTACGCTGCTGTTATTAGTATGCTGATGACACTTTCGTTCTGTAAATACGCTGCAACTGGTACAGAAAAGAGAGATGAAACAAGCCGACCCTCTGTAACATATTCAAACCCCTATTTTAAAGGAACCATGGAAGAGAGGTTTTCTCAAGTGGAAAAGATATCCAAACTTTTTGGAGTAGAATGCGATCATTGTCATAATGAAGAGTTAACTGTTTTTACGGAAAATGGTGAAATTTCAAAAAAAATGATGGCTGCCTCTGTTGCCCTTGGAGTAGATTGCGATTATTGTCATATAGACGGTAAGCGCTATACCGAAAAAGAAAACCAGGCAAGGAATATGTTTGAGCTTTCCGAAACGATGGCGGTTGAATGCAATTTTTGTCATATGGGGAAAGAGAAACTGACGTCACGAGGGTTGCAGGCAAAAACTGCTTTTCTAACACGTGATTGGGCGACAAAAGGTTCAAAGCAATGCCTGGAATGTCATATTGAGAAAAAACAATTTGCGCTGAATTTTTATGGCTGGCAGGTTTTAAATGCCATGAAAGGATTAAAGGGGATGTGAACAGGGATTACGATGTAATAATAGTGGGTGGCGGGCCTGCAGCACTTGCAGCGGCGGTTTACACTTGCCGGGCATTATTAAAGACGGTGGTTTTTGAAAGAAAAATTACCGGCGGTCAGTTAGCCGGCACAGATATGATAGAGAATTATCCTGGGTTCCCAGACGTAATCAGCGGCGTAGACTTAACACAGCGGATGGAAGAACAGGCGAAGCGCTTTGGATTGATTGTCCGCTATGAAGAGGTTCTGAAACTAACAGTAGAAGATGGACTGAAGGTAGTAACCACAGATACTGGTGTGTATGCAAGTTATGCGGTTATTCTTGCCTGCGGAGCCGATCCAAGAAAATTAGATATACCGGGTGAAAATGAGTTTTACGGAAGAGGTGTCAGTTATTGCGCTACTTGTGACGGGGCATTTTTCCGAGACAAAGATGTAGTTGTCGTTGGTGGCGGTGATTCCGCTTTGACGGAAGGTATTTTCCTGACAAAATATGTTAAAACAGTTCAAATAATTCACCGGGGGGAAGCATTCAAAGCCGCAAAGATTTATCAGGAAGATGCTTTCGCCAATCCGAAGATACACGTCAGTTTTAATACCACCGTAGAAGAAATTCATGGCAAAGAAAGTGTAGAAGGCATTATTACAAGAAATGTGGTTACAGGGGAGAAAAATAGTTTGCCCTGTCAGGGTATTTTCATTTTTATTGGAAGTGTGCCGAATACCTCATTTTTGGGAAATTTGTTGTGCGTTGATACGGGTTGCCACATTGAAACAAACATGCACATGGAAACGGAAATAGAGGGTGTCTATGCTGTCGGCGATGTGAGAAAATGGTCATACCGGCAAATTGCAACTTCGGTGGGTGACGGCGTTACAGCGGCTATTGCTGCCGAACATAAACTTGCCGAATTGAAGGCGTTAGGCAAAATAAAAAACTAACTTGATACGTTTAAATAAAAAATCCATGTTATAACTTTTAACGGTAGGGAGGGATTGCAATAATGAATGTAAAAGAACTCATTGAAAAAGCTGTAATGCATGAAGACAAATCGCAGAAGTTTTATTTGGATGCCTTAAAGCATGTTACAGACCCAGCAGCGAAGGTCTGGTTAAAAGAACTTGCGGCAGAAGAGGTAAAGCACAAGGAGATGTTGCTAAATTTTGATACGTCCAAAGTGATGAGTTTCAAACCTGGCGAAACACAGGATTTGCATATCTCAGAATTCCTGGTAGACAAGGACGTCTCTGAAATCAAAGATTTTCAGGATGTATTGATTATTGCCATGAAGAAGGAACAAAAGTCATATAATTTTTATGTTAGTATGTCTCAATCAACCGATAGCATGGAGATGAAAAAAATGTGCAGAATTCTGGCACAGGAAGAACTAAAGCATAAACATAAATTAGAAGTAGCCTATGATGATATGGTGTTTTCAGAAAATTAAATGTAGCCTGCTAAGTTCCATGCGACACCTAAAGTAGATGGATTTATCGAGGCCATTTATTCTTAATATTTAGATGCATTAATCCATCGATAACAGTATGCAGAAGGGTAACTAAGGGATGCCGTAGGGCGAAGACTGGTGTTACCCTTCTGCGCTCTCCGCAATTTTTCTTCTCACGTAGCCCCCTAGTTTATTCTTTCTCATAATAAACTACAAAATGAACTTCATAGGGTGTTTTATAGCCAAACAAATATGATTTTAGAAAGTTTGGCAACAAAATGGCTTTCTGAAAAATAGATTTATTGTATTAGTTTAGTTTTTTGAAAAAGATATTCACGTGTGCCTTTTATGTGATTGGGACTTCCGCCATGTTTTAAGGAAACGTTACAGTAGTGTTAACCCTGTCAGGGTTGTTTCGTCCTGACCCCTTGAACGATTACAAAAAATTGGGAATAATCCCTGGCGCTTTTCTTCAGTAACTACAAACTCAACATCGGTTTCGAAACCGATGTTGAGTTCCTCGAAATGGGTTCATGATTCGTTTCCAGTCACCGCAATCTTCTCCTTGACTTGGCTCAAAATTGCCGTTTTGCATATGTTCCACGCCTTGTTGTGCAAACAGGTGGCTACACTGGCGGGTTTTCGCCATCTCAGGTGCGGGGAACTGTCAAATTGCTTATTGACAAAATCTTGTTTCCTGTTATAAGAATGGCACGTCTGCGGAAAAATTATAGACTAACGAGCCGTGTTTATTTACGCGTAAAGATTGTAAAAAGGCAACATTTCAGTTTTTTGAAAAAACTCAATAAAACTAAGAATTCCGTATTGGTTTAGTTTTTTGTAAGTTTTTATTCGTGTTTCTCCATTACCCTGTTAATACTCTATGCGTTTTGTGTTTAAAATCTTTTTGGTTGAGGTTTTGCTTCGCCGCATATATGTTTTTTATAAATAACTACAGGTAAAATACCCCCCCTTTTATTAACAGTAACAATGTCCCAAATCAATCTTGAAAAACTGGTTTCCAAAAAAGATTTGTTCAGTCTTTTGAAAGACTTAATAAACGTATTGGGAAACCCAATAGAAATTCAAGGCAAAGAAGGGAAAACCATTGCCTCCTTTTGTGATCAACCAGACGTAAACGTACAAACCCATAATGACGTCATAAGTACAAACAACACCTATCCTATAAAGCTCAACGACATTGCCATAGGCTGGGTAAAAGGGGACCAACCGGCTCACGTATTTTCAGAACTGCTTTCATATCTGGCAAATAAAGAGTTTGAAAAAAAATCCCTTGCCAGCGATATGCTTGACAAATACAGGGAAATAAACCTCCTTTACGACATCGCAGATAAAATAGCCGCATGCACTGAAGTTAAGGACGTTGCGCAGTTGATTATTGACGAGGCAAGGCAGTTAATAAACGCAACAAACGCTTCCCTGATGCTGTTGAACGACAATAATACACTTGAAATACTGTCGGCGTATGGAGAGGAATATATCCCAAAGACCATATTGCAATCAGGCGAAGGCATTGCCGGGAATGTGGCCGTTACCGGCGTCGCAGAGATAGTGAATGACGTTGCTTCTGACCCGAGATTTGTGAATGGACACAATGCTGTTTCTTCCTTACTATGCGCCCCGCTCAGGCTTAAGGACAGGATTTTAGGCGTAATGAACCTCAGCAGCCGCTCCCCTTACCCTTATAGCGCCAGAGACCTGAAGCTGCTCAGTATTTTTGCGTCCCAGGCGGCGTCTTCCATTGAGAATGCCATTTTATATGAAAACAGAATGAAGACGGAAAATATTAAGGCGCATTTACAACGTTATGTTTCGCCCCAGATTGTAAGCTCCATCCTGGAAGATTCCGGGGGAAATTCACTAAACCCATCAAAAAAGAAAATATCCATTCTGTTTTCCGACATTAGAAATTTTTCCACTGTATGCGAGAAGCTTGCACCTGAAAAAATTGTAACATATCTCAATGAGTATTTTTCACATATGGTGGAAATAATATTTGAACATCAGGGCACAGTAAACAAATTTGTAGGCGACATGATTGTTGCCTTCTTCGGCGCTCCTTTTCATTGCGATAATAATGAAACGCAGGCAATTAAATCTGCTATTAAAATGCAGCAATGCATTAAAAAAACGGGCAGTAGTTGGATACGGGATAATTTTACTACCGGCATCGGCATAACTGCCGGAGAAGTGGTGGTTGGCAATATAGGCTCTCCCCGGCATATGGACTATACAGCAATAGGTGATGAAGTAAATATCGCAGACAGGCTGCAATCCCTTGCAAAAGGCGGACAAATATTGGTGGAGCATAATGTATATCATGCAACCAAAAACATATTTGAATTTGAAAAATTTGGCAAAATCACCGTAAAAGGCAAAGAAAAACCAATAGATATCTTTAACGTAATTTATTAGATAACAAAGGGGGGGAGTAGTATGCCGAAGGTATTAATTGTAGATGATGAGCCACATATAAGACTGTTGCTGGAACAAACGCTTGAAGAATTTGAAGAGAAAGGAGTGGAAATTATCACTGCCGGAAATGGCAAACAAGCGTTGGAATTAATAAAAAAAGAGACGCCCGATATTGTCTATCTTGACGTAATGATGCCGGAAATGAATGGCTATGATGTATGCAATGCGGTAAAAAACAACTCTGCACTGAAGGGCGTCTATATCATTCTGCTTACTGCAAAAGGGCAGGAATATGACAAAAAAAGGGGTGACGATTCAGGCGCAGATATTTATATGACAAAACCCTTTAATCCCGATGTGATCATTGCAAAGACAGCAAGCATTTTGAATATAACATTATAACTGCGTTAATGAATTTCATTGACTATTCCTTGTTGTTTACAGTATAATCAATTTCAATATGTGACTGTAAAATACTATTATACAACTACTTATGAATATGCTTGCCTGTGGATGCATTTTCAGAATTTATGATTTTTTGAAACTATGGACAAAGACGTTATGAAAGAAATCTTCCTCTTAATCCTGGAGATTTTTAAAGCGCTGACAGAGATCTTGTGGGAAAAAATAAAATACGTTTTAAAAATACTTTGGATTCGGTTTTTTGGTTATGAAGAAATACCTCAAGAGAAAAAAGAAGCGGTAGTGGAATGGGGGGTTACAGGGGAAGATGAATGGCCTGGCATAACTGAAACAGAGACGAAAGAGCCTCCGGTAAAAGAAATGGTGGTCTCTCCCCCATCCGCAATTCCCGATCTTCCGGATAGCTACGGGGAAAATCGAATCGTAATCATGCAGAGAGACCCATTATGCCTTTTCTGCTATTGGGAACTACAGCAGGCCAAAATAGACAACTTCCTGAAAAACCTTTCTACGTTGGCGTATGACGCAAGCCTCGTCCTGAGAGTGTATGATGTGACAAACATTCTTTTTGACGGCAATAATGCCAATAAGTATTTTGATAGTGTCTTAGTGCAGGGAGCCAAAGACTGGTATATTCATTTAGAGGAACCAAACAGGTCATTCTGTGCAGACATAGGCTTTTTAACCTCAGACGGAACCTTCCATATGCTGACAAGGTCAAATACCATAACAACACCAGGTATGTGCCCTTCTGATATAACAGAAGATCAGCGGGTTGAAATTGAAGCGCCTTATGAAAAGGTGTATGCTTCTATGGGCATTGATGCAGCTTCACATGTCCCTGAAAGCGCCTCTGCGAAGTGGCAAAGATTTTTTTCACACATTTTATCATCCAGTGAAATTTGCTGATTAGTTCTCATTCTGAAAAAGATATATGAAAAAAGGCTATCTATCCTTAATATTGCATGCCCATTTGCCCTATGTCCGCCATCCGGAATTTGATGCATACCTTGAAGAAGATTGGCTCTTTGAGGCAGTGGCCGAAACATATATCCCGCTGATTAATGTGTTTGATAACCTGATAAATGAACACATTGATTTTCGTATTACAATGACTCTGACTCCTCCACTTATTTCAATGCTTACCGATGAACTTCTGCAGCAGCGTTGCCTCCGGTACATAGAAAAACGACTCGAACTTGCGGAAAAAGAGATTAAACGGACAAATAATCAATCCGAATTTAATCAAATTGCAAGGATGTACTATAATCATTTCCACGATGCAAGATATGTATTTGCGGAAAAATACCAGAGAAACATTATTACTGCGTTTAAAAAATTCCAGGATGCCGGAAAAATGGAAATTATTACCTCCTGTGCTACGCATAGCTTCCTTCCTCTTATGAATAATAATGTAAATGCGATGCGGGCGCAGATACACGTTGCCATGAATCATTATGAAAAACATTTTGGCAGAAAACCGCGTGGAATATGGCTTCCCGAATGTGCTTACGAACCCGGCATTGACCAGCTTCTTAAAGAAGAAGGTATCAGGTTTTTCATAGCCGAGGCACACGGACTCCTCTTTGCCTCGCCACGGCCAAAATACGGTATCTATGCCCCCATAGTATGCCCGTCAGGGGTTGCTGTTTTCGGGAGAGACATAGAATCTTCCAAGCAGGTTTGGAGTTCCAAAGAAGGATATCCAGGCGACTTTTATTATCGAGAATTTTACAGGGATATCGGCTTTGACCTTGATTATGACTATGTAAAGCCGTATCTCCATGGCGATGGAAAACGTTCGAATGTTGGGATAAAATATTACCGCATTACCGGAAAAACAAATCACAAAGAGCCTTATTCAATAGAAATGGCGCGGAACAAGGCTGCGGAACACGCCGGGAATTTTATGTTTAACCGGGAAAAACAAGCAGAATATCTGGATTCCCTGATGGATAGAACACCGATTATCATTGCCCCGTACGACGCTGAACTCTTTGGTCACTGGTGGTTTGAAGGTCCGCTCTGGATTGATTTTCTTTTCAGAAAGATTGCGTTTGACCAGCAGACGATTTCGCTGATTACCCCTTTGGAATATCTTGACAGATATCCTGAAAACCAATGCGCCGTCCCTTCCGCCTCCAGTTGGGGATATAAAGGTTACAGCGAATACTGGCTGAATGATAAAAATGACTGGATTTACCGCCATCTTCACATAGCGGCAGATCGTATGGTTGCGCTGGCAAGAACATACCCCCGCACCGATAAATATTCCATACAACAGCGGGCCTTGAACCAGGCCGCACGGGAACTTTTATTGGCACAAAGCAGTGACTGGGCGTTTATCATGAAAGCCGGAACCATGGTAGAATACGCCGTAAAACGAACAAAAGAACACCTCTTTCAATTCAATAAACTTTATAATGATATCCGGGCAAATGCTATTGATGAAAAATGGCTTTGTGAAATAGAACATAAAAATAATATATTCCCCGATATAAACTATTGCATTTACCAGTAATAGCAGCAATTATTTTTATTATCCCATACATTTTTAGAGAAGGAGACACGAACATGTCCTCTGAAATGATGAAGTGGCCTTATCTGCCAATGATGGACACATTCAAAAAAGAAATGAATAAACTTTTCGATACCTTTGGAGGTATCGGCGAAAATGTTTTCCGGGAATGGATGCCCCCTCTTGACATATCCGAGACAGGAGAAACCGTTGTTGTTAAGGCCGAAATACCCGGTGTTGACCCAAAGGAGATCCACATATCCGTTAAAAACGATGCGCTTACCATAAGAGGCGAAAAGAAAGGAGAGAAGGAAGAAAAGGGGAAAAACTATCATTTTATCGAAAGGAGATACGGAAGTTTTGTGAGAACTGTTTTACTACCTACCGCCGTTAAATATGAGCAGGCAAAGGCGGAATACAGAAATGGCATTCTGGAAATAACGTTGCCAAAGCAGGAAAAAGAAGAATCGAAAAAGATTCCGATAAAAGTGAATTAAATGCTGGACCACGGTTATTGCATAACTATCCCGGCTTTCAATAACTCTTTGGCATGATAAACCATGACAGGAGTATACGCTCAAACAAGACCCTTGTTTTTTTGCGCTTTCTGACAAAAGGAAATCTGTACGACGTTTTTTCAGATGCGCGAAAGGAGGAATGCCTAGTATGAAAATACCAAAAGATGTAGGCAAATTTGCCCGTGACAAAATACATGCAGAAAACGACCCGTATTTGCCCAAAAAAGGGTTCATTGATTACTCTATATGTAAAGATTGCAATGCGATTTATCACAATAAAAAATGGTTTCTGGACGCCAATCTTTATGAACAAAAAAAATCCCTGAAGGATATTAACTGGGTAGAATGCCCTGCATGTAAAAAAACAAAGGAAAACGTGCCCAGCGGTATTGTTACTTTGAAGGGAGAATTTTTGCAACAACACAAACAGGAAATTCTGAACCTCATTAAAAACGAGGATGACCGGTCGAAGAAGTTTAATCCGCTAAAAAGAATCATGAAGATTGATGAAAAAGGCGGGGAAATTGAAATCTTTACTACCTCAGCAAAACTCGCACAACGTATCGGCTCGATTCTGCACAAGGCTTACAATGGAGAAGTAGATTATAAAAAACATGAAAATGCAAAATTCATGCGTGTTGCATGGACGCGTTGATTGCATGGCAAGCGCTTTGTAATAATCCGGTAAAATAACTTTATACTGAGGGGCCGATAGCATGATTATTGTCAAAAATATTCTCTTCCCAACCGATTTTTCTCCATGCGCTAAACAAGCTTTACAATATGCCTTATCCCTTGCCACGCTCTTTAAGGCAAAACTGCATATCCTCTATGTTGTTCCAAGAATGAATGTCTCCATTAGCGCAGGCGGGGTAATGTATCCCATTTTAAAGGTATATGAAGATATGGAAGGAAAAGCAAAAAAGAAGATGCATCACTTAATCCCAAAAAGGTTTCTGGAACAAATAGAGGTAAATAATATCATTGTTCGTGGCACGCCATATGTGGAAATTATAAAAGTTGCCAAAAAACAGAACATCGATCTTATCACCATTGCAACACACGGGCGTACAGGGATTTCCCATGCCCTTATGGGCAGCACGGCTGAAAGAGTGGTGAGGAAGGCGCCATGTCCCGTTTTAACAATCAAGCACCCGGAACATGAATTTGTAATCCCCGCATAATGTATTTCAATTTCTTATTCTTTAAGTACCGCCGTTGCCTGAATCAGAGTGAGAGGTAAACAACCCCTCTTGCCCCCCTTTATTAATGGGGAATAAGGCACAATCGGCAGTCGGCAAATTGCAGATTGCAGACTGTAGACCGAGGCTTTTTATGGAAATAATAATAGAACAAACACGGGAAACGCCCGTCGGCAAATCTTCGGTAGAGATTGTGGAACGTAAGGGCATAGGACATCCTGACACACTTTGCGACGGCGCAGCAGAAGAGTTAAGCAAGGCCTTTTCAAAATACTATTTGGAGCATTTTGGAAGAATCCTGCACCATAATGTCGATAAATGTCTTCTGGTGGGCGGATGCGCTGAAGTCTCTTTCGGAGGCGGCAGGGTAACCGTTCCTATGAAATTAATTATGGCAGGCCGCGCCACTGAATATGCCGGAAATAGCAAAATACCACTGGAAGAAATTGCAAAAGAAACCATTTATGCGTGGCTAAGGAATCGCATGCGATTCCTGGAACCGGAGAAGAATGTTGTCATTGATATGCAGACAAGAACAGGAAGCGCAGATTTACGGGCAACCTATGATAGTACGCAGCTTTCGGCAAACGATACTTCGGTTGGCGTAGGGTTTTCACCAATGACGGAACTGGAATCCATTGTGTATTCCACCGAACAATTTCTCAATTCTGCAGAAACAAAACGCAATTACCCCATGGTCGGCGAAGATATTAAAATTATGGGGATCAGATTAAACGATCAAATAAATCTTACTATTGCCATTGCCTTTGTAGCCCGATTCATTTCATCAAAAGAAGAATACCTCAAAATCAAACGTCTTCTCGCAGAATACATCGATGCATTTATTAAAAAACATACCTCAAAAAGAATCACCAGTGTCATCAACGCCGCAGATGATGCAGAGAGGAATATTTACTACCTGACCGTTACA